>NZ_PKIE01000019.1 GCF_002860865.1 Streptococcus mitis
AATAATCACATCCTGCTGAAATTGCTTTCCTTTAAAATGATTCATCGTCATTCCTCCTGCTATCTTTTTCTATTATTCTACCTTATTTGATAGTAGATTTAAAACTTTGCAACAGAACCGCAAATATCTTTGGGACTACTACAGATTATTTGCTGGGACAAAAACCTTATTCAATTATCAGTAGTTTACCTCTAGAACAATTAGATCTTACCAATATTGCAAACTTTTCAAAGGATGAGTTTGATATTTTGAAACATTCAATAGCAGTTTCGGTGGCAAGAAATAAAATAAAGGCAACAGAACTAAAAGATAGAGTTATAGAAAAAAATCAGTTGTCAGAAAAAGATGCAGAACTTTTGAATAAGATTTTTGAAGAAGTTAAAACTTATTGGGAAAATTAGGAGGACGCTAGTCTTCAAAATTCCCTCCCAAAATGTGTCCAAAATATTGACAGAATTCTAGCTTTTCATTATAGTTCTTATGGAACTTTTTTTCTACAACAAAATAGGCTCCATAATATCCATAGGGGATTTACCCACTACAAATAGTATAGAGCCGGTTTTATTAATGTCCTGCATTTCCTAATAAGTTAACCATGACAACACCAATGATAATCAAAATTAAACCGATAATGCTATAAACATTTAGTGTTTCTTTGAAAATCATTACTGCGATAGAGGCTATCAAAACTAAACCGACAGCTGACCATGTTGCATAAGCTATTCCTACAGGAATTTTTTGCATTGCTAGTGATAAGAAATAGAAACAAACGCCATAGCTAAGTAGGGCAGAAACGGTTGGAATAGGCTTTGTAAAACCGTCTGATAATTTCAAAAGGTTAGTTCCCAATATCTCTCCTACAATGGCGATAAAAAGATAAAAGTATGACATGTCTTTAACCTCCTATATGTCATGTTTTTGCTCTAAGAGCTATTATAGCTATCCGTTTTTTATAAATCTTGGCACAAGTCATGAGAATTTGTAGTAAAACTGTGGCAGACACTTTTTCAGAACCAATAGCTGATAAGTTTAGTATATCATAAGATAAATTAAAAAAAAAGTCTTGATTTATTTCAATGTCTTGCGTGGTCTCGATTTTACTGGTAAAATTACTTTTAAGAACTTTAAAAAAGAGGTTTCTATATTTGACAAAACAATGACTTGTTGTCCCGAATGTGGGCATCCTTTGGAGAAAAAATTTTTAAAAGATGAGGGAGATATTCCTTATTGTTCACAATGTGCGAGTTTTCGTTTTCCAGTCTTTAATACAGCAATTAGTGCGATTTTATTTAATGAAAAACATGATAAGATTCTCTTGATTAAGCAATATGACATGGCTGAGCATATTTTGCTAGCTGGTTATGTGTCTAATGATATTCACAACCAATTTCTACAATCATTAAAGGCAATTAATTTAGCCTCTCTTATTACGGATATGGGTAATAAAATTGCACAAAACTAGTCCAAAACTCTTTTTAATAAGGAGTATACTTTCTAGCATTTTATAGTTACTAAAAAGGGTTCTGTTGCAAAGTTTTAAATAAAGAATAAAATCCCTTACGGCATCTATGATTTAAGCTGGGATTCCCAATAATACCTTGATTTCAGTACAGACCGAAAACCCGAAGAGAGTGCCTTCTTTTCGGGTTTTCTTATATAATCCTCGGATGGCTTCCATGCCTTTAATCGTGGGTGAGGCAGTGCGTAAACTTCGATAGAATTTATTGCGTCTCTTTACTGGACGATGGTCTTGTTCAATCAAATTATTCAGGTATTTAATGGTACGATGTTCTGTCCC
>NZ_PKIE01000002.1 GCF_002860865.1 Streptococcus mitis
CTCTGAATACTATTATTCAAGTGGGCTTTTATTTGTTTTATCATGGGAAATCCCTCCTTAACTATAAGTTTATCACATAAAAAAGAAACCCAAATACAGAATTGTATTTGAATTTCTTAACTTAATGACATTGGCCCTGAGGTTGGTTTTTTTCTCCCCTACCATCTCCCAATAACTATTTTGGCTTTATTTCCAGAAGATTTTATGGTAAAATGAAGAGTAATAATATTTATTAAAGAGGTAAAAACATGATTGAAGCAAGCAAATTGAAAGCTGGTATGACATTTGAAACTGCAGACGGAAAATTAATCCGCGTTTTGGAAGCTAGCCACCACAAACCAGGTAAAGGAAACACGATCATGCGTATGAAATTGCGTGATGTCCGTACTGGTTCTACATTTGATACAAGCTACCGTCCAGAAGAAAAATTCGAACAAGCTATTATCGAAACTGTTCCAGCTCAATACTTGTACAAAATGGATGAAACTGCCTACTTCATGAACACTGAAACTTATGACCAATACGAAATCCCAGTCGTAAACGTTGAAAATGAATTGCTTTACATCCTTGAAAACTCAGATGTAAAAATCCAATTCTACGGAACTGAAGTAATCGGTGTAACTGTACCAACTACTGTTGAATTGACAGTTGCTGAAACACAACCATCTATCAAGGGTGCTACTGTTACAGGTTCTGGTAAACCAGCAACTATGGAAACTGGACTTGTTGTCAACGTTCCTGACTTCATCGAAGCTGGACAAAAATTGATCATCAACACTGCAGAAGGAACTTACGTTTCTCGTGCCTAATCTCTAGAAAGAGGTCATTCTATGGGAACTGAAGAACAATTTGGCGAAATCGTTATCGCTCCACGTGTACTTGAAAAAATCATTGCCATCGCAACTGCTAAAGTTGATGGTGTCCATTCATTTTCAAATAAATCCGTATCTGATACCCTATCAAAACTCTCTCTTGGTCGTGGCGTCTACTTAAAAGAAAGCAACGAAGAACTAACTGCTGACATCTACCTCTATCTTGAGTACGGTGTGAAAGTACCAAAAGTTGCTCTTGCTATTCAAAAAGCGGTCAAAGATGCTGTCCATGATATGGCTGATGTGGAACTTGCTGCTGTCAATATCCATGTTACAGGAATTGTTCCAGACAAAACACCTAAACCAGAGTTGAAAGATCTATTTAACGAGGACTTCCTCAATGACTAGTCCATTATTAGAATCTAGACGCGAACTTCGTAAATGTGCTTTTCAAGCTCTTATGAGCCTTGAATTCGGCACAGATATGGAGACAGCTTGTCACTTTGCCTACACACATGACCGTGAAGATGCAGATGTGCAAATCCCTGCCTTTCTTCTGAACTTGGTTTCTGGTGTTCAAGCTCAAAAAGACGAGTTGGATAAACAAATCAACCAGCACCTCAAGTCAGGCTGGACAGTTGAACGCTTGACCTTGGTCGAAAAAAACTTACTACGCTTGGGTATCTTTGAAATTACATCATTTGATACACCTCAGCTGGTAGCAGTCAATGAAGCTATTGAACTTGCCAAGAATTTTTCAGATCAAAAATCAGCCCGCTTTATCAACGGACTGCTTAGTCAATTTGTAACTGAAGAAAATGAATAATCAAAAAGGTGTTTGGTCTTCCAAGCACTTTTTGACTTTCCTCTCTGCACAGATTAAGAAGCACATAAAAACTAGAACTGACTGCCAGTTCTAGTTTTTATGTATTCTGAGGTATTAGTATTTTCTAAATCGTTGGTAACGTTCTTCCAACAACTCTTCTAGCAGTTTTTGTGAAAGTAAAGCTAGTTCAGTTTGGAGTTCTTTTTTAACACTCTTAATCAGTTCTTTACTAGAAAGTCCTGCTTCAGAAATCACCTTGTCCACCACGTTCATTTCTAGCAATTCATGTGAAGTGATTTTCATCAACTCTGCTGCTTCCATGGCACGAGTTCCGTCCTTCCATAGAATGGAAGCAAAGCCTTCTGGGCTGAGAATGGCATAGATAGAATTTTCCAGCATCCAAACACGGTCTGCGACTGCTAGAGCCAGAGCCCCACCTGAACCACCTTCACCTATAATGATGGCGATAATCGGAACTTTCAGGTCACTCATTTCCATGAGATTGCGAGCGATAGCTTCTCCCTGTCCACGTTCTTCCGCGCCGACACCAGGATAGGCACCTGCAGTATTGATAAAGGTCACAACTGGACGACCAAACTTTTCAGCCTGTTTCATCAAACGTAGGGCCTTGCGGTAGCCTTCTGGATGTGGTTGACCAAAATTCCGCTTGAGGTTATCTTGTAAACTCTTGCCTTTTTGGATACCAACCACTGTTACAGCTTGGTCTCCAAGCCATCCGATACCACCAACAACTGCACCATCATCTCGAAAAGAACGGTCACCATGTAATTGGATAAAGTCATCAAAAATGCCTGTCGCAAAGTCTAAGGTTGTCAAGCGACTCTGCTCACGCGCTTCTCTGACTATTTTTGCAATATTCATCTAGGACTCCCTCCGTGCAATCTGACTAGGCTAGCAATCGTATCTGGCAAATCTCTTCTTTTAACGATAGCATCCACAAAGCCATGTTCCAATAGGAATTCTGCCTTTTGGAAATCCTCTGGCAAGCTTTCACGAACCGTGTTTTCAATCACACGACGCCCAGCAAAACCAACCAAACTTTGTGGTTCGGCCAGAATGATATCGCCTTCCATAGCGAAAGAAGCTGTCACACCACCTGTCGTTGGATCTGTCAAAATGGTCAGGTAAAAGAGGCCTGCATTTGAATGGCGTTTAACCGCTGCAGAAATCTTGGCCATCTGCATGAGACTCATGATTCCTTCCTGCATACGGGCTCCACCAGAGGCTGTGAATAGGACAACTGGCAATTTTTCGACAGTCGCATACTCAAACAAACGAGTGATTTTTTCACCTACAACCGTACCCATAGAAGCCATGATAAAGTTAGAATCCATTATCCCAAGAGCCACAGTCTGACCTTTAATAAGAGCAGTTCCTGTCACAACGGCTTCATCCAAACCTGTTTTTTCACGCATAGTTGCTAGTTTCTTTTGATAACCAGGGAAATGTAAGGGATCCTTGCTTTCAATCCCTGTAAACAATTCCTTGAAGGTTCCCATATCAATCGTCAAAGCCAAGCGTTCTTGGGCAGAAATACGAAAGGTATAGCTACAATGTGGACAGATACGCTCACTTCCCAGATCCTTCTGATAAATGGTATGCTTACAGCCTGGACACTGGGAGAATAATTCATCTGGAACCTCTGGCTTGGCTTGAGGTTTTTCCCTAACCGAACGATTGGGATTGATTCGAATATACTTATCTTTTTTACTAAATAGAGCCATTAATTCCCCTTTTCGGTTTAAACTCTTGAAGTCATTTTATTCTTTTTCTTGATATTTGGGTAAGAAGGTTTCCATCAAGAAGGAAGTATCGTAATCTCCAGCAATGACATTGCGATCTGAAATGAGGTCAAGCTGGAAATCTGCATTGGTCTGCACCCCTTCAATCTCTAATTCATAGAGGGCACGTTGCATTTTCATCAAGGCATCAAAACGATTTTCACCATGAACGATGATTTTGGCAATCATACTATCATAATAAGGCGGAATAGTATAGCCTGGATAAACTGCTGAATCCACTCGCAAGCCAACTCCACCACTTGGAAGATAGAGATTGGTAATCTTACCTGGACTTGGAGCAAAGTTAAAGGCTGGATTTTCTGCATTGATGCGACACTCGATGGCATGACCGCGTAGAATAATATCTTCTTGCTTAACAGACAGGGGCTGACCTGCCGCAATGCGAATCTGTTCCTTAACGATATCCACACCTGAAACAAACTCTGTTACTGGATGTTCTACTTGTACACGAGTATTCATTTCCATGAAGTAGAAGTTACTACTTGCTTCATCAAGCAGAAACTCAATTGTCCCTGCATTCTCATAGCCAACAGACTCTGCAGCTCGAACAGCAGCAGAACCAATTTCATTGCGTAGCGTTTTGCCAATTGCAATCGAAGGACTTTCTTCCAAAACCTTTTGGTTATTCCGTTGAAGAGAACAATCCCGTTCCCCCAAGTGAATCACATGTCCATGTTCATCTCCTAGGATTTGAACTTCGATGTGACGAGCTGGATAGATAACCCGTTCAATGTACATGGCACCATTGCCATAATTGGCCTTGGCTTCACTTGAAGCAGTTTCAAAGGCTGAAACGAGGTCTTCTGGTTTTTCAACCTTACGAATCCCTTTACCACCTCCACCTGCTGAAGCCTTGAGCATAACAGGGTAGCCAATTTTTTCAGCAACAATCAAAGCTTCCTCAGAGTTATGCACTTCTCCATCCGAACCTGGAATGACTGGAACACCTGCTTTGATCATCTGAGCACGTGCATTGATTTTATCCCCCATCATATCCATGACATGACCAGATGGACCTATAAACTTGATTCCCACCTCTTCACACATGGTCGCAAATTTGGAATTTTCACTGAGAAATCCAAAACCTGGGTGAATGGCCTCTGCCTCAGTCAAGACTGCAGCTGATAGAACCGCATTAATATTGAGATAAGACTCTGTTGCCTTGCCAGGACCGATACAAACTGCTTCATCTGCCAAAAGCGTATGAAGAGCTTCCTTATCAGCAGTTGAATAAACCGCCACCGTCGCAATGCCCAATTCACGCGCCGCACGGATAATACGAACCGCAATTTCACCACGATTGGCAATTAAAATTTTTCGAAACATGGAGAACCTCCTTAGTTCCCTATTGCAAAGGTAAGAGTACCACTAGCTGCAAGCTTGCCATCCACTTCAGCCTTTGCTTCAACCACGGCAATGCTACCGCGACGTTTTACAAATGTTGCCGTCATAACTAATTGATCACCTGGTACAACTTGCTTCTTGAATTTAACCTTGTCCATACCAGCGTAAAAGACCAGTTTTCCTTTATTTTCAGGTTTTGACAACTCCAAGACACCAGCTGTTTGCGCCAATGCTTCCATGATCAGAACACCTGGCATGACAGGGTATTGAGGAAAATGACCGTTGAAGAAGGGCTCGTTAATGGTCACATTTTTGATAGCAACAATAATGTCCTCGCTCACTTCCAACACACGGTCTACTAGGAGCATAGGATAACGGTGAGGAAGGGCCTCTTTGATTCCTTGAATATCGATCATTTGATACGTACCAATCCTTTACCAAACTCAACCATTTCTTCGTTAGAAACGAGAATTTCCGTTACCACACCATCCTTAGGAGCTGGGATTTCATTCATGACTTTCATGGCTTCAATAATTACCAATGTTTGACCTTTTTTAACACTATCACCAACTGTTACAAAGGCAGGTTTATCTGGACCAGCAGCCAAGTAAGCCACTCCAACAAGTGGACTCTCTACAACATCTCCCTCAGCAGCCACGCTTGCTTCAGCTGGAGCTGGAACTTCTTCCACTACAGTTTCTGCTGGAGCGACTTGAGGTGCAACTTCAGGCACAAGTCTAGCTTCATTCTTGCTAAACTGCAATTCATCCGTTCCATTTTTATAAGAAAATTCTCTCAAACTTGACTGGTCAAATTGGGCCATCAAATCTTTAATATCGTTTAAATTCATACTTATTTATTCTCCCAACGTTTGAAAGCAAGAACTGCATTATGGCCACCAAAACCAAAAGTATTTGAAATAGCGTATGGAATTTCTTGCTCCAAGCCTTGTCCATAAACGACATTGGCTTCAATATAATCTGATACTTCACTTGTTCCGGCTGTCATTGGCACAAAGTTATGACTCATAGCCTCGATTGTTACGATAGCTTCTACTGCACCTGCAGCACCCAGTAAATGTCCTGTGAATGATTTGGTTGATGATACAGGTACTTCCTTACCAAGAACAGCCACGATCGCACCACTTTCTCCTTTTTCATTAGCAGGAGTTGACGTTCCGTGAGCATTGACATAGGCTACTTGCTCTGGAGAAATCTCAGCTTCTTCCAAGGCTAATTTGATGGCCTTGATAGCTCCCTGACCTTCTGGATGAGGAGAAGTCATGTGGTAGGCATCACAGGTGTGTCCATAACCAACCACTTCAGCAAGGATAGTAGCCCCACGTTTTTCAGCGTGTTCAAGGCTTTCAAGAACTAACATCCCTGAACCTTCTCCCATAACAAAACCGTTACGGTCCTTATCAAATGGAATGGAAGCACGAGTAGGATCCTCTGTAGTAGAGAGAGCAGTTAGGGCTTGGAAACCAGCAATAGCAAAAGGTGTGATAGAGGCTTCTGAACCACCTACCAACATAACGTCTTGGAAACCAAATTTAATTGAGCGGAAGGCATCCCCAATCGCGTCATTTGATGAAGCGCAGGCAGTATTGATGGATTTACAAACACCGTTTGCTCCAAAACGCATAGCAACATTTCCTGAAGCCATATTTGGTAAGGCTTTTGGAAGGGTCAATGGTTTCACACGTTTTGGTCCTTTGTCACGGAGTCGAAGCACTTGATCTTCAATTTCCTTGATTCCACCAATACCAGAGGCAACGATAACACCAAAACGATCCTTGTCAAGAGCCTCTACATCCAGATTGGCATGGTTGACAGCCTCTTGGGCTGCATACAAGGCATACAAAGAATAGTTATCAAAACGGTTGGTATCTTTCTTAACAAAGTATTTATCAAAAGGAAAATCTTGGATTTCTGCCGCATTATGCACATCAAAGTTGCTGTGATCAAATTTTGTAATTGGTCCAATTCCGATTTTTCCACTTGTCAAACTATTCCAAAATTCTTCTGGTGTATTTCCGATTGGAGATGTCACTCCATAACCTGTTACTACTACACGATTTAGTTTCATCTTTTTTACCTCTAGCTTCTGCTACATACTGAGGCCGCCATCAATGGCAACCACTTGACCAGTTAGATAATCTTGGCCTGCTAAAAATACTGTTAAATCTGCAACCTGCTCTGCCTGCCCAAATTCTTTCATAGGAATTTGCGCCAGCATGGCATCTTTTACCTTGTCTGATAGAACAGCTGTCATATCGGACTCAATCATTCCAGGAGCAATAGCATTAACCCTGATATTGCGATTAGCCACTTCACGCGCCACAGACTTGGTAAAACCAATCAAACCAGCCTTAGAAGCTGCATAGTTAGCTTGACCGATATTTCCCATCAAACCAACAACACTAGACATATTAATGATAGCACCTTCTCTGGCTTTCATCATCGGTTTCAAGACTGATTGTGTCATGTTAAAGGCACCGGTCAAGTTAACCTTGAGAACTTTTTCAAAATCTGCTTCTGTCATCTTGTGCATAAGGGTATCTTGGGTAATCCCTGCATTGTTGACCAAAACATCTACTGAACCCAACTCTGCAATAGCTTGATCAACCATACGCTTAGCGTCTGCAAAATCCGACACATCCCCTGAAATGGGAACTACCTTGACACCATAGTTTGCAAACTCGGCTAGCAAGTCCTCTGAGATTGCCCCACGGCTGTTTAAAACAATATTGGCTCCTACCTGAGCAAACTTGTGGGCGATGGCAAGACCAATTCCACGACTCGAACCTGTAATAAAGATATTTTTATTTTTTAGTTGCATTCTTTTCTCCTGTTTCCTCTTGTATTTATGGGAGAATGGATTACTAGTTTCCTAGAAGAGCTTCCAGGCTAGCCTGATCTTCAACAGTAGCTAGTTTAGCCGTCTTATCAATCTTTTTAACAAAGCCTGACAAGACTTTCCCCGGCCCAATCTCGATAAAGTTGGTTACGCCTGCTTCTTGCATAACTGCAATACTTTCGTAGAAACGAACTGGTTCCTTGACCTGACGCGTCAAAAGTCGAGCAATGTCTTCTTTTTGCATAACTGCAGCTTCTGTATTACCGACTAGGGGACAAGTGAAATCTGAGAAACTTACCTGAGCTAGAGTTTCAGCTAGTTTTTGGCTAGCAGGCTCAAGGAGAGCGGTATGAAAAGGTCCTGAAACCTTGAGAGGAATCAAGCGTTTGGCACCTGCTTCCTGCAAGAGTTCAACAGCTCGATCAACTGCAACCACTTCTCCACCAATCACGATTTGTGCAGGTGTATTATAGTTGGCTGGGGTAACCACTCCAAGTTCAGAAGCTTTTTGACAGGCTTCTTCAGTAACCTCTACTGGCGTATTGAGAACTGCTACCATCTTGCCAGAGCCAGCAGGAGCCGCTTCTTCCATATAGACGCCACGCTTAGCTACCAAAACAACCGCTTCTTCAAAATCCAAGGCGCCGCTAGCCACCAAGGCAGAGTATTCTCCAAGGGACAAACCAGCAACCATATCAGGCTGATAGCCCTTTTCTTGCAATAATCGGTAAATAGCAACTGAAGTTGCTAAAATAGCTGGTTGCGTATAGCGAGTCTGGTTAAGTTTTGCTTCTTCCGTATCAATGAGATAACGCAAATCATAACCAAGTACCTGACTCGCTTGATCAATCGTTTCTTTGACAATAGGGTAGTGATCGTAGAGATCCCGTCCCATACCTAGATACTGGGCACCTTGACCAGCAAATAAAAAGGCCGTTTTAGTCATTTCTTACAACTCCTGCCCAACGAGAGGCTTCTTCTTGAATTTTCTTAGCTGCTCCGTAATACAAATCTTTTAGGATTTCTTCAACGGTTTCTTCTTTGGAAACAAGCCCTGCAATTTGACCTGCCATAACAGATCCACCATCCACATCTCCGTGAACAACCGCTTTGGCTAGAGCGCCCGCTCCCATTTGTTCAAAGATTTCCAAATCAGGATTTTCTTGTTTAAAGGCATCTTTCTCAGCTTTTTCAAAATCACGAGTCAACTGATTTTTAATCGCACGAACAGCATGGCCAAAGTGTTGTGCTGAAATCGTAGTATCAATATCTCTAGCTTTTAAAATTTTCGCCTTATAATTTGGATGGGCATTAGACTCTTTTGCAACGACAAAGCGAGTTCCAACCTGAACAGCCTCTGCCCCTAGCATAAATCCAGCCGCAGCACCTTCACCATCCGCAATCCCTCCTGCAGCAATAACAGGAATAGATACAGCTGCCACCACTTGACGCACCAAGGTCATTGTTGTTAATTTACCGATATGTCCCCCAGCTTCCATTCCTTCTGCAATGACAGCATCCGCACCGATTTTTTCCATGCGTTTAGCTAGGGCAACACTTGGTACAACAGGAATAACTGTAATACCAGCTTCGTGAAAGCGTTCCATGTATTTACCTGGATTTCCTGCCCCTGTTGTCACTACCTTAACACCTTCCTCTATAACGAGATCTACAATATCTTCCACAAAAGGAGACAAGAGCATGATGTTGACACCAAAGGGTTTATCCGTTAACGATTTGATCTTGTCAATATTTGCCTTGACAACTTCTTTCGGGGCATTTCCCCCACCGATAATGCCTAGTCCTCCAGCCTTGGAAACAGCCCCTGCCAAATCACCATCAGCAACCCAAGCCATTCCTCCTTGAAAAATAGGATAATCAATGTTCAATAATTCTGTAATACGCGTTTTCATAGTGCCTCCATCGTTTCTTGCTTACGTAATAGTTCGATACTGTCATAATTTGAAAATCAAACTATTACCTAAACAAGAGGGAGCGGGTTTCCCTACTCCTTCTATCTTATATTCTGCTTATTTTGTTTGCTCTTCAACGTAGGCAACCAAGTCACCAACTGTTTTCAAGTCATCTTCTGCTTCGATTTGGATATCAAAAGCATCTTCGATTTCTGAGATTACTTGGAACAAGTCCAATGAATCTGCGTCCAAATCATCAAAAGTTGATTCAAGTGTTACTTCTGATGCGTCTTTTCCAAGTTCTTCAACGATAATTTCTTGTACTTTTTCAAATACTGCCATGATAGGACTCCTTTAAAATAAATAGTTTTTTTATAACAATGTGTTCACCACATGATTACCTAAATTGTAAGAATGAGCGTGCCCCAGGTCAATCCTCCACCGAAGCCTGATAGCAAAACAGTCTGGCTACCATCTAAAGGGATGAGACCTTGTTCTACACACTCTGAAAGTAAAATCGGGATACTTGCTGCACTGGTATTGCCATATTCCATCATATTGGCTGGAAGCTTGTCTCGATCGACACCAATTTTTCTAGCCATTTTATCCAAGATACGGTCATTAGCCTGATGAAGTAGCAGATAATCCAAGTCTGTCGCCTCTATAGGAGATTCATCAATAGTCTGCTTGATAGACTTGGCTACGTCCCGAATAGCAAAATCAAAGACTGCGCGTCCATCCATCTTCAAAAATGAATTTACACTTTCTTGATCTGAAAACGGAGAATGCAGGCCTGAATGTCCATAAGTTAGACACTCGCTGCGACTTCCATCGCTATTGAGACTCTCCGCTAGGAAATGTTGCTTATCGCTAGCTTCTAACAAGACGCCACCAGCACCATCTCCAAACAAAACAGCTGTTGATCGGTCCGACCAATCGACTGCTTTAGAGAGGGTTTCACTACCAATCACCAAGCCTTTTTGAAAGCGACCAGAAGCGATAAACTTTTCAGCAGTTGAAAGAGCAAATACAAATCCACTGCAGGCAGCTGTTAGGTCAAAAGCAAATGCCTTATTAGCACCAATATTAGCTTGGACACGAGCAGCCGTAGAGGGCATCATCGAATCTGGAGTAATGGTAGCTAGGATGATAAAATCCAACTCCTCTCCTGCAATTCCAGATTTTGCCATCAGTTTCTTAGCAACCTCTGTAGCCAAATCACTAGTAGATTCTGTTCTTGAAATATGCCTTTGTCGTATTCCCGTCCGACTTGAAATCCACTCATCATTGGTATCCATAATCTGAGCTAAATCATGATTTGTAACCACTTGCTCTGGCACATAATGAGCAACCTGGCTTATTTTTGCAAAAGCCATTATTTCAAATCCTCCAAAAATTGATAAAGATTGGTCAACCCTTTGCTCATAACATCAATTTCTTGCTTACTCATACCATCAATGATTTTTTCAACCATGGCCTTGTGGAAGCGTTTATGTAGCCTATGAACCAAGCGACCCTTCTTTGTCAAATGCAGATGCACCACACGTCGATCCTGCTCTGAGCGAATACGTTCAATGTAACCCTTTCGTTCAAGATTATTCAGACTCGTCGTAACCGTCCCAAGAGTCACCATCAACTCTTTTGACACTTGACTTGGCGTCACATCTGGGAATTTTCCAATTACATCGATTGTATGTACTTCTTTGATGGAGATATCCTTGAAACGACTACCCCTCAAGCTAACTTCCTCGATGACGAGGACATTGTTAAATATAGATGTTAAATATTCATTAATTCGTTGGTAGTCCAATCTCTTTTCCCTCCTTTTCAAAAAACTTTCACAATCAAAACATTTGACAAAAAAATTATATCAAACTTCAAAGAACAGTGCAAGTATTTTCTTATTTTCCAGTAAATTTAGGTCGCCTTCTCTCCGAATGAGCCCGAACTCCCTCTTTGAAATCCTCTGTTTGAGCCAAAGATTCCTGTAGGTTCAATTCTAAAGCAGCATAATCCTGCCAGTCTTTAAATTGACTCTCCCACACCAACTTCTTAATGGCAGCATAGGAATTGCTTGAACCACGTCTTAATTTTTTAAGAAGCTGTTCTCTCGTCTTTTCAAGTTTATCAGCTTCAGAGACCCGATAAACAAGACCCCACTCCAGAGCTTTTTCTGCGGACAAAGCCTCACCTGTCATGGCTAATTGAGCAGCACGCGTCACACCAATACTTCGACTCAAGAGATGAATTCCTCCTGCATCCGGAGCCAAGCCAACTCCAACAAAGGCTTGGATAAATTTAGCCTTATCCGTTGCCAGACAGAAATCTGCAGCAACAGCCATATTTGCTGCGGCACCTGCAACAGCCCCATCAACCTCCATCAAGACAGGTTTGCCTATTTGCTTGATTTTATAGGAAATAGTATTGACCAATTCTGCGATTTTCGTCAATGATGGAATATCATCCTCATCCACTGCTCGCTTCATCTCTACCAAATCTCCCCCAACTGAGAAAACTTTTCCATTGGCATTAATCAAGATAAAATGCACAGCTAGATTCTCTTCCGCCAGAGTCAGCGCTTCTAAAATCTCCTCACACATGGGGATGTGAAAGCCATTCGCAACCTCAGGACGGTTTAAGGTAAGGATTGCCAAATCCTCTTCAAGCTGATAAATAATGTGTTCCATCTGAACTCCTTTTTATTTTATAAGCAGTTTATACTCTTCGAAAATCTCTTCAAACCACGTCAGCTTCGCCTTGCCGTAGGTATGGTTACTGACTTCGTCAGTTCTATCCACAACCTCAAAGCAGTGCTTTGAGCAGTCTACGGCTAGCTTCCTAGTTTGCTCTTTGATTTTCATTGAGTATTAAATTATTTTATTTTCAAAGTATATCTTTTTTAAAACTCGAAAACAAGAAAAAATCGGCTGAAAGTGTCTCGGCCGATTAAGAAGACTCGCTTTATCCTAGAAAGCATCTTATTTTCTTCATTGAAAAAAGGCTTTCTTTCTGCTATAATCGTATAAAATACTTACTTTAGGAGTTCTTATGAAAGTTGTTAAATTTGGAGGTAGCTCTCTTGCCTCTGCTAGTCAATTAGAAAAAGTTTTAAACATCGTTAAAAGCGATAAAGAGCGCCGTTTTGTCGTCGTTTCTGCACCCGGCAAACGCAATGCTGAAGATACTAAGGTAACTGATGCCTTGATTAAATACTATCGCGACTATGTGGCTGGTAATGACATCAGTGCTAGTCAAAGCTGGATCATTGATCGTTATGCCGCTATGGTCAGTGAACTAGGGTTAAAACCTGCTGTTTTAGAAAAAATCTCTAAAAGTATTCGGGCCTTGGCAACTCTTCCTATAGAGGACAATGAATTTCTCTATGATACCTTCCTAGCTGCTGGAGAAAATAACAATGCCAAATTGATTGCAGCCTACTTTAACCAAAACGGCATCGATGCACGCTATGTTCACCCAAGAGAAGCTGGGATTGTTGTCACAAGTGAACCAGGAAATGCACGTATCATTCCATCTAGTTATGACAAGATTGAAGGCTTGGCTGATAGCACCGAAGTTCTTGTCATCCCTGGTTTCTTTGGTGTGACTAAGGAAAATCAAATCTGTACTTTTTCACGTGGTGGTTCAGAT
Organism: Streptococcus mitis; assembly: GCF_002860865.1. Classification (GTDB taxonomy): domain Bacteria; phylum Bacillota; class Bacilli; order Lactobacillales; family Streptococcaceae; genus Streptococcus; species Streptococcus mitis_AT. The sequence continues at coordinate 13,226 of NZ_PKIE01000002.1, forward strand.
ATCACAGGTTCTATCATTGCAGCAGGTGTTAAGGCTGATCTCTATGAGAACTTTACAGACGTAGATGGTATCTTTGCTGCCCATCCTGGTATTATCCACCAACCTCACTCCATTCCTGAATTAACCTACCGTGAAATGCGTGAGTTGGCTTACGCTGGATTTTCAGTCCTTCATGACGAGGCCCTTCTTCCTGCTTACCGCGGAAAAATTCCTCTTGTCATCAAGAATACCAACAACCCTGACCACCCAGGAACACGCATTGTTTTAGAACACAGTAGTGATAAATTCCCAGTAGTCGGGATTGCGGGTGACTCAGGATTCGTCAGCATCAACATGTCAAAATACCTCATGAACCGTGAAGTAGGGTTTGGTCGCAAGGTTCTTCAAATCCTTGAGGACCTCAATATCGGTTGGGAACACATGCCTACAGGTATAGACGATCTTTCAATCATCCTCCGCTCCCGTGAATTGACTCCTATCAAAGAAGAAGAAATTCTACGTCAACTCGTTCAAAAGGCTGAAGTGGACCATGCTGAAATCGAACATGACCTTTCCATCATTATGATTGTCGGAGAAAAGATGAAGAGCCATATCGGGGTAACTGCTACTGCAACACGTGCTTTGTCTGAGAATAAAATCAACATCCAGATGATGTCCCAAGGTTCAAGTGAAGTTTCCATCATGTTTGTTGTCAATAAAGAGCAAGAAAAAGCAGCTATCAAGGCTCTCTATCATGCCTTTTTCGGTGAAAGTAAGGAAGATTAATCATGGCCCAATCACTCAATCAAGCCATTGACCTCCAAACCACTGGAACATCTTACCTCTCTATCTCTGGAAAAGTTGGAAAATTTCTAGTTGGGGATCAAGCCTTAGAGTTTTATCCTGATGTCAATGTCGAACAATATATCCAAATCCCCTGGTCCAGCATTCAGCAAATCGGAGCCAACGTAAGTGGACGTAAAATCAGCCGTCACTTTGAAGTCTTTACCGATCAAGGTAAATTCCTCTTTGCCTCAAAAGACTCTGGGGCTATCCTCAAAATCGCTCGGGAAAAATTAGGAAACGACAAGGTCGTGAAACTTCCGACTCTACTCCAGACCATTGGAAAAAAACTTAAAAATCTATTTGCAAAAAAGTAGAAACTTTAGTATAATCATAGCAACGGATAAGTAGGTTATCTCCTTCTTTCAGAAAGTCTGCGGGTGCTGCGAGCAGATAGGAGGGATAGGTGAAATTCTACCGTTGTTCACAATTACATATACAATCAAGTGCACACCTGTGAAGTTGGATGGAACCGTGGCCCTGCCACTCCAACGCTTTGTCAGGTGTGCTTTTTTCATAAAGGAGTTCTTATGTTAGATATTAAACGTATTCGCACAGATTTTGAGGCTGTCGCTGAAAAATTAGCTACACGTGGTGTAGATGCTGCTATCTTAAATGAGATGAAAGAAATCGATGCTAAACGTCGTGACATCTTGGTCAAGGTTGAAACTCTAAAAGCAGAACGTAACACAGTTTCTGCTGAGATTGCCCAAGCTAAGCGCAACAAGGAAAATGCCGATGACAAGATTGCTGCGATGCAAACCCTATCTGCTGAAGTCAAAGCCTTGGATGCTGAATTGGCGGACATCGATGCTAAATTGACAGAATTTACCACTACTCTTCCAAACATCCCTGCTGACAGTGTTCCTATCGGAGCTGATGAAGATGACAATGTGGAAGTTCGCCGTTGGGGTACTCCACGCGAGTTTGACTTCGAGCCAAAAGCTCACTGGGATCTTGGTGAAGACTTGGGTATCCTTGACTGGGAACGCGGTGGTAAGGTAACAGGAGCTCGCTTCCTCTTCTATAAAGGACTCGGTGCTCGTTTGGAACGTGCTATCTACAACTTTATGTTGGATGAGCACGGTAAAGAAGGCTATACGGAAGTTATCACACCATACATTGTTAACCATGACTCTATGTTTGGTACTGGTCAATATCCAAAATTTAAGGAAGATACTTTTGAATTGAAAGACACTAATTATGTCCTCATTCCTACAGCTGAAGTGCCTCTTACAAACTACTACCGTGATGAAATTCTTGACGGTAAAGACCTGCCAATCTACTTTACCGCTATGAGTCCATCATTCCGTTCTGAGGCTGGTTCTGCCGGTCGTGATACACGTGGCTTGATTCGTCTGCACCAATTCCACAAGGTTGAAATGGTCAAATTTGCCAAACCAGAAGAATCTTACGAAGAATTGGAAAAGATGACAGCCAATGCTGAAAATATTCTTCAAAAACTCAACCTTCCATACCGTGTCGTTGCCCTCTCTACAGGAGATATGGGCTTCTCAGCTGCTAAGACTTACGACTTGGAAGTGTGGATTCCGGCGCAAAATACTTACCGTGAAATCTCAAGCTGTTCAAATACAGAAGATTTCCAAGCCCGTCGTGCCCAAATCCGTTACCGTGATGAAGCCGATGGCAAGGTGAAACTCCTTCACACTTTGAACGGTTCTGGACTTGCAGTTGGACGTACAGTTGCTGCTATTCTTGAAAACTACCAAAATGCAGATGGTTCTGTAACTATTCCAGAAGCACTTCGTCCATACATGGGTGGTGCTGAAGTTATCAAACCATAAAAAATAAGGTTTAGCTATTTCTAGCTAGACCTTTTTTCGTAACCAAATCAGATAAGCACCCAATACAAAGAATAAAATAGTTAGGCAAATAACGGTTTCAGCAAACACCAGATAATCCAGAAATGGAAGTTTCAAAATTCCCTGAACCATCTTGAGCGATGTGGCCGTGATAATGGTGGGGAAGGTGAGGGCTGAGAAGGCTGGTTGAAATCCTCGCTTTAAAATATGGGGCAGGCGAGTCAAAACAAAGAAAAAGAAGGACTGAGATGCCAAAATCATGACGATCAAGAGCCAAGTCGGTAGACCTGCTCCTCCAACTCGAACTAGGGAAGCCAAGAGTAGGGAAAAGGGAGCACAGTAGATTCCTTCTTGTCCAAGCAAGGCCACTGGGAGTGGATCTTTCTTTAAATCCCTATAAATAAGCGGATAGAGATAGAAGGTTAAGACAAAACCAAAACTCAAGGTCGCATAGGCAATTTCAATGATTCCAATAAGAGGATAGGTCAAGGCCGCTACTGCTATTCCCACATAGAGCACCGTCCAGCTTGGAGTCGCATTGACCCTCCGACCTGGACAGGCAAATTTGATGGTAAAAGTAGCAATCAAAGCCAAATCCAAGAGAAATGAAAACCACCAGAGCCCTTGTGCTACCAAGGAAAGATTGGGAAACAGGCGTAGGACATAAGTCGATAAAATCATCCCAGCCATGGGAAAGGTCGCCATTCCTGACAAAAGAGGAGGCTTGGTCAATTCTTGCTTAGTTTCCTTCCAATTAAAGAGATGTAGAAGCAGAAAGTATATCCACAAAACTAAGCCAGTAAGACTCAACAGATGGGATAGAACCGGCAACGTATCTAAAATAAGATTTCCAGCTCCTGCTAAACCTAGCAAACAACCAGAAAATACCAAGGGGAGTTTTTTCATCCTAACCTCCAATAATCATGTTAGTTTCAGTATAGCATAAAAGCGCTTAAATGAGGACTTAAAAAAACGAAGTCCGTTGATTTCAGACTTCATTTTACTCAGATATGAATTAAGCATAAGGTTGCAATTCTGGATTAATTGGTGTATTGGCTAGGTTGTTAGCATAGTTACAGAGGCTTGCTAAGCTAACACCAAGAACCACATCCAAGGCATTTTGTTGGGTGTAACCAGCTTCTAGAAACTCAGCCAAGGCTTCATCTCCTACACGACCCTTGGTATTGATAACCGCCAAGGTAAACTTAGCTAGGGTGTCCAATTTAGGATCTGTTTCGATTGGAGTACGATTGCGAAGGGCTTGCAGAAGATCATCATTCATCTGGATTTGTTTGATTGAAAAGGCTGTGTGACCTGCGACGCAGAAGGCACAACCATTGGTCACGGCTGCAGTGATTTGCACCACTTCACGCTCAACGGGTGTCAGGCTGTTGCGACGATTGATAGCTCCGACAGTACGATAAGCCTCTAAAGCAGTCGGTGCATTAGCCAAGAGACCGATTAGATTGGGAATATAGCCATTATTATCTTTTTCTACTGTTTCAAGAACTTCTTTCACTTCTGCTGGCGCTGATTCTACTGTATGAATTGTAAATGTTGTCATCATAAAACCTCTTTTCATGTTGTTGAAATCTAGTCTATCACAGATTCTATACCGTGTATAATATATATTTTAAATTATACCGATAGAAATTTTTTATGAAAGAAAAAATCACACGCGATGTGTGATTTCATTATTTATTAAAATACTTTTTAGTCTCAGCAATAACGACCGGCGACAAGACTAAGAGGGCAATCAAGTTTGGCAGAGCCATCAAGGCATTGACAATATCTGCTATAATCCAAACCATATCCAACTCGATAAATCCTCCCAACAAGACCATGAGCACAAAAACCACACGGTAGAGCCAGATAAAACGAACCCCAAAGAGAAACTCGAAACAGCGTTCTCCATAGTAGTTCCAACCTAGAATCGTTGTAAAGGCAAAGAGCACAAGGAAGATGGTCAAGAGGGCAGGCCCAAAGTGTGAAAAGACCGTTGAAAAGGCTGACTGAGTCAAAGCCACTCCATTCAAGTCACCACTCCAAACACCAGTCACCAAGATGGTCAAACCAGTCAGAGTACAGATAATGAGTGTATCAATAAAGGTTCCTGTCATAGAAATCAAACCTTGCTCTACTGGTTCGTTTGTCTTAGCTGCAGCTGCTGCAATGGGAGCCGAACCCAGACCAGATTCGTTCGAGAACACACCTCGCGCCACACCATTTTGAATAGCCATCCGAATGCTAGCACCGGCAAATCCACCTACCGCAGCAACAGGACTAAAGGCTGAGGTCAAGATTAAAGCGATTGTGGCAGGAATTTTCCCGATATTAAAGAAAATAACTGTAAGAGTTCCCAAAATATAAATAATAGCCATAAAAGGAACAACAGTAGTTGAAACCTTTGAAATGGACTTGAGCCCGCCAAAGACTGCAATTGCTACAAATACAGACAACACAAGAGCTGTGATGGCTGGCGAAATAGTCGTCGTATTTTGGATAGATTCTGTAATCGAGTTGACTTGAGTGAAGGTTCCGATTCCCAACAAAGCTACTAAGACACCTGCGATGGCAAAAAAGATGGCAAGTGGTCGCCACTTTTCTCCCATCCCTAGGAGGATATAGTGCATGGGACCTCCTGCAACAGCACCGTTATCGTCTTTAGTCCTGTATTTAATAGCTAATAAACCTTCCGCATACTTGGTTGCCATTCCAAAGAAAGCCGCCATCCACATCCAAAAGAGAGCTCCTGGTCCACCGACCTTGATAGCTGTCGCCACCCCGATAATATTTCCCGTACCAACTGTCGCTGCCAGGGCTGTACACAAGGCCGCAAAACTGGAGACATCCCCATGCCCCTTATCCTTGATAAAAATAAGCTGAAAGGCCTTAGAGAGACGCAAAACCTGCAAGAGTCCTAGACGAGCAGTTAGGTAAATCCCTGTCCCGACCAATAAAATCAAGAGGGGTGGTCCCCAAGCAAAAGCATCAATTGATTTAAGCAATTCTAACATTTCCTTCTCCTATCTTTTCAACCCCAAAAGAAAGAGCACATGCAAGATACATGTACTCTGGAATGCTTAGATAAATGCTAAAAAGCGGTCTATCCTAGCTCTGTCCTTTTACCTGAGAGTTTGAGCAGTTGCCTGCCTTGCCCCTTCGGTGCCTTTACGGTCTCTCCAGAGTTCCGTCCATTTACAGTCATGAAAAATCAAACGATTCCCCACTTCTATTAAACTTCATTCGGTGTTGGTATTTAATTGATTCTTATTTTACAAAAAATGTTGTCTTTTGTCAATGTGTTTATTAGTAAAAATTAGTTCAACAGTTTTTACTTTATAAAGTCCAGAATACTGCTATCCTTTAAATGTCACAATGGTCGCACCACTGCCTCCAGCATTTTGTGGGGCATAGCCGAAACTCTTGACATGTTTGTTTCTTTGTAGGTATTTGGTGACACCTTCACGGATAACACCTGTTCCGATACCATGGATGATATCAACTTGAGCCATATTGTTAAGTAGGGCTTGGTCGATAAAGGCATCTAGCTCATTCATAGCCTCTTCATAGCGTTTGCCTCGAAGGTCCAGTCTGGCTTGAGGTCCTCGCTCAGAAGTTCGTTTCACGACATTGACTTGTTTCTTCTTAACTGGCTTTTCTTGCTGGGCTTGAACAAGGTCAAATTCTTTCTCTTCCAAGGTCATCTTAATCAAGCCAACTTGGGCTTCCCAACGGCCGTCCTTGAGTTGACTGGTCAAGGTACCACGCTGGCCATAACTGAGCACCACGATATCATCTCCCACCTTTGGAGCTCGTTTTTTCTTGGCCTTTTGAAGAACCTTGTTTTTAGATAGGTCTACTTTTTCAGGAGCCAATTTTTTCAACTTGGCCTTGGCTTCAATGATTTCGTGGGGTTTAAGTTGGGATTTGCTGTGGAGATTTTTGAGAATCTGGTCACTTTCACTTAGGGCCATGTCTACAATCTCACTAGCTTGTTCACGCGCCTTATTAAGCTCAGTTTCCTTTTCACGATTGAGCTCGTTGTAAAGTTTTTTAAGAGCACGGTTCATCTTGAGATTTTCTTGCTCCACCTCACGGATATTGTCCAAGCGTTTACGACTTTCAAGCGTCTGCTCTTCCAGTTGCTCAATGATACGATTGACATCATTGTCCTGATCGACCTGCTGACTGGCATCTCCTACGATAACTTCAGATAGGCCTAGACGTTTGGCAATTTCAAAGGCATTGCTTCGGCCAGGAACACCCTGCATAAAGCGATAGGTCGGGCGAAGAGTCGCAGTATCAAACTCCATGCTGGCATTTTGCACAAAAGCTGTCTCAATACCGTAGGCCTTGAGTTCTGGATAGTGGGTGGTCGCCATGGTTTTGACTTGACGCAGGCGAAGGTCTTCCAGAATAGCCATGGCAAGAGCAGCTCCTTCTTGAGGGTCTGTACCAGCCCCCAACTCATCCAAGAGTAAAAGTGAATGTTGGTTGACCTTGCCAAGAATATCCACAATATTGGTCATGTGGCTAGAGAAGGTAGACAAGCTCTGCTCAATAGACTGCTCATCGCCAATATCGGCAAAGATTTCTTCAAAAATACCAACACGACTTCCCTTGTCTGCCAAAATCGGCAAACCAGACTGGGCCATCACCTGCGTCAAGCCCAGGGTTTTGAGCATGATGGTTTTTCCACCTGTATTAGGACCTGTAATGACAATGGCTGTTAAATCTTGGCCAAAATGAACATCATTTGCGACAGCATTTTTGACCAAAGGATGGCAGACATGGAGCAGTTGAATTTCCTGATTTTCTGACAGCTGAGGCACGACTGCTTGTCTTTCTTGAATAAAGCGGACCTTGGCACGAATCAAGTCCAGATGGCCGATAATCCAAGCATCATTGGCAATCTCAGACGCATGAGGGCGGACACGCTCAGAAATTTCTTGGAGAATGCGAAGCATTTCATAGCGCTCATCTGCTCGCAGACTAGCGATTTCTTCGCTCAGTTTGACCACCTCACGGGGTTCGATATAGACGGTATTTCCACTGGCAGAAATATCATGAACAACACCTGCAATCTTATTGCGGTAGGTGTTTTTGACTGGTAAAACCTGACGGCCATTTCTGCTGGCAACAATCCCTTCTGTCAACATCTGCGCTTTTTGCTTGAGCAAGTCTTGCAAGACATCGCGTACCTGACTCTCGCTATCATGGATTTTTCTACGGATGCGCGCCAATTCTTCACTGGCAAAATTTTCAATGAAACCTGCATCATTAAAGGCTTGGAGATTTCCTTGTAATTGCGGAAAATCGTGTAATTTCTCAAACCAGAGGGCTAATTCTTCCAAGCTGACATTTTCCAGATTGGCGTAAAAACTTTGCAGTTCTCGGCTGGCAAGAAGCACGCGCTTCAAGAGTAGAAACTCCTCGATATTGAGGTCCGCCCCCATCTCCAATCTCTTGCAGACTCCTGCGATTTCCTTGGTTGCGAGAATGGTAAAATGCGGTTGCTCGACGAAAAGAGCCTGCATTTCCTTCATCTCAGCAAAAGCCTGTTTGATTTTATCTGCTTTGGCAGTCGGAACCAGTTGTCTCAATTGCTCCAAGCCCTGCTCAGTCAACAAATGGGGTTCAAACAAGGCCTTGACCTTATTGAACTCTAATGTTTCTAATATTTTCTTATTCATCGTTATTTCCTTGTCTTTGAATGTCTAGGTGTGATGGCTTTTTACATTCTGATAGATTCGAGTCAATCTGTAAACAAAGGGCTAGGAAAACTCCTGCCCTTTTTATCCGATTAAATTTGTCACCCAAATTTGTTTGAGCCAACTGGTTGTTACCGGTATGCTCTGGATGATGTGTTTTGCGACGATACTCTTTTCAAGAGGATTTTGTATAGCTGCCATGGGGATGGTCGCCAAGATGGTCAAAGCCATTTGCAAGACAAATAAGGTCACCATCATGGACAAGATTCCTGCTGAAACTTGGAACAACTTACCACCAAGCTTTTTACTAGGAATCAAGTGTAAGAGGAGACCAAGCAAACGACCGATGCTATAGACAATCCCAAATACAAGCAAGTAGCCGATCCCTGCGTAAAAGACCTTATCCAACTGAAAGAGTTGATCCGATGGAAAAAAGAAAGTTCTCTGACCTTCCTGCGGATTTGCATAAGGGAGTAATAAATGGAATTGTTCTCCAAGCCCCTTGTAAAACTGGCCAGCCACAAAAGCCGATGCCAGGGCTGAAATCAGGTAATAGACCTGTAAGAGCAGGCCTCTTCGATAGCCGATATAAAATCCCCAAGCCAAGATCAATAGAAGAAGGAGTGAAATCATAAGGAATCCTCAATCTTGCTCTGTTCTTGCTTACAAGTCACAAGCTTGTGACGGAGTTCTTCTAGCTCTTGCTCCTTATCGTCAAATTCAATCTCACGGCTGAGCTGAGTTGATAAACAGTTGACTGCCAACAAAAGAGCGATTGTTTCATCATCTGCACTAGGCATTTGTTCTTTAATTGCTTGGTATTTTTCTGTCGCAACCTTAGCGATTTCCTCCATAAAGAGATTATCATGTTCGCTTGTCAAGGTTAATGATTTTTTCCCGAATGTAAATTTGAATCGATTTAGATTTGCCATAAAATTCACCTCACGATATTATACCAAAATTCGCTAATTTTGTCAGTTTTTACAAATTTGCCTGCTTTTGTGGTACAATAGAAACTATGGCAAGTATAACACTCACACCAAGTGAAAAGGAGATTCAGGCTTTTCTTGAACACTATCAAACCAGTCTGGCTCCCAGCAAGAATCCCTATATCCGCTACTTTTTGCGACTACCTCAAGCAACGGTTTCTATCTATACTTCTGGAAAGGTCTTGCTTCAGGGTGAAGGAGCTGAGAAATACGCCAGTTTCTTGGGCTATGAGGTTGTAGAAGAATCCAGCGGACAAAATTTCCCTTTGATTGGAACAGATGAGGTTGGAAATGGTTCCTACTTTGGTGGGCTTGCAGTTGTGGCTTCCTTTGTCACACCTGACCAGCATGATTTCTTACGAAAACTCGGTGTGGGAGATTCTAAGACTCTGACCGACCAAAAGATCCGTCAGATTGCCCCTATCCTCAAAGAAAAAATCCAGCACCAGGCACTGCTTCTCTCACCAAGCAAGTACAACGAGGTCATCGGAGAGCGCTACAATGCTGTTTCGGTTAAGGTAGCCCTCCATAATCAGGCTATCTACCTCCTCCTTCAAAAAGGTGTTCAACCTGAGAAAATTGTGATTGATGCCTTTACCAGTGCTAAAAATTATGACAAGTACTTGGCACAAGAGGCCAATCGTTTCAGCAATCCTATCAGCTTAGAAGAAAAGGCTGAGGGCAAATACTTGGCTGTCGCAGTTTCTTCTGTCATTGCGCGTGATCTCTTTCTGGAAAATCTTGAAAATCTGGGACGAGAACTGGGCTATCAACTTCCAAGTGGAGCTGGAACGGCTTCTGACAAGGTGGCTAGCCAGATTTTACAAGCCTATGGTATGCAGGGACTCAATTTCTGCGCCAAATTGCACTTTAAAAATACTGAAAAAGCGAAAAAACGCTTAGAAAGGTAAGTTATGAATTCATTTAAAAATTTCCTAAAAGAGTGGGGATTGTTCCTCCTGATTCTATCATTACTAGCTTTAAGTCGTATCTTTTTTTGGAGTAATGTCCGCGTAGAAGGGCATTCCATGGATCCTACCCTAGCGGATGGCGAAATCCTCTTTGTTGTCAAACACCTCCCTATTGACCGTTTTGATATCGTGGTTGCCCATGAGGAAGATGGCAATAAGGACATCGTCAAGCGTGTCATCGGAATGCCTGGTGACACCATCCGTTACGAAAACGATAAACTTTACATCAATGATAAAGAGACGGATGAGCCTTACCTAGCTGACTACATCAAACGCTTCAAGGACGACAAACTCCAAAGCACCTACTCAGGCAAGGGATTTGAAGGAAATAAAGGAACTTTCTTTAGAAGTATCGCTGAAAAAGCTCAAGCCTTCACAGTTGATGTCAACTACAATACCAATTTTAGCTTTACTGTTCCAGAAGGAGAATACCTTCTCCTCGGAGATGACCGCTTGGTTTCGAGCGACAGCCGCCACGTAGGTACCTTCAAAGCAAAAGATATCACAGGGGAAGCTAAATTCCGCTTCTGGCCAATCACCCGTATCGGAACATTTTAAGAGACCTAAGAGGCCGAGAATCAAGAATCTCAGCCTCTTCTTCTATCGTGAGAAGTGATCGTTTATTGACTATAGTAAAAATCTCACCTATTCATGCAAAGGAATTTTATGGAAGTTTATTTTTCAGGAACCATTGAACGGATTATTTTTGAAAATCCCAGCAATTTTTATCGCATCCTCCTCCTAGAAATCGAAGATACGGACGCAGAGGATTTTGATGATTTTGAAATCATTGTCACCGGTACCATGGCTGATGTAATTGAGGGAGAAGACTATACTTTTTGGGGGCAAATTGTCCAGCACTCCAAGTATGGGGAGCAACTGCAAATCAGCCGGTATGAACGCTCAAAACCAACTAGCAAGGGCTTGGTCAAGTACTTTTCAAGTAGCCATTTCAAGGGAATTGGTCTCAAAACAGCTCAGAAAATCGTGGATACCTATGGTGACAATACCATTGACGAAATTTTACAACACCCGGAAAAGCTAGAAGGTATCGCAGGACTCTCTGCCAAAAATCGCGAGGCATTCGTCTCCACACTTCGTCTCAACTACGGAACGGAGATGGTTTTGGCCAAACTAGCCAACTACGGCATTCCCAATAAACTAGCCTTTCAAATTCAAGACTTTTACAAGGAAGAAACCCTTGATGTGGTTGAAAATTATCCCTACCAGCTGGTTGAGGATATCAAGGGCTTGGGCTTTACCATTGCTGACCAATTAGCGGAGGAACTAGGCATCGAAAGTCAGGCTCCTGAACGCTTTCGTGCCGGTCTAGTTCACAGTCTTTTTCAGGCCTGTATGGAAACAGGGGATACCTATGTTGAAGCACGGGATTTGCTAGAACAAACCCTTACTCTCCTTGAATCTTCTCGCCCCGTGGAACTGGACCCCAGCCAAGTAGCCCAAGAACTCTCCTACTTGATTGAAGAAGACAAGGTTCAGCAGATTGATACCAAGATTTTTGACAACAGCCTCTTTTTCGCTGAGGAAGGCATCCGCAGTCACTTGGTTCGTATCCTTGAAAAAGGAAAACAGAAGAGCCAGGATTTAGAAACCATTCAAAAACATATCACTACTGTCGAGGAAGAGCTGGGAATTGAGTATGATAGTATTCAAAAACAAGCTATCTGTGATGCTATCCAGAACAAGGTCTTTATTCTGACAGGTGGACCTGGTACTGGTAAGACAACGGTTATCAATGGTATCATCGCTGTTTACGCCCTTTTAGAAGGACTTGACCTCAAGAAAAAAAGCAATCTGCCGATTCTTCTTGCTGCTCCAACTGGACGAGCAGCTCGCCGCATGAATGAATTGACAGGTTTGCCTAGCGCGACCATACACCGTCATTTAGGAATGACAGGTGACGATGATACCAGCCATCTTGAAGATTATCTGGATGCCGACTTTATCATCGTAGATGAATTTTCCATGGTGGATACTTGGCTGGCCAATCAACTCTTCTCCAATATCTCTTCTAACAGTAAAATTCTCATCGTGGGGGATAGCGATCAGCTACCGTCTGTCAGTCCTGGACAGGTTCTAGCGGATCTGCTTCATATTCCCTTGATTCCTCAGACTCGCTTGGAAAAAATTTACAGGCAAAGCGAAGAATCAACCATCGTCACCCTAGCTAGTCAAATTCGACAGGGCATCTTGCCAGCTGATTTCACCCAGAAAAGAGCAGACCGTTCCTACTTTGAAATTGCTAGTGGCCATATTCCTGCTACTATTGAAAAAATCTTAGGTGCTGCCCTCAGAAGTGGTATTCCTGCCCGTGATATCCAAGTTCTGGCTCCCATGTACCGAGGGACGGCAGGGATTGATGCCATCAACCAGCTCATGCAAGACCTCCTGAATCCACCACAAAAAGACCAACTCAGTTTTGAAGCTCCCCAGTGCCACTATCGTAAGGGAGATAAGGTCATTCACTTGGTCAACGATGCTGAAATCAATGTCTTTAATGGAGATTTAGGAGCTATCACAGACCTGATTCCTGGTAAATATACCGAATCGAAACAAGACGAGATTATCATTGATTTTGATGGCAATGAGGTCTCTTACCCACGTAACGAATGGTACAAGATTCGCTTAGCCTATGCCATGAGTATCCATAAATCACAGGGAAGTGAGTTCCCTGTTGTCATCCTACCTATCACTAGTGCTAGTAGGCGTATGCTGGAGCGCAATCTCATCTATACAGCCATTACACGCGCCAAAAGCAAGCTTATCTTACTAGGTGAATTGCAGGCCTTTGATTATGCTACCCAACACATTGGAACTGCCCGAAAAACCTATCTGATTGAACGCTTCAGTGATTTATTGGAGAATGTTGAAGAAAAGCAACCAGCTGTCTCTGAAACAGTCACATCAAGTAACTCTGAACAATCCTACATCCTAACCGAAGAAAACTGGACCAGTATTCCAGCTATGATTGGGATTACAGACGCAGACCTCAGAGAGATTTTTGGAAAATAGTGCATAAGAAAACCCACCTAGGCAGGTGGGTTTTTTGTCTATTAAGATTATTTAACTGTTGCTGTGCTTGTAATCAATTCAACAGCTTTTTTGATTGTGATATCGTGTTTCAACATATCAGCTGAAAGCAAGCTTTGTACTTGAGCAACTTCCATGTTGTAGTCTGTTGCCAATTGCTCAACTTCTTTTTGGATTTCTTCTTCTGAAGCATCAAATCCTTCAGCTTTGGCAACTGCTTCGATAACAAGGTTAGTCTTAGTACGTGACTCAGCTTCTGCTTGGTATTGATTGTGAAGGTCTTCTTGAGTAGTTCCAGTGATTTGGAAGTACATGTCAGGGTTGATACCTTGACGTTGCAAGTTTCCAAGGAATTCGTTTACTGAGCGGTGAACTTCTTCGTGAATCATTTCTTCTGGAAGTTCTACGATTTCAGCGTTTTCTACAGCTTTATCAATTGCTGCACCTTCTACTGCATCTTTGTAAGCTTCTTCTTTAGCAGCAGCCAATTCCTTGCGATATTTTTCTTTCAATTCAGCAAGTGTTTCAACTTCTTCATCGATGTCTTTTGCAAGCTCATCGTCAAGAGCTGGAACTTCTTTAGCTTTTACTTCGTGGATAGTTGTCACGAATTTAGCTTCTTTTCCTGCAAGGTCTTCTGCTTGGTAGTCTTCTGGGAATGTTACAACTACATCAACAGTTTCACCAGCTGAGTGACCTACTAATTGGTCTTCGAAACCAGGGATGAATTGACCTGAACCAAGTCCAAGTGAGAAGTTTTCACCTTTTCCGCCATCAAATTCAACACCATCAATAGAACCAACGAAGTCGATGACAACAGTGTCGCCGTTTTCAGCAGCAGCTTCCTTGATAACCAATTCAGCCAAGTTATTGCGTTCGCGTTCGATACGCTCTTCAACGTCAGCGTCAGTTACTTCTTTTTCTAGATCAACTGATACTTCAAGGTTTTTGTAGTCACCCAATTTTACTTCAGGTTTTGTAACGACCTCAGCAGTGATAACCCAGTCTTGACCTTTTTCCATTGAAGTTACGTCAATTTTTGGTTGAGCAACCACTTCAAGACCAGCTTCTTTTACAGCTGCTTCATAAGCATTTGGCAAAAGAGCGTTCATAACGTCTTGGTAAAGTGACTCTTCACCAAATTTTTTGTCGAAGATAGGGCGTGGAAGGTGACCTTTACGGAAACCTGGAACATTAAGAGATTTCTTCACTGAGTTGAAGACACGGTCCAATTCTGGTTTGATTTGGTCTTGAGAGATAGTGAAAGTCAAGACACCACGGTTTGTTTCTTTGTTTTCAAATGATACAGACATTCTGTCATTTCTCCTTAAAATTTTTTAAATACAGTCTATTATAACATAAATGGGCGACTTTTTTCAAGTAATGAACGCGCTTTTCAATGATGGGAGAGGTACTTGCTCGCTTCTTTGATACTAAGTTCAGTCATTCTTTCCTTGTTTTTCTCAATGAAGCATGCTACCCAAGCTGGATTCGTTTTAGAGTAGTCTCTCAGAGCCCAGCCAATGGCTTTATTGATAAAGAATTCTGTTTGATTCAAATTATGAAGCAGAATCTTTTCCAGTAATTGAACATTGGTCTTCTCTTTTCTTAACAACTGGTGGTCAATAGCGACGCGTCTCAACCAGATATTGTCTGACAGGCTCCATTGGAGGATTATTTTTTCCAGTTCCTGCTTCTCATACACCAAACTCCCTACTACTCGATCTAGGATATCTACCGTATCCCACCAAGATTTTGTGACGACTAACCGCTCAAGCTTAGGTAAATCGTTCTCCGTTAGATAAGACTGCATTGCTTTCAAATAATTAGCAGCTACATATTGGTATTCTCTAGGCTCCTTTCTCCAGCAAGTATCTACAAAATCCCAATCGATAATCTTTGTTTTTTTCGCTTCTGGAAAGTATTTTTTATAGAGTTTATTTCTTTCTGGCGCCGCAACGCCTAGAAAGGAAAATTGATGGCGCATATAGACCTCCATAGGCCCTGCTTTTTAGGATCTTTTGCTGCTTCTAGCTCCTCAAGTAAATCTGTTAGACTCATCTAAAAATCCTCATGCCCCACCAAGTGGTGCTGAAAAGCATAGACCGCAGCTTGTGTACGATCGCTAACCTCAAGTTTGGCAAGAATGTTAGACACGTGCGTCTTGACCGTCTTGAGAGAGATAAAAAGTTCGTCTGCGATGCGCTGATTTTCGTAGCCCTTGGCGATGAGTTGAAGAACATCTCGCTCACGCGCAGTCAGGTCCTCATGTAGTTCTATGTGATTGCGGTGGTATTCGACTTTCTTGCTGACCTCTTGCTCAATGGCCAACTCCCCAGCAGCCACCTTACGGACAGCATGGAGCAGTTCGTCGGCACTAGAAGTCTTGAGCATATAGCCTTTAGCACCAGCATTCAAAACCGGCATTATTTTTTCATTGTCCAAGTAAGAGCTCACAATCAAAATCTTGGCTTCATGCCATTCTTTAAGGATAGCTAAGGTCGCGTCAATCCCATTCATCTCAGGCATGACAATATCCATGACAATGACATCTGGACGCAGTTCCAAGGCCAACTCAATGCCTTGAGACCCGTTGGACGCCTCACCCACAACTTCTACATCGTCTTGGAGGTCAAAGTAGCTTTTCAAGCCCAATCGGACCATTTCGTGGTCATCTACTAGTAAAATTTTCATCTTTACTCCTTTATCATTCCTTATCTAACAAGGGAATACGGATATCAACTGCCAGCCCTTGCTTTGGAGCTGTCAAGAGTTGAACCGTTCCTGCCATATCTTCAACCCGCTCCTTGATATTACGAAGTCCATAACTCAAGTCGTCTAAGCTCCCCAACTGGAAACCAAGCCCATTGTCCACCACTTTCAGCTGCAATTCAACATCTGTCTGATAGAGATAGACATCCAAGCAAGAGGCCTGGGCATGGCGGAGGGTATTGCTGATCAACTCTTGCAGGATACGGAAGATATGCTCCTCAATTTTCTTAGGTAATTTCGTTATATTTTGCTTAAGACTAACTCTGAGATCACTCTTGTCCTCAAGCTCTTTTAAGAGGATTTGAATTCCCTCAACCAGACTCTTTTGCTCCAGTTCAACTGGTCGCAAGTGCAGGAGCAAGACCCGCAAGTCCTTCTGGGCTGTTTCAAGGATGGCTGTGACGCTCTGCAACTGGGTCTGCATCTTTTTTCTATCCAATTTCAAAGACTGCTGGCTGACACCTGACAAAATCATGTGGGCCGCAAACAACTCCTGACTGACTGTATCGTGCAAATCCCGAGCAATCCGCTTCCGTTCTTTCTCGATGATTTCCTCTTCCTGAGCAAGACTCCGATTTTCTGCTTTTTGAAGAGCTTCTGTCAAAAGATTAAGCTTACCTGACAAGGACTTGAAACTGGCATCCAAATCTGGATCTGCAAGCTGAATCACTTCTTTCCCTGCCAACAAACGCTTGAGATTAGCCTGCATTTTTCTTAGAGAAAGCTCTTCAACACCTCGCCAAAACAGGGCTAAGAGAAAGGTCATGGACATACTGAATACCAACAACAAAAAAATAAATTTTTCTGTTTTTTCGACATCGTGCAGAAAGATAGACCAGTCAAAGTCAAGGATTTCCAGCAAGCTGTGGGAGAAAAATAAGACAAATAATAAGGAGGTGAGAGCAATCATTACATAAGCTTGTTTTTTCATCCTCTGACTACCTCAACATCTCCAATCATAGTGGTCAAGAAAATCTTGACACTCTTGTTACTCTTGAGATAGTCTCTTGTTTCTTGATGATAGTGTTCATTGCGGAGGGCTCGCTTGGGCTGGTTGAAAAAATTCAAATCCCCATAGAGACAATTAACACTGAGACTGACTTCTACATCTACAGGCACAATGATTTTGGTCGTGCCTACCATCTTTCTAAGGATAATAACATTGTCATGATTGGTTAGAATGACCCTCTCCAGATGAATAGTGTCCTTCCCCATGAGACGAAAGAGATTGATATCATCAAATTGGCAAGTCTGGTAACTTGAAAAATGATGGAGATTTCCAAACCAACGATTTTTCTCCTTCTTAACCGTCACCACCTCTTCAAAAACCAAATTGGTTTGCTCTTTTTCCTGATTCATCATCGGGTAAAGAAGAAAGAGACTGTATATAACCGCAACAAAAATAGCTAAAATCACAAAAGGATTGAGCATGACGATGAAAAAGAAGAGAATGGTTGCCACCACCAAAAGGAGGTTATTGCCCTCTTTACCAGTGTAATAGCGAATCAAAAGTAAAAAGAGGAATAAAATCAGCAGAAAACGCGAAAAATGCTCTGATACCATCAACATCAGAGCTCCCGTCAACAGACAGGCTTCGATAAATAAAAAGATTTTAAATTTTCTCATAGGTTCATCCTCTCTCTTCTATTTTATCACACTTCAAAAAAGTCACCTCGGTCTGAAGATGGAAAAAAGGCGGTGGTTACGCCTTTTTCATCTGATCTTTTGCTTCTTTTAATTTCCCATAAAGAATATACTCTACGTTTTGCAGGTCTGATATAGTTGCACAGTTAAGGGCACACATAATCAAACGCAGATCGTCTTTCCAGCCTTGGACAATACCAATCACTTCTTCGACTGTGTAGTTTTCAATCAATTCCAGAATTGTTCGAGACAGTCCTACAGCCTTAGCACCAAAGACCAAGCACTTAATCATATCCAGCGGATTGCGAACACCTCCACTAACCAAGAGTTGAACCTTGTCTTTCCATTCTTGGGCATTGAGAAGGGCTTGCATAGTAGACTGGCCCCATTGATTGAGATAATCACGCTGACCACTGCGACGGTTTTCAATATAGGCAAAGCTGGTGCCACCACGGCCTGACAGATCAAAGGCTCGAACGCCCAATTCATAGGCTCTCTCGATGGTCTTGGCATCCATTCCAAAGCCGACTTCCTTGAGGACAATCGGAACGGGGATTTGCTTGCTATAGTCTGCCAGATGCGATTGCCAGCTTCTGAACTTTCTTTCTCCCTCTGGCATGAGTAATTCCTGCATGACATTGACATGCACTTGCAGGAGAAGGGGATCCATCTCTTCTACAGTCCGAAGTCCCAACTCAACAGACTTGTCCAATCCAATATTGGTTCCAAGAAGGAGATTTGGATGGCTAGACTTGACAGAAAAAGAGGCATCTGATGGATCTTTTAGAGCCGCACTATAAGAGCCCGTCACAAACAAAATCTCACAGGCTTCTGCTACCTGAGCTAGTTTTTGATTGATTTCTCTACCCTTATCACTCCCACCCGTCATGGCATTGATATAGAAAGGAAAGTCCCACTTTCGACCAGCAAACTCTGTCGACAGATCGATTTCATCCAGGTCGTAAAGAGGCAAGGAAGAATGAACCAACTCCACCTCATCAAAGCTATTATAGGAACTTTTCTGCTCAAGAGCATAGCGGATGTGCTCATCCTTACGATTTGTCGTCATGTCCTATCCTTTCTTGGTATAAGAGCTCAATCCCCAGATCGGCCCAACGGTTTTTTAGGGTTTCAGTTGATTGCTCATCAAAACTCAAGGCAATACCACAATCACCACCACCAGCGCCGCTACTCTTGGCAACAACCTGCAAATCTTGACTGGCTTCTTTCAGTTGTCTAAGCGAAGGTGTGTAAATATCTGCGCTCAAGCCTTCTAAGAGCTTACTGGCTACTTCTACTTGCTCGATAATTTTTTCTGATTCCCCCTGCTCCAAGGCTTCTACCAAAGAAGCCACCGTTTCTTTTGAGGAACTTAAAAAATTCTGATTGATATTTTGCTTGATTTGCTTGACCATATCACTAGACACAGCCACTTCCTTGGTCCATCCCACTAGGAAATCACATTCTAAAGTTGGTTTCACTTGTGAAATTGAAAAGCCCCAATCACGCTCCAGAACAGTCGCCAAGTTTTCTTCTTTTAGCCAAGCAGCCACCTTCTGGCGATCAAATGACTGGTAGAGAACCAATTCCTCTGCCACAATACAGGCAAGGTCTCCCATAGAACCATTGTCTCCGCGCTTGAGCAAGACCGCGCTAGCCAGCTTGAACAAGAGCTCCTGATCCACTGAAAGATTATACAGAGCCAGTAAAGCCTTGACAACCAAGACAACGACGCTGCCACTAGAACCTAAACCAAACTTTTTCCCTTCTCGTTCCATTTTTCCACGAATTTCTAGAGAAAAAGGTTTTAAAGTTTGACCTCGATAAATCAGGAAATCTTCCACTAAAGCAATCGTTTCTTGAATCAAGCTGTAGTCAGGATTTGATGTCAAGTCCACTGCGAAATCAAACATATCCGAATAGATACGATAACTATCTGAAAAAGCAATCTCCCCCTTCATATAGATGGGGATGGCCTTTATCAAAGATAACTGTCCTGGCTCTAAAATAGCATATTCACCTGCCCAATAGAGTTTTCCGCAAGTTTTAACAGCAATCATCTTGGCTCAAATCCTTTGTTTTTGACACAATCAAGCGATAACGTTGACCGAAGATTTCTGATAAATGCTCCAAGTCTTTCTCTTGACAGAGAACTTTGACATTGGGACCAGCATCCATAGTAAAGTAGCAGGCTTCTCCTTGCTCACGAAGTTGACGAACAAAATCCATGGCTTCATAAGATGCATCGGTCAGATAAGAAAAGGCTGGTGACGCAGTTTTTGTCGTAACGTGCATAGCAAGGGCATTTTTCTCCGTTAACTCCCCAACCTTGGCAAAGTCATTTTCCTTGAGATAAACCAGCATATCCTGATAATCCTTCTCAGACTGACGGACCCAGTCATCAAAGGTCGTCGAGGTTTCCACACAGAGTTTCATCCCGTCACGACTAGAGATTGGTTTTTTCTTGTCCTCCAAGACCAACATAATCATGGCTAGTTTCAAGTCTGTCTCTACAGGGTAAATTTCCCCACTATCCTTATCCCAAGCACCTAGTGGTCCATAAAAACTCCTAGAGGAAGAGCCTGATGCAAACTTAGCCTCCTGTGCCAACTGGCTCCGAGTCAATCCAAGCTGAAAATAAGCATTACAAGCCTTGACCAAGGCAGACAAACCACTAGAACTTGAGGACAGACCCGCTGCCGTAGGCATATTGTTTTGAGTATCGATACGGACAAATCCTTCTCCAACTGGACGGTAGCGGTCAATAATCTTACTCATCTTGGCATGCTCCGCCTCATTTTGTAGCTGACCATTGATATAAAAGGCATCAGCAGTCGCATCCGTCGGTAGAGATGACAAGGTCGTCTCTGTGTACATGTTTTCCAAAGTCAGAGAAATACTGCTAGTAGCAGGTACCATCTCTTTTTCTTTTTTCTTTCCCCAATATTTGATAATAGCAATATTTGCGTAGGAACGTACTGTTACAGGCTCTCTATCCATGTCTGAACAGCTCCTTTCTCTTCTAATCTTTCTGCTAGTTCTTGTGCGTGTGTAAAATTGTCTGCCAAGGCTATGATACAACCTCCTAGCCCACCACCGCTCATCTTGGCACCTAAAGCACCATAGTTCAGAGCCGTTTCAACCAAAGAGTCTGCCTCAGGGCTACTGACACCAATTTCTTTTAAATGTAAATGTGCTTGACTGAGGATTTGTCCCAATCCTTCAGCATCTTTTTGTGAAATCGCATCTTCTGCCTGCTGGGTCAATTCTCCCAAGGCATGCAAAAACGGTAGGGCATCCTTGCCCTTACTTTGAACCACTTGGATGGCTTCACGGGTATGACCATAAACACCCGTATCCGCAATCACCAAATAGGCGGATAAGTTCATCTCAAGCTCTGTAAATCCTACGTTCTTGATAAAGCGAATAGGCTGGTCACTGAGACAGGTCTTAGCATCCAAACCACTAGGATTCATATGAGCAATCATCTCAGCCCGATTGACCAAGATTTCCAATACATCACGAGGTAGATCAGCCTCATAGTAGTCAAATACCGCACGAATAGCCGCTATGCTGATAGCAGCTGACGAACCCATCCCCCGCTTCTCAGGGATAGCCGAGTCAATCTCACAGCGAATGCAGGCTTCTTTGATATCCAAATACTCCAGCGAAGCATAAACTGCCATGGACAAGGTATCCTCTTCATAGAGACGCCAAGGACTCGCTGCAGGAACTACCTTACAAGTCACCTCCACCTCCAAAAGAGGCAGAGAAATGGCAGGATAACCGTAAACGACCGCATGCTCCCCTATTAAAATAATCTTACTATGTGCCTGACCAACACCAACTTTTTTTGTCATATTTTCCTTTTACTAGACGGAAAGACCGTCTCATTTTTCATACAAGTATTGATTCTTTCCTATCTATTTTATTATATTTTCACAAAAAAAGCGATTGTTTCCATTCACAATCGCTTCTTTCATTATTGAACCCATTCGCCATTATAGTTGACGTAGTAGCCATCTACAGTGGTATTCACTGCCAAAGCACCTGAGCTATAAGCATAGTACCATTTGCCATTAACCTGGAACCAACCAGTGATCATAGCTCCTGATGAACGGAGATAGTACCACTTGTTACCGAGGTATTGCCAGCCAGTTTTCATATCACCATTTACTTGGTCTAGATAATACCAAGTTGAGCCTTCCTGATACCAGCCAGTTGCCATGGCTCCTGATGAACGGAGGTAGTACCACTTATTACCAAGGTATTTCCAACCTGTTTGCATTGCAGCACTTGTTGGATCTAGATAGTACCAAGTTGAGTTATCATTTGTCCAACCACGCACTAGCTCCCCAACCGTTAAACTGTCGATACGAGCATCGAAGCTACCATCCTTCTGTAAATAATACCAATGCCCTTCGTCAGAAATCCAGCCGGTTTTTAAGGTGTGATAATCACGTTTATCTTCAAAATAATAGGTTCGTTTCTCTGCTGGGCTATCATATTGTTCCCCATGATGTTTGTTGGTATTTGTAGCAGTTTTTGCCTCTAAAACTTGCTTGCCAACAAATTCTTGAAGAACCCCATCTTGACCAAAGTAATACCATTGTGGCATTGGCATAGATTCTAATCTTAAACCATTTGGGTACGGACCAATTGTACTACCTTTAGATGGAAACGGGATATATTGCCAGCCGACAACCATCTCTCCTGATACATGATCAAAATAATAGTACTTGCCATCAATCACTCGCCAAGCCTTTTCTTTGAGTTCCCCCTTCTTGTAGTAGGTTCTACCATTTTCTTTGACAAATTGCCAACCTTCTGAATCAGCATCATCCGCTAATACTGCACTTGTCGCTAGCAAACCAAAGAAAAAGACTGCTAATGCGATTTGCATCAATTTTTTTACTATTTTCATTAGATGTATCCTCCATAACTGATTTTAGCAAATACAAAATCGCATGTCAATATACAAAAACTCCTCAAAAAAAGCAATTACATAACTGCAACTGCTTTCTATTCTTGCATGGTGTAACCGACACCACGCACGGTTTTAATGTAGCTTTTTTGACCTTTTACATCAAGCTTGCTACGTAGATAACGGATGTAGACATCCACGATATTTGTTTCGGTCGCACTTTCATACTTCCAGACACTTTCCAACAACTGCTCACGAGTCAGAACTTTCTTGCTTCCCATAAGAGTAGCCAAGAGGTCATACTCACGACGGGTCAGAGCAATCATCTCTTCGCCACGATAAACAGTATGATGTTCTACATCCATACGCAGATTGCGGTAAGACGTTGGAACCTTCATCTGACTGCAGTGTTGATCGATAAAGTCCCGACCTCGGAAAATCGCTGAAATACGAGCTACCAGATTCTCAATAATAACTGGCTTATAGATATAAGAAACGGCAAAGTGTTGGATTGTTTCAATCTGATCTTGCAATTCTTCACGATGGTCCAAGACCATAATGACTGAGGCTGGCTTAGTCCGACTCAGCTTGTCTGCAAAATCCTGGGCTGTCATATCCCCCAGACGAGCATTCAATAAAATCAAGTCATAGTCTGTCTGAAGAGCCATGGAGAGGGCTTTTTGCCCCTCCTCAACCTGATCAACTCGGTATTGCTCTTTTTGGAGTTCCAAACTTAAAAAATGAGCTAGATTTCGTTCTTTCTCAAGTAATAAAATCCGTTTCCCCATGGCAGACCTACTTATTTTTCGTCATACCAAGAGTAGTGGAATGTTCCTTCTTTGTCTTTACGTTGGTAAGTGTGGGCACCAAAGTAGTCACGTTGCGCTTGGATCAAGTTAGCTGGAAGGTCAGCTGAACGGTAGCTATCAAAGTAAGTAATAGCTGCTGAGAAGGTTGGTACTGGCACACCAGCTTGAACAGCAAGAGCTACGATATCACGCACTGCTTGTTGATACTTAGCAGTAACATCCAAGAAGTACTCATCCAAAAGAAGGTTAGCAAGGTCTGCATCACGGTTATAAGCATCAGTAATCTTTTGCAAGAAACGAGAACGGATGATACAGCCATCACGCCAGATAGATGCGATGTCTGCAAATGGCAAGTTCCAGTTGTTTTCTTTAGAAGCTACACGCAATTGAGCAAAACCTTGTGCGTATGAAATGATTTTTGAGAAGTAAAGGGCTTGACGAATCTTTTCAATCAACTCAGCCTTGTCTCCTTCAAATTTGAAGGCAGCTGGTTTTGGAAGAACCTTGCTAGCATGTACACGTTCTTCTTTGTAAGTAGAGATGTAACGTGCAAATACTGATTCTGTGATGAGTGACAATGGCACACCAAGGTCAAGTGATGATTGGCTAGTCCATTTACCAGTTCCCTTGTTACCTGCAGCATCAAGGATGTAGTCTACGATTGGTCCATCTTGACCTTCGTCGTCTTTACGGCTCAAGATATCAGCTGTGATTTCAATCAAGTAGCTGTCTAATTCACCCTTGTTCCACTCAGTAAAGATTTCAGCCATATCTTCTGCTGAAAGACCTAGCAAGTGTTGCATCAAGTCATAGCTTTCTGCGATCAATTGCATATCACCATACTCGATACCGTTGTGAACCATTTTCACATAGTGACCAGCTCCATCAGGACCGATGTAAGTCACACATGGTTTGCCATCTTCTGGTGCTTTAGCTGAGATTTCTTCAAGAACATCCGCAACCAATTCGTAGGCCTCTTTTTGTCCACCAGGCATGATAGACGGACCTTCAAGGGCACCTTTTTCACCACCAGAAACCCCAGTACCGATAAAGTTGATACCTGAGTTTGCCAATTCTTCATTACGACGGATTGTATCTTTGTAGAAAGTGTTTCCACCGTCAATCAAGATATCACCCTTGTCAAGGTGTGGAAGAAGGGCTTGAATTGTAGCATCTGTACCAGGTCCAGCTTGAACCATGAGCATAATACGACGAGGTTTTTCGATTGAGTTTACAAAACTTTCAACGTCATAGCTTGGTACAAAGTTCTTTTCAGGATGGCAAGCAATTACATCTTCAGTTTTTTCTTTACTACGGTTGTAGATAGCAACTGTGTAACCACGAGATTCAATATTAAGGGCAAGGTTACGACCCATTACGGCCATACCTACGACACCAAAGTTAGCTTTTGTCATTTGACACTCCTCTTATTTAATTTGTTTTATTTTATCATTTTTACTTTTGAAAAGAAAGAATTTTGTAACGGCTACTTAGAAGTCCAAAGCATCCGCATGTCCAGAACCATTTCCAACAAAGTATCCTGTCTTACAGTTAAGGGTAAAGAGATAGGTTCCATCTGGCTTGTAGAGATTGTAATAACCATTGCCATTAACGATATTAACACGTTCAAGGATATATTGGTTGCCAGTGATATAGCCACGCGAACGTGAAGTCTCTAAAATTTGTTCTAAGACACCATCCGCAAAATCCCAGGCAGAGTTATTACTATCATCAATAGCAGATTGATTGTAGGCAACACGACTAGCACTTCTTTGAACAGCAACTCCTGCACTTGATACACCCATATTGACTTCACTGCGACTACTTCTAGTCTCATTTGAACTACTTGGTTTTGTCTCACTAGTCGCATTTGAACTTGCTTGACTTGAACTGCTAGTTTGACTTGAACTTGAGCTAGAAGTACTTGTTTGCTGACTCTTACCAAGACTGATAGCCTTATCTAGCACTTTATCAATCTCTGTATTTCCAGTTTTAATATCTGTAAATTTAGCATCTGATTTAGCTTTAGCGTTAGTATCCAAGACACCATCCACAATAGCTGGCTTCTCAAATTGAGCATTGACATCTTGAATGGCCTTGATTTGAGTTGCTAGGCTATCATACTTAGATTTTGCAAGCGCATATTCGCGACTACCTTCCAGCTTATCAAGCAAGGTCTTGAGTTGACTCAGTTTATCAAACTGGCTATTTTTCAAAGCCGTTTTATTGCTATCTGTATAAAAGGCATCGTATTGGCTATTGAAATCTTCTAAAATCGGCTGAATATTCTGCTCACTGGACGTTGATTGAGAAGTTTGGATTTCCTGTGTTGAGCGATTCACTTGACGGTAAACATAATAAGCAGTTCCAAGGATAAGAACCACTAGCGCTGCTAGGATCCCGTAAATCAACCATTTCTTCTTACTTTCTCCATCTTCACTATCCGTAACTCGAGAAAGTATTGGAACCTCTTCCCCTTCAAACAATTGTACTTCTTCAGTCTCAAATTCTTCAACAGGGGAAACTTCTGAATCGCGTATGAATTCTAAATCATCGAACTGATTCAAGTCATCTTCTGGTACTGAGGACTCAACTTCTGTCTCCTCACGAATCTCTTGAAGCAAATCATCAAGAGTCGAGGTAACAGATTCTTCTTTTTCGACTAACTCCTCTTTTTTGTATTGACGAGTCGCAAACTTATCTGCTTCGATTTCATCTTTATGTTGTTTAACATACTTGTCCAAAATGGAATCCTCAGGCAAGACCCCTGCTTCCACTTCTTCATTTTTACGAATAGCTTGACCAACTGTTAGCTCTTTTGCTTCATCAAAATCAAATCGCGGTTCTTGGACTTCTTTTTTATGACGATTCCGTCTTTTCTTACTCATGGGTATTCCTTTCTATTTTAACTCTTGGCGTTTAACACGCTGACCAAAATATTGATACAGATCCACTTTCAAGGTTCCGTTGTATAACTTACGCTTCTTGTCTGCTTGGCTACCATACTTGCTTTCAAAGTCTTCATCACTAGTTAGGATAAACTTACTCCAAGTTTTTAGCGGTGCAAATACTTGCCCCATCTCAGCATAAAGCTTGGTAACTCCTGCATCATCTGATAAACGTTCTCCATAAGGCGGATTGGAGATAA
The DNA here is from genome assembly GCF_002860865.1 of Streptococcus mitis. GTDB lineage: Bacteria > Bacillota > Bacilli > Lactobacillales > Streptococcaceae > Streptococcus > Streptococcus mitis_AT. The sequence continues at coordinate 39,893 of NZ_PKIE01000002.1, forward strand.
TCACGCCATTGATTTTATCAGAACGTAAATCCTGCACGCGCATCTGCTTAAAGGTAACATCTCCTGCAACACCAGCTGCCTGAGCATTGGCCTTAGCAATTTCCACCATACGTGCATCAATATCACAGCCCATAATATCCAGTTCAAGCTCACGGTCTACTTTTTGGGCCGCTGCTGTACGCACTTCCTGAATCAAGCGATCGCTGACCCAGTTCCACCCCTCAAATGCAAAGGAGCGACGAAGTCCTGGTGCCATCTTTCGAGCAATCATGACTGCCTCAATACAGAAAGTCCCCGAACCACAGGTCGGATCAATCAAAGGCTTGTCTGGATACCAGTTAGAAAGTTGTAAAATAGCTGCCGCCATGTTTTCCTTGATAGGGGCTCCCCCTTTTTCGGTACGATAACCACGTTTAAAGAGGCTAGACCCGGTCGTATCAATCATGACAGTTGCCACATCTTTGAGAATAGAGACCTCAATCTTAAACTCTGGGCCATTCTCCATCAGAGGAACACCTTCTGGGCGAGCATAGTGCTTCTGCAATTTCTTGACAACAGCTTTCTTAGAAATAGCCTGTACACTTGGCTCATTGTGAAGTTTAGATTTAACACATTTGGCCTTGGAAATCGGGAACCGAGCTCCGAGTGGTAAATAATTTTCCCAATCTAAAGCAAAAACTCCCTGAAACAGCTCTTCAAAAGTCTTAGCTGGGAACGTTCCTACGATGATCTTGATACGGTCTGCTGCCCGAAGCCAGAGGTTGGTTTCGATAATGGCTCTCACGTCTCCTTGAAAACGAACACGTCCATTTTCAACCTGACAATCGTAGCCCAACTCTCTCACTTCTCGTCCCACAACAGCTTCAAGACCAGCTGCAGCAGTAGCGATTAAATTAAATTCTTTTTTCATTTTCAGTCTTATAAGACCTTTCTGTATGTCCACTTTAAAAAATGAGGTTGAGAAAGTTTTCTCAGCCCCAACCTATATGCAATTTTCTATAAGCCATGTTTTGTTCCAGAAGTGACTAGGACCACTTCCTTCGATAATCATCTGTCTACCACTAACAACTTACAGCTGATAGCAGTCAGAGTACTACGTTCGTTTCCGTGTACTCCATGCCCCGACCGAAATTTGGGTTGCTAGCTTGAGGGGTTTACCGCGTTCCACTCTCTCTGTTTCCAGAAAGACTCCGTCACTGTGGCACTTTCAAGCCTACTCTGGCCTATCCAAGGACTTAGCCATTTCGACTGCCGTAACGATCTCTCGTCCCTAGGCTTATGGATTCGCCTAGCACAAACACTACAGGCATCACAGCCTGTGCTAGCATGGACTTTCCTCATGAAAAGAAATTCTCCTCACGCGATTATCCAAAAATTGCACATCTCAAATAACTACTTAGAAATCTGAGTTATCTAAAATTTGTTTACCAAAAACTTCTTTTTCCAATCTATTCAGGCGTTTCAAAATATCAAAATTCGTCATAGAACTTGTAGTTGCCGCTTCCATAGGCTCTGCTTGAACTGGTGAAGGTTTCGGTTTACGAGCCAGTTCTTCCTTCAATTCCGCAATTTCCTGACGAAGTGACTTGACCAAGGCAGCATAGGTTTCATAATCCTTAATGACATCGTCTAAAAATTCGTCAACTTCTACCTTACTATACCCTCGGACTTCACGCCCAAACTCTTGTTCAAAAATATCTTTTGCTGAAAAAATAATACTTGCCATGTCTCTCTCCATTCTCGCTTGCTAGTATTATTATATAAAAAAAGCCAAACAAAAATCAAGGTCAAAGCTTCAATTTTCGGAAAAATTTTCAGCAAGTTCATTTAGCTGATCAAATGTTAATCTCTTTATAAAGTAGTCCTCTTGATTTTTCATCTTTTGGTAAAAATAAGATAATTTCGTTTCATTTTCTTCATCATAAAAAAGATAAGAACTATTCGTATTTTCCAGTAAAAACTGCTGATAATCTCTCAACTGCCCCTTGTGTCCATAACGAGGATAGGCATATTTGACAAAGTCTACCTGCTTAAAGCGACTCAGTTTCATCTGATTGCCTTCATTCCAATTTTCCCCATGAGTTTCAAAAGCAAAAATGGTAGCCAACTGGAAACCGTACTCTGTCTTCATCTCCTGAGCAACCTCTAAAACCCAATATTCAAAGCCCAAAGTCCCGGTAAATACAAGCCAAGTCACCCCATCTTCTGCCATAGCTTCTAAATCCCTACGTATCGCTTTTTTAATCAATTTAAGACGAGGATCCTTGTCAGAAAACAAACCCAAATCAAAAGCAGAATAGCCTAAAACCAAAGCTGTAGTCATTTTTAACCCTTCCTGTGCAAATTTATGATATAATAGAGTGATGTTATTGTACCAATAAGGAGAATTATGGTCAACTATCCTCATAAAATTTCATCACAAAAAAGACAAACATCTCTTTCTCAACCCAAAAATTTCGCAAATCGAGGAATGTCTTTTGAAAAGATGATCAATGCTACCAACGACTACTATTTGTCTCAGGGCTTAGCTGTTATACATAAGAAACCAACCCCTATTCAAATCGTACGAGTGGACTATCCACAACGGAGTCGTGCCAAGATTGTTGAAGCCTATTTTCGACAAGCTTCAACGACAGACTATTCTGGCGTTTATAAAGGATATTACATCGACTTTGAAGCCAAGGAAACAAAACAAAAACGTGCGATTCCGATGAAAAATTTCCATCCACATCAGATTCAGCATATGGAACAAGTCCTTGCCCAACAAGGAATCTGCTTTGTCCTTCTTCACTTTTCTTCCCAGCAAGAAACCTACTTATTGCCGGCATTCGATTTGATTCGCTTCTATCATCAAGATAAGGGACAAAAATCAATGCCACTTGGATACATACGAGAATACGGTTACCAGATAAAACTAGGGGTATTCCCACAAATTCCCTATCTCGATGTTATCAAAGAACATTTACTAGGTGGTAAACAAGATGAATAAATACATTCTTATGCGAATATTAAAGTATATTGGAATCTTTTTCCTAACTCTCTTTATCGCATTATTTCTATTGGGCGGGGGTGTTTTCCTCTATTTTGTGAGTAAAGCTCCAGCCCTATCAGATAGTAAATTAGTTGCAACAACTTCTAGCAAGATTTATGACAATAATAACGAACTCATTGCCGATCTGGGCTCTGAACGCCGAGTAAACGCTCAGGCCAGCGAAATTCCTACTGATTTAGTCAAAGCCATCGTGTCTATCGAGGACCATCGCTTCTTTGACCACAGAGGGATCGATACGATTCGGATTATGGGGGCATTCTTACGTAACTTACAAAGTAATTCTTTACAGGGGGGATCAACCCTAACCCAGCAGTTGATTAAGTTGACCTATTTCTCAACATCAACTTCGGATCAAAACATCTCCCGAAAAGCACAAGAGGCTTGGCTAGCTATCCAATTGGAACAAAAAGCTACCAAACAGGAAATTCTTACCTACTACATCAATAAGGTCTATATGTCAAATGGTAATTATGGAATGCAGACAGCAGCCCAAAATTACTATGGAAAAGATCTAAAGGATTTATCTTTACCTCAATTAGCTTTGCTAGCAGGTATGCCTCAGGCACCTAACCAATACGATCCTTACTCTCATCCGGAAGCAGCACTAGACCGTCGTAATTTAGTTCTTTCAGAAATGAGAGGGCAAGATTACATTAGTGCTGAGCAATATGAAAAAGCCGTCAACACACCTATCACTGATGGTTTACAAAGTCTTAAGTCGGCTGCTACTTATCCAGCATATATGGATAACTATCTAAAAGAGGTTATTGAACAAGTAGAGCACGAAACTGGATATAATCTTCTTACTACTGGGATGGAAGTCTACACAAATGTAGACAAGGGAATTCAACAACGACTTTGGGATATTTACAATACAGATGAGTATGTCTCTTATCCAGATGATGACCTTCAAGTAGCCTCAACTATCGTAGATACTTCCAATGGTAAAGTCATCGCTCAACTTGGAGCACGTCACCAAGCAAGTAACGTTTCATTTGGTACCAACCAAGCTGTGGAAACCAACCGTGACTGGGGATCAACCATGAAACCAATCACTGATTATGCCCCAGCCTTAGAATACGGTGTATACGATTCAACTGCAACTACTGTCCACGATATTCCTTATAACTATCCTGGTACAAGTACCCCTGTTTACAACTGGGATCGAGCATATTTTGGTAATATTACTCTGCAATATGCCCTTCAACAATCTCGTAACGTACCTGCCGTTGAGACACTAAACAAGGTTGGTTTAGACAGAGCTAAAAACTTCCTAAATGGTTTAGGAATTGACTATCCTGTAATACACTATTCAAATGCTATTTCAAGTAATACAACTGAATCTAGTAAACAATACGGGGCAAGCAGTGAAAAAATGGCTGCAGCCTACGCTGCATTCGCAAATGGCGGTATTTACCACAAACCAATGTACATCAATAAAATCGTCTTTAGTGATGGTAGTGAAAAAGAATTTTCTGACGCTGGTACAAGAGCTATGAAAGAGTCTACTGCCTACATGATGACAGAAATGATGAAAACAGTCTTGACATCTGGAACAGGTTACAACGCCTATCTGCCTGGAATTCCTCAAGCAGGTAAAACAGGTACTTCTAACTATACAGATGAAGAAATCGAAAATCATATCAAGTCGAATCAACTTGTAGCACCAGATGAACTGTTTGTCGGTTATACTCGTAAGTATTCAATGGCCGTTTGGACAGGTTATAGCAACCGTCTCACTCCTATTGTAGGTGATGGTCTCACAGTTGCTGCTAGAGTTTATCGTAGCATGATGAGCTACCTTACTCAAAATAACCATCCTGGAGATTGGACAATGCCTGAGGGACTATATAGAAACGGGCAGTTCGTATTCCTAAACGGAGCAAGAAATACATGGAGTACTCCTGATACACAACAAACACAATCAGAAGTAGAGAATCCCTCTACCACAAATGAAAATACAAGTACACAAGTAACACCTACTCCTGGTCAACAATCAAATAATCCTGCTCCAACGAATCCAAATCAGGGACAGTCTGGCCAACAAATCCAACAACAACCACAGGCCCCTCAATTTCAACAACCACAACAGTAAACACAAAAAATCCTGAGAGTTAGAAATTCTCAGGATTTTTTTTACTACAAGATAGCTAATACTCAATAAAAATCAAAGAGCGAACTAGGAAAGTTAGCCACAAGCAACTCTAAGCACGGATTTGAAGTCATCAGATAGAACTGACGTGGTTTGAAGAGATTTTCGAAGAATATAAAAGGAGTCGGCTACAAACCAACTCCTTTACCTTTATTTTACATGTTTTGCAAGGTCTTCTTGCGCTTTTTTATTGGATTCTTCTTTTTCTTTCATCCATTTATCTTGGGCTTTTTGGTATTCATCTACAGTGACTGCCTTATCTTGAAGTTCCAAGTATTTGTATAGGAGTGGATCACTTGTCCCCTTGTTACCAGAGAAGGCAAACGGCATCGTAAATGGTACCATCTTAGACAAAATTGGGCGACCAGTAAGTGTTGTTGTTGGGATAATCAAGGCACTATCTGTCAACCAAGCTTGGGCTGTAGCATATTTATCATATCGTTTTACTACATCTGTTGTCTCATTTCCAGCTTCAGTTACTAATTTCTCATAGTCGTTTAGACCTACAGTTTTAGCTGCAGCATTATCTGTACCAGAATCGAAGCCAAGGTAGGTTTTAGTGTTTTCACCAACTGATGGTTTGATAATATCGAGATAAGTTGATGGATCCGCAAAGTCTGGAGACCAACCAACATTATCTGAAATATCCCAATCTTCCCCAGCTGCTGTTTCAGCAAAGTAGGTAATATTCAAGACTTCATCTTTTTGTAGTTGTTGAATATCAATTACGACATTATCTGTACCCAAGGTTTCTTCAACCGATTGTTTGAAAGATTGAACACGTTGAACTTTTGTAGTTGCTGTCTGGTCAACTGGCATATCCAAATGAATTGGGAAGGTCACGCCTTCTGCCTGTAAAGCTGACTTAGCCTTGGCAAATTCGGCCTTGGCTTTTTCTGGATTGTAGAGACCATCTTGTGCATCAGCCAGATTAACATCCTTCCATTCTTCCCCATAGGTTACTAATTTTTCTTTGACCATATCGCCAAAGTTTTTCCCATCTGCTTGAACAAATGTTGGTGGCACAAAGAGATTACGCAAGATTTTGCTTGCACCACTGGCACCGTTCACTTGTGAAGCATATGCTGTACGATCAAAACCAAAGGCAATAGCCTGACGGAAATCCTTGTTTAAGAGAGCCTTTTTAGTAGATGTCTTTTGTTCGTCGCTAGTCTTAGAAGTATATTTATAGGACTGACGATCAATATTTGTTCCTACTAGATACGTAGTCGAGTCTTGTTGAGTATAGACAATATTGTCTTTCATACTCTTCTCAAGCTCTGCGAAACTTGCACTTGTTGGATAGAGACGAGCTGCTGTAAAGCTTCCATCCTTAAAGTTTTCTGCTGGTTTGCTGGTATCTTGACCATCCCAGAATGACAATTTAATCTTGTCAACATGAACATTGTCCTTATCCCAGTAGTTAGGATTTTTCGCAAATTCAACGGAAGATTTAGCCACAAGAGATTTTAACAAATAAGGACCATTATACAAGATACTGCTTGGATCCGTAGCTTTGGCAAAATCATCCCCTTTTGAGTTCAAAAACTCTTCATTGACTGGCGCAAGTACACCCATAGTTGTTTTAGAATTCCAAAAAGTTTCAGGTTTGTTCAAGGTGTATTGGACTGTTTGATCGTCAAGGGCTTTAATCCCGACTTGAGCAAAGTCTGTGGTCTCACCTTTTGCATAGGCATCTAGACCTTTGATTGAATCTTGTACCAAGTAAAGGGCTTGTGATTTCTTATCTGTTGCATATTTAAGACCTGTCACAAAGTCCTGTGCCTTAACAGGAGCATACTCTTCACCTTCTGCAGTATACCACTTGGCATCCTGACGAATCTTATAAGTATAAGTCAAGCCATCCTTAGAAACTGACCAGTCTTCTGCCATAGAGGGAATAAGATTCCCATAGCGGTCATTTTCAAGTAATCCATCAATGACATTACTAGTAATGTTTGAAGTAGCTGCCTTACTGGTTGTTAAATAGTTAAGATTATCTGGATCTGTCTCGTAGGTAAATGCAAAGGTCTGCTCACCTTTAGTAGCTGAACCACCAGAACAAGCCGCTAAGACACCAGCTGCTAATAAAGTGACTCCCGCAAGAGCCAATACTTTTCTTGTTTTCATAGTCTTCTCCTTTGTTTTTCTATCCATTATAGACCCTTTTTAAAGTCCTGTCAATATAATTTTCTGAATTTTAGAAAATTATTTTTTAAACAAAAACTTTGCAAAAATATGAATATTATCAAAAATCCCTCAACTACATCACATAGTCAAGGAATTTTTAATACTTTTATAAATGAGAACTGGTGATCAATTTTACTTATTTAATCTAACTCATTTCTTACACACTGTAAAGCTGCTCCAATTACTTGGTGCATATCGTAATAACGATAGTGTCCTAAACGACCACCAAAGATAACATTCCCTTGCTCATCGGCCAATTTTTTATACGATTTATACAAATGATTATTACGATCATTATTAACTGGATAATAAGGCTCATCACCTTTTTCCCATGTTTTGGAATGTTCTTTAGTAATGATAGTCTTTGCTTGACTCCCAAACTCAAAATGTTTGTGTTCAATAATGCGAGTATATGGGGTATCAGCATCCGTATAGTTCACAACTGCATTTCCTTGGTAATTTTCCATATCCAGGGTCTCATTTTCAAAACGAAGACTACGATACTCTAGTTCACCCAACTTATAATCGAAGAATTCATCAATCATACCGGTAAAGACAATCTTAGGGAAGTCCTTCATATATTGCTCTTTATTCGCAAAGAAATCAACATTTGTTTCTACATCAATGTTTTCATGATCCAACATTTTTTCAACTATCTGAGTATAACCACCAATTGGAATTCCTTGATAGGTATCGTTAAAATAGTTGTTATCATAGGTCAGGCGTACTGGCAAACGGCGAATGATAAAGGCTGGAAGTTCCGTAGTTGGCTTGCCCCACTGTTTCTCTGTATAGTCCTTGATTAATTTTTCGTAGATGTCTGTACCTACAAGAGATATCGCCTGTTCTTCCAAATTTTCAGGAGTTTTACCATTTAAAACCGCACGTTGCTCATCAATCTTAGCTTGTGCTTCTGCTGGCGTTACAACTCCCCAAAGTTTATTGAAAGTATTCATATTGAAAGGAAGGTTATAAATCTCTCCCTTATAATTTGCAACTGGGGAGTTTGTGTAACGGTTAAACTCTGCAAACTGATTTACATAATCCCAGATTTCCTTATCCGAAGTATGGAATATATGAGCACCATATTGATGAACTTGAATTCCTTCCTCTTCACGAGTATAGATATTACCCGCGATATGATTTCGTTTTTCAATGACTTTTACTTTTTTTCCTTTTAAGGCTGATTCATGGGCAAAAACTGCACCAAAAAGACCAGCACCAACAACAAGATAATCGTACATATACTCCTCGCCATTAAAATTCTTTTACTGATTATTTTTTAGGCCATTAGATAATATTTTATTTCAAAAATATCCTTATTTTCTATTTAGTTGTATTATTCCTTCATTAAAGAATTTTATATAATCAAAAAGATCAATATCTCTTTTTCCTACTAGTTTATTTCTATATCCTAGTAGATTTTTCACTTGTATTTTACCATTAATTGTTTCATTAGTTTTTGGAATATGTATGGCAGATTTTATTTCTGGCATCTCCTTACTTACGAACACAACTTTATTTTTATAGGATAAATTATCAAATTCCAATATATCTTCATATGTACATCCATCCCGCTCTATCATGAAAATAAATAGATTGTCGAAGTTTACCCTTCTCTTTCTTTCATTCCATTTATCTTTCAATTCTGAAAAATTTCTATAATGTGATCCATGTATCTCTATATCATTACATAAAGCGATAGGATAACTACCTGCCCATTGTTTCTCCACTAGTGGTTGTTCAAAATAGAAAGGTAAATTCTTACAAAACTTAACAAATGAGCTGGGTTCTATAAACAAGTTTACTGTTGGAGACATAAACTTAAGTCCTAATTTATGACTTATTACACCTCCAAGACAGTTAGAGCTTATGATCGTAAAGTCAGAATTTTTTAAATCTAATCTTTTCTTCTTAATCATATTAAATTCTAATGCTTTTAAAAAATATTTTATCATACTATTCTTAACTCCATATAAATCTTATAAAACAAATAATATAATTTAATATTAACAAACAGTCAAAACTAATTTCATGTTATTCTTACCTCTACAGTAAATTAATATTTTTCTCATTCATATAATTTCTAAGTACTAATAAACCTTCATCATTATAATGCAATCCCTCACTTGTATATTCATATTTCAAATGATAATCTTCAGAAAATTCTTTGTTTATATCGATTAACCTTATTTTGTTCTCTCTTGTAAAGTCTTCTAACCATTCATTTAACTCTCTAACTATTTCGTTATCTACACTATGCATACCCGATTATTGTTAGAGTTAGTTCTATATTTCTTTTATCTGTTTCTAATAATAATTTTTTGTCATTCTCTTTTATTAGACTAGAAAAATCATTCTATTGCTTATCTTACTTCTTGTTTGTAAAATTCTTTCAAGGCATCTTGCCAAGTTGGAATGACAAATCCAGTAGCTTTAGCTTTAGAAAGGCTCATTGTTGAGTTTAACGGACGTTTAGCTTTTGCTGGAAATTGACTTGAATCTACTGGCTTGATTTCCACATCTGTATCTTTCAAAATTTCAACTGCAAAATCATACCAAGTTGTGTCTTCTGTAGCATCATTTGACAAATGATAATAACCAAATTCCTTGCGGTTTTCAGCCAGGTAGGTCATGAACTCAGCCAAGGTACGAGTCCAAGTCGGACGACCGTGCTGGTCATTTACAACTGTTAAAGTCTTATGATTTTTCGCAAGATTTTGCATGGTAAAAACGAAATTTTTGCCATAATTTCCAAATACCCAGGCAGTACGGATAATATAGAAATTAGACACATGCTTCTCAACTAACTCTTCTCCCATACGCTTAGTGCGTCCATATTCTGTCTGTGGATCTGGTCGGTCATCAACTTCCCACTCTTGTCCAACTGGTTTTCTACCATCAAAGACATAGTCGGTAGAAATATAAACTAGAGTTGCACCATGCTTTTCAGATGCTTTTGCGACATTCTCTGTCCCCGTCACATTGATGGCGAAGTCCAATTCTTTCCCTTCATCCTCTGCTGCATCAACAGCGGTGTAGGCTGCACAATGGTAGACTAAAGTCGGTTTCACCTCTTCAAAAACTTTCTCAACCATCTCTGCATTGGTAATGTCCATCTCATCCACATCTACTGCTACGTATTCTTCATTACGCTCATCCAATAAATAACGAAGTTCAGTTCCTAACTGACCTTTTGATCCTGTAATTAAAATCATCTCTATACCTTTCTAATTTGTAACTCTTCTCAATATAGCAATAAAAAGTAGCTATTTCCAGCTTTTTATAATTTAATAATCTACTGATTCTTAGCATAATTGGCTTCAACAGCTTCTTTCCCTACTTTCCACCATTCTTGCTTATCTGTATACCACTTGATTATTTCCTTTAGCCCAGCTTCAAAGTTGGTAAATTCAGGTTTCCACACCAACTCATCACGGAGCTTGCTTGCGTCAATCGCATAGCGGAGTTCATGGTCTCCACGGTCAGTAACCTGATCATAGGCAGGTTCTACTATTCCCTTTATAATAAGTTATAAAATTTACTAAATTTATTATAATTCTTCTTTTAATAAATTTAACGTCAAAATTCTCAAATTATCTGAATTATTAGGATACTGTCTAATTGTTGTAAAGCCTTTATCTAATAAAAGAATAGGCCTAATAGAATAATCTTTATATTTACTTTTCACAAAATCTACTTTTTTCTGAAGTTGTTCTCTATACTTTCCATGGAGGTGAGTTATTCTATTTCTATATGACAAAAAATCTGATGGAAGCTGTAATACTTTACACTCAATAACATAGATAATTCGTTTAGCTTCACTTATTGCTAAACAATCAATTTCTCCTGTATTTTGATTTCGAAAATCATCATTCGCAATTTCTTTAGTCACTAATCCTGTTTCTGTATATATTTGCCAAGCTCCGCTGTTAGTAACACTACCAGATTGATACCCAGAATTACACAATAATTTAATAACTTCTATTTCAAATGGTTTTGAATATATAATCTGAAATAACTCCTCATCTTTTTCAGGTATTGTTCCTGTTGTATTCATTTTAAAAATAAATGATTCAATATAATTATTAAGAGAATCAAACATATTATAACATGATATAAAACAATATTTCTCATTAAATAATGGGATTAAAGGTCTTGAGACAATTTTATTTGGATTTCCTAAATAGTCAATATCTATAAAATCTCTAGTTAACATTAAATTATTTTTAAAGTTTGAATCATAAGTGTACTGAGAAGTAATTCTCTCAAATTCACTCATACTTAAGTAAAATATCCCACCATTATTTTGTTGCTGGACAAAGGAATTAGTAAACAAATTCAATCTTATTTTGAACCCCTTCCAAAAATTTGTATATCTAGTATCATCAACTCCTTTGAAATGTTCAAAAAAAGTTCCTTTAAAATAATCAATATTATTTGGTTCTGCTCCATCGAATATTTTATTTATAGAATCGATGTATTTTCCAGGATCATCAAAAAATAAATTATTATTTATTCCTGTAGACCTTTGTCCATCACCATATGTAACTTCTGGAAAGATATAGTTATTCTGTAAAAATTTTCTAGAAGTTTCGTCCAATTCTACCTCCATTTCAGATAAATAAAGAACTATTTGCAAATCATTTTTCTCACCTGAAAATAACCACTGATAGTGAACAAGTTTTGAATACTTAATCATCTTTTTTAATAAAACAAAAAAAGATCTCTCTAGTACACAAGTATTGCTTAAAAGAGTTTTGTCTCCCTCCGACCATATAATAGCAATCAGATTTTTTAATGCGATACCCTTATCTTTCAAATGTTTCCAATTATCATCAAAATAAATTTTATCTAGAGCTTTGAGAAGTATAGGTATAATGAAATTTATATTGACTCCTTTAGAAAGAAAAATAATATCTTTTTTGAGTTTGTCCATCTCTTCTAAAATATCATCTTTGCTTTTTAAAATGACATACTCAGATGAGGCATCGTTTTTTAGCTCTAACTCCTGTAGAAGATAACTCACATTACTGTACAAATTATCCATACCAATCTTTATCGCTTTTTCTATTGATTTCATCTTTGCTTTTGCCGAATTTCGAATACGTTTTTTCTTCAACTTCATATACTTTTTCCCTTTCAATCGATTAACAACTCTTCCCAATATAGCAATAAAAAGCAGTTATTTCCTGCTTTTTATAATGTAATAATCTCCTGAGTCTTAGCATAATTGGCTTCAACAGCTTCTTTCTCTGCTTGCCACCATTCTTGGTTATCCATGTACCATTTGATAGTTTCTTTGAGTCCTGCTTCAAAGTTGGTAAATTCAGGTTTCCACCCCAACTCATCACGGAGCTTGCTTGCATCAATCGCATAGCGAAGATCATGCCCTGCACGGTCAGTTACATGATCATAAGCGTCAACAGGTTGTCCCATTTCCTTAAGGATGAGTTCCAAAACTTCCTTGTTGTTCTTCTCGCCATCAGCCCCAATCAAGTAGGTTTCACCAATTTTCCCTTTTGTCAAGATTGTCCAAACACCTGAAGAATGATCATTAGTATGAATCCAGTCACGAACGTTCTTACCTTCACCGTAAAGTTTTGGCTTGATTCCACTTAGAATGTTGGTAATCTGACGTGGGATGAATTTTTCAATGTGTTGATAAGGACCGTAGTTATTTGAACAGTTGGAAATCGTTGCCTTGACACCAAATGATCGTACCCAGGCTTTGACAATCAAGTCTGAAGCAGCCTTGGTTGATGAGTACGGAGAACTTGGGTTGTATTTTGTTTCAGCAGTAAATTTCTCACCTGGTCCTTCACCATGACCTGGCAAATCCTCGCGTAGAGGGAGATCACCATAAACCTCGTCTGTAGATACATGGTGGAAACGAAGATCGTATTTACGTGCTGCTTCTAACAGAGTATAGGTTCCGATGAAATTTGTATGGATAAATGGTGATGGATCATTGAGTGAATTATCATTGTGGCTTTCCGCCGCATAATGAACGATAGCATCTGCTTGAGCAACCAACTTGTCTACCAACTCTGCATCCGCAATGTCACCAACAACTAACTCAACACGATCACCCAAAATTTCCTCAATATTAGAACGGTTCCCAGCATAAGTCAACTTGTCTAATACTGTTACGTGAACATCTGGAAAGTTCTCGTAAACATAGTGGACAAAGTTAGAACCGATAAAACCAGCTCCACCTGTCACGATAATATTTTTGTATTCAGTCATATTCTTTCCTTTTTACAAATCTTCTTTTTTCAAAGGTTTTACATCCTTAAGTAGTGGATGATTTTTATCTGCTTCTGAAACCTCTGCTTCTGCAAGATTTTCCCATTCAATGCCAAGGCTTGGATCAGCATAGTTCACAAAGGCATACTTGGGTTTGAGTTCAAGAGCCCAGTAGTCATTGACCAGATAACTATAAGAAACTGTATCTGATAGGACTTGAAAACCATTGGCCACGCCTCTAGGAACAAAAATTCCCTTGCTAGCATCAATAACTGTCTGATAGGTATTTCCGAAGGTTTCTCCTTCACGTAGATCAACCCAAGAACCCAGAACTTTCCCTCCATCTGCTACAGAGATGTACTTATCCCATGGTTCTGCATGCAAGCCACGGAGAACATTTTTGCGTGAGAAGGATACATTGTTTTGCAATTTTCCTTCTGCAAAGAAAGACTCTGGAAATCCAAGTGGCAGCATTTTTTCCTTTTGGAAATTTTCTTTAAACCAGCCACGGTTGTCTCCATGCACAGGGATATCAAACTCCAGCATACCTGGGATTGCATCAACCTTGTGTGCTGCAAGTGTCTTGCCGAAAAATTTATCTGTCATCTATGCTTCTCCTATCAAACGGAGCAGATACTGCCCGTATTCATTTTTCTTAAGTGGTTGGGCTAAGGCCAACACATCTTCGCGACTGATATAGCCCATGCGGTAAGCAATTTCTTCCAAGTTTGCTACCTGAACATTTTGCATACGTTGAACTGTTTCGATATACTGTGAAGCCTCTAGTAAACTTTCATGAGTTCCAGTATCTAGCCAAGCAAAGCCACGTCCCATAACCTCAACGGATAAATCTCCACGATCTAGGTAAGCCTTATTTACATCTGTAATTTCCAGTTCACCACGAGGACTTGGTTTAATACTCTTAGCAATTTCAACTACATCATTATCATAAAAATAGAGTCCTGTAACTGCATAGTTTGAACGAGGGTTTTCTGGCTTTTCTTCTATAGAAATAGCGTTCATATCCTTGTCAAACTCAACTACACCAAAGCGCTCTGGATCCTTCACATGGTAGCCAAAAACAGTTGCTCCCGACTCCTTACTTGCTGCCTTTTGTAGCATCTTAGAAAGACCAGGCCCATGGTAGATATTGTCACCTAAGATTAGCGCAACGCTATCATCACCAATAAACTCTTCCCCAATGATAAATGCTTGTGCCAAACCATCTGGACTTGGTTGCTCTGCATAAGAAAGTTTGATCCCAAACTCAGATCCGTCTTGAAGAAGCTCTTTGAATCGATGTAAATCCTGTGGAGTTGAGATAATCAAAATATCCCTAATCCCAGCCAACATCAATGTTGAAAGTGGGTAGTAAATCATTGGTTTATCATAAACCGGCATAAGTTGTTTTGATGCAGCTCGGGTCAAAGGATATAAACGTGTCCCCGAGCCACCTGCTAGAATAATACCTTTCATAAAAGGGGTACCTTTCTTTGTTGTTTTAGAGTCAATTACTATTAATTGTGTACTGCTCTAAAAGAAAAACAATCATCACATTTTTTCATATTATTATCTAAAAAATACAGAAAAACTCTTCTTTATCTATAAAAATTCACTTATTTCATATTACATTTAGCATGAAATGAAATAAGCGAATTCTACTTTGTTTACATACAATTAAAAATCAATTCCTAAGGATGTTTCAAATAACTGTGTAAGAGGCATAATTTCACCATTTCTTAGTTTTTCAATGCTAAATTACATAGTAATCAGAGATCCATTAAAAATCTCTAATTTCCTCATCGTAAAAAAATGACAATAAGATACTTATTGATTTCAATTCATTAACAGAATACGAACTAGACAAGTGGGTTCGTCTCCTTAACAAACACTTCCAAGCGTTTACTTTCCTCATTCAGTCATCGTAATCTACAACTTACATCATCAGATAAGTCATACTCACCATTTATAATAGGTAGAATATGTTGTTTTTCTTCTTCAGTCTTCTCTTCAATAAGCAAATTTTTAAAAATTACTGCCATTGTTCTCACCTCACTTCGATGGTTAAAGTGTCGTTACTTTATTCTATCAAACATAAGGCGCAAAAACAAGCCATAATCCGATAGGATAGCGATCCCCTCTACTATAAGAAATTCAATACAAAAGCTATAATTTTTATATCAGCGTTGTTTAATAATATTTCATTCTGACAGATCTTCTTTTATCTTTGTCGTTGATATTTCTTTTGTTCTAGGCAAATAAACTACTTCAACACCTTCTTCTTCAAGATAATCAAATTTACCTTTCCAATCATCACCCATTACAAAAGTATCAATATGGTACTCTTTAACATCTAACTTTTTCTGTTCCCAACTAGTTTCAGGAATCACTAAATCGACATATCGAATAGCTTCTACTAAATTTTTTCTATGTTCATAATTAAAGTAACATACTTTATTCTTTTCTTTTAAATTAAACTCATCACTTGAAACAACTACAATCAAATAATCACCTAGTTGTTTAGCTCGTTTTAAAAGATTTATATGACCATAATGCAATAAATCAAATGTTCCGTATGTTATAACTCTTTTCATTCCAGGAACTCCTTTTTTATCATTCAAAAAATTCTAATTATTTTAATCGACGACCCTATTGTTTTTTATTTTTTCTTCAATCCAATCAGCACACATTACAGAGGATTTGCCTCTATCAAAACGAACATCTTCTAATTCATAAAGACGAACTTTTTCATCATATTTACTTCTTTCAAAATCTCTAATAATTTCTATCAACTCATTGTTATGATACGCTCTTGGAAATGGTAATTTATAAAAATTATTATCCAGGGGTCTATCGTTCACATACCTTTGATAATCTGGTAAATACAGAAACACTGGACGATTTAATAACATAAAATCAATCGAAGATGACGAATAATCCGTAATCATTACATCTGCACTCATCATCAAATCCTGAGGATTTGAGTAGGTTGACACATTTATACAGTTTGTATCCTGTAAATTTATAAAACTAAAATCAACAGTTGGGTGAAAACGAACTAATATTTTTACATTTTTTCTAAATTTGTTTTGAAAAGCATGTATTAGTTTCGAGTAATCTAAATTATAAGCATCCAACGATCCATCATCTCTGAACGTCGGCATATACAAAACCACCAGTTCGTCTAAATCAATATCAAACAATCTTCTAAATTTTATGTTTGTAGTTTTGATTTTTTCACTTTTAAAAAAATCATCATTTCGAGGTAATCCAAATTCAAGAAACTCCACATCCTCTGTCAGCCAAAAATTATTTTGCATACCCAAAGTTTGCAAGTACCGACTTGATACGATACCGTCTGTAATCTTTCCATCATACTTCGCCATTCTGAGATAAGTTTTTTTTAGGCTCTCTGCAACACTTTTTTCAATTAACTTTACCCCATCTGAGCCATGCCAAGTTTGAAGATAAATCTGTCCTTTACGCTTCCAAGGTCGATCAGAACAACGAATATTATCTACCCAAACTCTAGCTGTTAACCATTCGTAGAAAGAACGATAACTTCCATATTTTTCTACACGAACACCTTTTGGGACAGAAATTTCTCTATCTTTTGATATCCATACAAGATCTAGATTATTTTCTCGAGAGACAAGTTCTTCAAGTATATACTTGGGATTATCTCCCAAACCTCTACCACCAAAATTATCAAACACTATTTTATTAGACTGAATAGGCAATAAATTCAATGGTAATGTAAAGACTTTTTTTAATAAATTTTTTATATAAAATTTCATATTATATTTTGTTTTTCTTTTATGCAACAACGACTGATTATATCGACTATATAGTTGAAAATAATACTCATAATAACACATGCTAAAAATATCAAGAAAGTTCCAATTTTATAAGCAATTCCATCTCTAACGTATGTTTTAAATAATAAAATCACAAATTGATGACTAATATAAATAAACGTCGCATTTTTTTTAGCAATATTGACAGCAAAATCTAGCGTCCAGAGTTGAGGATATTTAATCGAAAAGACCATAAGCATACAAGATATTATCACCGAACTTACATAAAGTTCAAAATTTGCTCCTAAAAAGGTATATTCAATCAGAGTTAGAAATCCTGAAATCATGAAAAATAAAGGTACAGCAAATCGAGCTAATACTTTGTAAAACACTCCAATTTGGCCCAAAAAACCAAAATGTATAGCAATCACACTAAATGTTGCCCAAACTTTTAGAATATATAACGTTTCATTCTCTCTCTTTTTAATCCTCGCATCTGTCTTCATAAATACACCTATATTCTGATTTTTTAATAAAATTAGTAGTTACTACTTACACATTAAAAATTTTTAAAATCTAAATTTTCCAATTCTGTATCCGAATTAGTTAAAGAAAAGAGCAGTAGGTTTAGAATCCATAAAAAATTATGATAAATCGAAATATTGTCCGTAAACCATATCAGCATCTGAAACATTGTCAAGACAAAATATATGAATGATTCTTTATGACCAATTTTTACAAATATGCGTTTAGCATTTCTATAAAGGAGAGTATAAAAATAAATAGATAATCCTACAAATCCTATCTCAATGTAAGATTTCAAAATATCATTATGAATCCCCATTGATCCTGTAAGACCATTGATATTTAAAGTCATCCAATTATTATCCATCCATTTTGATGCAAAACCTACCCCTCTCCCCATAAATATAGGTGTAAAGCTATAGGTTGATTCAATTCCCTTCCATAAATCTGTTCTAGCCATCGAATTGATATTATGTTCTTGGATAAATGTATATATAAAACCAGATTTAATACTATAAACATAAAGGAATATTCCTGTTATAAATACTAAGGAAAAGGCATTTAATAAACTTAAAATTTTTCGTTCTTTCCCTAGTTTGCTCACTTTTTTATAATACCAATAAATTACTAAAAATACTGGTATGATAATTAACACACTCAAAAATACGATTCGTTTAAGACTTAAAAAGAGAATAATAAGAGCTATTAAGATCTTACGAAATACTGCAGAAAAACTATTTTCTTTTATAAAATATTGATACAGATAGTACAGAATAAAGAGAGCTGTAATTGGTGCTACCTCATGCATTTCTAGCACCGAACCATTGAAACTAACATCTGTTAACATCAAAATAAATTGACTAAGTCCTCCTTGACTATAGGCAACAATGATACTAGTTAAGTAACTAAGTGATATTGCTGTAAAAGTGTAATCTACTACTTTTTGTCCAAAAAATTGAAAAACAACCATAGCTTGAAAGATAGCTAATAAGCCAAAAATAGTCATACTTGACAATCTACTAAAATACCCACTAAATTGAACTGGATTCATTAGATGTAATAAAACTGAGTAAAAGAAGAGAACAATTGTTGGCATAGCTAATATCTTAGCAAGATATAATAATTTTTTATTAACAAAAATAACCTTTCCGAGACTTACTAATAATAAAATGAATAATACAATAATCAAAATACCAATATAATATTTTGTCATGTATGTTACAGGATACAGATGTTGTCTATCTGTAGCTAATTCTAAATACACTAACAATATATACAATATCGCGATTGGGTTAAATTTAAATTTCACTATTACTTCCTTTTAAATAAATGAGTACGTTCTAAAAAATTTGTTCGTAAACCAATAATTACCCTGTTTTTTGAAGAAAAGATGTACAAAATCAATAAACTAATATAAATAAAAGCTCCGACTATAATTTCAATAATAAGTGTAAGTAGCGATGTAGGTAAAATACTTGAAATAAGAATTAAGACCATATACATTACTGAACCAATAAGAAATAATATCCCAGCATTTATCAGATATTCTCTGATATGTAAATAATTTCTAGCGATCCACGTTTGATAGCAACATAGAACTAACTCTGCAACAATTGTTCCTATAACAGCTCCCATTGCTCCTATCTTCGGAATCAAAATAATATTAATCAAAATATTAACAACGGCTCCATAAAGCAAAGATACCGTATATTCCTTGTCAAAACTTCGTGGAATTAAAAACTGAGTTCGGATGACATTTCCAAAAGCCGAAAATACTAAAGCCGGTGTCATTCCTGCAATAATTTGGCTACTTGTCCTAAATTCTTCACCCCAATAAACAGGAGCAAAGGTTGCAGAAACTCCTGCTAAACCGAAAGCACAGCCCATTGTAATCACTAAAACGATCCACATCGTTTTATCAACATATTCTAAACTTTTTTGTTCATCACCTATACTCAGTAAATGTACTGTTCGAGGCAACATTACAGCTCCAAAGGCTTGAATCAGAGCTTTTGGAATACTAATGATCTTATCTGAATTCTCATAAAAAGCAGTTTCCTTCAAACTACTATACATTCCAAGCATTATTTTATCTAGAAACGAAAAAATACTAACCGCTAAGACGGGGAAAAATAAAATAATAATAGGTTTCATGTGTTTCTTTATTTTTCCAAGACTAGGGCGCACAAAGTTTACTTGTTTTAACAAAAATGGCCATGTAATCAACTGACCAAGCAGGGTACTCCCTGCCATTATAAAGGTATATAAATAGATATCATTAGGGCTTTTTACAAATGTAAAGATAGATATTAAAGTCAATAATTTAACAAATGAATTCCTAGCAACTGTAATACGAAACTCTTCAAGACCATAAAAAAACCAACTAACATCTGTTGCATACGATAAAACATGTAATACTTGGATATAGGCTACAATCTGAAAACTATTCACAAATACTGTTGCATAAATCAAATATGAGACGGTCATAACTAGTGAACACGTTAACTGAACCGCGTAAATATTCGAAAATTCCTGATTCAAATGTTCTCTACTTGTTCGTACCTGTGCTATTGTCCGATTCCCATAATTAGAAATCCCCAACATGGACAGAATCATAAAGTAAAAAGCAATAGAATAGGTAAAAGAATAAACTCCAATTTGCTCTGCACCTAACACACGCGCTAAGTAAGGTGAGGTAATAAACGGTACTATTACAGCTAAGATCTGATATAAGACATTGTAAACAATGTTTTTCTTTAAACTAGGCAAGATTCTCCCCTCTACTGATTCAGTAAGTAACTGTACAAGCTCTCAGATTTATCATTGTAATTTTTTTTATAATTTAATTTATGAAAATCAGAAATTTGACATAATTGCTGGTAACGTTCCTTTGAAAAATCATTATTTAATTCATCAACCATTATATGTGGTGCTGCGTTCGTATAGGTGGGTACAGACTGCCAAACATCCGAATAATGTTCAGCTACAATCGTGAACAGCAAATGAAAAACAAAATAATGTATTGCAATATTCTCTCTACACCAATATTCTACTAGCAACTTCTTCACAGATAGTATTAAAGGGTGATTTGCTGTTGAAGCAATCATCCAGCTTGATGATGAAATATTTTCTTCGATTGAAGATAGACTCTTATACATAAAAAATGGATTTTTTTCAATTAATTCCTTAATTGTACTACCAGTGCAATAAACTGTGGCATCTAACCAAATACCTCCATATTTAGATAAAATCTCAACACGCAAAACATCTGAAAAATTTGCGTTATTTATGATACCTTTATTCCACTTATACAAAATTTCTTCAGGAATTGTTACATACTGTTGAATAGTCTGAGCCGTTAATACTGTAATTTTATAATCTGGAAATTCTCTTTTAACAGACTTATAACATGATTTCACCAAATCTGGAGCATTCTCCATACCTTGAAACCAGCAAATCCAGATTTGCTTGGGAACTTTTTCTGATAAGTATGATTTATCAAAAGGGTTTGAAATTAAAGAACCGTATTTCTTTTTTAGTATTCTGTAGGCCCTATCTTCAAGTTGCACTTCTCGAATAGCCTTACTCCGAATCCACCACAAGGGCCAACGGTTACGTAAGGCGTGAATAACAACAGGAAAAAACGTTCCATTTTTTAAAGATAGTTTTAATTTTTCTATATTCATCGCCATAAAATCTATACACTCCGATTCCGATATTTTAATAAGGTTAAAGCTAAAAGCAACATCGACATATTATACTTAGCTAATACACAGATCAAACGTTTAGGAAAAGGTAAACGATGGATTGGATAGTGATACAAAACTGCTTTTGAGATAGGATCCTTACAAATCTGTCTAATTCTTTGCAAGCGTTTATGAATTCTAGAACTTTTATATAAGGATTCCTGAAAAATACATAAACGAATATTAGCAATTAAAATTCTCTCGATTCTTTCTTCCAAAATTTCTTGATTAGGTAATCCCTTAACTCTTTTTAATTGCTCGTTATACAAGATTTTATCCAACTCAAATCGATCTTCTTTATATTTCATACTTAAAGAACCAAAGTTTTCACGATAGTAGTATAAAATATCTGGGATAACAAGGGCGGATGTTGCTAATTTTAAACAATCAATTTGAAAAATAGCATCTTCTGAAATGAATTCTCTTTCCGAATGAAATAATAGCCCTTTATCCTTAAACAAAGAACGTTTATATACCCCTTTCCACACTGAAACACCTATCTTTCCATCTCCAATAAATTCTGGTGGTGAAGATATTACATCTGGTAAAAGTTCTGTGAAAATTGAATCATTTTTATAAAAAATGGAATCTAGGCTCTGATCAAGTGGTCCTATAATATTTCCTTTATTATCCACTCGATAAAAATTTTCACTATAAATCACGTCTGCATTAAAACGTTGTAAGTATGTATCATAAATTTCAAGCATCTCATATGAGACATAATCATCCGAATCAACAAAGACAATATAATCTCCTGTACAATTTTCAATACCTGTGTTACGTGCAAAACCAAGACCTTCATTGGTTTTATGTATTACTTTTATCCGATGATCTTTTTTCCCCCATTCTTCACAAAGACTTCCAGATGTGTCAGTAGAACCATCGTTTACCAAGATAAGTTCAAAATCTTTAAAAGACTGATTTACAAGAGTATTTAAACATTGAGATAAATAATTCTCTACATTATAAACTGGAACAACTACACTAAATGTAGGCATAAATTCTCTTCCTTTCAGAAATAGTTAAACACTATCTATAGGCCAGTATTCTAGCTGGTACTCCACCTATGATAACATTATCTGGAAACTGCTTAGTGACAACAGCATTCGCTCCAACAACACAACCTGAACCAATGCTGGACCCATCCAAAAAAACAGCTCCAGCACCAATCCAACAATTATGTCCTACTGATATTCCCTTTCGAGATACACCTTGTTCAACAATAAGTTTATTTAAATCACTATAATTATGATTTTCAGCATGAAAACGAACATTCTGACCTGCGATAACATTATCACCAATTGTGATACCTCCAGCAGAACCAAATAAACTATATTCTGAAAAAGATGAGTTCTTACCAACTTTCAAGCCAATCCCCATATTTTTTATAGATCCTGTTCCAATAATTTGAGAATAATCTCCAATCTTCACATTATCTGCAAAATGGATTCCTTCTTTCGACAGTGCATCTATAGACACCTTTTTACCAATTCGAACATTTTTCCCAACAAATAATTTACGCTTTGCTAAGATAGAAACTCCTTGTCCAATGAATAAACGCTTCCCCTTTTGACCAAATCCGATTCCACGTACAAATCCACGAAAGAGTCCAAAACCATAGTTCATACCTCTTTGTAGTATATACGCCATGGGTACATCAGGGTGAATGTCTACTGCTTTTCCAGTAATCTTTTTTATTAAGCTCTCAACTATCATTTATCACTCTTTCATAATACTGAATCACTTCTTTCGAGTGTTCATCTATAGTTTTTAATTTTGTATTTTCTATATCATTTTCTATAACTTTAACTACTAAGTCATTCTGATTTTTAAAAACATGTGTTTCTGGAAGTAAGTCTTTTGATCCAACATTTTCACTCACAAAAACATTTACCCCATAGGATAATGCTTCTACTGTTATCAATCCAAATGTCTCCTTCCACTTACTTGGAACAATAAGAATATCAATATTTTCATAGACACTATCAATCGTTTCCTTGGTAAAATATCCTTTTTGTTCAATGAATGAAGGACATTCTTCATTTGGAAAGTGACCATAAGTTGCAACTTCGTATAACTCTAGGTCTAAAGTTTTAGCAAACTCAATAAAATCAAAATATCCTTTATATTCTTCATCTGGACCAATATAAGCAACTCTAATTTTATTATTTGTAGTTGTTAATCTCTGATGAGGTTTAATTGAACTATTCGTTATAGATAATACTGTACTCTGAGTTGGTTTAATTTCATTTTGCTCATATACATTCTTTGTTAGACTACTATTAAACAAATAACCATCTATTAAGTGAAACATCTCATTATAATAGTGTCGAAGTTCACTATAATTCTTTTCCTCAAATATTTCTCGAATAACTAGATTATTTTTTGATTTTGGATTTTTTCCCAATAGTTTCAAAAACTTACGAATAGTTGGATAAAATGGAACTTGAAAGAATCGCAACTTTTCTACACTTAAGGCATTAGAAGACATGATATTCCAAGCCAAGTTTGTATTATTATCACTATAATCCACCCCATTAAAATAGAAATGAGGTACGGGCGCTAATCCATAATAATCATGGCTCGTAAAAACAACTCTAATGTTCATGTTTTTAGCAATTTCGATGAATTCTTTATGCAATCCCATAAACGAATGAATATGGATAATGTCGGGTTGTACTTCTTCTAAAAAAGTACTATAAACATTTTTGTCACAAGGGGTCATGAAAGCAATTGGACTGGATATTCCCCCAAATAGAGCCAAAGGTAAGCTATTAAGCAGTTCGTAACACTCAAACTGTCTTGATGATACCTTCTTTATTCCTACTTTTTTCGAAAGTAACCGAATATTACCCGGATATAGGGCAGTCACTTGATGACCTTGAGCAATTTGCTCTAGTATTAAATCCTCAGCATATTTAACCAAGCCACCTGTTCGCTGGGGTTGAAATCCTAAAGTATAATGTAATATTTTCATTTTTTAAATAAATTCTCGTAGTCTGTAACAATCCTTTCCCAAGTGAAAGCATCCGCAATTCTCTGATTTGATTGTCTATCTAACTCATCAATCATTTTTTCATCAAATTGTTCAACTTCCTCAATCACTTGTGATAGTTCGTCTTTTTTCCAATAGATCGCACTTTGCTCCCCAACTTCGCGATTAAAACCAACATCGAGTAGTAAATTTAACTTTGTTGATGCTAATGCTTCCAGTAGCGAAGGGTTTGTCCCCCCCACTTCATGCCCATGGAAGTAAGCAAAGGCATTCTCACGAATATACTTCAGAAGTTCTTGGTCGTAGACTGTCCCTACAAATTTTACTCGTGGATCTTTATCAAAACCAGTTTTTGCCAACAACTGATTATAAAATTTATTCTGCTCTACATTTGTAATTAAAACAAAGTCCTTCTTAGAGTTAGAAGCCAAAAAGCCACGAATCATAGATTCATAGTTATTCTCTGGAACAAATCGTCCTACAACTAGATAATACTCGTTCTCAGAAACATTCTTCTCTTTGAACCAAGAACGTACTTTTTCGTCACTACTCTTTAATATGGAGCGTGTTGTATCAGTCCCATAAGCGATATAGGTTGTCTTAGGTTGATACTGTTTATAATCTTCTTGGATATATTTTTCAATATTCTTACTATCACACACTAAAAGATCTGCATGTTTGACCATAAGACCTTCGGAAATTTTCCAATAACGACGAACTGGAGCGCTCCACTTAGCTCGTAACCACTCGTGACCATCTGGATTAACTAGAAGAGTCCCACCTATCGCTTGGATTTTTTTCTTAATTCCATGGATGAACGGACCGATTCGACAAGCTAATATATAGAAGATTGGAGCTTCATCCTTATTTTCTTTAGCAATTTCAATCGCTTTATTAATTGCTGCTATATCATATGCTATGGCTCGCGCTGGACCAATATTGGGAACATCGACGTTATAACAGATAGCACCATTATGTTCAAAAACATCTTCAGTAATCCCTGATTTTGCAGAGTTTTCACGCATACAAGCCACATAATATTGGATAGCCTTATCTTGTTGAAAGGCTGTTAATTTTTCAACAAAAGTTTCAAATCCTCCATACTTAGCAGGAATTCCTTTTGAACCAATGATATAAACTGACTTTTTCATTTCTCTCCTAATATGATGGACGTGCAGAAATCACTTCGCTCCATCTCTCATAAATACAACTTTAACAGTTTTCAACAAAATTTCAATATCTTTCCAGATTGTCCAATTATCAATATAAGCCACATCTAATTTTACAACATCGTCAAAATCGGTTATTTTACTACGACCACTAACCTGCCATAAGCCTGTAATACCAGGTTTAAAGCTGAGTCGACGTTTCTGTTCTGGAGTATACTGATCATACTCGTCTACTGTCGGTGGACGCGTCCCCACCAAACTCATATCTCCTATAAAGACATTCCAAAATTGTGGCAATTCATCCAAACTGGTTTTACGAATAAAGTGACCAATTTTTGTAACACGAGGATCATTGTCCATCTTAAACATACCACCTTGCATCGTGTTTTGATCCATCAACTGTTCTTTGATAGCTTCAGCATCGATCCGCATCGAACGGAATTTATAAAAGGTAAAATGTCGACCATTTTTCCCTATACGAGTTTGAGCAAAAATAGCTGGTCCGCCATCTTTACGAATCAATGGAACTAAAACTAGACTAGCTATACCAAAAAGAATAAGGCCGATAGTGGCACCACAAATATCGAGAATTCTCTTTGAAATCACATGACTAGTTTTATAAAAATTTGTAGAGAAAGTGACTACATTCAATCCTGCCATCTCATGAATTTGTTTATTTCGACCCAAATTCTTATCAAATGCATTAAGATTGACAGTTATATCTATCCCCATTGTCTCAAACTTAGAGATAATTTCTCCAATATCGTAGCTCTCTCCCGGAAGATTGATAAACACCTCATCCACAACTTCATGCGTTGCAAATTCAATAATTTTTTCCTTTTCAATCACAGGTATTTGATCATGTTGAAAATCAGATTTATCCAAAACACTTACTGCTACCAAGTTCCATGAAAGTTCATCAGAATCTAGCAATTTATCAAGAACTTTTTCTATATTTTTTGTTACTGTTAACAGTAACATTTTCTTGCTATTTTTTAGATTGAAAAATACATGCTTCCAATATTTCTTTACTAAGAAATTTAACAAGTATAAGGATATTCCTTCTAAAGTTAAGAAGTATACCATTCCTCTTCTAGAGATACTAAACCGTTCCTCTATAAAAAAGTTTAATACACTTATAGCTATTGCAAAGAAAAAAATATATCTTATAGTACTATTAAACTCAACTAGGTACCCTCTTTTAAAAAAATTGTTACCATAGGAACTAAAATGGAATACAAAAAAGTGGAGAAGGTATAGTATAACCATCGAAGAACGTTCAATTTCTGTCTCTCTAACAAAGCTAAGAAAATAAACCAATAAAATGACAATAATACTCTGTAATACTGCCAGAAAAATCTTTAATCCTTTTTCATCCATAAAATCTTCCCTAGGTTATTTTTTACCATAATTACCATAACCACCGTAAGAACCATATTTTTCACGTTGAACATCAAATTTATTGAGAACGACACCTAAAAATGGTTTTCCTGTTTGCTCTAATTGTTGTTTCGCTTTTTGGACATCATGCTTATTCGCCTCACCCATTGCAGTTACCAAGATGGACGCATCACACTTTTGAGTGATAATTGCCGCATCAATAACAATTCCAATAGGTGCTGTATCAACAATGATATAATCAAAATATTTACGCAATGTTTCAATCATGTCATTAAAATTTTTACTTTGTAACAAGGCTGTAGGGTTTGGTGATACAGATCCCGATTGAACTACAAATAAATTTTCAATATTTGTATCGCATAACCCGTGAGATAAATCCGTTGTCCCAGATAAAAATTCTGTTAGCCCTGTAATTTTTTCACGAGATTTAAAAACTCCTGACATAACTGAATTTCGAATATCGCCATCGATCAAAAGAGTTTTATAGCCTGCACGCGCAAAAGACCATGCTATATTTATGGAAGTAGTTGATTTTCCTTCCCCAGGGTTAACAGAAGTAACGGAAATTACTTTTAGTTTATCTCCGCTCAACTGTATATTTGTACACAAGGCATTGTAATATTCTTCTGTCTTCTTAATGAACTCCAGTTTTTTTTGTGCTATTTCTAATGTCGGCATCTCTCTCTCCTATTTCAACTTATCCAAGTTTGGTACAACTCCCAAAAGCGTCATCTGCAATGCATCTTCGATATCTTCTGGACGTTTCACACGAGTGTCCAAAAGTTCAAGAAGAAGAACTATAACACTGGTTCCAATCCCCCCTGCCAAAAAACCAATTAGTGTATTGCGTTTAATATTTGGCGAAGATGGTGATATAGCCGGTCTTGCCTCCTCCAGTGTTGTCACATCAGAAACACGAGTAATACTGATAATTTTTTGAGCAGCTACTTCTCTCAAAGAGTTAGCGATACGGCTTGCCTCTTCAGGAACTCGATCATTAACTGAAATAGAGACAATACGAGTATCAACTGGTACTGTCACTTTAATTTTATTAGCCAAACCTTTTGGCGTCAAATCTAGTTTCAAATCAGAAACAACTTTCTCCAAAACATCCTGCGATAGGATAATTTCACGATAGTCTTTAACCAAGTACGATCCTGCCTGCAAGTCTTGATTTGTTAAACCAGACTTCTCTCCTTGATTACGGTTAACTACATAAATCCGAGTCGTACTAGTAAACTCAGGTTTGATAACAAAAGTACTGTAGGCAAAAGCAACTGAAGAAGTTATAATTGTCACTAATAAAATGACTAACTTTCTTTTCCATAAAGTTCTGAATAGTTGAAATACATCGATTTCCAAAGTGTTTTGATCTTTCATATTTTCTCCTAAATTAATTGATCCATTATAATTTTTCTGGGATTTTCTACAAAAAGTTCTTTCGCTTTTTTCGCTCCATATTTCTTAGCAATGATATCGTATGCCTGTTCCATATATGGAGGTCTACTGTCTAAATTATGCATGTCACTTGCAACTACATGAACTAAATCACGTTCCAAAAAATACCGAGCTCTCTTTTTCATGAATTTATATTTTTCACCAAAGAACTTAGGTTTTAAAACATGATAACTATTTATCTGAGTATAGCACCCCATATCAATCAGTTCACGAACTCGTTTTTCATTATTCTCTAAAGCATCATAACGTTCAATATGAGCAATTACTGGTGTTATTCCCAACATCAAAATATTGCTCAAGCCCGTATGAATCTCACGATAGGGAGTATGCATGCTAAACTCAATCAAAGCATAACGGCTATCATTAAGAGTAGGAATTTCTTTTCTTTCTAGCTTTTCTAGAACATCCAGAGTATAGTATATCTCTGCGCCATAAGCAATGACTAAATCATCTGCTACTTCTTTTGCAATTTCACGAACCTTAAGAAAATTTGTTGCAATTTTTTCTTCTGGAGTCTCAAACATCCCTTTTCGACGATGCGAAGTAGACACAATCATTCGAACTCCTTGATTATAAGCTTCTCTTAAAAGCGCCTTGCTATCCTCTATCGACTTTGGCCCATCATCTACATCAAAAACGATATGCGAATGGATGTCTATCATTTTATCTACCCTCCATCACATCCTGTATAGCTACTTTAACTGTAGCTAAACTACTCTCATCTATTTCCATCATATAGAGACTACTGTCTGGCATTGCATAAGAAGGAAGATCCATCCGACCTGTCCCTTTTAAATCTTGAGAATTTACTTTATAGTTTCCTCCGCTTTCCAATTGAGTATTCACTAGATCCATCATAGTCTCAATCGGCATATTTGTCTGAAGGGAATCCTGCAATCCTTGAAGAATACTATTATAGTTTTTCAATGCCTCTGTAGAAGTTAACTTCTGAATGATTGCTACAATAACCTTTTGTTGGTTGCGACCACGATCACGGTCTCCATCGGCTAGTGAGTAGCGTTCACGCACAAAACCTAGAGCTTGCTCAGAGTCTAGATGGACATTTCCCACTGGAAAATGGAACTTCCCATGTAGAGCTGTAAATTCTTGATCGTTATAAACATCTACTCCTCCCAATAGGTCAATCAATTTCAAAAATGAGGTGAAATTCAAACGAACATAATAATTAATATCTATACCATAAAGGTTCTCTAGGGTATGAATAGATGAATCAACCCCGTATATACCAGCATGAGTCAATTTATCCTTTTGATTGTTTCCACCATCAGCAATAGGAACATATGAATCTCGTGGAGTTGTTGTAAGAAGGATTCTCTTCGTATCCCTATTGACCGTCATCAGGATATTGACATCTGAGCGTGAAACTGAACTAATGGCACCGTAAGTATCAATACCACTGACATAGATATTAAAGAAGCGATCTTTAGATACCTTAGGGGTCTCAACATCCTTGGTCATTTTTTTAGTGTAAATTTTCTTAATTTTAGAAGCATAGTCTGGATACTCTGCCTCAATAATATTCTCAAATACACTATTTAAGACAATGGCTTTGGCCTCTCCAGAAATCAAACTTTTATAAGTTGACAAGTAAGAAGTACTTTTATCAACCGTCAAATCCTTATTTTGACTCGTCTTAATATCAGAGATTAGCTTTTGAATATTCTCATTATCCGTACCTGTTGGTCCCATAACACTAGATAATTGGGCAACATTATTGATATCGCTATCCTTTAAAACGACGACGCTGAGAGAATACTCTGAATAATTTGAAGTTGCATTAATATGACTTGTAAAACCTACAAATTGTTGCAGAGCAAATACAGAAACTGAACTCACTAAAACAGCTAGTGTCAAAAAGAAAATCGTGAACTTTTCTGCTTTTTTATAGATTATTAATAGTGTGGCAATCACAGCAACTATCAAGGCAAATACTGCGACCACTATATTAACGTGCCTGAAAGCAAGTATATTGTACTTAAAGATTAAGAACAACAAAAAACCGACTAACAATAAATAGATAGTCAACAAAACTATATTAACACTTCGCTTCACTTTCTGTGAACGTGATTTTTTAAAACGTCTACTCATGATTAACACCTATACATTTAATGTTACTATTATATCACTTTTGTACGATAAATTCTACATTTACCGAGTTTATAAAGATATAGATTATTTGGACCTCATAAGCACTGATACTATTCGAAAACCTCTTCAAACCACATCAGCGTCCATCTGCAACCTCAAAACAGTATTTTGAGCTGACTTCGTCAGTTCTATCTACCACCTCAAAGCTGTACTTTGAGCTAACTTCTCAGTTACTCTTTGATTTTTATTGAGTATTCGTTTCAATCTATTTTAGCACAAAACAAATCATTTCTCAGTTTTCAATAGCCGAGTGATTTAAAAAGACAAGCACCAAAACTGATGTTTGTCTTTATGATTCTCTGTAAAAAGCTATTCATCATTATTTAACATGATTTTCTGCTTCTTTTTGAGCTTTTTCGATTGCTTTTTTGCTTTCTTGCTCCCATTTAGTCTTAGCTTCTTCATACTGTTTGGTTGTAACAGTATCTTTTTGCAGTTTCATGTACTTGTAGTTATTGCCGTCACCCTTGATACCGACCAGTGAATACCCTCTTGTAAATGGCGTTACTTTGGTTACAGATGCTGTACCACCACTTGACATGGCTGACATAATCAGAGAATTGTCAATCATCCAAGCCTGTGCTTCAGCATATTTTTCATAGCGTTTGGCTACATCTTTATTTTCGCTATCTGCATCTTTAAGCATCTTAGTATAGGTATCAAGACCCAAGCTAGCAATCTTAGCTTTATCTTCCTGGGCATCTAGACCAAATATTTTGAGGTAGAATCCATCCTCTGCATTAAAAGGATTGAGATAGGTTGACGGATCTTGGTAATCACCTACCCAACCATCAAAGTTCAAATCGTAGTCTCGATCAGCTGGCGTTGGTGCCAAGAAGGCTACGTTATTAAAATCATCTGTTGAAAGTTGTTGAACATCAATAACAATGTTATCAGCACCTAAAACTGACTCCAGGGTCTGCTTAACAGAGTTCATACCTGTCACAGCATTTTTACTTGTCTGATCAACTGCCACATCCAAGTGAATAGGGAAAGTCACACCTTGACTCGCCAATTCTTTTTTAGCTTCTGCAAATTTTGCTTGGGCTTTTTCTTTGTTAAAATAGGCATCCTGAGCATCTGCCAAGTTAATACCTGACCATTCTGTACCATAGTTAACCAATTTAGAAGCCACTACTTCTCCAAAGGTCTTGTCTCCGACTTGGACAAATGTAGGAGGTACTAGGGTGTTACGAAGAGTCTTGCTAGCTGCTTCTTCCCCATTAGACTGAGCAGAATAGGCTGTACGGTCCAAGGCAAAGTTCACTGCTTGACGGAAGTTCTTGTTCAAGACAGCTGTCTCAGTTGACTTCTTCTGCTCATCTGTCGTTTTAGCAGTGTGATTGTAAGCCTTACGATTAACATTGAAATTGAAATACCAAGAAGTCTTGTCCTGCAAACTATAAACGATATTATCCTTATATTTTTCCTTAGTCTTAGCAAAGTTAGAACTATTTGGATAAACCCCAGCAATTGAGTAGGCTCCACTTTCAAAGTTACGAATGGTCAATTCTTGGTCTGAGCCATCAAAATAAGCCAATTTTACGTGTTCAATCGATACTTTGTCATGATCATAGTAATGCGGATTTTTCACATACTCGATCGATGATTTTGATGTGAAGTCTTTTAACAAATAAGGTCCACTGTAGAGAATGCTATTTGGAGATAGAGTCCCAAAATCTTTCCCTTTTGAATTTAGAAACTCTTCATTTACTGGGAAAAGAATACTGTTCGTTGTTTTTGAGTTCCAGTACGGTTCTGGGCGTGCCAAAGTATACTCAACAGTCTGGTCGTCGATGGCCTTCACTCCAACCTTAGAAAAGTCAGAATCCGCTCCTGTAATATAATCATTCAAGCCCTTGATCGAGTTTTGAATCAAGTCAAGTGCCTGTGATTTATTATCCACTGCATACTTGATACCTGTCACAAAATCCTGTGCCTTGACTGGGGCGTACTCTTCACCATCAGCTGTGAACCATTTGGCATCTTTTCTCAATTTGTAGGTATAAGTTAGACCGTCGCTTGAAACAGACCAGTCTTCTGCCAAAGATGGAACTAGGTTTCCATGATTGTCATTTTCAAGCAAACCATCAACTAGGTTAGTAATAATAGCTGTATTGTCAGCGTAATAATCTAATAAGTAATTAAATGTAGTTGGATTTCCACTAAAGGTTGATGAGTAAGTTTTTGTATCTGAACCTGATTGACCGCAAGCGGCTAAAAGCAAAGCAGCCGCAAAAGTCAGGCCTGTACTAAGGACACGCTTTTTTGTATTCATCTTCTTTTCTCCTTTATGTTAGTTTTTATAACATAAGTTTATTTTACCAAAATAGCCAGGATTTGTAAAGTTAATTGAATTTCGAGAATGAAAGTTTATAAATCTTGGTTATAAAAAAACAAAGGATTTCTGTCTTTCATACAGTCCTCCCTTGTTTTTATACGATTTCAATTTTAAATTTTTCTGTAAAAAACATTTATAGTAATTCCACACAGAAAGCATCCCATGGAGCTAAGATTTGTTTTTCAAAAACTTCTTGAGCCACGGTGTTTTCAATTAAGACCGATTTGACGTTTCCTTCTACGGTCAAGTCTTGCTCTTCATTGGACAAGTTAGCCACAACTAGAAAACGATAGTCCCCATCTTTACGGATATAGGCAAATACCTTTTCAGCCGTATCAAGCAATTTAAAATCAGCTCGAATCAGCCAGCTATTCTCCTTACGGATTTGAACTAGCTTCTGATAGGTATAGAAAATAGAATCAGGATTTGCCAGCGCTTCTTGAACGTTGATTGCTTGATAGTTTGGATTCACTGCCAACCAAGGTTGAGCAGTTGAGAAACCAGCGTTTTTGCTCTCATCCCATTGCATAGGGGTACGGGCATTGTCACGACCAATGACACGGATACTGTCCATGATTTCTTCCATCGGAACGCCTTTTTCAAGAGCCTCACGCGCATAGTTAAGAGATTCAATATCTTCTACTTGATTCAGTGTTTCAAACGGATAATTTGTCATCCCAATTTCCTCACCTTGATAGATATAAGGAGTCCCTCTCATGAGATGAAGCAAGATTGCAAAGGCTTTGGCAGATTTTTCTCGGTATTCTTGGTCATTTCCCCAGATTGAGACGATACGAGGGAGGTCATGATTGTTCCAGAAGAGTGAATTCCAGCCGTCCTCAACGCCTAACTCTGTCTGCCATTTGTTGAAAATCTCTTTTAACTTAGGGATATTCAGCGCTTTTTGATAGTGCCACTTAGGTTGCCCTTCCTGATACTGAAGACAGATGTGTTCAAATTGGAAAACCATAGACAATTCTTGCCCCTTTGGATCAGAGTAAAGCTTGGCAATCTCTGGAGTTGCTCCCCAAGTCTCCCCTACTGTCAAGAGATTCTTATCGCCAAAAGTGGCTTGGTTCATCTCCTTGAGATAAGGATGGAGCATAGGTCCATTATTGACTACCTTCTCATCAGGAATTTTGCCAATCATGTCAATGACATCCATACGGAAACCGCCAATGCCTTTATCAATCCAGAAGTTCATCATCTCATAAATTTTCTGGCGAAGTTTTTCATTCTCCCAGTTGAGATCAGGCTGTTTCTTACTGAAAAAGTGGAGATAGTATTGACCCGACTTTTCATCATACTCCCAAGCAGACCCACTAAAGATAGAATCAAGATCATTAGGCTCATCCCGCCAGATATAGTAGTCACGCTCAGGGCTGTCAGGATTTTCACAGGCCTCGACAAACCAAGCATGTTCATCCGAGGTATGATTGACCACCAAGTCCATGATGATACAAATATCACGTTTCTTAGCTTCAGCGATTAGTTGGTCCATATCCTCCATGGTCCCGAAAATAGCTGCAATCGCTTGATAATCAGCAATATCATAGCCATTATCATCCATAGGACTGTCATAAACTGGAGAAAGCCAAATCGCTGTGATTCCTAACTTGGCTAGATAGTCTAACTTACTGGTAATTCCTGGCAAATCGCCAATTCCATCTCCGTTGCTATCCATAAAACTCTTTGGATAGACTTGATAGACTACGGCATTGTGCCACCATTTTTCTTGCATTTTCTTACCTCATTATTTTAATAATCTACAGTCTATGATAGCGCTTTTCTGAGTTTTGTGCAAGCGTTTGCCTAATCTTTTTACTTCCTTTTTTAACTCCATAGTTTCCTAACTGCCAATTTTTTATTATAATAGAAGTCAGAGGTAAAAAAATGAAAAAACAAGCTTTTAGTTCTGAACAATATTTGAATCTACAGCGCGACCACATTTTGGAGCGCATTAACCAATTTGACGGCAAGCTCTACTTGGAGTTTGGTGGCAAAATGCTAGAAGATTTCCACGCTGCTCGTGTGCTTCCTGGCTATGAGCCTGACAACAAAATCAAGCTCTTGCAAGAGTTGAAAGAGCAGGTTGAGGTTGTGATTGCCATTAACGCTAGCAACATCGAGCATTCTAAAGCACGTGGTGACTTGGGCATTTCTTATGACCAAGAAGTTCTTCGTTTGATTGATAAATTCAATGAATTAGGGATTTTTGTCGGCTCAGTGGTCATTACACAATACGCTGGCCAACCCGCTGCAGATGCTTTCCGCAACCAACTTGAGAAAAACGGAATTGATTCCTATCTTCATTATCCAATAAAAGGATATCCGACGGATATGGATCACATCATTTCTCCAGAAGGCATGGGAAAAAATGACTACATCAAAACCAGTCGCAACCTGATTGTCGTAACCGCTCCTGGACCTGGTTCTGGAAAATTGGCAACCTGTATGTCCAATATGTACCACGACCAAATCAATGGTATCAAGTCTGGTTACGCTAAATTTGAAACCTTCCCAGTTTGGAATCTTCCCCTTCATCATCCAGTTAACTTGGCTTATGAAGCTGCCACAGCTGACCTTGATGATGTCAACATGATTGATCCCTTCCATCTCCAAACCTATGGAGAAACCACTGTCAACTACAACCGTGATATCGAGATTTTCCCAGTGCTCAAGCGCATGTTAGAACGCATTCTAGGTGAATCTCCATACGCTTCACCGACAGATATGGGGGTCAACATGGTTGGTTTCGCTATTACAGATGATGAAGCTGCTGTCGAAGCTTCTAAACAAGAAATCATCCGTCGCTACTATCAGACTGTTCTTGATTTCAAAGCCGAAAAAGTTGGCGAAGCTGCTGTCAAGAAAATTGAGTTGCTTATGAACGACCTAGGTATCACACCTGCAGACCGCAAGGTTGCTGTCGTTGCGCGTCAAAAAGCAGAAGAAACTGGCGGACCAGCCCTAGCCCTTGAATTGCCTAGCGGGGAAATTGTCACAGGTAAGAACTCAGAACTCTTTGGCCCTACAGCAGCTGCTCTTATCAACGCTATCAAGAAATCAGCTGATATTGCTAAAGAAGTGAAACTAATCGAACCTGAAGTTGTTAAGCCAATCCAAGGTCTTAAAATCGATCATCTCGGTAGCCGCAATCCACGCCTTCATTCAAATGAAATCCTGATTGCACTTGCTATCACAGCTACGGAAAACCCTGATGCTGCTCGTGCTATGGAAGAACTTGGCAACCTCAAAGGAAGCGAAGCCCACTCAACCATCATCTTGACCGATGAAGACAAGAATGTCCTTCGCAAATTGGGTATCAATGTAACCTTTGACCCATACTACCAATACGACCGCTTGTATCGTAAATAAAGATTTCAACCTCTCCACTCTCGGAGAGGTTTTCTCTCTGTCTCAGGAGCAACCTTTATGATATAATGAAAGAAGAAAACTGAAAGGATTTACCATGTCAAAAGAAGTTATTGTCGAAAGTTTTGAACTTGACCACACCATTGTTAAAGCACCCTATGTTCGCTTGATTGGGGAAGAAACAGGGCCAAAGGGAGATGTCATCTCCAATTATGACATTCGTTTAGTGCAACCCAATGAAGACTCTATCCCTACTGCTGGCCTTCACACTATCGAGCACCTCTTGGCAAAACTCATTCGTACCCGAATTGACGGCATGATTGACTGTTCACCATTTGGTTGCCGTACAGGCTTCCATATGATTATGTGGGGGCGCCACACCAGTGCTGAAATCGCGGCTGTTATCAAGGATTCGCTCAAGGAAATCGCTGAAACTACTACT
Source organism: Streptococcus mitis (assembly GCF_002860865.1). Lineage (GTDB taxonomy): Bacteria > Bacillota > Bacilli > Lactobacillales > Streptococcaceae > Streptococcus > Streptococcus mitis_AT. The sequence goes on from NZ_PKIE01000002.1 coordinate 76,954, forward strand.
TGGGAAGACGTCCCTGGAACAACCATCGAATCTTGCGGAAACTACAAGGATCACAGCCTCTTCTCTGCTAAAGAATGGGCAAAACTCATCCTAGAACAAGGGATTTCAGATGATGCCTTTGAGCGTCATGTAATTTAAACAAAAAAGGAACCAGTTTTTCAGCTGGCTCCTTCTTTTTTATGCTCAAAATTCTGTCTTAGGCTTTTTCACGAATGACCAAAACACCATCTTCCATGTCAGCTTCTAGGTGTTTAGCATCAAGGTTATCCAAGTGGAAGTCTGTGACTTTGTCACGAATTTGTTGTTCAACCACACGACGGAGTGGACGAACACCCATGACTTCATCGTAGCCTTCCTCAGTCATGTATTCTTTAGCAGCTTCGCTCACTGCCAAGTCAATGTCTTTCTTAGAAAGCGTCTTGTTAACTTCAACCAACATAAGGTCTACAATCTTAGAAAGATCTTCTTTGCTCAAGTGTGAGAATTCGATGACAGCATTGAAACGGTTAAGGAATTCTGGACGGAAGTAAGGTTTCAAACGATCCATCAATTCTGGTTTATCAGCATCTTCTGTCAAGTTAGCTTCGTAACCAAAGCCTGCGTTTGAAGTTGCGATAATCACCGTATTCTTGAAGTTGACAGTGTTACCTTGACCATCTGTCAAACGACCATCATCCAAAACTTGAAGGAGAAGGGTGATGACTTGAGGGTCAGCCTTTTCAATTTCGTCGAGAAGGACGATTGAGTATGGATTGCGACGGACGCGTTCTGTCAAGGTATTGTTGTTGTCATCGTAACCAACATAACCTGCAGTTGTACCAATCAATTTAGATACGGCTGTGCGGTCGCTGTATTCTGACATGTCCAAACGGATGATAGCATCTTTCGTTCCGAACATATCTAGAGCCAATTGTTTAGCCAACTCAGTCTTACCAACACCAGTAGGACCTACAAAGAGGAAGCTACCGATTGGACGGTTACCTTCATCAAAACCAGCACGGTTACGACGGATAGCTTTTGCTACTGCTTCAACGGCCTTATCTTGACCAATAACTTTCGTCTGCAAACGATGACCCATATCTTTCAAACGTTCGATGTCCGTAGCCCCCATTTGAGATACTGGAATACCGGTCATTCGTTCTACAGATTCAGCCACATCGTTGACACTTGCAGTCACTTTCATATCTTCTGTATGGTTTTCGATTTTCTTTTCCAATTCTGCAATGCGTGTTTTATAGTTTAGAGCTGCTTCAAAATCTTCTGCCTCAACTGCTTTTTCTTGCTTGTCTTTTTCTGCCTCAATTTCACGTTCAACAGCATGAACATCTGTTACTGGATGCTGAGCCGCCAAGTGAGCTGCCGTTACATCTACAAGGTCGATAGCCTTATCTGGCAAGCTACGTTGAGGAATATACTGAACAGAATAATCCACCGCTGCTTTCAAAACTTCGTCTGGCAAGATGACATTGTGGTGTTGTTGATAGAGGTCACGAATTCCTTGAAGGATTTTATATGTATCCTCTGCTGAAGGAGCATTGACCTTGACTTCGTTGAAACGACGAGCAAGGGCTGCATTTTTCAAGATAGTATTACGGTATTCATCTTGAGTAGTTGCGCCAATCACTGTCAATTCTCCACGTGAAAGAGCTGGTTTCAAGATATCAGCAAGACCTTTAGACCCTTGACCATCACCTGTGCTACCAGCACCAAGAATTTGGTGAATTTCATCAAAGAAGAGGATAATATTCCCTGCTTCTTTCACTTCATTGACTAAGTTTTGAACGTTTTCTTCAAAGCTACCACGGTATTGGGTCCCAGCCTCAAGGCCTGAGATATCAATGGAAATAATTTCCTTATTCTTAATAGCAGCTGGAACATCACCATTCACAATGGCTTGTGCTAGACCTTCGACAACTGCTGTCTTACCAACACCTGCGTCTCCGACTAAAACAGGATTGTTCTTGGTACGGCGTGAAAGAATTTCAGATGCTTCTTGAATTTCCTTGTTTCGTCCGATAACAGGATCCAGCTTGCCCTCACGCGCTTCTGCTGTCAAGTTACGACCTAGTTTAGCAAGGACACCATCTTGTTTCATACCTTTACCTTGAACGTACTGAGCTTGTTCACTTCCTTCGCTTGGAAGTTGACCAGTTTGACGGTAAATAGCGAATTCTTCAGGCGTTACTTCACGGCCGTTAATCAAGTAACGACGGTTTTCTGAACTATATCCACGCATACCACCCATCAATTGGTTAAATAAATCATCCATGTTGTTAAAGTTATTAAAGTTGTTATTCATATTCTTTACCTCTTTTTGTTTACTTAGTTATGATTACTGATATTGACTATCTTTGACCTTTGTTTTAAAAATTTAGACTAGCTAAATCGCTACTCTACGTACTATTTCTGGTTTTTCTTTTTCAAGCAGGAGTAGACTATCTTTACTTCTGAAGATTTCTAGATTAAACATAGACCCCACCTCTTTCTTTTTTACTTTAAATAAGTGTTCTAGTAAGGCTTTCATTTACCTTACGTTCATAATATACCACATTAGTCAAAAAAGGTCAAGAGTTTTGACTTTGATTGACCAATGTTTTTTATACTCTTCGAAAATCTCTTCAAACCACGTCAGTTCTATCTGTAACCTCAAAACAGTGTTTTGAGCACTTCCTAGTTTGCTCGTTGATTTTCATTGAGTATAAGCGTTCTAGTAAGGCTTTCATTTACCTTACGTTCATAATATACTACATTAGTCAGAAAAGGTCAAGAAATTTGACTTTGATTGACCAATATTTTTTAAAAAGCAAAAACACCCTGAAACGTCAGGGTGCCATTCTTACATCAAATATAAAATTGCTAGGGTCAGGAGACTTGCTAGAAGCCCCACTCCCCAAAAGAAGAAGTCAACCTTCCACTCGCTCCAAGGATTTCCTTTACCAGAAAATCCTCCAAGTTCAAAATGGTGATGCACAGGCGTCATACGGAAAATACGTTTGCCACCTGTCAGTTTGAAATAACTTACTTGCATCATAACCGAAGTTGTTTCAAAAACATAAACAATTCCGATAATCAAGAGAGTCCATTCTTGGTGGAGAGCCATTGAGATAGCTGCAAGCATTCCACCAAGTGCTAAACTTCCTACATCACCCATAAAGACCTTAGCAGGCTTATGGTTAAAGACAAAGAAACCGAGCAAGCCACCAATCATGGCTAGAATCACTAGAAGGATATCCATCTGACCTTGCACATAGGCAATAACTCCATAGGCAGACAAACTAATCACAACGGAAATACTAGCTAAACCGTCAATACCGTCTGTCAAGTTGACTGCGTTTGAAAAACCGACTAGCCAGAAAAGAGCGAAGACAATATAGAAAATCCCTAGATGCACTTGGTAACCAAAGACAGAAAGCATATCTCCACCGCGCTCATAGAAAAGGTAGAAAACGACCCCACCTAGAAGCTGAAGAGCCAATTTTTGCTTGGGATTTAGCCCCTCATTGATTTTACGGAAGACCTTGAGAAAGTCATCTAAAAATCCGACAAGTCCATAAAGGACCAAGATGAATAAAATCATTCCTACATTATTGCTGAATTGGCTACTAAATAGGGCAAAAAAGAAGGCAACCAAAACAGAAGCAATTAAGAAAACCAAGCCTCCCATTGTAGGAGTCCCAGCTTTTGCCTGATGCTGTTTGACATCCTCATGCATCTGCTGGCCTGTAATTTGCGCCTTTCTATAAAATTGGATAAAGGCTGGAATTCCTACCAAAGTTAGTAAAAATGTCACAATTCCAGCACTGATGGAAATAAACATATTAGTCTCCTAAAGTTAATGTAATTTTTTTAATGTCCTTGATAGCTGTATTAGCACGAACATCTTGCTTCTGCACAGTAGAGCCCGAACCTTCAAATACAAGTTCTATATTTAACCACTTAGAAAAAGCTTCTGCGGTTGCTTTTGTCCAACCATACATATCTGGAACTTCCTCTGCTTTATCAGATAAGAGGAGAACTTGCTGGTTAGGTGCAAGATCTGTTCCTTCTTCTACAGATGATTCTTTAATCTTTGTTCCTGTTCCTACAACTATTGGTTGCACAATATTTCGACGTAAGGCTTCCGCCAAATCACCAGGTGAAATATCCTTGATGCTAGGCATTGCATACGAAGATTCTGTCGTCACTTGATCTAAATTCTTAGCTGGAGATTGAAGGTTCAGAGATTCTTTCATCGCTGAAGCCCGCTCCAATATTGGATTGGAAAACTCTCCCAACTGGGCAGCTGAATAATGCTCAGGCTGTTGAACCGTTACATACAAGATAAAATCAGGATTTTCAGCAGGATTCATAGTCACAACTGAGAAAATATAATTGGTAGAACCAACCAAGTATCCTCCATTTTTCTCATCAGCGATTTGAGCCGTACCGGATTTAACTGCTACATTTTGTCCAGGAACTGTTATAATTGGCTTTCCTGTGTAGTGATTATACATAGTTCCATATAGAGGGTCCGTCCCAACTAATATCATGTTAGTACGAGTCAAGCTTGCTGCATCTTCAGATACAGGTTTTCCTACAATCTCTTTTTGAGACTTTCGTACAGACTGATTGTTAGTATCATAAATAGCACTTATAAATTTTGGCTCCAACATAACCCCATCGTTGGCAATGGCTGTAAAAGCACGTAGCATCTGGGTCTGCGTTACAGAAATCCCCTGACCAAATGCACTCATGGCAATATCGACAATATTATCTGCAGGCAATTGACCTGAATACTCATCAGTCAGACCAAAACGCGTCGGCACCCCAAACTTAAAGCGATTGAGATAATCCAACCAAGTAGCATCTCCCATTTTTTGTTCAAGTAGACTCATTCCAACATTACTGGAGTGAGCGAAACCTTGTAAGAAAGTCATCATCCCACCAGTAGTCAAACCATCATTAACATCCCAATCTCGAATCGTCGCATCCGCTATTTTTAATTCACTGCTATTGAAAACTTCTCCTCCTGGGAAAGTGTTATTATCAATAGCAGCAGCGAGCGTCATAACCTTCATGGTTGACCCCGGCTCATAGTTACTTTGATAGAGGATATCACGCCAAACAAAGTCCTTAGTCAGCCCTTCCTTAGTATCAGCATCGAAGGTTGGTCTCTGCGTCGTTGCAAGAATTTCCCCTGTTTTAGCACTGACCAAGGTTGCTGTCATATACTTGCCTTTTACTTTCTCTTGAAAGGCATTCATCTGTGTTTCCATGAAAGATTGGAGCGGGCTAGACAATGTTGTATAAACATCCTTGCCATCTACTGTTTGTTGGGAAACTTGTTCTGTTCCGGGGACAATATTACCCAGACGATCTTTTTCATAGGTAATAATACCGTCTTTCCCTGCAAGAATACTGTTCAAGGAACTCTCCATCCCAGAAGTTCCCAGCAAACTCTTGCTTCCATCTTCATTTTCATGGAGTTGAGCTAAACCAATAAAACTAGAAGCGAATTGTCCATTTGGATAGCTTCTATTAGGGCTAGTTGTGAAGTCAATTCCTTCCACACTAGCGTCTTTTAGATCCTTTTTAATAGCCATCATATTGGCATAGGTAATCCCATTTCCCTTTGCACCAAAAGAAACTTGAGTCAGATTCGGTTGAGACAATTGTTCTTTAACATAAGACTCGTCCATATCCAAATACTTATGGAAGACCTCTGCTACCTTATTAAACTGGGCATCTTCTACATAAAGAATTTTACCCGTTGCTGATTTGTATTTTTTATCAATAACAGCATAGACATTATAGGAGGTTGCGTCCTCAGCAATCGGGACTCCATTTCGATCATAAATAGTCCCACGTTTGGCAGGGACTGTACGAGTTATTTGGTGAACTTTCTTAGCCTCTTTTACTAGATCTGTTCCAAATTTACTACCACTTCCGATAATAACAGCAAAATTGACCAAAAAGACAGCGAAAAGTACGACAGCTAACAAGCTGATGTACTTCCCCACTATTTTACGGTTTTCTGCTGGAGATTTACGGTTTCTAATCGCAAATCGGGTTATTCTTTTTGTCCACTTCATATCTTACTCCGCTGATCGAATATTCTCGTTATTCAATTTTAAGTCCTTAGAATTTGCGATTTCTTTCAAGCGTTCTGCCCTCAACAATTCATTTACCTCTTGTTTGGCATCATCCAATTCTGTCTTCTTCTCCTCTATCTGGGCATTGATTTTTGTCAGATCATTTTGTACTTGTAGGAGTCGAGTCTGCATAAAGATAATACTCAATGCCAAAACGAGAGCTGTAAACGCAATGGAGAGATAAAAAGCCTTCTCCACACGGGAGAATTTTTTTATACGACTCTGCAAGAATTGACTGGTTGTTTCTTTCTTATCTACCATTTTTTCCTCTTACTTGTGAATTTTTCTTGCCACGCGCAACTTGGCTGAGTGCGAGCGGTTATTGGCTTCTAATTCTTCTGCACTTGGCAAGATTGGCTTACGGGATACCAATTCCATCTTGGGCTTGAGATCATCCGGGATGAAAGGCAAGCCTTTGGGAACTTCAACTGTTGAAGCTTCCTTGAACAATTGCTTGGTCAAGCGGTCTTCTAGCGAATGGAAGGTAATCACTGAGATTCTAGCATCTATAGCCAACATCTCCATAGCCTGCTGGATAGATTCATCTGCTGCTCCCAGTTCATCATTGACTTCAATTCGAATAGCCTGGAAAATCTGCTTGGCAGGATGCCCCTTCTTCTTGAGTTCCTTGGCAGGTTTGGCCGACTTGATAATGTCTGCCAATTCAGTCGTTGTCTCGATTGGCTTTATTTCACGCGCTTGTTCAATCTTACGCGCAATCTGTTTAGAGAATTTATCCTCGCCATACTTAAAGAAAATACGAACCAAGTCATGATAGTCATAGTGGTTCACCACTTCATAAGCTGTCAGACTAGCATCCTGATTCATGCGCATGTCCAGTGGCGCATCCTTTTTATAAGAAAAACCACGCTCACGCTGGTCCAGCTGAGGACTAGACACTCCCAAGTCATAACAAATTCCATCAATTTCCTGAACACCAGCTTCGCGCAAACGGGCCTGTAAATGACGGAAATTGTCCTTGATAAAGGTTACCATCCCTTTTTCGATATAGGGTGCCAAACGTTTTTGCGCGTTGTCAATGGCATTCTGGTCCTGGTCAAAGGCATAGAGATGGCCTTTTTCACTTAATTTACTTAATAAATATTCGCTGTGGCCTGCTCCACCTAAAGTCGCATCAACGTAGATACCGTCAGGCTTTACGTCGAGCATATCAATCGTTTCGTGGAGTAAGACCGTTACATGATGAAATTCTTTTGTCATATCTTATCTATTTTACCACAAATCCGACCAGCTTGCACTAGTCAGACAAATAGGCCACAAACAAGTAAGAATTTCTTTAAGAAATATGTCAAATATGCTTGACATCTACTTCACAGAAGAATATAATATAGTCAAATATATGCGACACAAACCAGAAAGGAGAATAGATGAATCGTGTGAAAGAATTTCGCAAGGAACTAGGCATTTCCCAGCTCGAGCTCGCCAAGGATATCGGTGTCTCGAGACAAACCATCAATATGATTGAAAACGACAAGTACAATCCAACCCTGGAACTCTGTCTCAATCTCGCTCGTAGCCTCCAAACTGACCTCAACAGTCTCTTTTGGGAGGATAATTTTTAAAAAAGGAGCCAACTCATGAAAAAAGAAGCCTTCACTGAAAAACTTATCAAACGCATTTATGGCATTTCAGGACCACTTGATGAACACAAACGACGCGAGGCTGATCGTATCGGCAATCAAGTTTTTATCATCCTCTTTTATCTGATGACATTTGGAAATCTCATCCCCTTTGTCCTCGCTTATAAATACCCGCAAATTGTCGCTATCGGCTATCCTATTGTGGTATTCGGCATTTCGATGATTTCTGCTTTCTATGTGCTCTCCCAAACCAAAAAAACAGGGATTACAGCTATTGATCCAGATATGCTGAGTGAGAAAGAAAGCAAGCAACTACATTACCCAGGTCTGAAAGCAGGTTTGTTCTTTGGTCTATGGATATTTTTTATAACTCCTCTTCTCGATATACTCATAGGTGAAGGTCAGGACTATTTTCAGTCTCTTCTCACTATAAGAAATGGTGTATCAAGCATTCTCGGTTCTATCTTCTTCGGGGCAAGCATACAGTTCCTCATCTCCCGTCGCATTGCAAAAGCCAAGAAAAATCAGGATGAGTATTAGGAGGTGCCCTATGAAAAAAGAAAAGAAACAGTTACGTTATCCTGGTCTGAAAGCAGGTTCGATTTATGGAATAGTGATATTTTTTATAATTCCACTCATTGATACCCTAACAAGTGAAAATCCAAATTTTATCACTTCTCTTCTAAATACAAAACATATTTTTAAAACTATACTGGGAGCTTTCTTTTTCGGAGTGATGATGCATATTGTCGACTCACTTCGTATTGCAAGAGCTAAAAAAGACCAGGATTAGGAGGTACCTATGAAATCATTACTAACTTTACTGACCTATCATCTTTTGTTCAGTTCTCTGCTCATCTTCATCATCGTTTCAGGGAACTTGCCAATCTACGATATAGTCCTCCTTCCAGTCTTTGTTCCAGCCCTCAACAAAGGACTAACTTATCTAAAGATTGACTCCCAAAAAACGAGCATACTCAACTTAGCACTGTGCTTTATGATTCTATCTTTACCACAATTGATGGTCATCTCAAGCAATTGGAAATATTATTTACTGCTCACTATCGCTAGCCTTTCTTCTATCACTTATCTTTATTATCTCTATCAATTCGTAAAAGAAAGTCAGTAAAACTGCTCATTTAGGAGGTTACTAGTATGAAAAAAGATGACTTAACCACTCGCCTACTCCGAAATCTCTTTCATATCCAAGGCCCTTTTGATGAATGCCGACAAGAAATTATCTACAAGGCTTGTGCCCGTTCCATGGTCCAAATCGTTTATTCTTCCTTCTTTCTCTTCTTGTTTTATCTATTATTTGGACGCTTCATAGAGGTCGTTCGCTATGCCATGCCCTATGTTTACTCTGGACTCATTTTTTTCATTACCTTAAAAACTCAAAGAGCCGTCAAAGAACTCCACTTGGAAAAAGATGACAAGTCAGAAATCATCCTCAAAACCTACAGCAAAGCCCAAATCAAATTCCGAAGCTGGATTGTGTTTATCGGCCTTCAGATTGGCCTCTTTACCCTACTCATCTTTCATAAAGTCTTCGTTCAGCAGATGTCCTTTTCAGATTTTGGGAAGTTGCTCATGCAATTCGATAAAAGTGTTCCTTTCCTGATGTATGGCCTCATTATCGGTAGTATTTTCGGAACCCTGACCTACGGATTTCTATCACTACAAGAGGAGAAAACTCCTAAAAATACCAAACAGAAGGAGAAAAGCAATCAATGACTTCACTATACGATTTTTCAGTCTTGAACCAAGACCATCAAGAAACTCCACTAGAGACCTATCGTGGTAAGGTTCTCTTGATTGTCAACACTGCTACTGGATGTGGTTTAACGCCCCAGTACCAAGGACTTCAAGAACTCTATGATCGCTATCAAGAACAAGGTTTTGAAATTTTAGACTTCCCTTGCAATCAGTTTATGGGACAAGCACCAGGCAGCGCAGAGGAAATCAACGCCTTCTGTAGCCTACACTATCAAACCACTTTCCCACGTTTTGCCAAGATCAAGGTCAACGGTAAGGAGTCAGATCCCCTCTATGTTTGGTTGAAAGACCAGAAATCTGGCCCACTAGGAAAACGAATCGAATGGAATTTCGCTAAATTTCTCATCGATCGTGATGGGCAAGTCTTTGAACGCTTCTCTTCAAAAACGGACCCAAAACAAATTGAAGAGGCGATACAAAAACTACTATAATTCACAATCTCACTATGATTAGGTTTCCTTTAGCCTAATGAATAGTGAGATTTTTTGATGGGCTTTGACTTAAATAGAAAAACACTCCATGATATGAAACATGAAGTGTTGTAAAAATGATACATTCATAGCAGACAATTCACTACTAGACACTATTTTCAACCCCAGCATATACATATGTCCTATTTCTAGGACACGCTTTTTCCGTTACCACCCTGAAATAAAAGCTATGCTCTCGCCCATCCTTGGCATTTTCCTTGTTTAAGACAAAGTAGTTTTTCTGATTCATCGCCATGGTTCGTAGGATGTCATCAATCAAGAAAGTCAAGGGTACGTTCATGGCAGAGTATTTTTGAAAATCCTATTCAAAACGAATATAGTCATCTGAAAAATAATCCATCTGCAGTTTGTTTTCATACAGCTCTTTTCTAGTCATAAACTCCCTCCTCCCACAGCCGAATTTCTAGGATATCTGCAACCTCTATCAACCTATATCCCACGTTTGTCCTAATAGATAGAGTCTGAGGCGATAACTCTCTCACCACACCGATGATAGTGGTTTTCTGCTTCTTTTCCTTTAGCACAAAACTTCCCCTAAGTTGGCCAACATAAAGCTGAGAAAGCAAGTGCAACTTATCATCTGGAGTCAAATCCGTCGAAAAATCAACACGGCTTTTTTCTTCACTGAGCGAACTGGTGTGTTCTGAAAGGTAAAATCCCATCCACTTCTTCATACCTGGATCTTGATAATCTCGCGCGGATTGAAAAGGTAAATAAGAACGATCAATCATTGTAATCCATCTAATCCTCCAGCAGAATGTCCTCCAATCAGCTTGCTTCTAGCAAGACTCCTAGAGGCTTCTTCCAGTGCATTGGCTCTTAAAAGGGAAGTGAAACCAAATTGTTCCCGAATGGAGTCAATGGCCGTCTGGAGCCTTTCTTCTTTTTCTAACTTGTCAACATCATCAAAAAGGGAAATCAAACCAAAGGACTCATCCACAAAGCCTGAATAGTTAACTCCGACACTTCTAACCGCTCCAGAAGTGTATTTGTTATGAAATAGCTTCAAAACATAATCCGTTAAGACAGCTGTATTATTGGTAGGTTCGACCTTCATTTGTGTGTGAATAGACGACCTAGCCTCCTGTTTAGAGAAACCGACATAGATAGAAACAAGGGTTGTTTTCTTGCCAGACCTTCTCAATCTAATAGCCACCTGCTCCGCCATTTCTCGGAGAATAATTTCAATATCCCGTAGCTTCACGTAGTCTCTCGGCAAGATTTGAGAATTCCCCAAGCCCTTGGATTTGGCTTTATAGGGCTTATGAACATTGCTCTCATCAATCCCGTTAGCATGAAACCACAAACGCAAGCCAGACTGACCCAGAGCTTTTTTTAGCTGGTCGGGATTGCTGGTTGCCAATTCCTTGATGGAAAAAATCCCCAGAGCATGCAAGCGTTTCTCCATCCGCCTGCCAATCCCCCAAAAATCCGTCATCTTGGGAATGGACCAGACCTTCTCTTCCACATCCTGGTAAGACCAGTTGGCCCTCATGGTCCGAGTGTGCTTGGCTTCATTATCCAGAGCCAACTTGGCCATTAAAGGATTGGCATTTGACATGCCCACTGTAGAGTAGATCCCTGTCTGCCTCCAAATATCCCTCTGAATACGAGCAGAAAGCATATCCAGCTTGTCTTTGCGAGAGAGACTCTTGTCTGAAATGAAATAATTAAGTGAACTAGTCAGGTCAATAAAGCCCTCATCGATAGAGTAGGGATAAATATCATCTGGACTGCCATAATTCTGAAAGATTCGCTGGATTTCCATATTGACTGCGATGTACTCATCCATCCTAGGTGGCACAATCAAGGTCACTTGAGCCCAATCTTCGATGTAGCGAACATAGTCTGAGTCGGTAGGTAGCCCTTGCTTTCGAGCATTGTAATAGGAAAATTTTCGCGTTTTGATATCAAAAGGCAAATCATAGGCCCGACCAACATTTGACTTGCCAAAAATCTTCTTAAACAGGGGAGAGGAGGCTAGGATAAGACCAGTTGAGTTATCCGCGCGACTCATGACACAAAGCGAGGTTTTCAGCGGATGTAAGCCCCTTTTCACACACTCAACACTAGCATAAAAGGATTTCATATCGACAAAGGCAATGTCACTTTGGGGCTCTCTGGAATAATCAAAGTAGCCCATTGACTAGCCCTCCATCGGTACAAAATTCCCAACGATAATGCCAACAATCCGAGGATCTTCCTCATAGGAGATGAAAATATCCTTGTATTTAGGATTGATAGAGACCAGACGCAATCCATTCTCCTCTCGATAGACCCGTTTGATATAGGTCTGGTTGTTGCAAACCACTGCATAAACCGCCCCGTCATAGTCAAATCCTGTCTCTCGAATCAGAGCTACTGAACCATTTTGGTATTTAGGTTCCATGGAGTCCCCAGACACCCATGACGCAAAATCATGAGCCAATTCCTCATTAAAGTAAACCGTATCAAAATTCTGATCATCGTAGACCGAAGCCCCAATACCTGCTGACATGCGTTCATAAACACGGTACTCGTAGAGGCGCTCTGGCATAGCTATCACTTTCTGGGCTTGCTCCTCTTGAGATAGGTTGCGAGCATAGAGAACAACCTTCTCCTGCCCTTGCTTGGAGAGGCTATGGTAGAGACGGACAATCTCGATCTGAGTAAAATATCCTTTTGGCACTTTTAAAATATTCTCTAACTGAGTAACTTTCTCCTTGGACGGTTCCTTGACTCCACGTTCCCAAGCTGAGTAAGCTTGGAAACTAATCCCAAGTTGCTCTGCAATTTCCTTCTGTGTCAGTTTTAACTCTTTCCTCCGAGCCTTTAATTTTTCTGGCTGATACATACTTCACCTCCTATTATGATGCTTTAATGGACACTATCTCCCTTAGAAAGACTAATCGATGCTTGAATCCATAATTTCAAAACTCAACCATTATGGTTTAGTTTTATTATATAAAAAAAGTAGACAAATGTCCACTAGGAAAAGCAGAAACATCGTGAGTTTTATACTCAATGAAAATCAAAGAGCAAACTAGGAAACTAGCCGCAGGTTGCTCAAAACACTGTTTTGAGGTTGTAGATAAGACTGACGAAGTTAGTCACATATATACGGCAAGGCGACGTTGACGCGGTTTGAAGAGATTTTCGAAGAGTATTAATCAAACTAAAAGGATCTAGCCCTATACAATACAGAACTAAATCCTTTGAATAAATAATTGATCTAACTTTTAAAATTCCTACAGAAATTCCAGTTTTTCTCTATTTGATACCAGACATTAGTTTTTCAATACGTGGAACGTAGAAGAGTAAGATAATACCGAATACAATCGTAATTCCTCCAACAATTCCATAGTAAGCCACTTCAGTTTCACTTGTATAAAATTTTACAATTTGAGCATTGATAGCTTGGGCAGCTGCATTACTCAAGAACCAGATAGACATCATTTGTGCTTGGAAGGATTTTGGTGCTAGCTTAGTAGTGACTGATAGACCAATAGGCGAAATCAACATCTCCCCCACAATCACAATAGCCCAACTCATAATCAACCAGAAAGGACTGACCTTAACATCTGTCCCAAAGAGCATCCCTGGTAACATCATCCACAAGAAGGATAAACCTGCTGCTAATAAACCGTAAGCAAATTTCTTAGAAGAGGACGGTTGCTTTTTACCCATTTTCCCCCACAACCATGCAAAAATCGGCACATAAATCATAATGAAAAGTGGATTGATACTTTGGAAAAAGCTAGATGGGAAATGAATTTGATTTCCAAATACATTAAAGTAAAGTCGAGTTTGATCATCCGCAAATAGAGCGAGAACAACAGATCCCTGCTCCTCAATAGACCAGAAGAGTACTCCAGCGATAAATAAAGGAATGTAGGCAAACACTCGGGATCTCTCAGTAGCAGTTATTTTATGACTAGATAAAATTTTGAAGAAATAGTAGATTGGAATGATTACCGCAATCACTGTAAAGATATTAACAATCATATCCACGTTAAACTGGTGAGTAAAGACTAAACCTATAACCACGAGAATAACCATGACAAGTGTAATCAGCAAACGTTTAATCAAGGTCTGCTGGTCCTTCTGCGAAAGTGGATCAGTAGGGTAAAGACTTGATTCAGGCAGGTATTTCTTCCCATCTAAAACATACTTCACCAAACCAAAGAACATCCCAATGGCAGCTAATGAGAAACCTAGATGGAAATTGACTTCCTGACCTAGATAACCTACTAGATAAGGGGCAACGAAGGCACCTAAGTTAATACCAAATACAAAGATACTAAAACCTGCATCCCGTCTATCATCCTCTTTCTCATAAATTCCCCCAACCATATCTGAGATATTGGGTTTTAAAAATCCAGTTCCAAAGATAATCAAGGCAATAGAAAGATAGAGAGCCACTTGTCCAAAAGGTGTTGCTAAAGCAATATGCCCTAGCATAATCAGAATCCCACCGTAAAAGACAGTCTTACGGCTTCCTAAAATACGGTCACTGACAAAACCACCGACAACCGAGGATAAAAATACCAGCGAGCCATAAATCGCCATAACCGATGCAGCTGTGGTCTTATCCATTCCCAATCCACCATCTTGCACACTATAGTACATATAGTAAAGTAGGATAGCTCGCATCCCATAGTAAGAAAAGCGTTCCCACATCTCTGTAAAGAAGAGGGTGGACAAGCCCATAGGATGTCCAAAAAATGTTTTCTGTTTTTCCATATATATTCTCCTTGAACGATATAATAATTCATTTTACAGAATTTTCAAATAAATGTCAAACAAATCCTGTTTGTTTTAGAAAATTTTCTGAAAAAATCACACGTCTCATACTTAATTCCACCATAAAAATCCGTTTCAGACTAACTTCCACTTCGGTCAGGCAAGCGAAAGTTACTTTAAAAAATCACCTTTAAAAATTTGCTCTTGTTTAGTTTAAAAATGTTTCAAACCTTGAAACATACTTATCCTTTCCTCTTCAGTAAACAAAAAACATCCCTATGCCAAACTTGTAATTACTAAAATACAAGTCAATAAGCATAGAGATGTAAAACTGTTACACATTAAATAATAGAAATTGTGTACGAAATGTCTCAATTAGTTTTCGCTAGTAAATATCTTTTCCAACAAACGCCCTCTCAATTCCTTATCCTGATGATGCAAGATATTCATTAACTCATGAGAATTTTTGGCATTGATGAATTGATTTAATAATCTATCTTTTAATTCATATGGAAGAGAAACCGTCTTTAGTAGTCTAAAAACTTCGTCATTTAGGGATGTTGTTTTATTATCTTTATATTCAAATCCAGCTGTAGCATTCTTATTTGGCAATTCAATGATAGACACATTCGTTCCTTTAAAATGAATTCTATGAATTCTATTGCTTGGAACGATACTAGAATCTCCTTGTAATGTTAACTCTACCATCCCCATTTCCCAGTCGATTGACAATCTTGTTTTATATCTTTGACCATTTTGATCTTCAATCATTTCAAAAGAATGTTGTTTGCCTGGGAATACATACCAATCTACAACTTCAGGTAAATCAACACCCATATCTATCTCAGAACCAACCAAGGGAATGATTGCACCACTTTTTGCAAACACAGGCATCGTCGAAATGTCTCTATAAACACTTAACTTCACACCACCTGTATATTTTTTCTCTGAAAAGAAGTCATACCATTCACCTTCAGGGAACCATACATCTACTTTTGCAGATTGGAACGCCAAATCCATCTTTTCTACAATGGGAGCCACCATCAGTTCTGTTCCAAAAAAGTATTGGTTTGGAACATTATAGCTCTCATCATTCTCTGGGTAGAAATAATACATTGGGCTGATTAATGGGGCACCTTCCTCATGTGTCTTTACATTCATGGTATATAGATATGGAATCATCTGATGTCTCAAACGAAGGTATTTCTTCATAATCTTAGATGTTGTTTCTGAAAAAAACCAAGGTTCTTTACTATTAAAGGGGCTTCTAGAACTATGTAAGCGAGTAATCGGACTAAAAACGCCAAACTGTAGCCATCTGGTTTGTAGCTCTTCGTCATAATCCCCCAGCATGTGCCCACCGATATCATGGCTCCACCAACTATAACCGATATTTGATGCTGTCGCCGTAAAATAAGGTTGAAATCTTAAGGAATTCCAACTAATAATGGTATCTCCTGAAAAACCAACAGGGTAGCGATGACTACCGGGACCTGCATATCTTGATAAAATCAAACCACCTTCTGCATTTTTACAACTATCCTGATAGTGATAATGGTTTAAAAGCCACAGTGGATCCAACATGCCTTGTGTCCCTTGTTGCCAGTCAATCCACCAAAAATCTACTCCCTGCTTTTCTAGCTTATAATGAACATCTTTAAAGTAGGCTTCTCTAAAAGATGGATTAAAAAAATCAAAAATAGCAGGTTCTTCTAGTTCTACATTTAATCCCAATCGTTGGGCGACTCGAGGATAAGCTTCTTCATAAGCCCGTATACCATCAGCAGGATGGACATTTAAAGAGAGTTTTAACTTTCTATCATGAAGTTGTTGCAATAACTGTTCTGGATTAGGTATTAAGTTTTTATTCCAACTATATCCTGTCCAGCCACTTCCAAAACGAGCTGGAATGTCAGTTATATGCCAATCCATATCTAACACACCGATAGATAATGGAATTTTCTCTGTTTTAAACCTATCTATTAAATCCAAGTATTCATCCGATGTATAAGGCCAATACCTACTCCACCAATTACCTAAAGCGTATCTTGGCAACAAGGGTGTTGAACCAGTCAAATGGTAAAAGTCTCTGATTGCTCCTCTATAATCATGCCCATAGGCAAAGAAATACAGGTCAATTTGATTTTCTCTCTCAGTATAACCAGACTGTTCATCCCAAATAAATCCTTGAGAATCATCCAGTAAGGCAATACCATTTCGACTAATAATTCCATCTTCTAATGGGATGGCTCCATCTGCCTTATCCAGAGTCCGAGCTGTTCCTTTTAACGTTTCAATAGATTCACCAAAATACCAGCGACTACCATATACGGCAAAATTTCCTTTTAATTCTATAAATAAATTTTCGGCGTTAAATTCTCCTTTATTAAAGTGCAGATGAAAATAGTCCGTCATAATATCTAGTACGTTTGATGTCTCGATATAATCTAACGAAACTTGGCCAAAATCTCTATTATAGATAAGTTGTGTCGTTCTATCCTCAAAACTTCCAGTTTGAGAGTATTCTAACCTTACTAGCTTGTCTGTTAATACAGAAATTCGATAAAACTCTCCCTTAAAAATTTTCAATTTGTTGTCCTCCTTTTAGTAAATTTCTTTACCTTATCAAACATTTTATTTGTTATCGTTACATTCATCAATCCGCAAAAAGCAAATCCCCCAAATGTAAATACGTAAATAGCTGTTAAAACTCGTTCTGGACTACTAAAACTCATATACAGTACAGAAATATTAAATAAAACCAACATGATAGCTTGTATTGGATTTAAAATACAAATTAATACGCTATTTACAATACTATTTTTTAGATTATCTTTAAATAGACCAATATAGGGAAAAATAACACTCATCAAAAGTATTATAACAAATAAAAAGGGCAACACTAACAATAAACTATACTCTGAAAATAAACTTGAATAGCCCCAAAGACAATAGTTCACATATAAAAGTAATTCTATTAGGAGGATAAACAACCAAATAAAAGTTGACTGTTTAAAATTTCGTCTAAAGATCCGAAAATAATGATAAGTAATATCGGTATCTTTACCTTTTAAAATACGATACCACATTGTCGTAAGAGAAGTTAGTGATGCCCCAATTGTAACTATTGGAATACAACTAACAATAAATAGAGTATTTAAAATAATTAAATCTGTCAAAAAAGTTAAAATTCTAACCACTTTTCCATCTAATGAAAATAATTTTTGCATAATAGATATCTCCATAAAATCAATCGTCTTAACTCTATATTTTAGAATGTCAGTTGCACAAAAATATTACCTAAATTATTTAAAAAACATTTCCAAATTTCTTTAAAAATTAGAATAAAGGAAGCGAGATAATCTGATGTTATCAGTCTCGCTTCCTGTAATTAGCTAGTCCCTTGTTTATACAACCAAGAGTTCATATAAAGTATTACTCTTTTACTTCTTTTTGGTAACGATTATATGCTTCCTGTTGAATCTTCATAAATTCGTCCAAGCCCATATTCTTAAGAGTTTCTTTGTATGAGTCCCATTCTTTTTCTATGCCACCTTCAACTACCCATTTAGATGCTTGTTGTTTGACATAGGATTCAATACTAACATAGATTGATGATAATTTGTTAAGCTCTTCTTGTGAATAAATCACATTAGGGTAAGCTGGCAACGCAAATTGTTTCAAATCTTGGTCCATCTTCAATTTCAATCCATCACCTTGTGTTTGATCGATTTCTACACGACTATTGATATCATCACTTACGTATTTAGGACCAAAATCCCGAAGTGAATTAATCCATGCCCATTCATCAGCTGATTTACCATCTTTAGGAGGTAACACTTTAAACTTATCACCATTCTTTTCAGTAGCTATTCCAAATGATCCATAGAAATTCTGAATACTTGCTTCATCTGTATATAATTTATCCAACCATTTCAATAATTTAGCAGGATTTTTGCTCTTATTTGTAATCAAAATTTCATTTCGACCATAGTTGTAATGATCTGGATCAGAAAAGACATATTGTTTACCATCCATACCTTTTAAAGCAGGTAGAGCAATATATTCACTTGAATGTAAGCCAAACGTTGCATCTGCTGTCCAACCACTAGAAACACCTACTCTAGCTACTCCCTTATCCATACGTTTCGCTACACTCATAGAGGTATCTTCTGTAAAGATTTCCGGATCAATCAAACCTTTTTTATAAGATTCGTGCATTGCTGCAATCCCTTGTTTGTAACTTTCTTCTGTACGAAGGTAGACTGGTTTTCCATCTTTTACAGACATTTCATACGTATTATCTGCACCTAATCGATTATTGAACGGAAGAATATATGAGAATGTTGGATCAAAGTTTCCTGCTCCGAATGGAATTTCATCAGAAGCATCTCCATTTCCGTTTGCATCTTTATCCTTAAATTCTTGTAGTACTTTTACTAAATCATCATAAGTTTCTGGAACCTTTAAACCTAAATTATCCAGCCACTTTTTATTAATAAATAGCTGATTAGCTACCGTAGGGCGCATCGGTAATTTTTTAGGCAGGCTGTAGATATGACCATCTGGTGAAGTAATCATAGCTTTAATCTTAGGTTCTTTTTCCATAGCCTTAGTTAAATTGGGCATATTTTCTTTGATTAAATCTTCCAACGGGATAAATAGAGATTGGTTCTGAGCAATTTCTGAATCTGTAAATGCATTTGAACCCAAAAATGCATCTGGTAAATCTCCGCTAGCAACCAAAACAGATTTCTTATCTGCCCAATCTGCGGCTACAAGTGTATCCCATTTAACTTCAATACCTGCTTCTTTGGCAGAATCTGTTAGAAAACCTTTATGATAATCTTCTCCCCAGTCAGACCAACGAACAGTTGTGATTTTATAAGAATCTTCTCCAGACTTATCGTCCTTATTCGCATTATTAGAATTTGCACAGGCTGTTAAGCCAGCAAGTGTAACTGTTCCTAAGAACAAATATGTAAATGATTTATGTTTCATGTTTTTCTCCTATTCTTTCAAGGCACCAATCATTACGCCTTGATTAAAATATTTTTGAACAAAGGGATATAGCAACATAATCGGAGCGGTTGAAATAACAATTGCTGCATATTTCATCATATCGGCTTTGATACGAAGATCTGATGCCACTTCTCCTGTTGCTTGCGATTGTAACATTTGATTACTAATTAGTAAACGTCGTAAAATTAATTGCAATGGCTGTAAATTTTCATTCGTTAAATAAATTAAAGCATTAAACCACGAATTCCAAATACCAACTGCAGTCCAAAGTCCAATAACTGCTATAATAGCTTTTGATAACGGAACAACTATTTTAATAAAATAACGAATTGTACCACAGCCATCAATTTGCGCAGCCTCCCACATCCCGTCTGGAATACTATTATTAAAGAAAGTTCTAGCAACAATAATATTGTATGATGAAACCGCAAAAGGTATTACCATTACCCAAAATGTATCAATTAGGCCAACATTCTTTACTGTTAAGTAGGTAGGAATCAAGCCACCTGATACGAACATAGGGATTATGTATAGAATACTCATCCATTTTCTACCAACTAATTCTTTTCTAGATAAAGCATAACCAGCTGGAATATTGACTACTAAAGCAACTAAGGTACCAACAACAGTATATAAAATGGTATTTAGATAGCTACGTAAGAATAAAGGTTGTTGAATAAGACGTAAATATCCATCTAATTTCCATTCTCTAGGAATAAACCATACCTTTCCATTTGCAACATCTGAAGGATTACTAAAAGATGCAATCACTACAAACCATAACGGATAAACAATTAACAGGATAAGGAAAATTGCTAAACCATAGGTAACTATATCAAATAATAATTCAGAGTTTGTTTTTCTTGATTTATGAAACCATCTCACTTTAAGCACTCCTTCCTTTAAAAAAGACCCGTTCTAGTATATCTTTTTGAGAACCAGTTAACAGATAACAAAATTATTAGATTGACTACGGTGTTAAATAACCCTATAGCTGTCGAATAACTATACTGAAAGTTCACCATACCAACTTTATAAACATAGGTCGAAATTATCTCACTTCCTGCTAAATTAAGAGGATTCTGTAGTAGTAACACTTTCTCAAAACCTACACTTAATAAACTACCTGCTCTTAATATTAATAGAATCATAGCAGTCGGCAAAAGCAATGGTAATTCTATATGCCGAATTTTTTGTAACCTAGAGGCACCATCCATAGTTGCAGCCTCATAATATGTAGGATCAATTGCAGAAAGCGCTGCTAGATAAATAATACTATCCCAACCAATATGTTGCCATACATCGCTCCAAACATAAACACCTGCAAAATGACTAGGTTTTGATAAAAGATCTGGAATAGTAATTCCAACAGACTTAAATACATTCGCTAACAAACCACTAGTAGGAGATAAAAATAAGATAATCATCCCACACATAACCATTGTAGAGATAAAATGGGGTAAGTAGGTTGTCACTTGAAATATTTTTCTAAATTTCCCAACTCTTAACTGATTACTGATTATAGCTAGTATAATAGGTAAGGGGAATCCTACTACAATACTATAAAGTGAAATTTTTAATGTATTGAACATAGTTGTCCCGAATTGGAATGATGAGAAAAATTGAGTAAAGTACTTAAATCCTACCCACTGACTAGCAAAGATACCATTGGCTGGTGAATAGTCTTTAAATGCAATAATTAGTCCCAACATGGGAATATAGGAAAATAAAATTAATAGCAATATTGAAGGAAAAAGTAATATATATAACGGAATACTATGCTTTAATTTTATTTTATGAAGTTGAGATGCTACTTTCATGTTTTTCCTCCCATCTGATTTTCTACGATTATTTTACACCATATAGAATTCCCTTAATAGAACTTTTTGGACTAGGTTTATCAATTTTTCAGTTTTTTAATTTTAAAAACTATTACTTTTCCGACATCTTGATAAAACATATCTGTTTTGTTACATGATATCGTATTTTCAAAGTGCTATAATTTTAGTAGGAGAATAGTATATGAAATTAAATCACGACTTATCAAAAAAACATTCCATTCATTTTTTCTTTAAACTCCTACTTGTACTACTATTGATAAATATTTTAATCAATATTGCTATGAGTAACATAACCAGAAATTTTATTAAAAACCAAAATATAGTACACCTACGTAGTTCAATTGAAATTTATGCTGACTCTGTTAATGAAAAATTACATTCTGTAGAACGCTTTATGTACTCAACAATAACGCATAATGAATCTTTAGAGAAATTAAATCATGTACAAACGTTTCTTGAGTATCAAGAAAATCTTAAAAAAGTTCAAACTAGCTTTACAGAGTTTGAATATCAAAATGAAACTCATATGACATTCTTATTAGAAACCGATAGTACTGATCATTTTATAAATGTCTCCAATCTTTATATTCCATATGAAGATTATCTACTGTTAAAATCAAATCTAAAATCATTGCGTAGTGATATAAGTGACCGTAAATGGAAAAATGTAACTACTAAAAACAGTGAATACTTAGTTAAATCTGTTCATTACGAAGGAAAAATCATTTATGCCGTCATATCTTCAGAAGATATCCTAAAACCTCTCAATAAACTTAATATTGGTAATAATGGCAAACTCTCCCTAAAAGAGCCTAACAATATACCGTCCGCTAATTACCTAATTCATGCCCAAAATGAAAAAACGCATTTACCTTTCGATATTTATGTTTTAGTCGATTATGCCGAAGTCTTTAGAAATATCACACTCTTAGAAGTATTTTTATCAGCCGTTCCTATCATTATCACAATTTTATCAATCATCATTATCCTGTATATTCGTCAGTGGATGATTAAACCTATAACAAGACTCACTGAACGACTCTCTCAACTCGGGGACTCCATCCCCCCTTCTGAATTTTTTATATCTGAAGGTATACTAGAAATTGATAAGGCAAATGATAAACTTAATAAAGTAATATTTGACATGCAAGAATTAAAAATAAGGGAATACCATTCACAACTAGAACTTAAGAAGATTGAACTTAATTATCTAAAGAACCAAATCCGTCCACATTTCTACTTAAATATGTTATCAATGATTCATAGTATGCTTCAAACAAAAAACTACAAGGAAATTGAAGAGTTAACTATCCTAACTTCAAATTATCTCCGTCATTTATTTATGGCTAATCAAGATTTTTCAGAACTTAAAGATGAAGTTCAGCATATTAAAGATTATTTAGAAATACAACGAATTCGATATGGAAATAGTATCTACTTTTCACTAGACTACAATTCTGAGCTACAAAATACTCTTGTTCCATCGTTACTTTTACAAACATTTATTGAAAATACAATCAAACATGGTTTTTCATTTCAGGATTTATTTACAATTTTGCTATCAATAAAAAAAGTAAAAACTGAGAACTCAGATTATATTCAGATTTGTATCGAGGATAATGGTCCAGGTTTCTCTGAAGAAATTTTATCAAAACTAAATCAGAAACAGTCTCTAATAACAGAAGATGGACATCATATTGGGATCACAAACACCATCGAACGTTTAAATCTTCTCTATCCTAATGACTATAGTATTGCATTTGAAAATAATGAAGAAGGTGGGGCTAAAATTCTTTTACTTATTCCATACAAGATTATAGATGGAGGTTATAATGAACATCTTATTAGTTGATGACGATCGTTTTATCATTGAAGCTTTACGAGAGAAAATAAATTGGGCTAAACTACACATTGACACTGTTTATGTTGCCTATAGCCTCACTCAAGCTCAAAATATTATTAGAGAGAATCCTATTGATCTCATGATAAGCGATATAGAAATGCCTCAAGGTAGTGGCCTCGAACTCTTATCGTGGATTAGAAATGAAAAATATGATATAAAAACAATTTTTTTAACCAATTACGCCGACTTCAACTATGCTCAAAAAGCAATTGAATTGCAAAGCTTCGAATACTATCTAAAACCCATTAACTTTGAAAAATTAGAATTTATTATTCAAAAAGCCATTAGTAAAATTGAGAATCATAACTTAAATGGAAAAAATGATTCGCTTTTACAAATAGAAGATAATTTCTGGTATGATTACCTTAGAAAACCTCAAATTTCTCGCATTGATGAGCTAGAAATAATAGCAAGCAAACAAGATTTTATTCTTCAAAAACACCAGTATTTTTTTCTTGCAGTTTTAACAATCAATCTTAATGAAGAAGATTATTCTGCAGAAACTCCATCATGGACTTCTCAACTAAAAAGAGAACTTCAAAGAATTTCACAACCTTCTTATAAGCTGATAAGTCTATTCAAAATGGAAAGCCAGGTTGATCAATATGTTTGTCTCTTTAGAGTAGACTCATCCAAACGTAGTGACAAATTGGCATATGAGATTCATTCTCAAATTTCTAATAACTTTAGTAAATACTCAAACATTATATATAAGAGTTGCCATAAAATATCCGATATTTTATTTCATACCAAAGAACTCTACACTTATAATGAACAATATGTTTCTTATTGGAATACTATTACATGTGTTCCACATAGTTTTCCAACTTCCTTTAAAACAGAAACTCTTTCAATTACTTTTTTAGATACCTTAAGTGAATACGAATTAAGAGAAAAAATTAATTCACTTGCTTATAATTCTCAAATTCCTACTTTCACACTACAACAAATTTTACTAGATTGGACTCAACAAATAGGAATATATCTAGATCAAAATGGAATCTCGGCACATAAATTATTCCAAAACAGCACTCATGATTTCTTATTCCAACGACGCTTTCATTCAATTGAATCTTTTCAGGATTACTTTGATTATTACTGGTCACATGCTAAGAAATTTGCAACAAACATTGAAAACCAAAAAAATAGTATTCAACGCATCGTCGAATACATAGATCATCACTACTATGAAGATATAAATCGTTCTATATTAGCAGATATGGTTTATCTCAGCGCAGATCATTTAGCTAGAATTTTTAAAAAAGAAACTGGAGAAACTCTTGTTAAATATATAACGGATAAGCGCATTAATGCTGCTAAATCTCTCCTATCTCAAACAAATATCTCGATATCACAAGTATCCTGTCAAGTAGGGTATGATAATTATTCTTACTTTACTAAAATTTTTAAACAAAGGACTGGACTTTCTCCTGGAGATTACCGTAAAACATATCAAAATAAAATGTAAGCAATCTAAATCATTGAAATGATAAGTAAAATTCAAGGTCTGTAGTAATTTTTGAAATTCTACAGTTTTTCCAAAGATAACTCCATAAACTTATTTGAAATTGCTGATAAGGTAACTTCTTAAAAAGTCAGTTTGAGAAAAACATACAGTAAATATTTCTAGGATAAAACGTATACTATCAAGCTTTTTATTCCTGATAGTATGCGCTTTTTATTTGAATACTTGCTACAAAACCTCACAAGATTTACTATCATGCCATACCAAAATGGACTATTTTTTGATTGCACAAAAATATTATTTTCAAACATTTAGAAATAATCGAACAAATTAAATATTATTTCTAAATATTTGAAAATAACGTCTATTTGTATTATACTATCTTTGAGGTATCTATTATGAACTATATTAAAAGACCACATTATTTAGACTTTTTAAGAAGGCATCGTGACCGCCAAATCATCAAAGTTGTGAGCGGAGTTAGACGAGCTGGTAAATCTGTTCTCTTTCAACTCTATAAAGAGGAGTTACTAGCAACTGGGGTAGACGAAAATCAGATTATATCCATCAATTTTGAAGATCTGAGTTATTATGAATTGCGAAATTTTCAAACATTATTCGCTTATATAAAAGAGCGGTTAGTTGAGGAGAAAACATACTATATCTTTTTAGATGAAATTCAACATGTTGAAAAATTTGAACTGGTAGCAGATAGTCTATTCATCTTACCAAATGTAGACCTCTATTTGACTGGATCAAACGCCTACTTTATGAGCAGCCAATTAGCTACAAATTTGACTGGTCGGTATGTTGAGATAGAGGTTCTTCCTTTGTCATTTGAAGAATACCTATCAGGCCAATCTCTCTCAGAGAATCTGAATACAACAGAAATTTTTAACAATTATCTCTTTAGTGCTTTCCCTTACTTATTGCAAACATCATCTTACGCTGAAAAAATTGATTATCTAAGAGGAATATATAACTCAATACTGTTAAATGATATTGTCACTAGATTGGGAAATCCAAATCCTACTATTATTGAGCGCATTGTTCGAACCCTTCTCAGTAGTACAGGTAGCTTAATATCAACAAATAAGATTCGCAATACCCTGGTCAGCCAAAACGTTTCAATCTCCCATAATACTTTGGAAAATTATTTGACGACTTTGACAGATAGTTTGCTTTTTTATTCCGTTCCACGTTTTGATGTAAAAGGTAGAGCATTATTGCAACGCTTAGAAAAATATTATCCCGTTGATTTAGGTTTACGACACCTCTTATTGCCAGACCACAAAGAAGATATTGGCCATATCTTGGAAAATATTGTCTATTTGGAATTGAGACGTAGATATTCACAAGTATATGTTGGTAATTTAGATAAATATGAGGTTGATTTTGTTGTTGTAACTGATCTTGGTCACTACGCTTATTATCAAGTCAGTGAAACAACACTTGCTCCAGAAACACTAGAAAGAGAACTTAGACCACTAGAAGCTATTAAAGATCAATTCCCAAAATATCTATTAACAATGGATACGATTCAGCCAACAGCCAATTATAATGGTATTGAGAAAAAAAATATCATAGATTGGTTACTAGAATAGTAGATAATCATAAATCATACAGTTAAGTAGATTTGTAACAGTCTGTTATCAATGATTCTACCCAAATCCTAACAAGATATAAGGAATTTAGAACACTGACACTTGAAGGATAAAATATAATTTATAACTTCTGAAAACAATATTATTACTCAAGATGATGAAACTCCATAGAATTAATAAAGCTAGGAATCAAACGGAACTATAATGAAACAGAGACTAAGCAATCAGGCTTTAAAATCCTAAAAAACGCATAATATCAGGTATTGAAGAAACTTGATATTATGCGTTTTATCATGGAAATATTTCCTTCATTTTCTACTGAAATAGGGTTTGTGCTAGCTTATTTTCTCTATAAAACAATATTGAAAAAGGGAAATATGCATCCTATAATGCATTAATTAATCTCAAATAACAAATCTCTCCTCTCACTATCTATTCTCCATCATTTTACTTCACTTCAATATTCCCTTAAAACAAATTGATATTTTCATTTTCTAAGATCACTTTAATACTGCTTAATTCTTTTTCAATTTTATGTTTATTATCTTCTTTAAAACCATAAAGCAAAGCCAATCTATTGTCATAACTACATAATAGCAATCTGACAACAAAATATCTATCTAAGCTGAAATTACTTCTAGTCCCATCTTCACCAAGCTTCATAAATTCTTCATACAAATTTTCATCAAATGGTTTAAATATTGACTCCCACATCCATTTAATAAATTCTTCAGAAATAAAATGAGACACCATTGAACCTTCACATAACTCACATAAAAATTCTGATTCTCTTAAATCTTCAATGTTTTCTTTCATATATTGTCTATGAATAGATTTTTTCCATATTTTAAATTCTTCAATCTTCATTACTTCTTTATTAGACCGTTCTGAATGGGCTAGACAGAAAATCAATACTAAAATAATATCCTCTAATTTCATAAACATCAAAAGATATTCTATAGCATTATCATCGATCAAATCTTGGCTATATCCTCCACTCAATAAAATATTTTTACTATGATTAACCCGTTCGTTCATGAGATATACTGGCATGTGCTCATCACTCATCATTTTTGAGAATAAATCAATAAAATCGTTATCCTTATACTTCCTATCAATAGTCTTTAAAAAAAGAATTGAAAAAATAGATGAAAAATATTTGCTATTTCCTCCTTCTTTATCAATCTCATTAAAAACATTCAAGAAATCCATTATATCTTTAGGATTTTTCAACTGATTTAAGAAGTTAATATCTTCTACTTTTTCTAGCATTACTAAATATATCCTATAAATACAATAATTTCTTTTTGTATTATCTCGATTTAATTTACTATATGGTCGTGACAATCGAACACTTTTTATATCTCTATTACAGATTTGCCAAAATATATCTTGATAATCTTTACTCCTATAAAAGTCATTTTCTATATCAAGCAATTTCCATAAATCTATTATTGCAAGATTTATAATTTCTGTAGGCATTACCTTTAAACGATTTAAGATACTCCACTTGTGTATATAATACCAGTAAATAATGTCTAGATTTCTTTTAAGTAAAATAGCATGAATAATATACCTTATTTTTTTATTTTCTTCAGTTTCACAATACTTCTTTATTCTTTTTATTAAAATGTCTATTTTTTCTGATTCACAATGAAATGCAAGATTATAGAACTTATGTAATTCTTCTTCATTTGAACTGACATCTGTACCTCTATTTATAATGTAATCAATCCCTCTTTCAATTTTAAATTGTAAGTCATCCTCTAATCCTACTATAGTTTTAAAACTAAAAATGTTATTGAATAGTTTTTTAAAAGACTGTTCAATTTCTGCTCCTATTTTTATTTTTTCATATAAATTAGTAGTTTTATATAAATAACTTTGTGAAAAGGTTTTACTTGATAATGCTACTGACTCTATCAAAAGCGCCGTACAATAAGTTGAAATAACTACAAACGCAGAAAGCCAAATCACTTTGATATATTCGATGTTTTCATTCATACTCTTAAATACTTTATTAAATATTTCGATATTGAATTCTAACTTTGAACAGATAACAATTATTGGAAAACCAGCTATTAGCCAAAATAGAAGGCTAACAGGAAGTTCATTAAATCTTTTTAACCAGAAATTATCATGGAATTTTAATTTTTTAATATTATAACCTAAATAGAAATTATCTTTATTATCTATATCAACTGTCTGTTTCTCTAGAAAATTTGATATAAATATCATTATTGATACTAGACCAGCTGACATCAAAAACATGTCTTTACCAGTTAATTGAATCGAGATATTTCCCATCATTAAGCCTGATAATAACACTATCATCCAAATCGAAATATTTTTTATCGGATGTATTACAATTCCAAGAATAAAGAAAAATAACTTGGAAATTTCTCTTAAACAAAATGATAGCACTACTAATAATTTATAAAATAAAATGCCCTTCATACTTTACTATCCCCCTAAAGAACTATTTATTTGCTACTGATATTAAATGAGTATTCATGAAAAACAAAAACTACTATCTATAAGTCTGAGAAACCAGTACCTTTATTATATCATAACAAACATATGTTATCTGCATTAAATCTACAAACTCATAAAAGTGTAACTATTATACTTAGGTTTCCGAAAAATAATGATTTTCCCGAAAGAAATAGATCAACCTAAAAAATTACTGTCTTACTTATGTAATGTTTCTTTTTTAATATAATATAGAAATAAAAAGTATGTAAATGAAAAGATTTATCACATTACTTTTAGTGTCTCTATCTACAATTTTATTAATTGCATGTTCTAACCAATCAAGCAATTCTTTAGATGGTGAATACCGTTGAATAAACGAGAGTAGAAATGAAGTTGCCTTTACCATTTCAGGTAACAAAGGAAATAGCACAAAGGAGAGGCCGACATCTTTACAATTGATAAAGATAGTGCAACAATCGAACTGACTGGCTCTAATATCATAAACCGAAAAGAGAATTATACCTTCAAGGATGACGTATTCACTGTAGATATTTCAGGAACAAAGCAGGAGTATTACAAAAAGGATTGTGAAGAAATACAGCGACAAGTAAAACCCTCAAACTATTTGATATTCTTTATACAATAAAAACGCTTTTGTACTAACCCCAAAAGTTAGATTTTTTCTGTCTAACTTTTTGGGGTCAGTACGAGGCTGGGACAAAAGTCTAACCTTAAATATAAAAAGCGAACAAAACGAGTTATCTGACATTCATAATTCTGTCTTGTTCGCTTTTTTTGTCTAATCTATCGATTTTAAAAATTTATAATAAAGAATTCCTAAAATCAAAATCTTTTTATCTCAGCCTCTTTTTTGTCTCGCACCTAGCGGAGTGAGACGGACTAATAGTCACATAATAAAAAATTTACTTAAAGTCAGATTTTAAATACTGTAGAATAGTTCTTTCTAAAACTTACTCCCAAATTTTTTTGTAGGTAAATAAAATTCAGCATAAGGTTTCTCTAACACATACAATGATATAAACTGACATGATAAAAAATGAACATAACTAATATTATTTTCTGAAATTTCACAAATTTTCCCGTGTGCTATACTATTTCTAATATCGACTAATTCATGAATTATTCTACTATTAATTTCAAAAAATTTTGTTTTAATCTTCGGATTCAGAAATTCATAATTTCCAGCTATTTTTATTTTTAGTTGATTCCATGCTAGTAATATCCTTGTATAATTTCGACCTTTAAGAAACCTATCTAAAGAGTTTATAAGATCTCCAGATAAATTATCTATAGAATCTATATCTAATTCTGTTGATAGTGAATCAGTTAATAAATTATTTAAAAATGATTGTGTTTGAACTTTACGTTGTTGGTGTTTAGTTTTATAGAATAATCTTTCTCTTTCTATCACTAGTTTAGCAATTATCTCAATTGGTTTGAAACACATCAAAAATTCATCTTCAATATATTCTCTGTATTCATGTTGCAAACCAATACTATACATTCTCATTAAATCTAATATAAGTTGACGTTTTTTTCTATTTTTCTTTCTATTTAAACTATTTTCAATTATTTGCAATTTTGTTAGCCATTGAGACATCTTATCTTGTTGTTTTATCTCTGGTAAAACTCCATTGTATTTTGATATACTTCTTATAACAAGAGGTATATTAGTAAAAAATGACAAAATAGTTAAGCACTCTTCAATGTTTTGCTTTTGATCTGAAATGACTTGCAAATACTTAATTTCCTTAGTATATATGAACTTTAAAGTACATCTCCAAAATTTGAAGCATGCTCCGTTAGGTAAATCAAAGGCCGTTCCCCATGTATCCCATATCTCATCGAACTCATTAAAATCTATTATTGCCGTATACATTAATATAGCTCCTTTATAAAATAAATATGTTATTTCAGTTTAAATATTCTATTAGACGATTACATTTACAGTTTTTTATTTTCTTCCAAAATCTTTTTTCGTTCTTCCATAAACTCAATCAACTCTTTCTTAAATACTTCCTTTTCTTTTCAGTCAATCCTTTTAAGTTCATACGGAAAAGTAATTCAATGTTGTCTAATTCATTTGATTTTTCTTATGAGTTTCCAACTAAATAGTCAACTGTAACATCCAATACTTGTGCAATCTTAACAAGATTTTCCTGTGTTGTTTCTTAATCCACGTTCCCATGAAGCATATACCTGTTGGGAAATATTTAGTTTTCCATCTATTTGAGCTTGTGTTAGTTTTACTTGTTTCCTTAGTGTTTTCAAGCGTTCTGAGAATTCCATATGTGATCTCAAAAAATTATTTTAAATTTTTGTAGAAAATTGTTGACATCCACAACCATAGGTTATTAAATACAATTAAAAACTTTTAGTTATATAAAGATGGATTTCAAGTAATTTTAGATTATCTTTATATCGATTATCAACAAAATCCGACATTTTTTAATTCAAAATTTAGAATTAATTTGATTGAAGGAAGGGAAATATCAAATAAACAACTTACCAGTTAATCTCCATCAATGTGCAAAATCTATTGAAAATTTATCGGTTATAATAATCTCAAACGGAATACTTTTCCCATAACAATTTCCATTCTTGACTAGATATGCTTCAATATAATGCCTCCCAGTGTAAAGGGTATTTTCTTTTCTAACTCTTTTACCTTCTACTAACTCAGAATTATAGAATCCCCCACGTAAAGAATTTGCTAATTCAGCTTCCCTGCCTGTATTTGTCACCTGCCACCAAATTTCATACCCTTGTATACTATTAGCCTGTACTTCAAATTTAAGACTACCACGTTTATTCAGTTTTGTTCCGCTTTCAATCTTTTTCCACCTAAATCCTTTATATAAATAACTTGCCTTTATTGATACATCTTCTATCAAAAACTCTTTCCATTTTGAATTTTGATGATGACTTATAGAATTGACGTTAACAATTGGGAATTGTTCGCCATTACTCTTAAATAAGCTATTCCTTATAAATTTTATTTTATCTAAATAAGATAAATTATAATTTCCTACATTAAAGTCTAATTTAAGTTGTTCCAACCATTTTTCAAATGCTTCAAAATAACTACTATCTTTGTCCCATTTATTAGATAGAATTTCTTCCTTATTTACAGGATTATATACACAAGGTTTCCCATTTCTAAATTCAATAGCATCCTTCAAGTGTTCAATAACATAGTTTATAATATCTAAAAAATCACTATAATTTGTACTGGCACACTGATATTGCTTTGCTACTAATGTAGTGATGATTATAGAGCTTGGTTTATATTCAATATCTTTTTCAAAACAAACCTCAGCACGTCTTTTCAATATTTGAACAATCCTTTGCAAGGGTGTTCTAACTCTATATTCAGGAACTTTTTCAATAGATGCATAAAATCTTTTAGCAACTTCTTTTTGATATGTAGAGAATTTTGAAATATCTCGAAACCACTTAGCGTACTCTTTGGGATTACTTGTTTCCCAATTAGAAGTAATTTTAAAATAGTTTTCATGAGTTTTATCTGTGATTGCTATAAACCCATCATTCTTTTCGTTTAAAGGGACTGACGGCAGTATGTCTATATGAAAATTGCTTTCATCAACATATTTTAATGTCCAACAGCGTTTGCTTTCCTCTGGACCACTGGACATTGACTGGGCCTTAGCGTAACTTTTAACAATTTCCCCAAGATTATTTTTCAATGAATGTTGAGATTGGTCGTTTCTTCTTAACTTTGTAAAGTTACAAACTATATCAATATCAAAAGCTCCATCTTCTGTTAATGGCTTGATTACTGTTCCCAACTTAAACGATCCTTGTAAGTATATATCTGGGCTGTTTTTAATAAGTTCTGAATTTTTGATATAATTAGCAATAGAATTGTACCTATTAGTAGCCATTTCATATTTCGAATACGAAACATCCAATTCTTCAATAATTGATTTAATCTCTTTTGAGATAGTAATATCTGCCAAAGCATCTTCCTCCTAAACGATATACTTCGAAGTTGCAGAAATCTTTTTAGAAAGTCCGTCTTTAGTAAAACAATTTTTTTCTATATCCTCAGCCTCAATTAGACAATAATCATCATTTTCTAATACCTTGTCTAATATTTCTGTAGGTATTTTTGCTTCAAAAATGTCAAATATTTTTAATTCATCCATTTGAAAATAAGTTGAAAACATGATTGGTTCGTTGACAGTTTTTAGATATTCAATTTGTGATTTTTTTATTAGGTTCTCTATAGAAATTCCGGCAGGTTCTAATTCTTCAATAAGCTCTCTAATTGCAGTTACTTCTCTATTTTTTCTCGTATCAAACCATTCAAGGAACTGTACAAGGTGCTTCCCTTTTGTTATTAATCTTAGATCTCCACCTTCATAAAATCGAGACTCGGATTCATCTTTCAACTCTAATTCTTCTTTTAGCCCTTTGAAGGAATCGTGATATTTATAAACACCTCCTATAGGTTGATATTGGTCTATTCTTCTCCCTTTTATCAGCAAATAGCGGCCATTAGTCTGTTTAATTTGAAATAGGTAAGCACAACTCAATCTTATATCTTTATTCCATCGAATAAGAGATTGAGACCATATTTTAATTCTACGTCTATTATTAAATATTGTTGATACAAGAAAAGTAATGACTGCAACAATTAGATTAACAATTAAGTCATGTAATATCTCCAAAACTACTCCTCCACTTCAAATTTAGGTAAGCTATTAATTAAGTCAACCGTTTGTACAGATACATTGATAATTCTCAACAGCAAATTGAAGATATACTTTTCATCATCACTATAATCATTTGGATCATCTGTAATTCCAGATTTTCTATCAGTTTTAACTTGATACTGATCTATTATCCATTCAATAGCTGATCGTCCATTCACAACATACTCATATGCCTTTTCAGGAATATTACTAATGGTGATGTCACTGTTAAATATGATTGCCGATAAATCATTCACCGATTTACCATTTTCATCACGTTTCTTATCGAATCTCATCTTGGTTACTTTGTAGCTCGGATTAACAAGAGGTGTTACGTCTACTTCATTATAAACAGGAATCTCTTCATAGTTAAGATGTAGGTCCATCAAGGCTTTACCAACTTCAACATATCTTTCTTTATTTTTTACAATCGGAATTCTTGCGAGGTCTTTCTTCAAATCGTTAGCATACTTTTCTTGATATTCTTTAGAGTTAAGCACCCCATAGACATAAGCAAAGGTGTCATCCAAGCTTAATCCCAGCTTATCAGCAAACGCTTGATTCATATTATCATTGTTACGGAAGAGTAAAGTTTCATCTACTTCATTATCGTATCTCATTAATCCTTTACCATTACCTAGAGTCTGCTTGTCAAGAATTATATTACTCACTAACACAGAGAATGGTTTTTGAGTACCTCCTCCTGTAATATAAATAGCTAAATTCGATTCTCCCCATTTTGAATAAAATTTCCCAGGATTTTCAACGATATTTCTATCATACATTAACCATTTTTTAGTGAAAGGTCTATACAATTCTTGGGTAATTCTACTTGGATTAAATTCTAGTAACTCTCCATTCGAATATAATCGTAGTAATTTTCTTGACCAATTAGTTTCCATAGGGTTAAAATTTGTAGGTTTGTTATTATTTCCCCCATTGATTTTTACTTCCTCGTTATATTTATCAATAAGTTTTTTTGAATTTTCCAAAATTTTTTCTTTGGAAAAACCAATTACCCAAGTATCTCTATCACTATTTACACCAATTGTACTCAGAATAAATGGAGAATCACTTTGACCAGATATTGATACGTATTTTAGATAATGAGGATCACGTCTATTTATCCAGTCATTATTCTCATCCGGTATAATTTCTTGCCAATCCAATTGTGAAATATCCTCAAAGTCGGTAATAAGAGCTAGTTTCTCTTTTTGAGTCAAATAATCACCAATATCATAATAATGAAGTTCATGGATATCGGAATTATCTTTAACAAGTAAGGAAACTGCAACTGTAGTTCTAGTACCACTACCAAAGACATTTCCACCTTCCTTTTTACGAACATCGCCTTGTCCTAGCGCATTTCCTCTCAAATTAAAAATGAATAGATGATTAAATTCATTATAGAGACTTGCTCTTAGGCCATCAGCACTTTGAGAGTCTATAAAACTTCCGTTGGTAACAAATGCAACTACACCATCTTGTTTTAATCGATTAGTTGCCCATCTTAATGCTTTTACATAGGTGTCATACATACCACCTACCATACTTGCTTTACTTCTTTTTACATAAGAAGATAGAATTGTCCGTTCCAGTTTGGGATAGTTTATATTTTGATTATCATCATTTCCATCTTTTTGTCCAAATGAATATGGTGGATTACCAATAATAGCTGTAATTGGTTTTTCTTGTTGACGTTTTAAGCGTTTGTCATTGGTACCAAAGAAGGAATCATCAAGCGTATCTTCTGTTTCTGTTGATTCAAAAGTATCCGTTAAGACCATCCCTTCAAATGGTGCATATGGTTCATCACCATTAATTTCATCAAATACAGCTTCAATATTAATGGCAGCAATGTAATAGCTTAGAAGAACAATTTCATTAGCATGCAGTTCTTTTGTGTATTTTCTCAGAATATCATCAAAGGTAATTTCACCACTATCCATCAATGATTTCAAGTAATGCAATGTTCTAGTGATAAATGTTCCAGTTCCAGTAAATGGATCCAAAATATGAACATTTTCACTCGCTAAAGTCTTACCAAAGTGCTTTCTCAAGACTACATCAACTGATTTTATAATAAAATCTACTACTTCTACAGGAGTAAAGACAATACCTAATCTTTCCGTGGTTGATTTGAAACCGGTAGAAAAGAACTTATCGTATAAAGTAATAATGATTTTCTGCTTAGCCTGAGCATTGTCAATTCCCTCTGCACGTAGACGAACCGAATCATAAAATGGTTGCAACTCTTTCTGCTCTTTTTCAAAACCAAATTGTGATAGTTCTTCTACAATTTGTTCCATGGCAGAACTGACTGGATTATTCTTAACAAAACTGTATTCTCCAAAAAGTGCATCAAAAATTGGTAAAGTAATTAAGTGTTGCGCCAACATCTCAATCGCTTGACTTTGGTCAATCGATTCATTGATATTGTGTTGTAAGCTATGAAGGAATTTATCAAAAGCAGATTTACTATCAGGATTTTGTTCTAAGATGAACTCAATTCCTTGAATGTGTCGTCTAGCAATATCAGCTACATCTTTTGACCAGTCTTCTAAGTAACGTCTGTCCCCCACTTTTTGAACAATCTTACCATAAATTGCACCTTCGACAGCTTCCCATTCAAGTTCAAGTTCTGTTTGATAAGCAACTATTGGCTCTTTCACATAACTATCATTGAAATTAGGATCGTCTGGTGCACCACCAACCCCAATAACTTGGATATTTTTGGGTTTTTGTTTGTTTAATTCTAGTTTATTAACTGTAGCTTCAAAACGTTCATCTACTGAACGCAGTGCGTTTAACACCTGCCAAATAACATCGTATGTTTTATTGTTATCGAGAATTGTTTCTGGTGTCTCACCTGCTGGAACTACAATTGGTAGAATAATGTAGCCATATTCTTTTCCTTCAAATTTACGGATGATTCGTCCGACAGCCTGAACAATATCTACCTGTGATTTTCGAGGAGACAGGAAGATAATAGCATCAAGATTAGGAACATCAATTCCTTCTGTTAGGAAGCGAACATTTGATAAAATACGAGCTGAATCTTCAGGAATATCATCACTAGCTAACCAATCTAATGCTTCATTTTTTTCAAGGGCGTTCATACTGCCATCTACGTGACGAACATTTACGGAGTAGCCTTCATCACTATTAAGGTATTCATTAACAACATTTTCAAACTGAGTTGATAGCCTTTTACTATCTTCGATAGTCCGAGAAAAGGCTATAGCTCTTTGCATTGGTTCGCCAGAAACTTTATCTGCAAAACTTTCTCGTTTAATCATTCCATTCCAAACACCAATGATACGCCCCACATCATCAATATTCAGACCATTCTCTGAATCAGCAAGAGCTTTTTGCATATCTTTCTGAACCACTGTTTCGTCAACAGCCAAAACCATTAATTTATAATCAGTTAGGATATCTTGACTAATAGCATCTCCAAAACCTAAACGATAGAATACACTACCATATAAATTTTCATCATCCATACTAGAAATAACGCTTGAATTTTCTTCTGCTTTTTTCTTAGACTCAATTCCATATAATTTTGGTGTTGCTGTTTGATAAAGACGTTTTATCCCCTTAACATTTAGATCACTATGTACCTTCGTAAACGATGATGCTTCATCTCCAAAAGCTTTTGCACCAGTGGTACGGTGTGCCTCATCTGCGATAATTAAATCAAACTCTGGAAAACCCTCTTTTTGTGCTTCACCAAGAACATCTATTGACTGATAAGTTCCAAAAACCACTAACAGTTCTTTTTTGGGTCTTGTCATTAATTCTAAGTAGTTTTCAACAACTTTTTTTGACGAGGTTGTTGCTGGATAACCAATATCACTAGCTTTAATTGTTAGATTGGACTCATCTTGCTTGACACTGCCACGACTAGCATTTCTATCACTAGTAACTGCCATAGAAGACATGGTCATTTCTGTATCATTGTTCCACCCTCTCAAGGTTTGCGTAAGTAGTTGAATACTAGGTACTAGATAAAGAATAGTGTATTGTTCCTTAGAGGCATCTCTTGCCATTGCTTCAGCAATTTTTAAACTCGTAAAAGTCTTACCAGTTCCAGGCGCCATTATAAGTTGTCCACGATCATTTTCTGTAAAATGATTCAATGCAGACTGAATTGCACTTTCTTGATAATATCTTAACTTCTTTTTAGCTTTTACAGCTACTACTTCTGGTGATTCAAAAGAAAATTTTGACCAATCAATCTGAGAATTTCTTAAATCTGAAAGCCCAATACGAATAACATCGCTACGATCTGCTAAAGCTTTTTCAGCATTCTTGCCCCATTTATCGGTTGAAGCAACAATAATACCTGATTCGTAATAATCTTTTCCAAGCTCCCCTAAAAAAGAATCAATATTAGATTTTTGAATACTATGATTATAGAATTTTGCCTGAATCGCTACTAATTCACCAGTAAATTTTTCAGCAACTAAGTCTACTCCAAGATCAACTTTAGGTATTCCAAATTCCTCTGGAACATCTGCTAGCATCCATACATTCTTAAATTCATTCTGGTATGTTGGTTCATTTTGAAAATAGGCACGAGCCAAATATTCAAAATATGTCCCTCGATCTCTCTGCGTTTCAGCAAGTTCATTAATCTTATGTACTAAATTATCAAAAGTCATTTTATTCCCTTCTTTTCAAAATTAAAATTTAGATATAATTCATTTATTTGAACAGAACATATTACAGTTACTATCGTATGTTTATTATACCACTTTCTTTCCCTATCTCGTATAATTCCATCAGGGGTTTGGGGATTCCCCAAAATTCAAATCATCCCAAAAAGTACATACACTTTGTGTATACAAATTTTGGGATGATTTTGGGAGTGTGTGTATACAGACTCTGAGCTCGCAAAGTCATAATATGAGAAATCTCTCCCCTTCGATAAAATGATCAAAAAAATCACTTTAGCTGTACTTTGTGTGTACAATTTTTTTAAGAAGATATATAAGAAAACGCTGTTAAATTTAACAGCGCTTTCTTATTTTAAAATTCTCATATGGCTTTCTTTTTTATGGTTAGCATCGTAGTATTCCAGCATCGCATGATACAAACGAGCCTTCGTTTTATCTTGTTGTTTAATCCCATGAAGAAATAATTCTGCTCGCTTTAATTTCAATATGTATTCGCATATCTGATCAAAATCCTTATCCATATTACTTTTGAAAATAAACATCTTTTTCCTCCATCACATCAACTATTTTTTGCATCAAAATAGACATATCCATTTTGTTTTCATAGCTTATTCTCCCAACTACAGTTGCAAGACGGGCTATAGAATTGATATTCTTTCCGACTTGTTCCAACTCTTCTGTTAAAGGAACTAAACCTTCAAAAGAGACTTTTTGGATGTTCAAATCTGTTCGTATTAATTTTTGTCTAGCAAACTCAGAAAAATTACGAATATTTTCCTTCCTCATACAATCATTTAATTTTTTATTTTCTTCTTCCGTCAAAAACACCTGTTTCAACACAGATTTTATTCTCATGGTCCTATCACCTCGTTTTCTTATTTAGTCGTTTTACAAGTTCTTTCACTTGTTTACTTGTCTTCTTTTCATATTCTATCATCAGCTCAACGCAGTAGTGAAATATCCTTACATTATCCAAATCCTCACTTTGTTCTGCTATTCTTTCTAACTGACGTAAGTTATTGATAATTCTTCTAACTTGAAATATAAAGTCATGATAAGATTCAAAATCAAATTGAAGATAAATAGGCGAGCTCTTAAATAACATTTTTCTGGCATAAGAGGAAAAACTTAGATGATTTGTCATTTCAATCAAGTTATTCACTATTTCATTTTGCTCCTCAGTGATGTAACATTTCTTTAGAACAGTCCTATATCTACTCATTTATCATATACTTCTTTCGGGCATTTTCATGGGCAATAGCTTTGCACTCCAGCATACGTTCCTGCTTTAAATTCTCCATAGACTTAAATAAATACGCCAAAGGAGACGTCGCATCCTCAGGAATCCGTTCAATCATGCTAATGACTTCATCACTAGTTACATACCCACTAGCCAAATACTCGCCTATCTTCATCTTCTGAGCATGTGTTAAAGTGTAATTGTTAGGATACAAAAATCTATCATTGTACTTATAAGAAATGGATTCTAACAAAGAATAATATTTGGGTGGAATATAAGTTTCAGGCTTTCTAGAACTATTATCCAGTATATTCTCAATCTCTTTCTTATTCTTACTCTTGTTCTTAATCTCTTGCGTTACATTATCATTTTCATCCGTTACTGTAACGTTACAGTCTAAAACGAGTTGTGGCTCGCCTGTAATTAGTGCTTTTTGTTTTTGTCTATGACGAGCAACACGTTCCCTAGTTTGTTTCCTAATCTTTTCTAGTCCATCTATATTCTGATGTTTCTCCCATTTTGGAATGGTAATAGCGCCATCTATTATTTCTATCATGCCAAATTCTTCAAACATGCTGAGAGCTAATTTTACAGATGTAGCCTTTCGCCTAAACACTGTTGAAAGCATCTCTTCTGTGTAATAAACCTTGTTCCCTAGACTTAATATGCCACTATTATTTTGCTTTCCTGCAAGCACCAGAATTTTAAACCATATTACAATAAGAGTATCTCCTTCTGGCATTGATTCTATTAGCTGAATTTTTTCATCATCAAATATATCTGTTGTTATCTTGATCCACTGAACACCATTCATACGAGTACCTATCTTTCATATTGCTTCAACCATCGTGTTACTGCTCTTTTATCGTATAAAGTCACTCCATCAATCACCATGGTTGGCATTCCTTCTTTCGTCCATTTTTGGATTGTTGTCGTAGATACATCTAACCACCTAGACAAACCTGACATACGAACCATAGGTTTATAAAGTTCTTTATCTTCAAATACTCTTGCTACAGCATTTGAAATCATCTCATCATAGTGAGCACGTAATTGCTTCTCTAATTCTTTAGGAAGCTGGACAACTAAAGTAGTTTCCGACATAAATTCACACCTCATTTCTAAATTAAATAAGCTCCGAAACCATTTAATTTGTTATTCATTTTGAATTATATATCCTTTTTGAATTTTTGTCAAGCTTTTTTATTCAAAAAGAATAAAATGTGTTATAATGATAAAAAGGAGGTTCTTATGACGAATCATATTACTAAACTGATAGAAAATAGCGGAAAAAAATTGACAGAAATTAGCGAAGCTACAAATATAGCCTATCCTACACTTTCTGGATACAATCAAGGAATCCGCAAACCTAAAAAAGATAATGCTGAAAAATTGGCAAAATACTTTAATGTTTCCGTCGCTTACATTATGGGACTTGATAGCAACCCACACGCTCCATCAAATCTTAAAATTGTTACAGATAGTTTCAAAACATCTAAAATTGGTTCTGTGACACCTTTTAAAAGCGATATGGAGAAGTTAAAGAAGAGCATCGAATTTGGCGAAAGGGCATTAACACTACCACTTGATGATAGTTTTTCAGATGAATTTCGTCATATATTCTCAGAATATCTAGCTGAGAAAAACAAACGTTTTATGTCTGAGTTTATAGATTATATGAATCACCAAAATAAAGATTCTAAAGTTTGGCAGAGCTGGATTAAAACAGACGAATACGCTATCCGCCAAGAAGATAGAAAAAATAGATAGACACTCATTTCTCAATTACATAAGCTCCGAAAACTTAGATACGGAGAAAAAATGTCTATACACAAATACAAAACAAAAAAAGGAATCCTATACTATGTCAGCTTTTACATTGGCTTAGATGCTTATGGAAAGAAAAAAAGGCACTTAAAGAGAGGGTTCAAAACCAAAAAAGAGGCAAAATTGTACGAAGCTCGTTTAGAAGCTGGTGTCGTTGCCCCCACAGTAAGTACCGACAAACCTAACCCCAAAGTCACTTATAAAGAACTTTATCAAGAATGGTTTAATGCCTATGTTGGTACCGTTGAAGAAACAACTTCTTCCCAAACTAAGAATATCTATCGAATACATATTCTACCAATATTTGGCGATAAATTTATTGACCAAATCAGTCCTTTAGACTGTCAAAACTTTATTACACAAAAATCTCAGACTTTCAAAAATATCAAACAGATAAAATCCTATACCTCAAAAATTTTTGATTTTGCAATCAACATGAACTACATTGATCGAAATCCAATGAAGAATGTTATCATGCCTAAAATCAAAAAAACTAGATCAGATAATTTTTGGTCACTGGAGGAATTACATCATTTCCTTGATATAGTGAAAGAAACCGAGCCATTTAAACATTTTGCTTTATTTAGACTGCTTGCATTTAGTGGACTACGAAAAGGGGAGTTATACGCTTTAAAATGGGCTGATATTAACTTTGACAGCAATCTATTGAACATAGATAAAAGTCTAAGAAGAATTGACGGTAAAGCGATTGAAAAGAGCACAAAGAATGAATCTTCAGTTCGTACAATCTATCTTGATGATGAGACAATCGATATTATTAAGCAATGGAGAAATTTCTATCTGAAAGAACAATCTCAGCTTCCTCTTACAAAGCTGAATATTAGTGATGAATATATGTTCTCTTACATATCAAGTAATGACAAAATTGAACCTTTGCATGCTGATTACATTAATAACGTACTGAATCGAATTATTAAAAAGCATAAATTAAAACCAATTAGCCCACATGGGTTTAGACATACACATGCAACACTTATGTCTGAAATTGGAATCGATCCTTCTAATACATCAAAACGTCTCGGTCATGCAAGCAGTCAGGTGACATTAGATGTCTATACTCACACCACAAAAACTGGTGAGAAAAACTCTATTGACAAATTTGCAGACTATCTCAATAAAGCAAAATAAATCATGATTTTAAAAATTTAGAAGAGGTTATCAGAAGGTTATCACAAAGCTATTTGAGCTCAAAAATCGACAAAAAAGCACTTTGCAAAATTTTTGCAAAGTGCTTTGAAACGTTGATATAATCGTATTGATTAACGTTTTGAGAATTGTGATGCTTTACGAGCTTTCTTAAGACCTGGTTTCTTACGTTCAACTTTACGTGAGTCACGTGTAAGAAGTCCTGCGCGTTTCAATGAATCGCGGAAGTCTGGGTCTACTTGAAGAAGGGCACGAGCGATACCGTGACGGATAGCTCCTGATTGACCAGCGTATCCACCACCTACAACGTTAACGAAAACGTCGTATGAACCTGTAGTTGAAGTAACTGCGAATGGTTGGTTGATTACAAGACGAAGGTCAGCGTGTGGGATGTACTCTTCAACATCTTTTTTGTTAACAGTGATTTTACCAGTTCCTGGAACAAGGCGAACGCGTGCAACAGCGTTTTTACGACGTCCAGTACCTGCATATTGTGCTTGTGACATACTTTATTGTTCCTTTCCTTAGATAAGTCCTGAAATGTCAAGAACTTCTGGTTGTTGTGCAGCGTGAGTGTGCTCAGCTCCAACAAATACTTTCAACTTCATACCTTGAGCGCGTCCAAGAGTATTGTGTGGAAGCATACCTTTAACTGATTTCTCGATCAAACGTACTGCATTTTTAGAACGAAGTTCACCTGCAGAGATTTGTTTCAATCCACCTGGGTGGTTTGAGTGAGTGTAGTAGATTTTATCAGTTGCTTTTTTACCAGTTAATTTAACTTTTTCAGCATTGATAACAATCACAAAGTCACCTGTATCAGTGTGTGGTGTAAATGTTGGTTTGTTTTTTCCGCGAAGTACGCTAGCAACTACTGCAGAAAGACGTCCAAGTGGTACATCAGTTGCGTCAACTACGTACCATTTACGTTCAACTTGGCCTGGTTTAGCCATAAATGTTGTTTTGTTCATGATTTCTCCTATATATAGTTCGATTTTTGTTTACGGTGATGGGTGTTCCTTCCCATCGAAAAGTATTTGGAAGGTTCCGGGGCCTTTCAAATGGGGTAAACAATACCGCCTACTATAATACCAAATTTCACCCCTAAAAGTCAATAGATATGAAAAATATTTTTCTAAATTCCACTCTTTTTGTCTCTAAAAAACCTCGCTTTCGCGAGGCTCTTCTATTTATAAGATAAGGCACGTCTAAAGGTTTTCCAAATCCCTAAATCATCCGTTTGAAGGACTAGGCTGGCATACATGCGTCCGATAAATCCTGTTGCTGTTACTGCAAAAGCAATCGTAATCGCAAGTGAAATCCATGCTTCTACTCCCCCTGCATAGCCATTAATGGTTCTAAATGGCATAAAGAAGGTCGAAATAAAGGGAATATAAGAACCAATCTTCAAGATGAGATTGTCACCAGCTGCACCTAGAGCTGTCACTCCAAAAAAACCACCCATAATCAAAATCATCAAAGGCGACAGGGCTTTCCCTGAGTCCTCAGGACGAGAAACCATAGAACCTAGGAAGGCTGCCAAAACGACGTACATAAAGAGACTGACTAAAATAAAGAACAAGGTATTCAGTGAGAAAGCATCTCCCAAGTGATCCAAAATACCAGACTGAGCCAAGAATGGCAAATCTTTAAAGAGCAGAATGGCTGCCAGACCACCTACAACATAAATCCCGATATGCGTTAAAATCACCAGAAACAGAGCCATCATCCGCGCATAGAAATAGTGACTAGCCCTTATGCTAGAAAAGACGACTTCCATAATTTTGGTGCCTTTCTCACTGGCAACTTCCTGAGCAGTTACACCCGCATAGGTAATCAGAATCATATAAAGAAAGAATCCTAAGGCGCCTGCTGCCATTGTTTGAACAAACTTTTTATTTTCCTTGGCTTCATCAATC
Source organism: Streptococcus mitis (assembly GCF_002860865.1). Lineage (GTDB taxonomy): Bacteria > Bacillota > Bacilli > Lactobacillales > Streptococcaceae > Streptococcus > Streptococcus mitis_AT. Next base: position 121,559 of record NZ_PKIE01000002.1, read on the forward strand.
TTTTCTGTGAATTGAACTGTCTGTGCTAAGCGTTTTTCCTGCTCTTGAGACAAGGAGGCCGTTGAACGATTAAGCTGATTTTGCAGTTCATTGAGTGTACCTGTAACTGCAAATTTAATTCCATTTTCAAGCGATGTTTCGCCATGATAAACTGCCTTTAGAACACTATCTTCTTGATCAATAGTCAGATAGCCTTTTAATTTTTCATCTTTAATCGCTTCTTTGGCACTTGCTTCGTCTTTATAGTCAAAGTTAACACCATTTACATTCTTCAGTCCTTCTGCTACAGACGGCACTGTTGTCACTACTGCCACTTTATCATTTTTAGCCATTGAAGAGCCTTGGAGATAGCCAATTCCTCCAGAGAGACCGATAAACAAGAATGGTGAAATCACCATAAAGAAGAAACTCCACGATTTGACATGTCGAAGATATGTTTCCTTGATTACAACCCACATATTTCTCATACTTCCACCCCTGATTCTAGTTTAAAGATTTCATCAATTGTTGGCGCTTGCTGGTCAAAGGTTGCGATATATTGCCCTTGAGTCAAGATTGGGAAAAGTTCCCTTCCAGCGCTCTCATCCTCCAAGATCAATTTCCAACTGCCTTGTTTGGTCAAGCTCACCTGTTTAACATGAGGAAGGTTTTCCAATTCTTCCTTGCTTCGTTCACTTGAAACAAAGAGACGCGTTTTCCCGTATTGATTGCGGACATCCTGAACTGGTCCATGCAAGACCACACGGCCATCTCGAATCATGAGAATATCGTCACAAAGCTCCTCGACGTTGGTCATGACATGGTCAGAAAAGATAATGGTTGCCCCACGTTCTTTTTCTTGAAAAATGACTTGCTTAAGCAATTCTGTATTGACTGGGTCCAATCCACTGAAAGGCTCATCCAAGATAATCAAGTCTGGCTCATGAATCAGAGTAATAATGAGCTGAATCTTCTGCTGATTTCCTTTTGACAGACTCTTAATTTTATCTGTCAGCTTCCCTTTCACTTCCAACCTCTTCATCCATTGAGGGAGTTTTTCTTTGATCTCCTTGGCATCCATACCTTTTAGAGTCGCCAAGTAACGAACTTGTTCAAGGACTGTCAATTTAGGCATGAGACTGCGTTCTTCAGGCAGATAGCCAATCCGAGCGTAGGTCTCTTGACGAATATCCTGACCATCTAGACTGATTTCTCCTTGATATTCTAAAAACTTCAAAATACTATGGAAAATCGTTGTCTTCCCAGCACCGTTTTTTCCGACTAGTCCTAAAATACGACCTGGTCGCGCTTGAAAGTCAATACCAAACAAAACTTGCTTGGATCCAAAACTTTTCTCTAGACTTCTTACTTCTAGCATCTTTCACCTCCGAAATGTCTTGCACTCATTATACTCCTTTTTGATAGCCTTTACAATGCTTTCCGTCCATTTTTATAAGACTAATGCTATGTAAAATATGGCCTGGAGCGTTTTTAGTGATAAATCCATTATACAGTAGTAAACTTCGATTTATCACCTCCGCTCCTCAACTGTCCATTTTTGATCCTGAATTGTTATTTGAGCAAGTCCTTTATTCCAAATAGCTTTTCCCTAAAAATCATTACATCATATGTTCTCGTTTGTCAAAAATAAAAATCTTATCTATTTAATTTGACATAAAACATCATCAAATAGCAACTACTATCCATTAAAACATTACTTAACAACTATCGTCCTCTATATGACTACCATCTTTGAAGAATTACCTATCTCTATATGAATAGTCATTCCTAGACCTAAAAATTTTGAAATCAAGTTGACCAAAACTCTCATTACCTCATGAAATTTAGGATTTAGATTCACTACTCAATTTACCTGTATCAAAAATCTCCTAGCAGGTTTTCCTGCTAGGAGATTTTCTTGTGAGAGGTACTTGTTTAAACTTTGAAAATCGGACTTATCATCTGATAATTATCAAATAATCTACCAATTAAGCTTCTTCGTCTTCTTTACGACGACGGCCTGCAAGACCGAGACCAAGTAATGCACTTGCAGCTGCTGCTACCATAGCTACAGTAGAATCTGCTGTACCTGTATTTGGCAATTCTTTAGCCGCTTTACGCGCATTTGATTGTGCTGATGTTGCTTGGCTAGCATTAGATGCTGCCTTAGCTTTGTCAGCGTCTGCCAAGTTGCTTGGATCTTTAACTGCTGTTGTTGATGGATCTTGAACGCCTTCTGAATCTTTAGCTTTCACTACTGCTTTATCAGCTGGAATTACTGCTGTTGAGCCATCTGGGAAGCTTACAGTTGTTGTTCCATCTTTACCTACTTTAACATCTGTTGCTGTTGGGTTAGATTGCTTAACTTCTTCTGCTACTTTAGCTTTTTCAGCGTCTGTCAAGTCGCTTGGATCCTTAACTGATGTCGCTGATGGAGCCTTAACGCCTTCTGAATCTTTAGACTTGTTGGCTGGTTTAACTGTTTGATCCTGCGCTACCGGTGTTACAATATTCGCACCTGTATTCCGTTTAACAACTTCTGGATTTACAGCTTTAACATCTGCTACACCTTTATCTTTAGCACCATCTACTGCTGTTTGAACTTCTGCTGCCTTCTCTGGTGTTGTTCCTGCATCTGGTTGAGAATCAATTGCAGCTGTTGCTTCCTTAGCTTTCGCTTGAGCAGCTTCCTTGGCTTTGGCTTTCTCTCCATCTGTGAGATCATTACGGCCATCAATTTCTGCTTCTTTGGCTTTCAATGCATCATCGATTGCTTGCTTAGCTGCTGCTTTTGCTACTGGTGTCACAGCTTCTACAGCTCCTTTACCAGCTTCTTTAGCTTTATCTACTTCTGCATCGTCTGTTGCTGCATCAATTGCTGCTTTAGCTTTATCTGCTGCATCTTTAGCTGCTTCTTTAGCTGCTTTCTTCTCGTCATCTGTCAAGTCTGTACGAGCGTCAATTGCTGATTTCTTAGCTTTAAGAGCGTCATCGATTGCTTTCTTAGCTTCTGGTTTAGCTTTGGCTTCTGGACTCACAGCTTTAACATCTGCTACACCTTTATCTTTAGCACCATCTACTGCTGTTTGAGCTTCTGCTGCTTTCTCTGGTGTTTCTGCGTTGCTTGGTTGAGCATCGATTGCATCTGTTGATTCCTTAGCTTTCGCTTGAGCTTCTTCTTTGGCTTTAGCTTTCTCTTCGTCTGTGAGGTCGTTACGGCCAGCGATTTCTGCTGCTTTCTTAGCTAATTCATCCGCTACTGCTTTCTTAGCTGCTTCTTTAGCTACTGGGTTAACTTTGGCGATTTCACCAGTTCCTGCTTCTTTAGCTTTATCCAATGCTGCATCGTCTGTTGCCGCATCAATTGCTGCTTTAGCTTTATCTGCTGCATCTTTAGCTGCTTCTTTAGCTGCTTTCTTCTCGTCATCTGTCAAGTCTGTACGAGCGTCAATTGCTGATTCCTTAGCTTTAAGAACGTCGTCGATTGCTTCCTTAGCTTCTGGTTTAGCTTTGGCTTCTGGATTGATTGCTTCAACTGCGCCAGTACCAGCTTCTTTAGCTTTATCTACTTCTGCATCGTCTGTTGCTGCATCAATTGCTGCTTTAGCTTTATCTGCTGCATCTTTAGCTGCTTCTTTAGCTGCTTTCTTCTCGTCATCTGTCAAGTCTGTACGAGCATCAATTGCTGATTCCTTAGCTTTAAGAACGTCGTCGATTGCTTTCTTAGCTTCTGGTTTAGCTTTGGCTTCTGGATTGATTGCTTCAACTGCGCCAGTACCAGCTTCTTTAGCTTTATCTACTTCTGCATCGTCTGTTGCTGCATCAATTGCTGCTTTAGCTTTATCTGCTGCATCTTTAGCTGCTTCTTTAGCTGCTTTCTTCTCGTCATCTGTCAAGTCTGTACGAGCGTCAATTGCTGATTCCTTAGCTTTAAGAGCGTCATCGATTGCTTTCTTAGCTTCTGGTTTAGCTTTGGCTTCTGGACTCACAGCTTTAACATCTGCTACACCTTTATCTTTAGCACCATCTACTGCTGTTTGAGCTTCTGCTGCTTTCTCTGGTGTTTCTGCGTTGCTTGGTTGAGCATCGATTGCATCTGTCGATTCCTTAGCTTTCGCTTGAGCTTCTTCTTTGGCTTTAGCTTTCTCTTCGTCTGTGAGGTCGTTACGGCCAGCGATTTCTGCTGCTTTCTTAGCTAATTCATCCGCTACTGCTTTCTTAGCTGCTTCTTTAGCTACTGGGTTAACTTTGGCGATTTCACCAGTTCCTGCTTCTTTAGCTTTATCCAATGCTGCATCGTCTGTTGCCGCATCAATTGCTGCTTTAGCTTTATCTGCTGCATCTTTAGCTGCTTCTTTAGCTGCTTTCTTCTCGTCATCTGTCAAGTCTGTACGAGCGTCAATTGCTGATTCCTTAGCTTTAAGAACGTCGTCGATTGCTTCCTTAGCTTCTGGTTTAGCTTTGGCTTCTGGATTGATTGCTTCAACTGCGCCAGTACCAGCTTCTTTAGCTTTATCTACTTCTGCATCCTCTGTTGCTGCATCAATTGCTGCTTTAGCTTTATCTGCTGCATCTTTAGCTGCTTCTTTAGCTGCTTTCTTCTCGTCATCTGTCAAGTCTGTACGAGCGTCAATTGCTGCTAATTTTTCTTCTAATTTTTTCGCTACTTCTGCTTTAGCCGCATCTTTAACTGCTACTGTTGGGTTGACAGCTTCTACTGCTGCTGTTCCTTCTGTTTGAGCTTTAGTTACTCCTGCATTGTCAGTTGCTGCATCAATTGCTTGATCTGCTTTTGTTGCTGCGTCTTGTGCTGCTTGTTTAGCCGCATCTTTTTCTTCTTTCGTTGCGTTTGGAGTTCCTTCAATTGCTGCTAATTTTTCTTCTAATTTTTTCGCTACTTCTGCTTTAGCCGCATCTTTAACTGCTACTGTTGGGTTGACAGCTTCTACTGCTGCTGTTCCTTCTGTTTGAGCTTTAGTTACTCCTGCATTGTCAGTTGCTGCATCAATTGCTTGATCTGCTTTTGTTGCTGCGTCTTGTGCTGCTTGTTTAGCCGCATCTTTTTCTTCTTTCGTTGCGTTTGGAGTTCCTTCAATTGCTGCTAATTTAATTTTCTTAGCCTTATCAATTTCTAATTTAGCTTGAGCTTTTTGAAGCAACAAAGTCTGTGCATTGATATCCGCTTGATTTTTGCGATTTGCTATTTCTACATTGTTTGTTTCTTCATTCAAAATCGCTTGAGCCTTAACCACTTCTGCTTGATAGGCAGCCCATGCTTCAGGTGTATAATCACTTTGATTTAAAGTTGCCGCTTTTGCTGCTTCCTCTTGTAGGTCAGCTTTATACATATTAATTTTAACTGTTTGTTGTGCAACTGTATCACTACCTGTTTTTTTAGTCCCGTTATCAATCAGATTTCCTGAAGTTTGATAAGAAACTGTCCCCTCTAATTGTTTTTCAATTGGTTTGGTAGTTGGCAAACTAAAAGTATACGTTAAAGTCTGTTCTCGTTTAGGGTCCAAATTGTTAAAATCAAGAGTCAAACTAGTTCCATTTAGTTGAGCAGAACTTGTACCTGTTGTTCCAACTAATTTTGCCCCCTCTGGCAACTCAACTCTATATTGATTATTTGTAGAAGTTGAGAATCCTTTATTAATAACTTTTACAGTCACAGTGGTATCCACAGTAGCAGAAGTAGCAGAAGTAGCTGTAGATTCATAAGTAGTGTTTACAACTTCGGATACAAGATATGAACCACTAGCAACACGAACATTACTTACAACTCCTCCTGCATTCTCATCAGATGATATAGCTGGTCTATTGTAACTATTATCACCAGTATGATTTTCTGTACTTCTATTAAGAGCTGTTTCAAATTGAAGTCTTAATTTTGTTAATCCTTTAGGAACGTTTACAAGCACAGACATTTCTCCCATCGGAGTACCAGAATAACCTCTTGCATACTGACCTAGTACTTCTCCTGTTTCTGGGTTTTTAACAACTAGTTTTGCTCCATTATTACCACCATTTATATTTACTGTTGATCCTCTCCAAGTTACCTTCACTTCTTGGCCACCAACTACATCAATATCTTGATAAATAGGACCAAACTCAGGTTTTGGATTACCACTACCCGATCCTCTCCCTGGATATACTGCTAAAACAGCTCCTATTCTAGAACCTTTATCACCCGGAAATCCATCAGCATATTGAGATGCTTTCGGAGTCCAAATAAGAGGAACTGTTGTTGTTGTTGAATTAACAGGTTTCCATCCTGTTAATTTACTGATATCGTTCTTAACAGTAATAGGATCTGATGTTGCAGTTGGAAGTACTGCTCCTTGGCTAGTATCATTAAAATTACCATTCACAATAGCTACATTTGTCGCATTCGTAGCTAAGGGATCTGTACTTGCTGACGTGCTAGGGGGTGCATCTGTTCGGAATGGATTGTTTGCATCTAGAGCTTGTCCATTACGTGAATCATGTTGTCCTGAATTTGCAATAGAGTTGCTTTCCGTAGCTTTCTCAGTATTGTTGGCTTTCTTACCGACAGTCGCTTTCCCTTCTGTGGTATCTAGTTTAGGACTTTCCACTTGCACTTTAGGCTTACTACGTAAACCGCTGTTCACTGTCATAAAGAGTCGTCTATAAGCTTTTGTCAACTCGTCTTGACTTTTGGCTGTTGTTAGGGCAAGTTTTGCTAATCCTAGATGTTCTTTAAGGGTTGCTACACTTTCATCTGTCTTAGTAGCATAGCTACCTGAGGCTAATTTAGCATCAATTTCTGCTACGTAATCTTCCAGCTGTTTTTTATCCAAGGCAGGCGTAGCTTTTTCTTCTACTTCTTCTGTTGTTGAAGCAGGAGCTGGAGTTACGGATGCTGCTTCAGCAACAGGAGTTGGAGCAGGTTTTTCGTCTTGAACTTTTGAAGCAGGAGCTGACTCCACTGATGTTGAGCTTGCATCAGCAGGTGTTGGAGTAGTTGTGTCTGCTTGAGGTTTAGGAGCAGTCGAGTCACTGGCACCCGAATTTTCATCCACCTGATTATTAGTTGGAGTAGCTGCTAGGGCAGAATCTGTTGCTGTTACGTTTGGTTCTGCTGCATACACTGCGCCATTTCCCAAAAACATGAAAAATGCTGCAACCGCTACACTAGCCGCACCAAAACTGACTTTTCGAACAGAGTAGCGAGTTACCTTCTCACGACGTGAGCGTTCTACTCGACTCATAGAATGATTATTTCCCATCTATAAAGACTCCTTTATATTATTAATTTTATGACATTAGTCTAAATGATAATCTTAACATGTAAAGACGCTGTACTATAAGTAAGTAAATACTCTACACCCAATCTTATCACTAAAAATGATATCATTATTATATAAATAAAGCAAACATTTCGACGTTAAACTTAATCATTTTCAAAAAACAAACCAGGAAACTAGCCACAGGTTGCTCAAAACACTGTTTTGAGGTTGTAGATAAGACTGACGAAGTCAGTCACATATATACGGAAAGGCGATGTTGACGCGGTTTGAAGAGATTTTCGAAGAGTATAGGATTCAAAAACAAAAAAAACGAACAAAATAGAATCCTGACTCTCCAGAAAACTAGTTTTATTCGTTTTTTATGTTTAAGTCTAAATTTTCATTTCAAATTCTAATAACTTAACGCACTTCTGCATTGACTTTTTCTTCGAGAGAGGCTTGGATTTTTTCCATGTAGCGTGCTACTTCTTCGTCCGTTAAGCTGTCTTCTGGATTTTGGAAGGTCAAGCTATAAGCCATTGACTTCATACCTAGTCCCAATTTCTCGCCTGAGAAGACGTCAAAGAGTTTGATATCTGTCAAACGTTTCACGCCGGCAGCTTGGATAGCGTCCACAACTTCTTGGTGGGTCACTTCTGCCTTGAGAAGAAGGGCAACGTCACGGCTGACTGCTGGGAATTTCGTGATTTCCACAAATGGAGCAGCTGGTTGAAGGGCGGCTTCGATGGCTGAAAGGTTGAGCTCAGCCACATAAGTTTCTGGAATATCGTAGTTCTTAGCAGTGACTGGATGCACTTGGCCAAGGAAACCAAGAACCTGATCACCAAGTGAAATCACAGCTGTACGTCCTGGGTGGAGGCTAGCGATTTCAGATGTTGCCGTATAGGTTACTTGGAGTCCCAAACGAGCAAAGAGGGCCTCAAGGATTCCCTTAGCATAGAAGAAATCAACTGGAACTGCTGCTGTTTGGAAATCTTTTTCAGCAACCAAGCCTGTCAAGGCAAAAGCAAAGCTGTTGATCTCATTTGGAAGTTCTTCTTTTGGATTGCCAGTTTGTTCAAAGACTTTTCCAATCTCGTAAAGGGCCAAGTTTTTGTTCTTACGAGCCACATTGTAAGCAACTGTATCTAGGATACCAGAAATCATATTTTGACGGAGGACAGAACGGTCCACTGTCATTGGCCACATGAGTTCAGTAAGGTTGCTTGGTTGAGCCGTAAACTCAACTGCTTTTTCAGGAGTTGTTAGAGCATAGGTGATGATTTCTGTCAAACCTGCTCCTTCAACAATCGTACGAACTTGACGGCGGAGTTTTTGTGTCGCAGTCAATTCACCAGCTGTCCCATCGTCTTTTGGTAGACTAGTTGGCAAGCGGTCATATCCATAGATACGAGCGATTTCTTCAAAGAGGTCTGCTTCGATGGTGATATCCCAACGACGACGTGGTACGCTGACTGTAAAGCTGTCTGCATTTCCAGAAAGACCAAAGCCAAGACGACGGAAGACGTCTTCTACATCAGCATAAGAAAGATCAGTTCCGAGGACACGGTTAACATCAGCAAGAGTTGAAGAAACTTCCACATCAGAGGTATCAAGCTCACCTGCTGAAACGATACCTTTACGTACCGTCGCACCTGCAAGCTCTGCAATCATGCTAGCTGCCGCATCAAGGGCTTCATTGACTGTTGCCACATTGATGCCTTTTTCAAAGCGAGAAGATGACTCAGAACGAAGGTTAAGACGACCGCTGGTCTTACGAATTGATTTGCCATTGAAAACAGCAGCTTCAAGAACAACACGAGTAGACTTTTCAGAGATTTCTGTTGCTTGACCACCCATAACACCTGCAAGGGCTACTGGCTTGTCTGCGACAGTGATGACTAGGTCATTTGTTTCCAAGTCACGTTCTTCACCATCCAAGGTCACTAATTTTTCACCAGCACGCGCTTCACGTACACGGATGTCACTCCCTTCAAAGGTATCCAAGTCAAAAGCATGCATTGGTTGACCAAAGTAGAGCAGGATGTAGTTTGTCACGTCCACTACGTTGTTGATTGGACGGATTCCTTCGTTCATGAGAAGGTTTTGCAACCATTGTGGACTTGGTGCGATAGTCACATTGTCCAAGATACGAGCGGCATAGTAAGGCGCCTTGTCTGTCTCAATGCCCACAGAAAGAGCATCTGCTGCAGCTTGGTCAGTTTCTGAAAGAGTAAATTCTTTAAAGTTGACTGCCTTATCGTAGATAGCTGCTACTTCGTGAGCTACCCCACGCATAGAAAGGGCATCTGCACGGTTGGGTGTGATAGAAAGTTCGATGATTTCATCATCCAAGTCTAGGTATGAGAAGACATCCTCACCTGGAACGGCATTTTCTGGCAAGATTTGGATGCCATCTGCGAATTCCTTAGGTACAACTGAGTCAGAAATTCCCAATTCACCAAGTGAACAGATCATCCCAAGTGACTCAAGACCGCGGATTTTCCCTTTTTTGATCTTGTAATTGTCAGCGATGCGAGCTCCCGGAAGTGCCACCATGACCTTGATGCCTGCACGCACATTCGGTGCACCACAGACGATTTGACGGGCTTCTTCTTCTCCAACGTTAACCTGACAAACATGGAGGTGAGTTTCTGACACATCTTCGCAAGACAAGACCTCACCGACGACAATTTTTGAGAGACCAGCAGCAGGTGATTCGACACCTTCTACCTCGATCCCTGTAGTTGACATTTTTTCAGCCAACTCTTGTGATGGCACATCAATGTCCACCAATTCTTTTAACCATTTATAAGATACAAGCATAATTTAGTTCTCCAGAATGACAGTTGCCACTCTGGTTCTTTTCCTTTCCTATCATTTCAATAGAAGAATCATCTTCTTACCTTAATTTCTTTCTCAGTAACCAATCCGTATCTACTTTTTGACCAACCATAAAATGATGTTGGCTAAATTTTTCAAAACCATATCGATTATAAAATGCTTGAGCTTTTGTATTATGCTCCCAAACACCTAACCAAGCCCAGGAAAAACTATTTTTTGTAGCAAGTTCAAGAGCAAATTCAAACAGTTGCTTACCGAATCCAAATCCTTGGAATTTTTGTAGCACATAGAGGCGTTGAATTTCAAAAGCATCCTCTAATTCTCTCTCAGTTTGAGCACTTCCCCAGTTGACTTTGAGAAAACCAGCTATCTCCTCTTCATGCATAATGAAATAGGTTTCGGATTCTGGATTTTCCAACTCAGTAGACAAAACTCTCAGACTATAAGCATCTTCAAAGTATTCCTGTAACTGCTCTTCCGTATTATCATGAACAAATGTTTCACGAAAGGTTTGTTTGGCAATTTTCGCCAACACCTCAACATCTGCCATTTCTACTTTTCTAATCATTATTTAAACTGTTCTGAGAAGCGGACATCTCCTTGGTAGAATCCACGGATATCGTTGATTCCGTAACGGAGCATAGCTACACGCTCTTGACCAAGACCAAAGGCAAATCCAGAGTAAACAGTCGCATCGATACCACTCATTTCAAGGACACGTGGGTGAACCATACCGGCACCCATAATTTCGATCCAACCTGTTTTCTTACATACGTTACAGCCTTCTCCACCACACTTGAAGCAAGAAACATCCACCTCAACAGATGGCTCTGTGAATGGGAAGTAGGATGGACGCAGACGGATTTGACGCTCTTCACCGAACATTTTTTGCACAATCAACTGAAGGGTTCCTTGAAGGTCTGCCATAGAGATATTTTTCCCAACAACCAAGCCTTCAATTTGGTGGAACTGGTGACTGTGGGTCGCATCGTCCGTATCACGACGGAACACACGCCCTGGTGAGATCATTTTCAAAGGACCTTTAGAGAAATCATGGGCATCCATAGCACGCGCCTGCACTGGAGACGTGTGGGTACGGAGCAAGATTTCTTCAGTGATATAGAAAGTATCCTGCATATCACGAGCTGGGTGGTCTTTGGGAAGGTTCATACGTTCAAAGTTATAGTAGTCTTGCTCCACTTCAAAACCATCCACGACTTGGTAACCCATCCCAATGAAAATATCTTCGATTTCTTCACTGGTTTGTGTCAAAACGTGACGGTGACCAGTCGCAACTGGACGACCTGGAAGCGTCACATCGATACTCTCGCTAGCAAGTTGAGCCGCGACTTTCTTTTCTTCCAAGAGCTTAGCTGTTTCTTCAAAGGCTGCTGTCAAGACATCACGAGCTTCATTGACGTGTTTCCCAATGATTGGACGCATCTCAGCAGAAACATCTTTCATCCCTTTGAGGATTTCAGTAAGCGAACCCTTTTTACCAAGGACAGAGACACGCAAATCTTGCATCTCTTTTTTATTTTCAGCAGTAATCTGCTTCAAGCTAGCCAGCGTTTCTTCACGAAGCGCTTTTAATTGTTCTTCAATAGTTGACATAATTCCTCCATCAGTCTCTCGTAGATAAAAAGAAAACCACATGCCAAAAACTCCACTCGGAGCGTTGACACGCGGTACCATCCGTTTTCATCTGACAAGTCAGACCTTCATTTCTAAATCCATGCACAAGTGAATTCACCCAGCTTTCATATAGAGAGCTTACAGTCACGGCTCTCCTCCCTGATATACTTCCCTTGAGTTACTAGTCTTGCAGATTTCTATTCAATTACTACTTAGTTTATCAGATTTTTAGTTAAAAAACAAGTTAGATTAGACTAATTTCAGTATAAAACTCGTTCCTTTTTCTGTTGCTCCATTTTCCACAAATCCAAGCGACTTGAAACAGCGCCTAGATACATGATTGTAAGTGTAGATTTCCTTGACTCTCAATTCTTTCCATCCTTTTACTCGAGCCAATTCAATCAAAGTACTTAGAATCTTTTTTCCAAGTCCTCGATGTTGGTAAGCGGAATTCCCAATCACAATGGGGAGATTATCCTGAGATAGTGTAACATCCCCAATTGGAAACCATTCTCCCTTCTCCTTGACTTCAATCCAAAAAAGTTCACCGTGCTGATCCAAATAGGAATACATGGCTTCCAAAGTTTCTTGACTGTAAGGAAGCTTTACCCCATCTACGAGGTAAACCAAGTTCACATCCTGATACCAAGCAAAAGCTTCCTCACAATGATTGACCTTACAATAAGGAACGAGACGTAGTGCATTATCTATTTGTAAAATCTGTTTCATCAGCTTTCCTTTTCAATAAGAGAGTTGTTGCTTGATTAAAACCATCACACCAGTTATACCATTTTGCTTCATACTCATCTTGAGCTAAGATATGATTTTTTAAATCCAGAACAGAGTAAATCTTTCTTTCCTCACAAGCTTGCGCATAGAGGTGATATAGTTCATCACCACCATCTCTATCCCACTCAGCAGAAATCGTATCCCGACCTGCCAATAAAGCCTGATAAGCCCTGTGATGCCCATCTGTAATCAACAAGCAATCTCCAAAGGCAAGAATACTGATTGGAACAACATTGATTGTTTCTGCCGACTTGTAAAGCCTCTGAATACCTTGTAACTTCTTCTCTGATAGGTAGAGTTGAGTTGGATGAAGATCTTTTATGTTGACTTTCATTTCTTTCTCCTCAAGGGAATTTGATACTCACTTCTGCTTGCCTTTAAATCGCCATTGGAAGCGGAGCTTATCATAAAAGGGAAACTCGATAAACAAGACTCCCAAGCCGACACAGAGACTGGCAAGTACATCTGATGGGTAATGAACTCCCAGATAGACCCTTGATACCAGCACACTGACTAGGTAGAGACCTAGCACAATTTGCACGATTTTTCTCCAGACTGGATTTTTAATCCGTTGACTGAGAATGACAATCAGAGAGCCGACCATCAAGGTTACAGCCAGAGAATGGCCACTTGGAAAAGAAAATCCCTTCTCCTCAACCAAGTGTAAAATAGCTGGCCGTGGGCGCTGGTAGATATTTTTAAAGGTCACGATTAAAAGACCTGCCAAAGCCAGATTTCCCAGCATGAAGAAACTTTCTATCTTCCATCGCTTACGATAAAAGATAAAGGCTACGATGACAACCCAAGTGATAATCACCGGAATATCAATCAAGCGTGTGATGGCCCTAAAAAGAATAGTCAAATAATCTGGTAAGTCTCCTCGAACGGCAGTCTGAATCGGTTGGTCAAAACCGACCAGCGTTTCAGGGTAAAATTTGACAATATAGCCAAGAATAACGAAAAGTAAAAGGGCAAAACTGCCCTTCATTAAAAATGTTTGTTTATCTTTCATAATGTTTTAAGGTTGGTTTCAAGAGAACATACAACAACCAGAATGAAACGGAAAAGATTACACCCTCAATCAAGTTAAAAGGCAATACCATAGTCATTAGGTAGTTGGACAGTCCCAAAATTTTTCCAATATCAAAGTTAGCAAACTTAGCGTACAAAGGAACAGCGTAAACATAGTTGAGAACCAACATAGCTACGGTCAAACCAATAGTTCCAGCTAGAGAGCCTAGTAGGAAACGAAGGGTTGTCCGTTCCTTTTTCCAAATCAAAGCAAATACGATGACAAAAACTCCCAAAGCCACGATATTCATCGGCAAACCAATGTAAGTATTCACTCCCTGACTGTTAAGAAGCAGTTTCAAGAGTGAGCGAAGCAAGAGAACTCCTAAAGCAGCAGGCAAATCCATGACCACCAAACCCACAAGGACTGGCAAGATACTAAATTCGATCTTGAGGAAGGATGCCGCTGGCAAGAGCGGAAAGTCAAAGTACATCAGCACAAATGAGATGGCTGATAGAATTGCAATGGTCGAAAGTCGACGTGTGTTTGTCATAACAGGTTCCTCCAATTTTCTATAAAATCAGAAGAAGTTGGAAAGGATTCCTCTATCTATTCTCACTTTTTATATCCCAAAAGTTCCCTCTAACTCCGTTGAGCAAGCGGTTACAGTTTGGCTATAAATCTATCAGAACAGACAAAGCTATTCTTTCGTCTTCTCCCATCCAGACTATACTGTCGGTTGTGGAATCTCACCACATCAGCTTGCGCTCGCGGACTTATTTGGCTAAGATATTTTAGATTTATCTAGGCGTCGCAGTCGAAGATAATACTTAAAGTATATCGAGACAAGACAACGACGAGAAAGCTAAAATAGCTAGTCAAATTTACCGCCGGTCGGGAATCACACCCTGCCCTGAAGACTCTTTTATCATAACAAAAAACGCTTGCAAGCGCAAGCATTTTGTTCATTTTCATTTTTTATTTCAATTTATCCACTTCATAGGTATGAACAAGCTCAAGACCTGCAAAGTTCTGCTGTCGAAGGGCTTCGTAGACAATCATACAGACGGTATTAGAGACATTGAGACTGCGGACGTGTTCATCATTCATAGGAATACGGAGAGCCTTCTCAGGATGTTCGCGCATAAAGTCCTCAGGTAAACCCTTGTCTTCACGTCCAAAAAGAAAATAATGGTCTTCGTTAGTCGATAAATCCACCTCAGAATAGACTTTCTCAGCGAATTTCGAAATCAGATAGAGTTTGCCCTTCATCTGAGACATGAAATCCTCCAAACTCTCGTAAAAATAAATCTCTAGTTTATCCCAATAATCCAATCCAGCTCGCTTCATCTTGCGGTCGTCAATAGGAAAGCCCATTGGCTTGATGATGTGGAGGGGAGAATTAGTCGCAGCGCAAGTACGCGCAATATTGCCTGTATTTTGTGGAATTTGTGGTTCAAATAATACAATGTGATTTGTCATGACTTGCTTCCTTTCACCATTGCAAAAAAATAGCCACACTGCCCGGAGTCAAGCTCAGCAAACAGCGTGGTTAAGGCATCGTTAACTTACCTCACAACAGGTTTGAAGTAAATCAGCGAAACTACTTTCTTAGTATAACACTTTCAGAATCATTGTCAATAGAAACGACTTGACTTTTTCAATTTTTTCAAGCTATTTCCAAGGGTTGTAAAATCGTCCCTGATTCTGCAAGATAAGTAGTAAACTAGCTACTAAAAACAAGGCTGCCAAGAGCAAGGTAAGATAGTCTCCTTTTTTCAAGGCCTGATAACTATACCAAGTGCGTTTTTTCTCTTTCCCAAAGCGTCGAAGCTCCATGGCGGTCGCGATGGTATCAATCCGTTCTAACGAGCTAAAAATCAAGGGAGTGATAATGCGCAGATTGCCTTTGATTCGTTGCATAAGAGAAGCTTTCTTGGATAATTCCATCCCACGCGCTTCCTGAGACATCTTGATAGTAAAGAATTCTTCCTGCAAATCTGGAATATAGCGCAAGGTTAGACTGACAGAATAGGCAATCTTATAGGACACACCAATTTGATTTAAACTGGAAGCAAACTGACTAGGGTGGGTTGTCATCAAAAAGATAATAGCTAGAGGAATGGTGCAAAGGTACTTAATAGCCAGATTTAGCAGATAAAAAAGCTCTTGACTAGTCAGAGTGTAGTCACCGATTCCCTGCCAAATCACACTTCTCTCTCCGTAAAGTCCAACCCCATACTCGGGAGAAAAGAGATAGACCATCAAAACGTTTAAAATGGCAAATACCGTCGCAAAAACGGCCACAAAGGAAACATCTTTAAAACGAATTTCTGACAAATAGAGAAGAAAGACCGAAAAAATAGCAATCAGAACAAGCAATCTGGTATCATAGCTAATCATGGCCGCCAATGACACGAGAATGAAAAAGAGGAGTTTCCCAGCTCCTGACAAGCGATGAATCACAGTATCTCTATGCTGGTAACCGATTAATTTAGCTTGCATCCTTCTCTCCTTTCTTTGTAAAATGCCGTTAAAGCAAGTGGATCCACGTCGAGTTTCTTGGCCAAGTTAAAGATTGAAGTTTCTTTTAGGTTGGCTTTTACTAACAACTCAGGATTACTCAAAAGACTAGCTGGATCAGTATCGGCAATCAATTCCCCATCCACCATGACAAGAGCTCGGTCTGAATAATCCAGCATCAATTGCATATCATGCGTAATCATGACAATGGTATGACCTTTTTGATGCAACTCTTCGAGAAATTCCATAATCTCAGTATAATTCTTCTGGTCTTGACCTGCTGTCGGTTCATCTAAGAGGATAATTTCAGCCCCTAAGACCAAAATCGATGCAATAGTGACACGTTTTTTCTGTCCAAATGACAGGGCAGAAATGGGCCAATTACGGAATTCATAGAGACCACAGATTTTCAAAGTTTCATAGACTCTTGTTTTAATTTCCTGCTCGTCCACACCTCGCAAACGTAGTCCCAGAGCCACCTCATCAAAAATCATATTGGTTGAAATCATTTGATTAGGATTTTGTAGCACATAGCCTACTCGTTCCGCCCGCTCTGCAACAGAATCTCCTTTTATATCCTGTCCTTCCCAAAGATAGCGACCTTCCGTCTGGATAAAGCTACTTAAGGCCTTGGCTAGAGTTGACTTCCCTGCTCCATTTTTTCCGACAATGGCAATTTTTTCACCCTTTTTAATATCTAAATGTAGGGATTTTAAAATCAGTCTATCATCATAAGAAAAGGACACGTCCTCTAATTTAAAGAGTGACTGCAATTCTACGGTTTCTTTTACCAATTCAGTCTGCAACTGAACCTGGCCTTTTGAGATAGACAAGTTGTCCAAATTTGCTAACTGTTCTTCCTTGTCTAAATCCACACCTAATTGACGGAGAGTGGTTAGATAAAGGGGTTCCCGAATTCCATTTTGTGTCAATAAATCAGTCGCCAGTAGTTGGTCAGGGATACCATTAAAGAGAATACGACCATCATTGATCAAGACAATACGATCGACAGGGCGATGCAGAACATCCTCCAAACGGTGCTCGATAATAAGAGTCGTCGTTCCTTCTTCCTTATGAATCTGGTCAATCAATTCGATAATGTCCTGACCTGACTTGGGATCCAGATTGGCGAGTGGCTCATCAAACAAGAGAATCGGACTCTCATCAATCAAGACACCAGCCAGACTGACCCGCTGCTTTTGTCCACCAGACAAATCATGGGGACGCTGAGACAGTAAAGAAAGAAGGTCCAGCTTTTCAGCCCATTTATGAACACGGCTTTTCATCTCTTCTAGACTTGTTACATCATTTTCTAGAGCAAAAGCCAAGTCCTCTGCCACGGACAAGCCGATAAACTGCCCATCAGTATCCTGCAAAACTGTACTGACCAGATGAGATTTATCGTAGATGCTCATATCAAAGGCTGCTTGCCCCTTGATCAAAAATTCTCCAGACATCTGACCCTTGTAAATATTGGGAATAATCCCATTCAAACATTGACCCAAGGTAGACTTACCTGACCCAGATGGCCCAACAATTAAGACTTTCTCTCCCTTATAAATAGTCAAATCCACCCCTTGCAAGGTCGGTTCTTGTTGTGTTTCATACCGGAAAGAGAAATCCTTCCACTCAATTATAGCTTCTTTCATCTTACTCTCTTCATTCGCTTCTTAGACTTCTATTTTATCATAAATCTACCCCTTCTTGCAGTCTCTTCTCTTAAAATCTTAGCGCCCAAAAGATTCCTATCCTAGCTTACTTGCCTAACTAATATATAAACATCGAAAAAGACTGGTTGCCCAGCCTTCCCCATCATTTTAGTCCTTTTTCAAACTTCCTGCACGAGTTTGAGTTCCTGCATAGGCAAGCAAGAGAAGAGTTCCTGCAATAGCTACAGATACACCATTAGCAATTCCCGCAACAATTCCTTGGGCAAATACTTTTTCTGCAGCTTCTTGATAAATCACAACATCTCCAAGTGGTGCCAAGACACCCCAAACAAGGGCATTTGCAAGTAGTTGAATGAGGTTAAAAATAAGAATATCTTTCCAGTCAAAGACACCATTGATCACGCGAACGTACTTTCTAAATAGCCCCACAGCTAGACCAAAGAGCCCACTAGCGATAATCCAAGTCCACCACAGACCGTAACCAGCAAGAGAGTCCTTGATTGCATGACCAATCACCCCGACAAGCAAACCGATAATCGGTCCAAAAATGATAGAAAGTAGCGCTTGTACCGCATACTGAAGTTGAATGCTTGTATTTGGAACAGGGGTCGGAATATTGATCATCCCGATGACGACAAAGAGGGCAGCGCCAATTCCGACAGCAACAACTTGTTTAATTGTAAATTTGATTTCCATACTATTTATTCTCCTATTTTATCCTTCTATTTTCTTTATTTCAATGGTCCAAGATGAACCGACACCTACATTATAAGCCTTGGCAAAGGAACCTTGGTTGATAGCCAGACCTAAACGATAGAGAGAGTTGATGTAAAGGATGGGTTGCCCAATTCTCACATCTGCAAATGATTTGCCATAGACAACCTGATTTTGATAGACCAGCATATCTGCATGATAGATAGTCACTTCAAAACGATCACCAAATTCTGGTCCCAGCTTGTAAAATTCTTCTCGCGTGATAGAGGTCCAAAGCGAACCAAAACGCACATCCAGAATATCAATAGCTCCCTTCACCAGATGATCTTCTATGATGGTCTCTACGACTGGAAGTTCCACAATCTGATCCACACTGAGCTCTGGTCCCACTTCCTCAAAAGTAATGTGACCGCTGGCTAGTTTAGCACCAGTATAAGCATAAACATCACGACCGTGGAAGGTATAAGAATGCTCTGTGTTTTGACGCCTATTAGCTACCTCAGAAATCTCACGAATAGCTACAATGCCAACGTGTTTCTTGATAAAAGAAAGCGTCCCATTGTCTGGCGTGACAATGTATTGATTTTTTGCAGTCTTGGCAACCACACTCTTACGTTTCGAGCCGACACCTGGATCGACCACCGATACAAATGTCGTTCCCTCAGGCCAGTAATCCACCGTCTGAAAGAGACGGTAACTCCCCTCAAAAATATTATAAGGCGTGATATCGTGCGTCAAATGATGAATTTTTAAGGTTGGAGACTCTTCTAAAGCCACTCCAATCATAGCCGATACCGCACCATCAACCAGACCAAAGTCTGATTGTAATACCAGTAAATTATTATTCATTTTATCTCCTTGTATATCCTTTATCATACCATATTTCAGAGAAAGGTGCTAATAGCTATTTCAATTGATTAGGGTATAGTTTTACCTTATAGCAAATTTCCTGCTAAAAACTCTGGTGATTAGCTAGTAGGTGCATTTTTTCTTGAAAAAAGGTATGATAGTTACATAATGAAGAAGTAGGTTTTATTATGAAAATTATCCTTGTCGGAGGGGGAAAAGTTGGTTTTGCCCTCTGTCGCTCCTTGGTTGCAGAAAAGCATGATGTTTTACTGATTGAACAAAACGAAGCTGTCCTCAATCATATTGTCAATCGCTTTGATATCATGGGTATCCTTGGTAACGGGGCCGATTTTACCATCCTTGAGCAAGCCAGTGTCCAGGATTGTGATATCTTTATCGCCCTGACTGAATACGATGAAGTGAACATGATTGCAGCCGTTCTAGCAAAAAAAATGGGAGCTAAAGAGACCATCGTTCGGGTGCGGAACCCTGAATATTCTAACTCTTATTTCAAGGAAAAGAATATCCTCGGTTTTTCTCTTATCGTTAATCCTGAGCTCCTGGCTGCCCGTGCTATTGCCAATATCATTGACTTCCCCAACGCCCTGTCTGTCGAACGCTTTGCTGGTGGACGGGTCAGCTTGATGGAATTCACTGTTAAATCCTCCAGTGGTCTTTGCCAAATGCCCATTTCTGATTTTCGGAAAAAATTCGGCAATGTCATTGTCTGTGCGATAGAGAGGGATCATCAAATTATCATTCCAAGTGGCGACATGACTGTACAGGATAAAGATAGAATCTTTGTCACTGGTAACCGTGTTGACATGATGCTCTTCCATAATTATTTCAAGTCTCGTGCCGTGAAAAGTCTTCTTATTGTTGGAGCTGGTAGAATTGCCTATTATCTACTAGGTATCCTCCAAGACAGTCGTATCGATACCAAGGTTATTGAAATCAATCCTGAAATCGCCAGCTTCTTTAGCGAGAAATTCCCAAATCTCTATATCGTTCAAGGAGATGGTACCGCAAAAGATATCCTGCTGGAAGAAAGTGCTCAAAACTATGATGCCGTTGCGACTCTAACAGGAGTCGATGAGGAAAATCTGATTACCTCTATGTTCCTTGACAGGGTAGGTGTACAAAAAAATATCACCAAGGTCAATCGTACCAGTCTCCTCGAGATTATCAATGCGCCTGATTTTTCAAGTATCATCACACCTAAAAGCATCGCTGTAGATACAATCATGCACTTTATTCGTGGTCGGGTTAATGCCCAGTATTCAGACCTTCAAGCCATGCACCATCTAGCCAATGGCCAAATCGAAACCCTGCAATTCCATATCAAGGAAGCTAATAAGATGACTGCCAAACCTCTTTCTCAACTCAAACTGAAAAAAGGGGTTCTTATTGCGGCCATCATTCGAAAGGGCAAGACTATTTTCCCAACTGGAGAGGATATGTTGGAAGTTGGAGACAAGCTCCTAGTAACAACTTTGTTGCCAAACATCACCAAGATTTATGACTTGATCGCGAGGTAAGAGATGAATAAAAGTATGATTCGTTACCTCCTTTCAAAGTTACTTTTGATTGAAGCTGTTCTCCTCTTGGTTCCTGTGGCTATCGCTGTCTATTACCACGAATCGAGCCAAGTCTTTACAGCTCTCTTTACAACAATTGGAATTCTCGTATTACTAGGCGGTTCAGGAATTTTACAAAAACCAAAAAATCAACGGATTTATGCCAAGGAGGGAGTCTTGATTGTTGCCCTCTGTTGGATCCTTTGGTCTTTCTTTGGCGGTCTCCCCTTTGTCTTTGCTAGACAAATTCCCAGCGTTATCGATGCCTTTTTTGAAATCAGTTCTGGCTTTACAACTACTGGAGCAACTATTCTGAACGACGTTTCGGTTCTCAGTCGTTCCCTCCTCTTCTGGCGCAGTTTTACCCACTTGATTGGAGGGATGGGGGTGCTTGTTTTTGCACTTGCTATTATGGACAATGCCAAGAATAGTCACCTAGAAGTGATGAAGGCTGAGGTTCCTGGCCCTGTTTTTGGTAAAGTAGTATCCAAACTAAAAAACACTGCCCAGATTCTCTATCTCCTTTATCTAGCTCTCTTCTCCCTCTTTGTCATCATCTATTATCTAGCTGGCATGCCCCTATTTGATAGTTTTGTCATTGCCATGGGGACAGCAGGTACAGGAGGCTTTACCGTCTATAACGATGGAATCGCCCACTATGGTAGCTCACTGATTACCTATCTGGTTAGTATAGGAGTTTTGGTTTTTGGGGTAAATTTCAATCTCTACTACTACCTTATGCTCCGTCGCGTCAAGGCCTTCTTTGGAGATGAAGAACTTCGGGCTTACTTGGTCATCGTGATGGTTTCTACAGGCTTGATTAGCCTCAATACCCTCTATCTCTACCCAGGATTTTCCAAGAGCTTTGAAATGGCCTTCTTCCAGGTTTCCAATATCATTACAACGACTGGTTTTGGTTACGGAGACATTACCAACTGGCCCCTCTTCTCCCAGTTTATCCTCCTCTTCCTCATGGGAATCGGTGGTTCTGCTGGTTCAACCGCAGGTGGACTCAAGGTTATTCGAGGCCTCATCCTTTCAAAAATTGCTAAAAATCAGATTTTGTCAATCCTATCTCCCCACCGTGTTTTGACCCTCCATGTTAATAAAACGGTGATTGACAAAGATACCCAGCATAAGATTCTCAAGTACTTTGTCATCTATTCTATGATTTTGCTAGCGCTTATCTTTATTGTCAGCCTAGATAGCAATGATTTTCTGGTTGTAACCAGTGCTGTCTTTAGCTGTTTCAATAATATAGGACCTATTCTAGGAACCACTTCTAGCTTTGCAATCTTTAGTCCTATCTCAAAAATTCTCCTCTCCTTTGCAATGATTGCAGGGCGCTTGGAGATTTATCCAATCCTACTTCTCTTTATGAAGAGAACTTGGTCTAAGAGATAAAATACAACCACACCTTGTATCTAACAAAGTGTGGTGTTTTTATTTTCATACTCTTCGAAAATCTCTTCAAACCACGTCAGCTTCGCCTTGCCGTAGAAATATGTAACTGACTTCGTCAGTCTTATCTACAACCTCAAAGCAGTGCTTTGAGGTTGCAGATAAAGCTGACGTGGTTTGAAGAGATTTTCGAAGAGTATTAAGGAATTTAAGATCCCAAAAAACAACCCTCAGTCGACTGACCGAGGGTTCCTTATTTCATTATTCAAGAACTTGATTAGCTCAACGCATCCAAGGCATCATCCATTGAAAGAACTTCGTGGAAGACACGTTGTGTCAATTCAGTTTTTTGTTCTGGAGTGAGGTATTTAGTGTTTACACAGTATCCAGAGATACGTACGATAACGTCTTCACCTGACATGATCTTTTCGTAAACATCGTTCAAGTCCATAACGTTCAAGTTAACGTGTTGTCCACCGTTTTCAAAGTAACCATCAAGGATTGTTACCAAGTTATCAACTTGTTCGTCACGAGTCTTACCAAGAGCGCGAGGTGAAACTTGAGTAGTCAATGAGATACCATCAGCTGCATAGCTAAAGTCAAGGCTAGAAAGTGAGTTTAAGTTTTGCAACCATCCACCTTTAGCTTTATTTGATGGGTTAGCACCTGGTGAGAAGAATTCAAGTTTAGACAAGTTCACAGAACCATCTTCGTTGAGGTATACACCTTTGTGGACTGGTGAGTTACCAGTTTGTTTAGAGTAAGCAACGTTAGATGTGATTGTCAATAGTGATACAGTAGCTTCTGCGTCTTTGTAAAGTTTGTGGCTACGTAGACGAGTTGTGTAAGCTTCGATCAACCATTCTGCCAATTCATTTGAACGTGGGTCATCTTCACCCCAACGTGGGTATTCTCCGATTGTTTCGTAATCGTAGATGTAGCCATTTTCATCACGGATTGGTTTAACTGTAGCGTATTTGATAGCTGCCAATGTATCAACAGTGTTGGCAAATCCACAGATACCAAATCCCATGTTAGCACGTTGTTTAGTTGGCAAGAAGGCCATTTGAACAGCTTCGTAGTTGTACTTATCAGTCATGTAGTGGATGATGTTCAAAGCATCTACGTAAGTGTCAGTCAACCAGTCAAGAGATTTTTCAAAGTTAGCTTTAACTGATTCAAATTCAAGAACTTCGTCACGGATTGGTTCGATGTCAAATACTTTGTAGTCTTTGTGAACATCGTCGTAACCACCGTTAAGTCCAGTAAGAAGGGCTTTCAATACGTTTACACGCGCACCGAAGTACTGGATGTTGTGGCGTTGTTCTTCATTTTCTGGGTCAAGTGGAGACACACAGCATGAGATACAGCTCATTTCACCATATCCGTCTTTAGCCATTGTTGTTACACCTTCGTATTGGATAGAAGAGTGTTTGTGGCTCATGTGCATACAGTAGCGACGGAAGTTGTATGGCAATTTATCAGTCCAAAGAACTGTCAAGTTTGGTTCTGGAGAGTTACCGATGTTGTCAAGAGTGTTCAAGAAACGGTAGTCCATCTTAGTAACACGGTGACGACCGTCGTTACCCATACCAGCCATAGAAGTTGTGATGAAAGTTGGGTCACCTGAGTACAATTGGTCGTAAGCTTTTGTACGAGCAAATTTAACTGTACGAAGTTTCATAACGAAATCATCAACGAATTCTTGGATTTCTGATTCAGTAAATGTACCACGAGCAAGGTCACGTTCTGCAAAGATGTCCAAAACGATTGGCACACGACCTAGAGATGTAGCAGCACCGTTGATAACACGGCAGACAGACATGAAGGCGATGTTAACCCATTGGATAGCTTCTTTAACGTTCATCGCTGGTTTGCGAACGTCAACTCCGTAAAGGTCACCCAAACGAACAACTTGTTGCAATGCTTGGTATTGAAGGTTGATTTCTTCACGAAGACGGATTGTTTCTTCATCGATTTCTTCGATTGCGTTCCAGTCGTTTACTTTTTCTTGCATCAAGTAGTCTGCACCGTAAAGAGCAAGACGTGCGTAAACACCGATGATACGTCCGCGTGAGTATGCATCTGGAAGACCAGTTACAGTGTGTGCGTGACGTGCGCGACGAATGTTTGAAGTGTAGGCACGGAAGATACCGTCGTTAACTGTTGTTACGTATTTAGTGAAGATTTCGTGAACAGCTGGGTCTGGTTCGTATCCATTTTCTTTCAAAGTAGTTTCAGCCATACGGATACCACCTTTTGGCATGAAGTTCAATTTGAAAAGTTCATCGTTTTGGATACCGAAGATAACTTCGTTTTCTTTGTCGATAAATCCAGCAGGGATATCAGCGATAGATGTTGGACGAGTGTCCATTGGGAAACGAGTTTCTTCGTAGTGAGCCTTAGTTTCTTCTACAATTTTTTTGATGTGAAGTGAACGTTCTGTTGGTCCTGCAAGGAAGCTTTCGTCTCCATCGTAAGGTGTGTAGTTAGCTTGTACAAAGCGTGATACACTTGCTTTTTCTTTCCAATCTACTCCTTTGAAGCCTTCCCAAGCTTTATCAAAAATATCTTGTGCTTCAACAACTGTCTTAACAACCATGTTAATGTCCTCTTTTTTCTTTCTAGTAACAACCATCTGTTACATTCATGAGACAAGTATACCATACAGTAATCGTTTTCAACAAGCGGAATATCCCTATTTTTACACTTTCTTTTCTAAAACAGTCTGTATTTCGTTCCAAACTGTATTATATTTTTGAAAAAAATAAAGCCTT
Source organism: Streptococcus mitis (assembly GCF_002860865.1). GTDB lineage: Bacteria > Bacillota > Bacilli > Lactobacillales > Streptococcaceae > Streptococcus > Streptococcus mitis_AT. The sequence continues at coordinate 146,579 of NZ_PKIE01000002.1, forward strand.
TTTTCCTTTTTTCAGAAAAAAGGGTATAATAAAAGAAAATAAGCAGTAAAAAGGTGCTAGGCATGTTGATTTTTCCTTTGTTAAATGATCTGTCAAGAAAAATCATCCACATTGACATGGATGCCTTTTTTGCTGCGGTGGAAATCAGAGATAATCCTAAACTCAGAGGAAAACCTGTCATTATCGGAAGCGACCCTCGGCAAACAGGTGGACGGGGAGTCGTTTCTACCTGTAGCTATGAGGCACGAGCTTTTGGTGTCCATTCTGCCATGAGTTCCAAGGAAGCCTATGAACGCTGTCCCCAGGCCGTCTTCATCTCAGGAAATTATGAAAAATACAAAGCTGTGGGACTACAGATTCGAGCTATTTTTAAGCGCTATACAGATTTAATAGAACCTATGAGCATTGACGAAGCCTATTTGGATGTAACAGAAAATAAACTCGGTATCAAATCAGCGGTCAAAATCGCTCGCCTCATTCAAGAGGATATCTGGCAAGAACTCCATCTAACTGCTTCTGCTGGCGTTTCCTACAACAAATTCTTAGCTAAAATGGCTAGTGATTATCAAAAACCACATGGTCTGACAGTGATTCTACCTGACCAGGCTGAGGACTTTCTAAAACAAATGGATATTTCCAAGTTTCATGGAGTAGGAAAAAAGACAGTGGAAAGACTTCATCAAATGGGTGTTTTTACCGGCGCTGATCTACTTAAAGTTCCTGAAATGACCCTAATAGACCGTTTTGGAAGACTGGGCTATGACCTTTATCGAAAGGCTCGTGGCATTCACAACTCTCCAGTCAAATCCAATCGTATTCGTAAATCAATCGGCAAGGAAAAAACCTATGGAAAGATTCTCCGTGCCGAAGAAGACATCAAAAAAGAGCTGACTCTCCTATCAGAAAGAGTCGCTCTCAATCTCAGTCAACAAGAAAAAGCTGGAAAAATTGTCATTTTGAAAATTCGCTACGAGGACTTTTCAACTCTCACTAAACGAAAAAGTCTAGCTCAAAAAACACAGGATGCTAGTCAGATAAGCCAAATAGCCCTACAACTCTATGAAGAATTAAGCGAGAAAGAAAGAGGTGTCCGCCTGCTAGGGATTACCGTGACTGGATTTTAAAACCTTGAAGAGCTGTCCCTTCAAGGTTTTTCTTATACAAATAAACGGACAAAACTGTAAAGTAGCAAAACACTACCAAGCACGATGCGGTATTTACCAAAAAGGGTAAAATCGTGTTTTTTCACATAGCTGGTCAAAAAGCGAATAGCCACCATACTAACTGCAAAAGCTACTCCCATCGCAACCAAGAGCAAGAACAATTGCCCAAAACTCAAGAGCTGTCCTGCTTTCACAAATTTGAAAATCTTTAAGGCACTAGCTCCAAACATAACAGGAATTCCAAGATAGAAGGTAAATTCTGTCACAACTGAACGACTGGTTCCATTCAACAAACCACCGACAATCGTTGCACCAGAACGACTGGTTCCTGGTAAAAGGGCAAGAACTTGGAAGAGTCCGATATAGAAAGCTGTCGTATAAGGAAGCTTGTCCAACTCTGTTACACTTGGTTCAATAGCACGAGCTTTATTGCGCTTTTCCAAATAGATAAAGGCAATCCCATAAATAATCAACATGAGAGCAACTGAAACCATGTTATGGAAGTGGGTATCAAACCAATCATCAAATTTAAAGACGGCAAGCAAAGGTAAAGTGGCAACCAAGACCTTCAACCACAGTCTCCAAGTCTTACGAACTTCCTGCTTGTCCTTTGTCGATTTAAAAGGATTGAGCTTATTAAAGTAAATGACCATGACTGCTAAAATAGCACCAAGCTGAATCACAACATTAAACATAGACATAAAGGCTTCATTCTGATTTTGGTATTGGATAAACTCCTCTGCTAAAATCAAGTGACCTGTACTGGAAATCGGCAACCATTCCGTAATTCCTTCAACAATACCGAAGAAGATAGATTTTAAAATTTCAATAAGATACATAGATTACTCCTTTTTCTATCTTCCATTATAGCATATTTTTTCAGCCAGTGATAGCTCTCTTTAAAAGGCGCCGATACTGCCGCCACCTCCGCCTCCAGAGAAGCCACCGCCAGAACTTCCACTTCCAGAAGATACGGAGTAGGTACTTGCTGTATTTGCGACACTGGCATAATGGCTCATTTGCGCGCTTGAATGATAAAACATACTGTGCCAGCCATAAGCTACATATAGATTGATATCTGGATTTTCCACTTGAATCTGATGAACCTTCATCAAATGGCTGACCTTGTCCGCATAGCCAAATAAGGTCGCATAGACCAAGAGGCGATTCCAGACCACAATACTTTCCAACTCTGCCTGATCCAATCGCGCAATCTCCCGCAACATATTTTCAAAACTGGTCCAGAGGTAGTATACTTCTGCTCCTGCTTCATTTAGGACACCATCACGATTATCTAGTCGAAGCTTCCAATAATAGAAAACAGCCAAAACCAAACCTAGAAAACCAAGTATTGGCAAGGGGATGTAAAGATAGCCATAAACATCCAAACTGTACAAGAACAAACCAAATCCGATAAATAGGGACAAGATAGTCAAGACACCCATACCTACTTGCAAGGCCTTTTCCCCACCGGTTAAAGGACGATAATAATCTGGAAGTTCCCAGAAGGAAACTCGATTTCTCACTCCTTCTTGCATCTGGTTCAATACTTCTTCAAAAGAAGATTTGAGCTGACGCCCCTTTGCTTGAATCCGTTTTTCATCAGAGACTTTTGCTCTACGATAAAGACTATCAGATACCTTGTAATCCGCAAACAAATTGGAAAGAGTTGCTTCTTTTTTGCCTGAAAAAGCTAGATTTAGGCAGTCTTTCTCAAAACTGGACAAACCATCTTCTTTTACCAGCCTCAAACCAACTGCATCTCCTTCTGAAATGATAGAGACATTCCCACGATCTATCACATCTAGCAAGGTAGCTTGAATAAGTTGGTCAAAGGTAAATTTACCTGCTCCTTTGGCTAGAGGACTCACTTCCTCCAAGGAGGTCGAGTATACTGCTTCTGATAAAACCATAGGCTCTAATTCCATTGGTGGCTCATAGAGACGATGATTTTTGGCATATTTGACTGAAGGAGTGGTCTTTCTTCTATAAATAAAATAGAAGCAGACACTCAATAACAAGGAGATAGAAAGTATCGAAGGGAAGACCCAAGTAAGGAGTTGTTTACTCTGATTCTTTTCTCTGACAATCGAGTCTTCTATCTTATTAAACTCTTCTAAACGATTCCCTTTCAATCCCTGATTCGTAGCATTAGCAAAATCGGTCCGAGGCCAGTAGGCATGCAATTCAACTCCACGCTTAGCTGGAAGATTGTCCAAACGAATAGTATAATCAAGGCTACTCTTTTCAATCGTTCCCTCTCTAAAAAGTTTGCCTGTATGGAAAAAGAGTTTTTCAGCCCCCTTGTCTCCCCTTACATGAAATTCAAACTTTCCAATAGCCCCTGAACTATCTGTTAAAGGTTGCCAATTTAATTCAGCAATGTCATCATATAGAAAAAGCAAATTCTTTAAGTTCCAGACAAGGTCAACTTCAACTGTGTCGCCTTCTTGACCTGGATTATAAACTTTAACAGTATAACCATCTGCTCCTTCTATCACTTCGCTAGTAACGTCTGCTAGTTCAGCACCGTTTTTCGCAGCCTGAACCTTTGGATGAGGATCAATGTCAAATCCACTAGGCATCTTGCCAGCACGTCCAAGTCCCACGATTTGGCCCTTAAAGTCCTCCTCAAACTGGTAAACTATCTTCTGTCTAAATTCTGCCGTATTGTCTGCATGAATATACAAATCCCCTTGGTAAGAGTTTATCTTGAAATCAATGGCAAAAACAGAGAGTGGCAGAAGGCAAAACAAGCCTAACACCAGTAAGAAAAAAGTTTTTTTCATCAACTAAGCCCCCTTTTTATCTTTGCTATCATTATATCATTTTTTCTCAAGTAAGGGCTTACCTATATTGAAAAATAGAGTTTTTTTCGATAAAATAGGAGACAGTTATTTTTTAATAGATTAGAAATAGGAGAAATCATGAGAAAAATATACTTATCTATTTTCACAAGTCTCTTGCTGATGCTGGGACTTGTCAATGTTGCCCAAGCCGATGAATATTTACGCATCGGGATGGAAGCAGCATATGCTCCCTTTAACTGGACTCAGGACGATGATAGCAATGGAGCTGTCAAAATCGATGGAACTAACCAGTATGCTAACGGATACGATGTTCAAATCGCCAAGAAAATCGCTAAGGACTTAGGTAAAGAACCTTTGGTTGTTAAAACCAAGTGGGAAGGTCTAGTCCCTGCCCTTACTTCTGGTAAGATTGACATGATTATCGCAGGTATGAGTCCTACTGCCGAACGCAAACAAGAAATTGCCTTTTCAAGCAGCTACTACACTAGCGAACCTGTCCTACTAGTCAAAAAAGATTCTGCCTACGCAAATGCTAAATCTTTGGATGACTTTAACGGTGCAAAAATCACTTCTCAACAAGGTGTCTACCTTTATGACTTGATTGCACAAATCCCAGGCGCTAAAAAAGAAACTGCCATGGGAGACTTCGCTCAAATGCGCCAAGCTCTTGAAGCTGGTGTCATCGATGCTTATGTTTCTGAACGCCCAGAAGCACTGACTGCTGAAGCTGCGAACTCTAAGTTTAAGATGGTCCAAGTAGAACCAGGTTTCAAAACTGGGGAAGAAGATACAGCTATCGCCATCGGACTTCGTAAAGATGACAATCGTATTAGCCAAATCAATGCCAGCATTGAAACCATTTCAAAAGACGACCAAGTTGCCTTGATGGATCGTATGATCAAGGAACAACCTGCCGAAGCTACAACAACTGAAGAGACTAGCAGTAGTTTCTTTAGCCAAGTCACTAAAATTCTTTCTGAAAACTGGCAACAACTCTTGCGTGGTGCTGGTATCACTCTTTTAATCTCTATAGTCGGAACCATCACAGGTCTCATTATTGGACTTGCCATTGGTGTTTTCCGTACTGCTCCCCTCTCTGAAAATAAAGCTATCTACGGCCTACAAAAACTAGTCGGCTGGATCCTCAATGTCTATATTGAAATTTTCCGTGGTACACCAATGATTGTTCAATCGATGGTTATCTACTATGGAACTGCCCAAGCTTTCGGTATCAACCTTGACCGTACACTGGCTGCTATCTTCATCGTTTCAATCAACACTGGTGCCTACATGACCGAAATCGTCCGTGGTGGTATCCTAGCAGTTGACAAGGGACAATTTGAAGCTGCGACTGCTCTTGGTATGACTCATAACCAAACCATGCGTAAGATTGTCCTACCTCAAGTAGTCCGTAACATCCTACCAGCAACTGGTAATGAATTTGTCATCAATATCAAAGATACATCTGTATTGAACGTTATCTCAGTTGTCGAACTTTATTTCTCAGGAAACACCGTGGCAACTCAAACCTATCAATACTTCCAGACATTTACAATCATCGCCGTGATTTACTTTGTCCTCACCTTCACCGTAACACGTATCCTACGCTTCATCGAGCGCCGAATGGACATGGATACCTATACTACAGGTGCTAACCAAATGCAAACGGAGGATTTGAAATAATGACACAAGCAATCCTTGAAATTAAACACCTCAAAAAATCCTATGGCCAAAACGAAGTGCTAAAAGACATTTCTCTCACCGTCCACAAGGGAGAGGTTATCTCTATCATTGGAAGCTCTGGAAGCGGGAAATCGACCTTCCTACGCTCCATTAACCTACTTGAAACGCCAACTGATGGACAAATCCTTTATCATGGACAAAACGTCCTCGAAAAAGGCTATGACCTCACGCAATACCGTGAAAAGTTGGGAATGGTGTTCCAATCCTTTAACCTCTTTGAAAATCTCAACGTTCTTGAAAATACAATCGTCGCTCAGACAACTGTCCTTAAACGCGAACGTACAGAAGCTGAAAAAATTGCTAAAGAAAACCTGGAAAAGGTCGGCATGGGAGAACGCTACTGGCAAGCGAAACCAAAACAACTCTCAGGTGGTCAAAAACAACGTGTGGCCATCGCTCGTGCCCTTTCCATGAATCCTGACGCCATTCTCTTTGATGAACCAACATCAGCTCTCGATCCAGAAATGGTTGGAGAGGTCCTCAAAATCATGCAGGATCTGGCTCAAGAAGGCTTGACTATGATTGTCGTAACTCATGAAATGGAATTTGCCCGTGATGTCTCTCACCGTGTTATCTTCATGGATAAGGGTGTAATCGCTGAAGAAGGCAAGCCAGAAGACCTCTTCACCAATCCTAAAGAAGACCGTACAAAAGAGTTCCTTCAACGCTATCTCAAATAAAAAGAAAAGGCTGCATCAATCGTGCAGTCTTTTTGTTGTCCTCATACTCTTCGAAAATCTCTTCAAACCACGTCAGCTCTATCTGCAACCTCAAAACAGTGTTTTGAGCAGCCTACGGCTAGCTTCCTAGTTTGCTCTTTGATTTTCATTGAGTATCAAAATGAAAAGGCAGACCTTATTCAAGAATCCGCCATTATCCAAAGATTAATCTTCAAATTTTTCATGATTTTTTTCATAGAAATCAATTAAACCTAGAGCTGTTTCAAATGAAATATTTTTTACTTTTGCACGACCCTGCGCTAGAGCAATGATAGACATTTCACGCGCATTCGTTTCTTTAGAGATACGGTAGCCTGTGATTTTCTTATCACGAACCCAGCCAACAACTGATTCTACTTTTTCAAAGTTTGACTTAGCCATGTTCTTCTCCTATTTTCTTCTTTACGTTATATTATTGTATACGTTTTTATGTCTTTTGTCAATAAAAAAACATATATTCAATAAAATAAATGATCTAGAATCTTCTTACTTCCTTTTTAAAGCCGATAATATATAGGTTTTTGCTTACTATAACCCATTAGTATGCTCCTAAAAAACAATTGCATTATTAAACTTTAAACTTGTAAAAATATTCATGCATACTGAATGCCAGTTTCTCAATAGGATAGACAGGATTTACTATTTCATTCTATATATTCCTTTTAAATCAACAAGTCCACTAAAGATAGTCTTTCACTCCACACTATCTCTAAACCATTCCGTTTTTCTTTCTCCTTCTTTGGTTCCTTTCCTTTCCTGTCCTTATCTATATCTTATTCGTTTTACAACCGGTACTACTTACTTTGTCCAATCTTGCACCTTCTGATTACATACCCGCTTCCCAGCTAGTCATTTGAAAACAGCAGCACTTGCCATTTCATGTCTAGCACTATTGTTTATCTCACGAGTTTTTTCAGCCGACTCACCTAGCAACCATCTCACAAACATTGATTATTTTTTCTAATTCCTATTATATTTAGTGAAAGTTCAAATTAGGGAAATATACATTTGGGGATTTCAAAAAATTTCCTTATATATAGTAAGTAATTCTGTCGCCTCAATATAAACAGAATCAAAAATAATAGGTGCTATAGTGAGTTGTAGTAGAAATAGTACGATAGAGTTCCTAAGTCCATAGGAATCGCCCCCTTTCTTCACCCTCATTATAGCACCTATACATCAGTTGTGCAAATAATATGATATTTTTTTATTAGTCCTCAGACAAGCATATTATAGAGCGTTTCATTACCATTTAAGTTAATATAAGATGGATCAAAACCTTCCATTCGACGAATCAAGCCTGCATAATCATGCTTATCTGCCAAGGCAATCCCAATCAATACTGGGCCTGTCCCCTTGCTAGCTCGTTTGATATACTCAAAACGTGTGATATCATCATTTGGCCCCAAGATATCATTTACAAACTCACGCAAAGCCCCTGGACGCTGTGGAAAATTCACTACAAAGTAATGCTTAATTCCATCATAAATCAAGGCACGCTCTTCCATTTCTGGCATACGGTTGATATCATTATTTCCTCCAGAAATGATACAACAAACGGTTTTCCCCTTGATATACTCAGCTAGAACCTCTAAAGAGGCGATACTAGCCGCCCCAGCAGGTTCTGCGACAATCCCTTGCTTAGAGTAGAGGTCAATCAAGGTTTCAGAAATCAATCCCTCATCAACACCTACCAAAGTTTGAACATGTTGACGAGTTGCCTCATAGGTCAATTGACCTACCTTTTGTACAGCAATCCCATCCGCAAATTTGTCAATTTCTTTGAGTTTGACTGGACCACCAGCTTCAAAGGCAGCCTTCATGGAACGTGCTCCATTAGCCTCTACCCCAATGACTTCAATTTCTGGACTTGTTTCCTTGATATAGGTAGAAACCCCAGCAATGAGACCGCCACCACCAACAGGAACCAAGACAGCATCAAAATCAATCGATTCTTTTCGAGCCTCTTCTAAAATCTCATAAGCAACGGTCCCTTGACCAGCTTGAACATGGGCATCATCAAAGGGATCAATAAAGGTACGATTTTCAGAAACTGTAAATTCTTGAGCTGCTTTAGCTGAGGCATCAAAGGTATCTCCAACTAGTTTAATGGTCACGAAATCCCCACCAAAAAAGCGAACCTGCCCAATTTTTTGTTGCGGTGTAGTAATGGGCATAAAAATAGTAGCAGGAATTTTCATCTCATTACAAGTATAGGCAACTCCCTGCGCATGATTTCCCGCAGAGGCACAGACTACCCCACGCTCACGCTCTTCCTTGCTGAGCTGAGAAATAGCATAATAGGCACCACGAATTTTAAAAGAGCGAACACGTTGGGCATTTTCCTTTTTCAAATAAATCTTAGCATCATACTTCTGCGATAAATAATGGTCATAATCAAGCGGTGTATTAACGACCACACCATTCAAGACCTTGTGAGCCTTGATTATATCTTTTGAACTTAACATCATTTTCTCCTAGACTATTTCATACTTATCGCAATCCATCCTTTTAACAAGAGATGAATTGATTATAAAAGCGAGTTAGTCCCCCAACTCGCCTTCACCTTAATTTCTATCAATTAGTTATAGATTTTGAATGCATCGTCGTCGTTTTTACCAACGAATGGCATTGCTTTACGCAATTCTGCACCAACTTTTTCAATTTCAAGGTTAGCTGCTTGTTCACGGTAAGCAGTCAATTTTGGACGTCCAGCTTTATAGTCGTTTACAAAGTCATTTGCAAATTTACCATTTTGGATATCTGCCAAGACAGCTTTCATGTTTTCTTTAACTTGTTCAGTGATTACACGTGGACCTGATACATAGTCACCGTACTCAGCAGTGTTTGAAATTGATTGACGCATTTTCTTGAATCCACCTTCGTAGATCAAATCAACGATCAATTTCATTTCGTGAAGAACTTCAAAGTAAGCCAATTCTGGAGCGTAACCTGCTTCTGTCAAGACTTCGAAACCTGCTTCGATAAGGGCAGTCAAACCACCACAAAGTACAGCTTGTTCACCAAACAAATCTTCTTCAGTTTCTTCTTTATAAGTTGTTTCAAGAAGACCTACACGAGCTGCCCCAACACCTTTACACCAGTCCATGGCAATGTTTTTCGCATTTCCTGTTGCATCTTGGTATACTGCGTAAAGAGCTGGAACACCAAATCCTTCTTCATAAGTACGACGTACCAAGTGTCCTGGTCCTTTAGGAGCACACATGAAGACATCTACATCTGCAGGAACTTTGATAAATTCAAAGTGAATGTTGAAACCATGAGCAAATCCAACTGCATTTCCAGCTTCCAAGTTTGGAGCGATTTCTGCTTCGTACAATTCTTGTTGGATTTCGTCTGGTGCCAAAATCATGATAACGTCAGCCAATTTAGTAGCTTCTGCTACTGTGTAAGTGTCAAATCCATCTTCTTTTGCTTTATCAAAAGATTTACCTGGACGTACACCGATGATGACATCGCGACCTGAATCACGCAAGTTTTGAGCATGCGCATGTCCTTGTGAACCATAACCGATAACGGCGATTTTTTTACCGTCAAGTGCTGCTACTTTAACATCTTTTTCGTATTCCATTTGAACTGCCATAGTTTTTTCTCTCTTTTCTATTATTTATTGCCTTTTAGGCTGGTTTAACAAATTTAAGTTGGATTTTTAATCGCGGGTAAATCCAGTTGCACCCGTACGAGCGATATTGCGAATACCGTATGGTCGAATGACTCGCAATAGAGCTTCACTCTTTTCAGCATTTCCTGTCATCTGAATGGTAATCGAGTTTGGCGCTACGTCTACCACCGTTGCACGGAAAGGTTGAATAATCGCTAGAATCTCAGCGCGCTTCTCAGCTGGCGCTGCCATCTTAACCAAAATCACCTCGCGCTCCAAGTGTGGTTTATCTGTAATATCTCTAATGCGAATCACATCAATCTGACGATTGAGTTGCTTAATGATTTGCTCCACTTCATCATGTGAAGCTACATCAATAATAATGGTGATACGCGATACATTCGGATCTTCTGTTGCTCCAACAGAGATGCTTTCGATATTAACCTGACGACGAGACAGGACACCGGTAAAGCGATTGAGGACTCCTGAACGATTTTGTAGTTTTGCTGTTAACATTCTACGCATGGAACTTCACCCCCAACATCTCATGATTACTCTTACCAGCTGGTACCATTGGTAACACCTGTTCCTTACGAGAAATATCTACCTCGATTAGCATAGGAACATTCTCAGTGATGACTTCAAGGTCTTGAGCCAAGGTCTCAGGATTGTCAAACTTATAGTTTTTAATACCGTAAGCTTGTGCCATCAATTGGAAATCAGGAAGAGTATCAAAGACTGACTCAGATGTTCTACCTTCATAGAAGGATTCCTGCCATTGGCGAACCATTCCAAGTGAGTGGTTGTTCAGCATAACCACCTTGATTGGCACCTTGTAAATGTTCAAAATAGCCAATTCCTGGTTAGTCATTTGGAAACCGCCATCCCCAACAAACAAGACTACTTCCTTATCTGGGTTAGCAATTTTAGCACCGATTGCTGCTGGGATTCCAAATCCCATGGTTCCTAAACCACCTGAAGTCACTAACTGACGTTCATTTTGATATGGATAATACTGGGCTGTCCACATTTGGTGTTGACCTACGTCTGTGACCACAATGGCATCTCCATTCGTCAATTCACCAATTCGTTCAATAACAGCTTGCGGTTGAACCACACGCTCTTTCTTATCATAAGAACGAACGCGGTTCTTGTCTTTAGTGACTTTTTCAATCCATTTCTCAGTATTGTTATGAACTGTCGGTTCTGCCAGCAACATTTGCAAGGCTTTCTTAGCATCTCCAACTACAGGAATATCTGCACTGATAATCTTGCCAATCTCGGCTGGGTCAATATCAATGTGGGCAACCTTAGCATTCTTAGCAAAGGTCTTAGGATTCCCCGTCAAGCGGTCATCGAAACGGCAACCAATACTAATCATAAAATCAGCTTCCGTCATGGCAATATTTGCTGCGAATGACCCATGCATTCCTCCCATTCCAAGGAAAAGTGGATGACTCGTTGCAATCGTTCCTTGCCCTAAAAGACTAGTTACCACTGGAATTTGGTAGCGCTCTGCAAATTCATTCAACTCCGCAGCAGCCTCAGCATAACTAATCCCACCACCAGCTAGCAAGACTGGCTTTTTAGCCTTGGATAATTGCTTCAAGATTTTCTTAATTTGCATATCATTTGGCTCAAGAGTCGGTTGATAACTTGGTAGGTTCACCTCTGGTGAATAGATGAAGTCTGTTTCTAAAGCAGATACATCTTTAGGTAGATCAATTACAACTGGCCCTGGACGTCCTGTAGTTGCGATATGGACAGCTTCCGTAATAATACGCGGAATATCGGCTGTCTCACGAACTTGATAATTGTACTTAGTGATTGGCATGGTAATTCCCACGATGTCTGCCTCCTGAAAGGCATCCTTACCAATCCCTGCTCGCGCCACCTGACCTGTAAAGACCAAAAGGGGAACACTGTCACTCATGGCATCCGCAATCCCTGTAATGGCATTTGTTGCTCCCGGTCCGCTAGTGACGACGGCAACACCCAACTTTCCAGTTGATTTAGCATAACCTTCAGCTTCATGCAGACAACCTTGCTCATGGCGTCCTAGAATGTGACTAATGCCTTTAAAATTATATATCGCATCATAAAAAGGCAAGACTGCACCACCAGGATAGCCAAAGATGGTATCAATTCCTAAATCACGAAGTGTTTCCAAAACTAGGTCTGACCCCGTCTTAGGAGATTCTAAACTGATTTTCTCCATTGTTCCCCTTTCTTTCCTCTTAAAAATAACTTGTTACTATCATACCACTTTTTCAAAATTTTTCAAGACAAAAGAAGAAATTTTCTGAATTTTCTATTTTAACGTTTATTTATGAATGTTATTTTGGTTTTTATTTAAAAGATACCGATTTCATTATTTAAAAAGAAAAAAAGAACTGATTTCTCAGTCCTTCATTAATCTTATTCCACACTAAATAGGTATGGGTAAACTGGTTGTTGACCTTGGTGAATCTCGACTTCAACGTCTTCGAATTCTTCTGCGATTTCTTGGGCAATTTCATTGGCAAGTTCTTCGCTTCCGTCTTCACCGACATAGAAGGTTACGATTTCACTATCTTCATCCAACATATGTTTCAAGGTTTCTGTCAAGGCTTGGTGCATATCAGGGTTTGACACGAGGATTTTCCCATCCACCATACCAAGATTATCATTTTCATGGATTTCTAAGCCATCAATGGTTGTATCACGCACAGCTGTTGTGACGCTTCCGCTAACGACATCGCTAAGAGCAGCAGTCATACGCTCTTGGTTTTCTTCGATAGACTTGCTTGGATCAAAGGCGAGAAGACTTGTCAAACCTTGTGGCAAAGTACGAGCTTCCACCACTACTGCTGGTTGTTCCAAAACTTCTGCTGCAGATTGAGCTGCCATGAAGATATTTTTGTTGTTTGGTAGGAAGATAATGTTACGAGCATTGACCTGTTCAACAGCCTTGATAAAGTCTTCTGTTGAAGGGTTCATGGTTTGACCGCCTTCGATAACATAATCTACACCTTGAGAACGGAAGATATCTGCTAGACCTTTACCAGCCACTACAGCAATCAAAGCATACTCTTTTTCTTCAGCTGGTTTGCTAACTTGAGCAGCTTCTTTCTCAACCTGTGCTTCGTGTTGGTTACGCATATTGTCAACTTTTACCTTGACCAAGCTACCATATTTGAGACCTTCTTGCATAACAAGTCCTGGATCTTCTGTATGGACGTGGACTTTGACAATTTCATCATCGTTGACAACGAGGAGAGAGTCTCCAAGTTCATTCAAGTAGTTACGGAATTCGTCGTAGTCAAAATCTTTAGCATAGGTTGGACCTTGCTTAAGAGCTACCATGATTTCAGTACAATAACCAAAGGTAATGTCCTCAGTCGCTACATGACCAGCTACAGACTTGTGGTGCTCCGCATTGATCATTTCACTCATATTAGCAGGAGTGGCTACAAAGTCCTCAGATGCAATATATTCGCCAGTAAGGGCTGAAAGGAAACCTTCGTAGATAAAGACCAATCCTTGACCACCTGAGTCCACAACGCCAACTTCTTTCAATACTGGAAGCATGTCTGGCGTTTTAGCTAGAGCTGTTTTAGCACCTTCTAAAGCTGCACGCATTACTTCAACAGCATCATCTGTTTGCTCAGCTTTTTTCTTAGCACCGATAGCTGCCCCACGAGAAACTGTCAAAATCGTTCCTTCAACTGGTTTCATAACGGCCTTATAGGCAACTTCCACACCTGATTGGAAGGCAAGGGCCAAGTCTTGACCTGTTAACTCGTCTTTATCCTTGATAGCTTGTGAGAATCCACGGAAAAGCTGAGACGTAATAACTCCTGAGTTCCCACGCGCACCCATCAAAAGCCCTTTGGCAAGAATGCTCGCTACCTCTCCAACTGTAGAAGCTGGCTTATCTGCAACTTCTTTAGCACCATTTTCAATGGTCATTCCCATGTTTGTTCCAGTATCTCCATCTGGAACTGGAAAGACGTTTAATGAATTGACATATTCAGCTTGCTTATTCAAGCGAGTTGATGCAGCCTGCACCATTTCTTGAAATAAGCTAGTAGTAATTTTTGACACGGTTATTCTCCTACAACTTTGATATTTTGAATGTAGACATTTACAGTCTGAGCGGTAATTCCAAGCTGGTTTTCCAAGCTAAAACGAACACGCTCTTGAATGTTTTTTGACACTTCGCTAATCTTTGTTCCGTAGCTCAACACGGTATATACATCAACTGCAATACTGCCATCTTCGGCCGCTTTTACGACGACACCTTTGGAATAATTTTCCTTACCTAGAAGGGCTTGGAAATTATCTTTGAGGGCATTTTTACTAGCCATACCGACCACACCAAAAATCTCAGTTGTTGCACCGCCTACAACGGTTGCAATCACTTCATCTGTTAGTTCGATTTGACCATCTTTTGTATTAATTTTTACAGTCATCCTTTTTACCTCAACTAGTTGATACTCTATTTTATCATATTTCAGCCCAAGTGTAAAAGCAGAATACTGTATCAGCGGATATTTACTCTATTTTTCAAATGATGTTATACCCGTAATAAAAGAAAAAAAGACCCTAAGGTCTCCTTTACTTTTATTATTAAACGCGTTCAACTTTACCTGATTTCAAAGCACGAGCTGAAGCCCAAACTTTTTTAGGTTTACCATCGATAAGAACAGTAACTTTTTGAAGGTTTGGTTTTACGGCACGTTTTGTTTGGTTCATCGCGTGTGAACGGTTGTTTCCTGATACAGTCTTACGACCTGTAAAGTAACATACTTTAGCCATTGTGTTTTCCTCCTATTAGATCTAATATAGCGGATGTGCTAGCACCACATACCGTACTATGTTATCACACTTTCTTCATTTTTGCAAGGGAATTGGAAGATTTTTTTATTTAACGTAAACAACTCCCAATTTCCCAAAAGCCACATCTCCACGGATAATCAAGGTTTTACTTGTTGGAGCTAGAGGAGCATCTGCCTTAGCTACTCCACAGAATGTCTCTACCTTAAGATCTACTCTCCAGTGTTGGGGCACGTAGACAACCGCATTCCCAAAACCAACTTCGATATCCAGAGTAGCAAAATCACCTAACATCTCTGCGTTGTCGTAATATATCTTTGCATTGCCAAAACCAACTTCAACTTGGTCTTCTACCAATTCTTGGTCTTGCTTGTAGAAAGTCCCTGTCCCAAAAGCAACTTCCTTATCTGTAAGAATGGTCTTTTTACCATCATACCACCATTTTTTCCCGTTCCAAGTTCTGTTAGAATGAGTGAGTGCGCTGACACCCATTACGATTAAAATACTTGCCCAGAACAATGACTGATTGGGAATCGGTAAAATATCATAAAAGTGGTTGGCAATCATTAAGGCCACTAGGGCTGTAAAAGAGGCTGATGTCAGATGACGACGAAGCAAAGCCTCAACTGATTGGTAGGCAAAAAAAACAATACCAAGCAAGGGCCAAATTTGCCCTCCCAGAGAAGGGATTCCAAAATTTCCTTGTAATAATATTAAAGCTGCTAAAACCAGCAACACAATACCAAATGCTTTCTTTTTCATATTCTTACCTCATGTTTCTTAGATTTTCTTTTAGGAGGGATTGGTAATGTCGTGAGACATGAACCTCCTTGTGGGTTTGATAAAAGGAAATGGTGCCCGTTCCTGAAAAGGACTTGTCCACCGAGTAAACTTGCCGGATATTGGCGATTGTTGACTTGGATATCCGACTAAAATAGCGAGGAAGGATAGACTCTAACTCATAGAGTTTAAGCCGAACCTCGTAGGCATCTTTCTGGGTATGGGCATAAATCTTGTTCCCTTCTGTCTCAAAGAAGAGAATTTCCGACAGATCCAGATAATATTCACCTGTTCCCTTGTAAAAAATCAACCGAGGAGACTTGGACTCTTGCAAGAGGCGCTGTAAATCCGCAATCTCATCTGTCAAAGCCGCTGCCTTGATGACAATTTCAGTTTCCTCTAAATTGCTATCAATTTCGATTCGTAACTTCATTCCATCTCCTTTCTGACTCTACTATATCAAAGCCAAAATAAGAAAACAAGAGCAAAAAAGCAAGTGGTTACTTTAGGCACGTAAGTGGTTGTAAGACCATCTTAACTTACAGGTCAAAATAGAAAGAAAATCACACCCCACACAAGTCCGCAAGCATAACCAACTACTACATCCTTTGGAAAATGCACTCCACCTAAGACTCTCACTAGCCCCAAGAAGGCTGATAAGGTCAAACAAATCATCCCCATAGTTAGACTAGCATGCAAGCAAGCCATGGAGATAATGGTTGCTGAAAAGACATGACGACTGGGCATAGACTGACCAGGACTATCTCTGTCTAGTAGCGGGACAATTTCCCAAACTTCATAAGGCCTAGGGGCATTGATTTTCTTACGAAGAAAGGACAAAATCACAAAACCTGACGCAGGGATAAACACATAGATCAAGACCTGTTTCCCAAGTCCTTCTTGGAGATAGGTAGTTGCTAACAAGGTCAGATAAACTATAGGCATAACTACCGTCATGAACCGATTGAAAGCTCTTAACAAGCTCAGAAGAAAGGGCTTATTTTTAGCAATAGCAGCAATGTGGTCATACCATTCTTGATAATTTTTCATATATTTTCTCATCACTTATTCAAATTTTGCTTATAGGGAAGCACTTGTCTTCTAGTATAGTGCAGAAAAAGAAGGCCGTCAAGCCTTCTTTCGATTTATTCTTCTGCTTCGTCTTCTGTAAATTGACTGTTGTAGAGGTCAGCGTAGAAACCAGCTTGCGCCATTAGCTCCTCATGATTGCCTTGCTCGATGATATTGCCATCTTTCATGACGAGGATAAGATCAGCATTTCGGATAGTAGACAAGCGGTGGGCGATGACAAAGGAAGTTCTGCCCTCCATCAAACGATCCATAGCTTTCTGAATCAATTCCTCTGTACGGGTATCAACAGAAGAAGTCGCTTCATCTAGGATTAGGAGTGGCGCATCTTTGAGCAGAGCACGAGCAATAGTCAAGAGTTGTTTTTGTCCGACAGACAAGGTCACTGTATCATCCAAGACGGTATCGTAACCATCTGGTAGGGTCATAATAAAGTGGTGAATCCCTACAGCCTTACTAGCTTCGATCACGCGCTCATCACTAATACCCTCTTGGTTATAGATGAGATTGTAGCGAATGGTCCCTTCAAAGAGCCAAGTATCCTGCAAGACCATTGAAAAGACATCGTGTACTTCCGAACGCTTCATCTCTTTGGTATCTACACCATCGATACGGATACTTCCCTTATCAATCTCATAGAACTTCATCAAAAGATTGACAATAGTTGTCTTACCAGCTCCGGTCGGGCCGACAATGGCAACCTTTTGACCTGCATGAGCAATCGCAGAAAAGTCATGGATGATAGTTCGCTCTGGTGTGTAACCAAAGGAAACTCGATCAAAGACCACTTGACCTTTCATATCGATCAGTTGTCTTTCTTTATGGGATTCGTCTTCCATTTCCTCTTCAGCTAGGAATTCGAAGACACGTCCCATGGCTGCACTAGCCTGCTGAAGACTAGTAATCCCTTGGGCAATTTGTGAAAGAGGCTGAGAAAAGATACGAACGTAGGCCATAAAGGCAACGATAATCCCGATACTGATGTGCCCATTTAAGGCCAAGGCTGCACCAACGATAATCACCAAGGCATAGCTAAAGTTCCCAATAAACATCATAATCGGCATCATAATCCCTGAAATAAACTGAGATTTCCAGATACTATCATACAGACGATTGTTTAATATCGCAAACTCTTCTTTCGTGCTCTCGATAGCATTGTAACTAGTCACCACATTATGACCAGAGTACATTTCCTCCACATAGCCATTAACAGCTGCCAAATCTTGTTGCTGACTCTTAAAAAAGCCCTGTGATTTGCCCATAAAGACGGATACAAATGCAAATCCAATAAGGGTTGAAACAACCGTCACCAAGGCTAAAATCCAGTTCATCCCAAACATGGTTACCAAGACTGCCACGACCAGTAAAGTGGATGAAAGAACTGTTCCCAGACTTTGATTAAGGGACTGGGCTGCAGTGTCAACGTCATTGGTTACACGAGACAAGGTATCTCCTTGAGAATGTCCATCAAAATATCTCAATGGTAGGTGATTAATTTTCTCTGCAATGGCTGTTCTCAAACGCTCTGAAAAACGTTGAATGGCTGTTGTAAACAGAAATGCCTGTAAATAATTTGATAGAAGTCCGATCACATAAATCACGGCCAAAAAACCACCAATAGCTGCAACCGCCGCGATATCCACACTTGTTTCTAGACCACTGGCAATAATATTAGTCATTTCCTTGATGCGGGTTGGACCATATACAGTAATGATATTGGATACGATTGTTGCTAGAAAGGCTATCAGAAGGGCAAACTGGAGACCTGCAAGATAGGGTTTACTCTGTTTCCAAAGAGACATTTTCTTATTTTCCATGTTCCAATTCCTCCTTCGATAGTTGTGAATAGGCAATTTCTTGGTAAACTTCGTTATTAGCTAGAAGTTCCTTGTGGGTGCCTTGCCCCACGACTTTACCTTGATCCAAGACCAAAATCAAATCTGCATCCATAATCGTTGAGATACGCTGTGCGACAATGAGCTTGGTCATAGACTTAGTTTTTTCAGCTAACTCTTGGCGTAGAACTCGGTCTGTCTTATAGTCCAAGGCTGAGAAGGAGTCATCAAAGATGAGGATTTCTGGCTTCCGAGCCAAGGCACGCGCAATGGCCAGACGCTGTCTTTGACCACCTGAGAAGTTGGTTCCTCCTTGGGCCACTTCTGACGCTAAACCCGCTTCCTTGTCTTCGATAAAGTTCTTAGACTGGGCCAATTCCAAAGCTTGCCACATAGCCTGCTCACTAAGCGGTGTTTCTTGACTTTGTCCAAAGTCTAGATTACCCTTGACATCACCTGAAAAGAGAACCGCTTTCTGAGGAATATAGCCAACCTTGTTGCGCAAATCTTCCAAGTCATAGTTTTGAACATTGACACCGTCCACCAGAATTTCTCCTGCTGATACATCGTAGAATCGTGGAATCAGATTGACCAGAGTTGATTTACCAGAACCTGTCGACCCAATAAAGGCCACTGTTTGACCCGCTTCTGCTCTAAAGCTAACATTCTCAATAACCGCCTCCGAATTTGCCGCATAGCGGAAGATTACATCCTTAAATTCGACCTGACCTTTGAGCTTTTCATCAGCCAGCTGCACTTGAGCAGGGTTTTGGATAGAAGAATACAAATCTAAAACTTGATTAATCCGCTTAGCAGAGACCATAGTTCGGGGAAGAACGATGAAGAGTGCTCCCATGAGAAGGAAGCCCATGACAACCTGCATGGCATAAGACATGAAAACAATCATGTCACTAAAGAGAGGCAGACGCGCTATCGGAGCAGCGTCGTTAATCACATAGGCCCCAATCCAGTATATCGCCACACTCAAACCACTTGAAATCCCCATCATGATAGGGTTCAAAATAGCCATAAGACGGTTGACAAATAAATTCAAGCGTGTCAATTCATCATTTGCTGATGCAAATTTTTCATTTTGGTAATCCTCTGCATTGTAGGCGCGAACGACACGAATACCTGTTAAACTCTCACGAGTGATACTGTTCAGTTTATCTGTCAGCCCCTGAATCAAGGACTGTTTTGGAAAGGCTAGCGTCATCAAAACTGTCGTCATCAGGACGTTGACAATCACTGCCACAAGTACGGCCCAGAGCCAGTATTCTGAATGACCTAAAATCTTCCCGATAGCCCAGATAGCCATAATTGGACCACGCGTAACCACTTGCAAACCCATGGTAATCAACATTTGAACTTGAGTAATGTCATTGGTAGTACGCGTCAAGAGACTGGGAATAGAGAATTTCTTAATCTCTGTCTGCGAGTAATCCAAAACTCGGTTAAAAATATCACTTCTCAGCCTACTAGTATATGAAGCAGCCACTCTGGACGAAAAAAATCCAACTGCAACTGCGGACAAGAAGGCAAGAAAGGACATTCCCACCATCATACCTGCTGGCTGCCATAACTCATCCAAGTTGGTTCCCTGAGTTCCTAGCAAATCCGTGATTTTAGAGATATAGGTCGGCACTTCCAACTCTAGATAAACCGAAAAGCAGGTAAAGAGAATGGCTAGTAAAATCATCCCCCATTCTTTTCTACTAATTCGTTTGGCTAATTTCTTCATTCTCTCCTCCTATTCTCTTGATATTTTCCTGTAGTTGAGCAAGGACTTTCTCAAAAATCAGTAATTCATCTTCATCAATGCCTTCCATCAACTGCTTGTCTATTCGTTCAAAAAAGGCCTTAACCTCTTGCATCTGAGAACGTGCTTTGTCCGTCAAACGAACAAATTTTGCCCGCTTATCGCTAGGACTCGCCTCCAATTCCACCAAACCATTTTGCACCATACGCTTGACCAAATTACTAGCAACAGACTTGGTAATATTGAGTTCCTGCTCTATATCTTTAATCAAGACCAAGTCTTGGTTTTTCTCACGATTATCCAAAAAACGAACAACCTGACCTTGAGGCCCACCCATAAATTCAATACCACAACGTTTGGCTTCCTTTTGCACCATCAGGTGAATCTGATGACCAAAACGCTTAAAGACTAACATCGGTTTATCCATACTAACTCCTTTCTAACCATCACATTTAGTTCTCCTAGGAACTAAATAAGTTTCCATGAGAACCATTTTATCACTTTGAAAAGAGATGTCAAGAAAAAGTTTCCTAGAGAACTATTTTCTTGATTCAAAAAATCCCAAGTGAGCTTATCACTTAGGATCATGTTCTCTAGGTTAAATTAGAACCCGTCTACGTTTGTATAGATTTTTTGTACGTCTTCGTCGTCTTCAAGAACGCTGTAAAGTTTTTCAAAGGTTTCAAGGTCATCCCCTGACAATTCTACTTCTGACTGAGGAATCATTTCCAATTCTGTCACTTGGAATTCTTCGACACCTGACTCACGAAGGGCAACAATAGCCTTGTGAAGGTCTGTTGGAGCTGTGTAAACAGTGATTGTTCCTTCTTCTGCTTCTACATCATCCACATCAACATCTGCTTCAAGCAATTGCTCAAAGACTGCATCGGCATCTTCACCTGCAAATACGATAACTCCCTTGTTGTCAAAGAGGTATGAAACTGAACCTGAAGCACCCATGTTTCCGCCGTTTTTACCAAAGGCTGCACGGACATTGGCCGCTGTACGGTTGACATTTGAAGTCAAAGTATCAACGATTAGCATAGAACCATTTGGTCCAAAACCTTCGTAACGTCCTTCTGTAAAGGTTTCATCTGTGTTTCCTTTTGCTTTATCAATCGCTTTATCGATAACGTGTTTTGGCACTTGGGCTTGTTTAGCACGGTCGATAACGAATTTCAAAGCAGTATTTGATTCTGGGTCTGGATCACCTTTCTTAGCTGCTACATAGATTTCTACACCAAATTTTGCATATACTTTAGAGTTAGCTCCATCTTTAGCCGTTTTCTTGGCTACGATATTGGCCCATTTACGTCCCATTAGGAATCTCCTTTTTTCACATTTTAATCTTTCTTATTATAACACAAGTTTTTTCGATTTTCACTAGAGGAAATGGATTTTATTCAGCAAATCCAACTAGGATGACACTTTTGTTGCCAAGATGACCTTGCCTTCTTTTATCAGGGGGTGACGAAACAGTGAGAAATACAGTTGAATGGTCATGGCAACCCAGATTAAGGGTTCGCAAAGGATAACTCCCTTATAACCTGCCCAAGGTATAATCAAAACCACAAAAGCGATTTTCCCGATTAGTTCGATAAAGCTAGAAACCAGAGGAAAGACTTTTTGCCCCAAGCCCTGCAAGCAATTGCGATAAATCAACAAGAGGCTCAAAATGGGATAAAAAGCTGAGCTGATTTGCAGATAGAGACTGCCATTTTCTATCAAGTAACCATCTGTCGAACTAGCCAAGAAGGAAACCAATGCTGGACTGGCAAAAAAGAGGAAGATACAAACAAAAACTGCCCAGGATATACTTAAACCACTGCCGATTCGAAGACCTTGAACAATGCGGTCTGGTCGTTTAGCTCCTAGATTCTGAGAAGCAAAGGTCGTCATCGAGGCAGAAATAGCGGTCATAGGAAGAAGGGCAAAGGCCATAATGCGTCGAGCTGCCGTCTGGGCACTAATAATCACTGCACCAAAGGTATTAACAGAAGACTGTAAAATCACACTGCCGATAGATACAATCGAACTCATCAAGCCCATAGCCAAACCTTGCTCCAAGAGATCCGCGTACAAGACCTTGTCCCATTTGAAATGCTTGAGTTGGGGCAAAAGTTCTGGCACACTCTTACGGATATAATAAAAACAGAGAACCGCTGATAAGCCTTGCGAAATGATGGTAGCAAGTCCCGCGGATTGAACTCCCAGATGCAGTTGCGTAATAAAATAGAGATCCAGAACCACATTGACAAGAGCAGAAAAAATCAAAAAACCAAGGGCTGCTAGACTGTCCCCAATGGACCGCAACAAGCCTGCAAAAAGATTATAGGCAAAGCTGACACCGACACAGGTCACAATCATAGAAATATATTGATAGGACTGGGGAAGGATTTCTGCAGGTGTATCCAAGTACTGTAAAAGAGGATATAAACCAAGAAAACCCAGTAGCATCACTACAGCACTCAAAAGAGCACCTAAAATCCAGGTGGCTGCTACTGCTTCCTTGATTTTAGTGAAATTCCGAGCTCCATAATAGCGGGCAATGACAATTCCCATGCCATTGCCAACACCAAGAGTAAAACCTACAATCAGGTCAAAAATCGCTGTCGTCGCTCCTACTGCAGCCAAGGATTCTTGACCAAGAAATCGTCCAACAATCAAGACATCAGCAGTGTTATAGAGTTGTTGAAAGATATTAGACAGCAAGATTGGGAAGGCGAAGCTTAAGAGCGAGGGAAGAATCGGACCATGTATCAGGTCCACTGTTCGTTTTTTATTCATAAGGCTATTATATCAGCTTTCTAGAGGAGCGACAAGAAACAGCAAACTATGCGTGAGCTGAGAACCAGAGCAAAGCAACGAAAAAGCAGTGGATTTCTCCACTACTTTGACAGCTTATTCTTCAATTTCGATTTCAAGCTCATCGCCTAGGTCAAGAGTTACTTCTTCATTCACAGAGTCTGCTTGGACCGCCTCATCTTTTTTAGTTTCAGCAACTTCTTCTCCATCAATCAAACCAAATTGAACACGGACTTGATGGTCAATCTCATCAAAGACTTCTGGGTTATCTGCCAAGTATTTCTTAGCATTTTCAGAACCTTGCCCGATTTTCTCATCCTTGTAAGAGTACCAAGCTCCTGCTTTTTTGATGATGTCCAAATCGCTTGCGATTTTCAAGAGTTCACCAGTCTTAGAAATCCCTTCTCCGTACATGATTTCAACGAAGGCTTCCTTAAATGGTGGAGCTACCTTGTTTTTCACGACCTTGATCTTGGTTTCTTTACCGACATTGGTATCTTTTTGGTCACCAGTTCCCTTGATCTGTGTGCTTCCACGAACATCCAAACGGACTGATGCGTAGAATTTCAGAGCACGTCCACCAGGAGTTGTTTCTGGATTTCCAAACATGACCCCAACTTTTTCACGTAATTGGTTGATAAAGATGGCAATTGTTTTGGTTTTATTGATAGAAGCACCAAGTTTACGCATGGCCTGGCTCATCATACGAGCCTGCAAACCAACGTGGCTATCTCCGATATCTCCATCAATTTCCGCACGTGGTACAAGGGCCGCAACTGAGTCGACTACGACAAGATCTACAGCACCTGAGTCAATCAATTTTCCTGCAATCTCAAGACCTTGCTCTCCTGAGTCTGGTTGAGACAAGAGCAATTCGTCAATGTTGACACCAAGGGCCGCAGCATAAGCTGGATCAAGGGCATGTTCTGCATCGATAAAGGCAGCAATACCACCTTCTTTTTGTGCTTGCGCAACTGCATGAAGGGCAACCGTTGTCTTACCAGATGACTCTGGTCCGTAGATTTCGATGATACGTCCCTTAGGATAACCACCTGAACCAAGGGCAATGTCAAGAGCCAAGGAACCGGAGCTCATCACTTGAACCTTTTGCTCTGCACGTTCACCTAAACGCATGATTGAACCCTTACCAAAGTCTTTCTCAATCAATTTAAGAGCGTCATTCAAGGCTTTTTCACGTTCAGCCCCGAATTTTTTTGAAATTTCATCTAATTTTTTTGGTTTTTTCGCCATTCTATTCTCCTACATTCTAATGGTCCTTAGACCTATCTACTATTATATCAAAAGTTAGTCACTTAATAAAGCCTTGCGAACTAGGTTAAAGGCATGCATAACCGCAATATGACGTACATCTGCTCGACTTCTACCTCCGATATTGACCTTGATGACCTCAGTTCCTTGCTTTTGAGCCAAGCCTATGAAGACTGTCCCAGCTGGATGCCCTTCTAGGCTGTCTGGTCCTGCAACTCCAGTCAAACTAATGCCAAAATCAGACTGGGTCTTGATTCGTGCCTGCTCAGCCATCTTCTGAGCGGTAAATTCAGACACTACACCATGTTCTTCCAAATCCTTAGCAGGAATATCCAACATCTTTGATTTTTCCTCCAAGCTATAGGTCACAAAACCACCCTTAAATATACTGGAAACACCCGAAAAATCCGCCACGGTAGCTTGGAAAAGACCTGCCGTCAAACTCTCTGCAGCCGTGATGGTTTTTCCTTGCCTTTTCAGTTCTTCTACCACAATGCTGGCTAAACTAGTTTCTTCCCCATAACCATAACAAAGCTCTCGTAAAGAAAGTCCTTCAAAAGTCTGGTGGTCCAAGATTTGATTTTCCAAGATATCCAGCACTTGATTCGCCTCTTCTTGACTGCTAGCCTTTATTGACAGACGTAGAGTTACCTCCCCTGTCTTTGCATAAGGTGCCAAGGTAGGATTGGTTTGATTATCAATCAAATCAGCCAAAATCGTCACCAACTGACTTTCGCCAATTCCAAAGAAACGAAGAATTCGGGAATACAGCTTGCTCCCTGTCATCAACTTGGGTAAAAGTTGGTTTAAAACCATGGGTTTTAATTCACTTGGTGGACCCGGAAGGACGACGTAGGTCACTCCATTGACTTCCAAAATGCCTCCCACAGCCAGTCCTGTTTCGTTGGGCAGCGGAGTCGCTCCTTCTACAAGTTGAGCTTGTCTTTCGTTATTCGGTGTTCGGGCATAGTCCGGTCTCTGTGCAAAAAATACATCCAATTTCGCCTGCGCCTGAGGATCAAAAACTAATTCTTTCCCTAAAAATTTAGCCAGAGTTTGTTTGGTCAAATCGTCCTCAGTTGGCCCCAAACCACCTGTCAAAATCACCAGACTGCTACGTTGACTAGCAATCTCAAGCAGGGATAAGAGACGGGCTTCGTTGTCTCCTACAGCCGTCTGAAAATATACATCTACCCCAATCTCTGCTAATTTTTCCGATAAAAACTGGGCATTAGTGTTGACAATCTGTCCTGTCAAAATCTCTGTTCCAACAGCAATGATTTCTGCTTTCATGTTTCCTCCTACCTATCTATTCGTATTTTTTTGAAAAAATCGCAGGAAATTTCCCACGATTGATTTTTTTATTTATAGTAAGAAAGTTAATTGTCTTCGTCACCAACAGGTGTTCGTCCAAATAAATCTTCAAATAAGACAACATTTGTTTCAAGCTGAGTAACTTCTTCTTGTCCCAAAGAACGTCTCAAAAGATTCTGCATTTCCAACATGTGGTTTCTTGTAACAATTTGATAAGAAACGCCTTGTAGCATCTCCCCTTCACCCTTCAACTGTTGTGTTTCAATGGTGTTAAATGAATCTTTGTAGCCCAATAAGCTTGGAATACTTTTTGCAGATAAATCGATATTAGTCTGCATATTAGTACTTAGGGCTTTTAAGATAGACTGATAGTGACTGACACTATTTAAACTAAGAACTTTTTCAATAACTTTTTGAATGACTTCACGCTGACGCTTCTGACGTCCGTAGTCTCCTTCTGGGTCTTGATAACGCATGCGTGAATAAACAAGTGCTTCTTCTCCATTTATTGTCTGCTCTCCAACACCGATAGAAATGGTGTTAAATTCTTCTTGGTCACTGATAGAGATTGGGAAACCTAGTGTATTATTAACCGTAATACCTCCCACTGCATCGACCAATTGTTGCAAGCCTTGCATGTTGACCATAATGTAGCGATCAATATGAAGGTTCATCATCTTTTGAATTGTTTCTATCGCAAGTTCTGCACCACCACCAGCATAGGCAGCGTTTAGCTTCGCTTCTTCAATACTACCATCTTTATGTTGAATTTTAGTCAGGATATCACGTTCCAAACTCATCATCGTCGTTTTCTTTGTGTGAGGATTGACAGTCAGCAAAATCATACTGTCACTATTTCCAGCCCATTGATCTGTACGCTCTACATTCCCAGTATCAACCCCCATTAACAGAATGGTCAAAGGCTCTGTTGCTTCAATAACCTTGGTTTCTTCCCCTATTTTTTTATAGGTCTTTGATAAGGTTTGTGTGCCTTGCTGATAAATAGTATAAGCAAAAACACCGACACCCAAAACTGTCACAGCTAGAAAAGCTAATACCATTCCAATAATTTTTTTAACCATATTTCTACTAATCTATCAGTTTACCCATCAAGTAAACATCGATAAATTTCCCTTCTTCTATATATGCTCCACGCTCTTGGCGACCTTCAATTACAAAGCCATGCTTTTGATAAAGATGGACTGCTGCTTGATTACGAGTTTGGACAGTCAGCTGGAGACGACGCAGAATGCCACTTGCTTGTGCCCACTCTATCGCTTCTTCTAACAACAAACTTCCCAATCCATTATTCCAATATCTTTTTCCAATCACAATGAAGAGATCTCCAATATGACGGACTCTCTTACGCTGGTCAGCTGTAATATTTACAATACCAGCAATTTTATCATTTAAGAATGCAAGTAAGGTTATCTGATTGTCCGAACTAGCTTGCTTGTTGAGAAATATTTCCATCTCCTCACTGGTCAAGAGAATACCATCTCTGTCTAGGCTGGTAAAATCTGTCTCCAAACTTACACGATTTAAAAAGGCCACTAATTCAGCTGCATCTTTAGGCTCTGCTTCCCTAATGAGCAATTCATACTCCATGTTGAAGCTCCTCTAAAAGCTTTTCTGCACGCAAACCCTTTGCTTGGAAATGTAATCTGCGACCGTCTTCTTCTTTTAGAATTTCCAACTCTAAATAAGTATCTGGCAAGGCATCTCCTAAGAGATTTCCCCACTCGATAACAGTCACCCCGCCACCAAAGAGAAATTCATCTAAATCAATAGAATCAGCATCCCCTTCAATACGATAAACATCTAGGTGATAAAGTGGCAGTCTGCCTTCATACTCTCTTACGATAGTATAGGTTGGACTTTTAATCATTTGAGAAATCTGTAAACCTTTAGCAAGTCCTTTAGTAAAGGTCGTTTTACCTGCACCCAGTTCTCCAGTTAAGATTAAAACATCATTCTTTTCTAATAAATGGCCCAAACACTCCCCTAAGGCTTGCAGCTCTTCTTCATTTTTTGTGTACATACTCTTATTATACCAAAAACTTTTCTTTTGTGTCTATTTTCCTGCTAAACTTACCATCATAACATCCATAAAAACAAGCTTTCTCTAAAAGAAAATGAGCATAGCAATGACCAATACAAGATCTCGGAAAATATGACCATAAAAGGAAACTTCCTTCTTGACCGAATTTGGGACAAGATAGGCTGCAAAAAACAAACCCAGTCCAATATAAATCAAAAGAGAGACAATGGTCATTGGATTTCTTAAGAAGAGAAGTGTTGCTAAAATAGTCACCAAAACTGTCTTTTTTCTGTCTAGCAGGACAAGAAAATCGCGCATGTATTTTTTCAAGGGTAAAAAAATCAGCAAATCTAGCCCAAATAGAAAG
Source organism: Streptococcus mitis (assembly GCF_002860865.1). Taxonomy (GTDB): domain Bacteria; phylum Bacillota; class Bacilli; order Lactobacillales; family Streptococcaceae; genus Streptococcus; species Streptococcus mitis_AT. The sequence continues at coordinate 174,713 of NZ_PKIE01000002.1, forward strand.
AAAAAGGATGGCAATAAAAAGTCGACTAATTCTTGCTGCAACGTATTTTTGATGAACAAGTTGTCTGACAAAACAAGAACAGCTCCTAACAAATTAATTAAGAGTAACATACTGTAAAAAAGCTTCACCGACTTCTTACTGGCTAGGACACTATGGACTTCTTGCTTACGGGTATAAAGATAATTTACTCCAGCACAGATTCCTGAAACGAAGACCATACTTCCGATGAAAAAACCTGTACTTTGTTTAAAGGACAAGATGCACTCTTTCCATAGGAAACAGCTACTCAAACTGATTTGAATTAAGGCTAACAAAAATAAGATTCTCATTGATTTCATCTTTTCTCTCCCTTCCTACCAATCATTATACTAGGAGAAAAAGAATAACTGTTTCTAATCTTCTCAAATGTCTCTTTTAGACGCTAAACAAACACCAGAGGCTAATACTCAATAAAAATAAGGCTGATAGTATTAATTTCACTATCAGCCTTACAGGTTATTTAACGTTTCAGAAAAACTATAATGTCAAGATTAACTAAACAGTATCTAATTCCTTCAAATAATTTTCTATCTTCATCAACATTAAAGGATTGTTATAAATCTTACATAACTCTCTTGCTTCTATATAATAATTTTTGACTTGTTCTTTGTCTAGAAATTTGGCTCCAGCATTTCCTACAAGAATAAGTAGGGGAGCCAGTTGGTAGCTTGTCTGTCTTTGTTTACAGAGTTCAATCGTCTCAAGAGCTTCTTGGATGGCTTCGTTATATTTTTCCTTTGATACTAGGTAGTGAGCGTAGTTGTAACGAACTCTGATGTAGCCAAATAAAAACTCTTGATGCTCAAAATTTTTTGTCTGATATAACTCCATTAAATGAAAGTAGTTTGCCTCATATTCTTGTTCACGACCCACTAAGGAATAGAAATTAGATAGAGTATTCAATGCCTTTAAATAAATCAGAGTATTTGAGGAGACTTTTAATAATATATTTTCCAATGAAGAAATAGCCTCACACTTACTGTCATATTGATAGAAGTCAATAATAGCTTTAATCCATTCAAGGTAAGTTCGGTCTTCTAGTGTTAGAAAAGTACTTCGTTCAATCTCTATTCTATAAATATATTCCAAATCGTCATAATTTCTGTCATCTAATAGTCGAGCAGATAATTGCTTGAAATTAGAGAGGTTAGATTTAATTTCAATTTGTTCATTAAAAAAATAATCTAATGGCACTTCAAGTCGTTGAGAGAGTTTGAATAACAAGTCTGCGGAGGGAATAAAATGACCTCTTTCAATTTTACTAATCTGGCTTTGTTCACAAATTCCTTCTGCAAGAGTTTGTTGGGAGAGTCTCAACTCTTTTCTTTTCAATCTGAATTTCTCTGCGAGTGTATTCATTAAAGATAATAAACCTTCCTATTTGCTTAATTTCATTATAAAGTTTTTAGTTCAAAATAGCAAGTTAAAGGAATAAATAATTCCTTATGGTAATAAACTGTAAAAAAAGTCAAAAATTACATAAAAATGCTTGGCTAAATAAAATATATCTGTTAAAATAATGATAATGAAAAAGAAAAGGGTTTCACGAATGAAGAAAAATTGTGGAATTCAAAAATTAGCTATATTTGCATTACTAGGTGTTTTTATGTTTAGTAATACAATTCCTTACCAACAGTTTATTCAGAAGAATAAACAATTGGAGATTCGAGTCCAATCACAAAAGAAGTCCAATGGTTTTGATGTTGGGAAGGCTGATTGATTTCGTATTACTTTAAAATTCAACTATTTAGAGAAAGGTATTCTGATGAGAGCTTGTAACAATACCAGATAGATATAAGAATGGAGATGTTTGATAAAATGCTTTCATAGCTAACCAACTGTTGAAAATTATGAGTTACAAAATCTAAAGTATTTAAGATTGGTTTATAAAATTAGGTCTCTGTCTGTAGAAAGGAACGTGCAGTTAGAAAGGAGGAAAAAATAGGATACTATAATTCAGACTGAGATTTCTAATTAAAATATGTAGTTGCATCATCCCTTGCCGTTTTGGCATTTAGTTTGGCTCTTCCTGTTTTGGTAGCTTCTCACCGTGGTGGCGAGTGGACCTATGGAGGCTATCATGATCCAAATAATTGGGGAGCAAATTACATTTGATGCGGGATGGTAAAGAATAATTGAAGAAGATTCTTTTATCAATAGTTTAGTAAGCTTGTTAGTTTATAGAGGGCATGGGTATTTCTGTCCTCTATTTTAGAATAAGGAATGCACTATGAAAAAATTATTTATACTCATATCCAACCTGCTTGCTAGTTTGTTCTTTGTTTGGGTATTTACCATTTGGACTGATACATATGTCTCCAATTATTACCCCAACGTTGTTGTACGTGATTCTTCCCCTGAAACAACTTTTCAGCATGTTGCTACACGCTTGGAAAAACTAGCAGAAGAAACGGATAGCTTTATTGCGATTCAACACCAGGATCTTAACTCAGAAGGTACTCCAGTGTTTTCTTATACGACCTTTGGGAACGGAAAGTTGCCTGATGGGCTACAGGAAAAAAATCTAGAAGATGCTCAAAGTAGTAGTGTTGAAACAAACTATTTTGTATTCGATGGAAACCTTGATATTCACTTGCTAAGGGAGGAGCTAAGTCAACTTGGCTTGACTAACATGCACCTGATAATTCCATCTAAACTATCTACGTTAATGGCTATCTTTAGTAACGGATTTCAGTTAATCAGTTTATTGATTTTCATCTTAACCTTTTGAGCACTGACTTTAATTAGTCAAATTAGCCAATTACGGTCGTCGGGCGTTCGCCTCATTTCAGGAGAGAAACGGTGGTCCATTTTCCTTAGACCAGTTGGTGAGGATTTGAAAGGGATAGCTGTTGGTTTCAGTTTAGCTGGCGTGCTCGCCATTCTTATGCAAAAAATTCTGTCGCTTCCAACGCAATCCCTAATGACCATAGGAGAAGGCTTGCTCAGTTATAATCTCATCTTGTTGTCGATCTCCCTGTTTTTCGCTCAACTCTTCGCAGTTGGGATAAAAAAGATACACCTGATGCAGATTATAAAAGGGCAAGTGCCTGTCAGAGGAATCATTAGTTTGATTTTAATCGGTCAACTATTAGCGATTATTATTGTAACGCTGGGAATAGGGAGTAGCTTAAAGTATTCCCAAGCCTGGCAACAGCATCGGATTGGACAAGAGGCTTGGAGCCAGGAAAGGCAACTGATTACCCTATCATTCAGCCGTGAAGGAGCGGGTCCTGGTTTTGATGAACAAGCTCAAAGGAAACTCAGAACTTGGTATCAATTGATGGATTTGGCTGTTTCAGAAAAAAAGGCTTTCTTATCTAGACACCAGTTAATTGACCGTTCTTTGCAAAATGGCATGGCTTCCTCCAAAAACTTGACAACCTCTACAGAATGGCACGATTACAGCCCGAATGGCAATGTCCTTATCGTCACACCGCAATACTTGGAGCGTCAAAACATTCCTGTAGATACAACTATTGAGCAAAAGATGAATCACCTTGATGTAGGGGAGTTTGTCTTATTGCTGCCTGAACACCTCCGTTCAGAGGAAGAACATTATAAATCTGTTTTTGAAGACGACTTAACCAGTCGCATGTCTAGTCGAAATGAACGACAGCAAATGACTGCTACGGTAGGTTATTTGGAATCAGGTCAGGATCGTTTTGTGTATAATACGACCCCTATTTCTTACCAGCAGTTTTTGAAAGATCCAATCATCATTGTTATAACACCCCAATCAACTGGTCCACAGTCCGTTTTGTTTTGGGTAGACGCAGTACAAAACTACGTTCTCTTTAATCAATTGTCTGATGCCCAGGAGCTTATCCAGAGACAAGGCATTGAAAATTGGGTCTCAGAAATGCAAACAGGTTACCACAACTACATCACATTATTGGATAATATCCAGAGGGAACGTTGGGTAATGCTAGCAGGAGCTGTGCTTGGGATTGCAACTTCAATCTTGTTGTTTAACACTATGAATAGGCTCTACTTTGAAGAATTTAGACGTGCCATTTTTATCAAACGCATTGCAGGTCTCAGGTTCTTAGAAATCCATCGCACTTATCTCTTTGCTCAACTGGGTGTGTTTTTACTGGGATTTGTTGCGAGTGTATTTCTTATGGTAGAGATAGTAGTTGCTTTCTTAGTCTCGTTACTCTTTACTGGTCTATCTCTTTTACAGTTACATGTCCAAATGCGGAAAGAAAACAAGATGTCCATGCTTGTTTTGAAGGGAGGTTAATATGATTGAACTTAAACAGGTGAGTAAATCTTTTGGAGAACGAGAGTTATTTTCGAATCTTTCAATGACATTTGAGGCTGGAAAAGTCTATGCCTTAATTGGTTCAAGTGGTAGCGGAAAAACAACCTTGATGAACATGATTGGGAAATTAGAATCTTATGATGGGACGATTTTTTACCGAGGTAAAGACTTGGCCAATTATAAATCGAGTGATTTTTTCCGTCACGAATTGGGCTACCTCTTCCAGAACTTTGGCTTAATTGAAAACCAAAGTATTGAAGAAAACCTTAAGCTAGGTCTCATTGGTCAAAAGTTGAGTCGGTCGGAACAGCGGTTGAGGCAGAAGCAGGCTTTAGAACAGGTCGGCCTGACTTATCTTGACCTAGATAAGCGCATCTTTGAGTTATCGGGCGGAGAATCGCAACGGGTTGCCTTGGCAAAAATTATCTTAAAGAATCCACCCTTTATTCTGGCAGATGAGCCAACAGCTTCAATAGACCCAGCAACCTCTCAGTTGATTATGGAGATTTTGCTATCTCTTCGAGATGATAATAGGCTAATCATTATCGCAACACATAATCCGGCAATTTGGGAGATGGCTGATGAAGTGTTCACGATGGATCGTCTGAAATAAAAATCCTTGTTTTTAATTGCACGATGAGTTACTGAAATATTATAATGAATCAATAATTGGAGTTAATTTAGAATTGTACTTTATTAATATTGAGGTAACTTTTTCTTGATAAAGGAAGAAATAGTGGAGAGGAAGTTAGAATGAAAAAATTCGACAATTATATTATTGAGAAGCCTTGCGATTCTAATTCAGATAAACTGCAAAAAATCTTAATAATTGAAAGTTTGGTAGATGATATTTTGCAATTTTCTCTCAGAATCAATAATAGTGTAGGAGAGATTTTCCTCCTACAACCGTTTCAAAAGAAAACTATCTTTATTCCATGTTATTTTGAGGAAGACATTGTGAAAGTCAAAGATGATGATAAAGTTGAGTGGAATTTGTTAGAATTTCAAAAATTTAGAGCATTTTTGGCTTAGTAATCTGTGTTGAAGGTTCAAAACCTATGGTAAAAAAGTAGCTTTGAAAACGTATTGCCTCCAAAGATTTAGTTAAATAATGATTTAACACAAAAAGAAATTATTGAAGTTCTGGAAAGATGTTGTTTCAGTATTGAGAAAAAGTGGGAAAAACTTGCGATTTTCACAGAGAAAGAAAAAGTATAGAAATATAGTCAATTGAAACAAGAATAGGACAAAAGAACCCTTTGTGCCATATTTTTCTCCTTTCACTTTACAATTGGCTTGAACACCTTTATTGTATCGCGTTTGGAGTTTTTTTGGTATAACCTTCGACGCGCACCCGCATAGCGGGTGATTTTTTTGTCTCGCACCTAGCGGAGCGAGACGAACTAATAGTCACTTAATCAAAAAACGCACCATATCAAAAACTAAAAAGTTTGATATCATGCGTCATGTCTTAAACTAATTGACTATACTTTCTATTCAAATGGGCTTTTAACCAATTGATTGAGCCAATCCACTCTTAAAACCAAAGAGCAATTTCTCGCTTAGCTGACTCTTCTGAATCTGAACCATGTACAACATTTTGGATAACCTCATTTTCTCCAGCAGCTTTTGCAAAATCACCTCGAATAGTGCCTGGTAAAGCTTCTTCTGGACGAGTCGCTCCCATCATAGTCCGCCAAGTTTCAATTACTTTGGGACCTGAAATAACACCCACAATAACTGGGCCTGAAGTCATAAATTCACGAATCGGTGGATAAAAACTTTGGCCAACCAAGTCCTGATAGTGCTGGTCAATCAACTCTTCTGAAACCTGTAAACGCAACTCCAATTTTTCGATTGTAAATCCACGCTGTTCGATGCGTTTCAACACCTCACCCACTAATCCTCTTTTTACACCGTCTGGTTTAATGATAAAAAATGTTTGTTCCATACCCGTCTCCTTTGTCAGCTTCTTTCTTTTATTTTACCACATTTCATGGAAAAATGGAGAAAGTTTTCAGAAAAGAGAAAGAGAACCCGAAGGCTCTCTCATCTGCTTTTATTCTACTGTTTCTTCCACAGTTTCAACGGCAGTATCCACAACTACTTCTGTTGTTTCTTCATTTCCTTCTTCCTCTACTGGAGGATTAAGGTATTCTTCTTCGTTGATAGCATGTGGTTCAAGGTTGCGGTAACGAGCCATACCAGTACCTGCTGGGATGATCTTACCGATGATAACATTTTCTTTAAGTCCAAGGAGATGGTCTTTCTTACCACGGATAGCCGCATCTGTAAGGACACGAGTTGTTTCCTGGAAGGAAGCCGCTGACAAGAAACTGTTTGTTTCAAGTGAGGCTTTGGTAATTCCCATAAGGACTGGGCGACCTGTCGCTGGAACTCCACCTGCGATAAGAACATCTTTGTTGGCATCTGTAAAGTCATTGATATCCATAAGGGTACCCATGAGAAGGTCTGTATCTCCTGGATCCATGACACGGACTTTACGGATCATTTGACGAACCATTACCTCGATGTGTTTGTCACCGATTTCTACCCCTTGGCTACGGTAAACTTTTTGTACTTCACCTAGAAGGTAAGTTTCAACCGACAAGACATCACGAACTGCAAGGAGACGTTTTGGTTGGATAGAACCTTCTGTAAGAGCAGCACCACGCGCTACTTGGTCCCCAACTTCGACACGCATACGGGCGGTAAATGGAACAACATATTCACCTTCACCAGTTTCACCCTTAACAAAGACTTTCTTAGTACGAGTTGATGCATCTTCTTCGATAGCCGTAACTTGTCCTTTCACCTCTGTGATAACCGCTTCCCCTTTAGGATTGCGTGCTTCAAAGATTTCTTGGACACGAGGAAGACCCTGAGTGATATCGGTATTTGAGGCAACCCCACCCGTGTGGAAGGTACGCATTGTAAGCTGTGTACCAGGTTCCCCGATAGATTGGGCAGCGATTGTACCAACTGCTTCACCAACTTCAACCGCATCACCAGTCGCCAAGTTGATACCATAACAGTGACGGCAGACACCATGACGAGTGTTACATGTAAATACAGAACGGATAGTCACTTCTTCCACACCAGCATTAACAATTTCACGCGCCTTGTCTTCTGTAATCAATTCATTTGGACCAATGATAACTGCACCAGTTTCTGGATGTTTAACAGTTTTCTTAGTGTAACGACCATTGAGACGCTCTTCGAGTGACTCGATCATCTCTTTTCCTTCTGCGATAGAGCGGATCAAGAGACCACGGTCAGTTCCACAGTCGTCCTCACGGATGATAACGTCTTGGGCAACGTCAACCAAACGACGAGTCAAGTAACCTGAGTCGGCTGTCTTAAGGGCCGTATCGGTCATACCTTTACGCGCACCGTGAGTTGAGAAGAACATTTCCAATACCGACAAACCTTCGCGGAAGTTTGAAAGGATTGGCAATTCCATGATACGTCCGTTCGGAGCCGCCATCAGACCACGCATACCGGCAAGCTGTGAGAAGTTTGAGATATTACCACGAGCTCCAGAGTCCATCATCATAACGATTGGGTTCTTAGGATCTTGGTTGGCAATCAAACGTTTCTCTAGTTTTTCACGGGCAGCACGCCATTCAGCTGTAACAGCATTGTAACGCTCGTCGTCTGTGATCATACCACGACGGAATTGTTTTGTGATTTGTTCTACACGTTTGTGTGATTCTTCAATGATTTCAGCCTTGTCATCAACGACTGGGATATCGGCAATACCCACTGTCAATCCTGCAAGAGTTGAGTGGTGGTAACCGAGGTTCTTCATACGGTCAAGTAGGGCAGAAGTTTCTGTCGTACGGAAACGTTTGAAGATTTCAGCGATGATATTTCCAAGGTTTTTCTTCTTGAATGGAGGATTAAGCTCAAGATTGCTGATAGCTTCCTTGATATCTCCACCAAGTGGCAAGAAATATTTAGCTGGAACGCCTTCTGTCAAGTTGGCATTGTTTGGTTCTTGCAAGTATGGTAGACCCTCTGGCATGATGTCGTTGAAGAGGATTTTACCAACTGTTGTAAGCAAGACTTTATGTTTTTGCTCTTCTGTCCATGGTTTGTTGAGGCTGTCTGTTGCAATACCAACACGTGAGTGGAGGTGAACATAACCATTACGGTAGGCCATAACCGCTTCGTCACGGTCCTTGAAGACCATTCCTTCACCTTCACGACCAGCTTCTTCCATGGTCAAGTAGTAGTTACCCAAAACCATGTCCTGAGATGGAGTAACAACTGGTTTACCATCTTTCGGGTTCAAGATATGCTCAGCAGCTAGCATCAAGATACGAGCTTCTGCTTGAGCTTCTTCTGAAAGCGGTACGTGGATGGCCATTTGGTCCCCGTCAAAGTCGGCATTGTAGGCTTCACAGACAAGTGGGTGCAAGCGAAGGGCCTTACCATCAATCAAGACTGGCTCGAAGGCTTGGATACCCAAACGGTGAAGGGTCGGTGCACGGTTCAAAAGCACTGGGTGTTCTTTGATCACTTCTTCAAGAATATCCCAGATACGCTCATCTCCGCGTTCCACCAAGCGTTTAGCAGCTTTGACGTTTTGCACGATATCACGGGCAACGATTTCACGCATCACGAATGGTTTAAAGAGCTCGATTGCCATTTCACGTGGCACACCACATTGGTACATCTTAAGAGTTGGACCAACGGCGATAACGGAACGGCCTGAGAAGTCAACACGTTTACCGAGCAAGTTTTGACGGAAGCGTCCTTGTTTACCTTTAAGCATGTGGCTCAATGATTTCAATGGACGGCTACCTGGTCCTGTAATTGGACGACCACGACGACCATTGTCAATCAAAGCGTCAACCGCTTCTTGAAGCATACGCTTCTCATTTTGAACGATGATACCTGGTGCATTCAACTCAAGCAAACGAGCCAAACGGTTGTTACGGTTGATAACACGGCGGTAAAGGTCATTCAAGTCAGATGAAGCAAAACGACCACCATCCAACTGCAACATTGGACGAAGATCTGGTGGAATAACCGGAAGGATGTTGAGAATCATCCATTCAGGTTTATTTCCAGACTTGTAAAAGGCATCCAAAACATCCAAACGACGGATAGCTTTGACACGTTTTTGTCCAGTCGCTGTTTTCAACTCTTCTTTGAGTTCAGCAATTTCTTTTTCAAGATCTACTTGTTTCAAAAGGTCTTGGATGGCTTCGGCACCCATTTTGGCAACGAATGATCCATAACCATACTCACGCAAGCGCTCACGATATTCGCGCTCTGTCATGATAGACTTGTGCTCAAGTGGTGTATCCTTAGGATCAATCACCACATAAGCCGCAAAGTAGATAACTTCCTCGAGAGCACGAGGGCTCATATCAAGGGTCAAGCCCATACGGCTTGGAATCCCCTTGAAGTACCAGATATGAGATACAGGAGCTTTCAACTCGATGTGCCCCATGCGCTCACGACGAACTTTCGTACGCGTTACTTCAACCCCACAACGGTCACAAACAATCCCTCTGTAACGAATGCGTTTGTACTTACCACAAGCACATTCCCAGTCTTTTGTAGGACCAAAGATAACTTCATCAAAGAGTCCTTCACGTTCTGGTTTCAAGGTACGGTAATTGATTGTTTCAGGTTTTTTGACTTCTCCATAAGACCATGAACGGACTTTACTTGGAGAAGCTAGGGTGATTTGCATACTTTTAAAACGATTTACATCAACCACTATTTCTTCCCTTTCTATTCTAAGTGAACTGCTTATTCTTGTTCAGCAGCTTCTTCTGTTGCTTCCGCTTTTGTTGCTTTCTCAGCTTCTTCAGCTTCAAAGGCTGCTTTAGCCTCTTGTGCTGCTTTTTCGCGGGCTTTTTCAAGGTCATCTACGTGGATGACATCTTCGTCCATTCCTTCATCCAAGTCGCGAAGTTCCACTTCTTGATCATCTTCGTCAAGGACACGCATGTCAAGACCAAGAGATTGCAATTCTTTTACAAGAACTCGGAAGGATTCTGGAACACCTGGTTTTGGAATTGGTTTTCCTTTTGTAATAGCTTCATAAGCTTTCAAACGTCCGTTGATATCGTCAGACTTGTAAGTCAAGATTTCTTGAAGGACATTTGACGCACCGTAGGCTTCAAGAGCCCAAACCTCCATCTCACCGAAACGTTGTCCACCAAACTGAGCTTTACCTCCGAGTGGTTGTTGAGTAACAGTTGAGTAAGGTCCAACTGAACGCGCGTGCAATTTATCATCAACCATGTGGTGGAGTTTAATCATGTACATGACTCCGACAGAAACACGGTTATCAAACGGTTCACCAGTACGGCCATCGTAAAGGATTGTCTTGGCATCGCTATCCATACCTGCTTCTTTAACAGTTGACCAAAGGTCTTCAGAACTTGCTCCGTCAAAGACTGGTGTTGCGATGTGGATACCAAGAGTACGAGCCGCCATACCAAGGTGAAGCTCCATAACCTGACCGATATTCATACGTGATGGCACCCCAAGTGGGTTCAACATGATGTCGACTGGAGTTCCGTCTGGAAGGTAAGGCATATCTTCTACAGGAACGATACGAGAGACAACCCCTTTGTTTCCGTGACGTCCGGCCATCTTATCTCCGACCTTGATCTTACGTTTTTGAGCGATGTAGACACGAACCAGCATGTTAACACCTGATTGCAACTCATCTCCATTTGCACGTGTAAAGATCTTAACATCACGAACAACACCATCGGCACCGTGTGGTACACGAAGAGAAGTATCACGAACTTCACGAGACTTGTCTCCAAAGATAGCGTGCAAGAGACGTTCTTCAGCTGAAAGGTCTTTCTCACCCTTAGGTGTTACTTTACCTACAAGGATATCACCTTCTTTAACCTCAGCACCGATACGGATAATACCCATTTCGTCAAGGTCTTTAAGGGCATCTTCCCCAACGTTTGGAATTTCGCGAGTGATTTCTTCAGGCCCAAGCTTTGTATCGCGTGTTTCTGATTCGTATTCTTCAAGGTGGACAGATGTATAGACATCGTCTTTAACCAAGCGTTCGCTCATGATAACGGCATCCTCGAAGTTGTAACCTTCCCAAGTCATGTAGGCAACGATTGGGTTTTGTCCAAGCGCCATTTCTCCATTTTCCATAGAAGGCCCGTCAGCGATGAAATCGCCTTTTTCAACGACATCACCAACTTTAACAAGCGTACGTTGGTTGTAGGCAGTACCTGAGTTTGAACGACGGAATTTTTGAATATGGTAAACGTCTAATGAACCATCTTCACGACGAACTTCTACCTTGTCAGCATCTGCATAAGTAACTTTACCATCATACTGAGCAATCACAGCAGCTCCTGAATCGTGGGCTGCTTGGTACTCCATACCAGTACCAACGTAAGGTGCCTGAGGATTGATCAATGGCACAGCCTGACGTTGCATGTTGGCTCCCATGAGGGCACGGTTGGAGTCATCGTTTTCCAAGAAAGGAATACATGCTGTCGCAACGGCAACTACCTGTTTTGGTGATACGTCCATGTAGTCAACAACATTCGCTGGATACTCTTGGTTGACCCCTTGGTGACGTCCCATGACAACTTTCTCAGCAAATGTTCCATCTTCATTCAGACGAGAGTTAGCCTGTGCTACAGTAAATTCATCTTCTTCATCGGCTGTCAACCAAACGATTTCGTTTGTGACAACACCTGTTTCACGGTCAACCTTACGGTATGGTGTTTGAACAAAACCATACTTGTTCAAGTGTCCGTAAGATGACAAGTTATTGATCAAACCGATGTTAGGTCCTTCAGGTGTCTCGATTGGACACATACGACCGTAGTGAGTGTAGTGCACGTCACGTACTTCATATCCAGCACGGTCACGTGTCAAACCACCGGGTCCTAAGGCTGACAAACGGCGTTTGTGAGACAACTCAGAAAGTGGGTTGTGTTGGTCCATGAACTGTGACAACTGTGATGAACCAAAGAATTCTTTAACCGCAGCTGTTACAGGACGGATATTGATAATTTGTTGTGGTGTCAAGACTTCGTTGTCCTGGACAGACATACGTTCACGGACATTACGTTCCATACGAGAAAGTCCAAGACGTACTTGGTTGGCAAGCAATTCACCAACTGCACGGATACGACGGTTCCCAAGGTGGTCGATATCATCTACACGGCCAAGCCCTTCAGCCAAGTTGAGGAAGTAGCTCATCTCAGCAAGGATATCTGCAGGAGTGACGATACGAACCTTGTCATCTGGATTAGCATTACCAATAATAGTTACAACACGGTCTGGATCAGTTGGAGCAACAACCTTGAATTTTTGAAGAACAACTGGCTCAGTCACAACCGCAGCATCATTTGGAATGTAAACAATCTTGTTCAAATCACCATCCAAATGGTTTTCAATGCTTTCAATCACACTACGAGTCATGATTGTACCAGCTTCTACCAAGATTTCGCCTGTTTCAGGGTCTACCAATGGTTCCGCAATTGTTTGGTTGAGCAAGCGTGTTTTGACATTGAGTTTTTTGTTAATCTTGTAACGACCAACTGCTGCCAAGTCATAGCGACGTGGATCAAAGAAACGAGCCACAAGCAAGCTACGTGAGCTTTCAGCAGTCTTAGGCTCACCTGGACGAAGGCGTTCGTAAATTTCTTTCAAGGCTTCGTCTGTACGAGAATCCATTGGGTTCTTGTGGATATCTTTTTCAACAGTGTTGCGAACCAATTCGCTGTCACCAAAGATATCAAAGATTTCATCATCACCTGAGAAACCAAGGGCACGAACCAAGGTTGTAAATGGAATCTTACGAGTACGGTCGATACGAGTGTAGGCGATATCTTTTGAGTCACTTTCAAGTTCCAACCAAGCTCCACGGTTAGGGATAACCGTTGAACCGTAGCCCACTTTACCGTTTTTATCAACTTTATCGTTAAAGTAAACACCTGGTGAGCGGACCAACTGAGATACGATGATACGTTCACCACCATTGATGATAAAAGTACCCATCTCTGTCATGATTGGGAAGTCTCCAAAGAATACTTCTTGAGTCTTGATTTCGCCTGTTTCTTTATTGATCAAGCGGAAGGTTACAAAAATTGGTGCTGAATAGCTAGCATCGTGGATACGAGCCTCTTCTAGCGTGTATTTTGGTTCCTTGATTTCATATCCAACAAATTCCAACTCCATTGTGTCTGTGAAGTTTGAAATTGGCAATACATCTTCAAACACTTCCTTAAGACCATGGTCTAGGAAATCTTTGAATGAGTCAGTTTGAATTTCAATCAAATTTGGTAAGTCAAGAACTTCTTTGATTCTTGAAAAACTACGACGGGTACGATGTTTCCCGTATTGAACGTCATGTCCTGCCAAGATGATTCTCCTTTGTAAATAAGTTCCAAGCCTTGTCAATCAGGCTTTCTAATCGTCATATGGTTGTAAAACCCCTATCACCGTGTCCCTTTGATAAATTTTCAGAATCTTTAAGTCTTTGTTACAAGTACTCAAATTCCTGAAAAAAAGCACAAAAAGAGCAGCTAAATCTGACTTTTTCAGAAGATTTAACTGCTGTGAGCCTTGTCTGGACAATATTTCAGACAAAACCTACGACAAATGATTACTCATATTATACCCTATTTAGCTAGATTTTTCAAGGGGATTAACGATTTTTTGACAAAATCTTTTCCTATAAGAAATACTAGCTAAATCGTAGCAAAACCTGTTGCGATTTTCTTTTGTTTTAATTTTGAGAAAACGCTTGCATATTGTTTTACTACATGCTATACTGATATAGAAATTTATTGATTGGAGAATCATCATGAGAAAAACACCAGCTCAAACTGAGAAAAAAATGGTCTACAGCATCCGTTCCCTCAAAAATGGAACTGGTTCTGTCCTTATTGGAGCAAGCCTTGTCCTACTTGCCATGGCTACACCAACTATCTCAGCCAACGAAAATACACCAACCACTAACGCAAGTAATAGTGAAACTACTACTGCCCTTGCCCAACCTCTTACTGATACAGCAACGAGCACTGGTAAGAAAGAAAGCGATTTTTCTTCACCTAACAATGCAAACGCTTCCCTAGAGAAAAAAGAAGAAAAACCTGCAACAGAGCCAACTACTCCTGTTGCAGGCCCAGCCGATTCAGCACCACAAACCGGGCAAGATCGTTCAAGTGAACCAACTACTTCTACGAATCCAGTAACAACTGAAACTAAGGCAGAAGAGCCAATCGAAGACAACTACTTCCGTATCCATGTCAAAAAACTTCCTGAAGAAAACAAGGATAGTCAAGGACTATGGACTTGGGATGATGTTGAAAAACCTTCTGAAAATTGGCCAAACGGAGCCCTGTCCTTTAAGGATGCCAAAAAAGATGACTACGGCTACTACCTAGATGTCAAATTAAAGGGAGAACAAGCCAAAAAAATTAGCTTCCTCATCAATAATACAGCTGGAAAAAATCTAACCGGCGATAAATCGGTAGAAAAACTGGCACCAAAGATGAATGAGGCTTGGTTAGACCAAGATCACAAGGTTTTCTCTTACGAGCCACAACCTGCAGGAACTATTCGCGTCAACTACTACCGTACAGATGGCAACTATGACAAGAAATCTCTCTGGTACTGGGGAGATGTGAAAAATCCAAGTAGCGCTCAATGGCCTGACGGAACAGACTTTACAGCTACAGGCAAATATGGCCGCTATATCGACATTCCTCTTAAGGATGCCGCCAAAGAATTCGGCTTTTTATTACTAGATGAGAGCAAAAAAGGAGACGACGTGAAAATCCGTAAAGAAGATTATAAGTTTACAGATTTGAAAAATCATAGCCAAATTTTCCTAAAAGACGATGATGAATCGATTTACACAAATCCATACTATGTCCATGATATCCGTATGACAGGTGCCCAACATGTAGGAACTTCTAGCATTGAAAGTAGTTTTTCAACACTAGTCGGTGCCAAAAAAGAAGATATCCTCAAGCACTCCAACATCACTAATCACCTAGGAAACAAAGTAACTATCACCGATGTTGCAATCGATGAAGCTGGTAAGAAAGTGACCTACAGCGGAGATTTCTCTGACACAAAACATCCATATACTGTTAGCTACAATTCCGACCAATTCACTACCAAAACAAGCTGGCGCCTGAAAGATGAGACTTACAGTTATGATGGCAAACTGGGAGCTGACCTAAAAGAAGAAGGAAAACAAGTTGATTTGACCCTTTGGTCACCAAGTGCTGATAAGGTTTCTGTCGTTGTCTACGACAAGAATGACCCTGACAAAGTAGTTGGAACTGTCGCTCTTGAAAAAGGGGAAAGAGGAACTTGGAAACAAACTCTAGATAGCACAAACAAACTCGGAATCACTGATTTCACTGGCTACTATTATCAATACCAAATCGAGCGTCAAGGGAAAACTGTTCTTGCACTCGATCCTTACGCTAAGTCCCTCGCTGCTTGGAATAGTGACGATGCCAAGATTGACGATGCCCATAAAGTGGCTAAAGCCGCCTTTGTAGATCCAGCTAAACTAGGACCTCAAGACTTGACTTATGGTAAGATTCACAACTTCAAGACTCGTGAAGATGCCGTTATCTACGAAGCTCATGTGCGTGACTTCACTTCAGATCCGGCCATTGCAAAAGACTTGACCAAACCATTTGGTACTTTTGAAGCCTTTATCGAAAAACTAGACTATCTAAAAGACTTGGGTGTAACCCACATCCAGCTCCTTCCAGTCTTGTCTTACTACTTTGTCAATGAGTTGAAAAACCATGAACGCTTGTCTGACTATGCTTCAAGCAACAGCAACTACAACTGGGGATATGACCCTCAAAACTACTTCTCCTTGACTGGTATGTACTCAAGCGATCCTAAGAATCCAGAAAAACGAATCGCAGAATTTAAAAACCTCATCAACGAAATCCACAAACGTGGCATGGGAGCTATCCTAGATGTCGTTTATAACCACACAGCCAAAGTCGATATCTTTGAAGATTTGGAACCAAACTACTACCACTTTATGGATGCCGATGGAACACCTCGAACTAGCTTTGGTGGTGGACGTTTGGGAACAACCCACCATATGACCAAACGGCTCCTAGTTGACTCTATCAAATACCTAGTTGATACCTACAAAGTGGATGGATTCCGCTTCGATATGATGGGAGACCATGACGCCGCTTCTATCGAAGAAGCTTACAAGGCTGCACGCGCCCTCAATCCAAATCTAATCATGTTAGGCGAAGGTTGGAGAACCTATGCCGGTGATGAAAATATGCCTACTAAAGCTGCTGACCAAGATTGGATGAAACATACCGATACTGTCGCTGTCTTCTCAGATGACATCCGTAACAACCTCAAATCTGGTTATCCAAATGAAGGTCAACCTGCTTTTATCACAGGTGGCAAACGTGATATCAATACTATCTTCAAAAATCTGATTGCTCAACCAACCAACTTTGAAGCAGACAGCCCTGGAGATGTCATCCAATACATCGCAGCCCATGATAACTTGACTCTCTTTGACATCATCGCTCAGTCTATTAAAAAAGATCCAAGCAAGGTCGAGAACTATGCTGAGATTCATCGTCGTTTGCGACTTGGAAACCTCATGGTCTTGACAGCTCAAGGAACTCCATTTATCCACTCTGGTCAGGAATATGGTCGCACCAAACAATTCCGTGATCCAGCCTACAAGACTCCAGTAGCAGAGGACAAAGTTCCAAACAAATCTCACTTATTGCGTGATAAGGACGGCAATCCGTTTGACTATCCTTACTTCATCCATGACTCTTACGATTCGAGTGATGCTATTAACAAGTTTGACTGGACTAAGGCTACAGATGGAAAAGCATATCCTGAAAATGTCAAGAGTCGTGACTATATGAAAGGGTTGATTGCCCTTCGTCAATCTACAGATGCCTTCCGACTCAAGAGTCTTAAAGATATCAAGGACCGTGTCCACCTCATCACTGTTCCAGGACAAAATGGCGTGGCAAAAGAGGATGTAGTGATTGGCTACCAAATCACTGCTCCAAACGGAGATATCTACGCAGTCTTTGTCAATGCGGACGAAAAAGCTCGTGAATTTAATTTGGGAACTGCCTTTGCACATCTAAGAAATGCTGAAGTTTTAGCAGATGAAAACCAAGCAGGGCCAGTCGGAATTGCCAACCCGAAAGGACTCGAATGGACTGAAAAAGGCTTGAAATTAAACGCCCTTACAGCTACTGTTCTTAGAATCTCTCAAGGCGGTGCCATCGTTGCCCCAGCTGTGGAAGAAAAACCAGAATTTGACCTTTCTAGCTTAAAACAAGAACAAGGGCAAAATAACAGCCAAGACAATATGTCAAACCGAGTAGTCAAACCGGAACAGCAAACTCCAGCTCCACAAACTAAACCTGATTCTGCAAAACCAGATACAAAAGTAGCTGATGCAGAAAATAAACCTAACCAAGCTACAGCTGATTCACAAGCTAAACTACCAAATACAGGAACCAAAAATGATCACAAACTCCTGTTTGCAGGAATTAGTCTCCTTGCCCTTCTAGGTCTCGGGTTCTTGCTAAAAAACAAAAAAGAGAACTAAACTAGCCCTCCTATAGAACAATCCCCCAAGCCTTAACGCTCGGGGGATTGATTTTTGCACAATATTTGTAGTCCTAATAAGCTCGATTAGGATTTTTTATTAAACCTCTTTCATGGCAAAGTAAGCTCGGATTTTCGGTGCCACTTGCGTTCCGAAGAGTTCAATAGCTCTCAGGACTTGTTCATGTGGCATAGAACCAAGCGATAGGTGCAACATAAAACGATCCAAACCTAAGTCTTCAATCATGCGAATCAATTTTTCGGCCACCTGATCTGGATTGCCCACAAACATAGCACCATTTGGCCCAACTTGCTCCAAATATTGCTCATAACGCAATTCCTGCCAGTGCGGACGGTCTTTGGAAATAGCATCCACCACTTGCTTAGTCGGATGGAAATAATCTTTTACCACTTGCTCGCCCTCCTCAGCAATCCACCCCCAAGAATGGGCTCCAACCTTTAGTTCATGACTGGCATGACCCGCTTCGCTCCCAATCTCACGATAAGCCTGAATCAACTTTTTAAAATAACGCGGATTGCCACCAATAATAGCATAGACAATCGGTAGGCCTGCCTGAGCAATCTTCACTGTTGATTCGACATGACCACCTGTCGCTATCCACAAGGGTAATTTGTCCTGAACTGGACGAGGATAGACTTCTTGACCAGAGATTGTTTGGGTCAAGCGACCTTGCCAGTCTAACTTGGTCTTTTCATTGACTAACTGGAGCAAGTCTAATTTCTCATCAAAAAGGGCTTCGTAGTCTTTCAAATCATATCCAAACAAGGGAAAAGATTCCGTGAAAGAACCCCTTCCAGCCATAATCTCCGCACGTCCATTTGACAAAGCATCGATAGTAGCATACTGTTGGAACAAGCGAATCGGATCCATGCTCGAGAGAATACTAACTGCGCTGGTCAAACGGATTTTCTTGGTATTGACTGCCCCAGCTGCTAGTACAATCTCTGGAGCTGATACCGCAAAATCTGCTCGATGATGCTCACCAATCCCATACACATCCAAACCAACCTTATCAGCCAGCTCAATCTCCGCCACCAACTGGCGAATACGTTCGGCATGACTGTAAGTCTGTCCAGTCCCTTCAAGCTCCGTTGTTTCTCCAAATGTTGAAATTCCCAATTCTACCACAGTGATTCTCCTTGTCTACCTCTGTCCTTCAATTTGAAAAATTATTCTAACACGAATCTTGACTACAAGCAACCCATTTGCTCACAAGAAAAAGCCTAGATAACTAGACTTTTTTAGCTTATTCTACCGTTACTGATTTAGCAAGGTTACGTGGTTTATCCACATCCAGACCACGGTGTAGTGTTGCAAAGTAAGCGACCAATTGCGTTGGTACGACCATTGAGATTGGTGAGAGGTAAGGGTGTACGGTTGTAAGAACGATATCGTCTGTATCTTTGGCAACATTTTCTTCTGCGATTGTAAGCACCTTGGCACCACGGGCTGTGACCTCTTGGATATTTCCACGAGTGTGGTTAGCAAGGACTGGGTCAGACAAGAGGGCCAAGACAGGTGTTCCTTCTTCAATCAAGGCAATGGTTCCGTGCTTGAGTTCTCCTGCCGCAAAACCTTCACACTGGATGTAAGAAATCTCTTTAAGTTTGAGGCTTGCTTCCATAGCTACGTAGTAATCTTGGCCACGTCCGATATAAAAGGCGTTACGAGTTGTTTCAAGAAGCTCACGAACCTTGGCTTCGATGGTTTCTTTCTCTGAAAGAGTTGATTCGATAGACTGAGCTACGATTGACAACTCATGAACAAGGTCAAATGCTTGCGCTTTGGCATTGCCGTTTGCTTCACCGACTGCTTTTGCTAGGAAGGCAAGGGCTGCGATTTGTGCTGTATAAGCCTTAGTTGATGCCACGGCAATTTCAGGACCTGCATGAAGCAACATGGTATGGTTGGCTTCACGTGAAAGGGTTGAACCTGGCACGTTTGTCACTGTCAAGCTTGGGATTCCCATTTCATTAGCCTTGACCAAAACCTGACGGCTATCAGCCGTTTCGCCAGACTGACTGATAAAGATGAAAAGTGGTTTCTTGCTGAGAAGTGGCATACCGTAACCCCACTCAGATGAGATTCCAAGTTCGACTGGTGTATCTGTCAATTCTTCCAACATCTTCTTAGAAGCAAATCCTGCATGGTAAGATGTTCCAGCCGCAAGGATGTAGATGCGATCCGCCTCTTGAACAGCCTTGATGATAGCTGGATCTACGACTACTTGACCAGCCTCATCTGTGTAGGCTTGGATGAGTTTACGCATAACCGTTGGTTGCTCATCAATTTCCTTGAGCATGTAGTAAGGATAAGTTCCCTTACCGATATCTGACAAATCAAGCTCAGCAGTGTAGCTAGCACGCTCACGACTATTACCATCATAGTCTTGAACTTCTACACTGTCAGCCTTGACGATTACCAACTCTTGGTCATGAATTTCCATGTATTGGTTGGTCTCACGAATCATAGCCATAGCATCTGAGCAGACCATATTGTAGCCTTCCCCAAGACCAATCAAAAGTGGTGATTTATTCTTAGCTACGTAGATAACTTCAGGATTTTGTGAGTCAACCAAGGCAAAGGCATAAGAACCACGGATGATGTGAAGAGCTTTTTTGAAGGCTTCAAGAACTGAGAGACCTTCTTCTGCAAATTTTCCAATCAAGTGAACGGCGATTTCCGTATCTGTTTGCCCCTTGAAGTGGTGTCCTGCAAGGTATTCTTCCTTGATTTCAAGATAGTTCTCAATCACCCCATTGTGAACCAAGACAAAACGTTCTGTCTCAGAGCGGTGTGGGTGAGCATTATCCTCAGTTGGTTTCCCGTGAGTTGCCCAACGAGTATGTCCGATACCAGCTGTTCCCTCAACACCAGCTGTCTTGGCAGACAATTCTGCAATACGACCTACAGCCTTGACTAGATGGTTTTCAGCACCACCTAGGACAAAAATTCCCGCAGAATCATAGCCACGGTATTCGAGCTTTTCAAGCCCTTGAATCAAAATATCAGTTGCATTTGTGTTCCCAACAACACCAACAATTCCACACATAGTATATACGACACAGACCAGCTGTGCTTTCTCCTTAAAATTGGTATAGTCTAATTCCTCTTTTATAGAACCAGCAAGAACAGTATATACTTGTTTCTTTCACTTGTCAAGAGTAAAAATTGGTATAGTTCATATTAACTTCTTGTAAACAAAAAAACTCTGACCAATTAGGATAATCAGTCAGAGTCCTTTTTTAAAATCCATTATTATCGCTTAATTCCTTGAACCAGTTCCCTGATTTTTTCAGACGACGTTCTTGCGTTTCCAAGTCTAATTCGACCAAACCATAGCGATTTTTATAGCTGTTGAGCCATGACCAGCAATCAATAAAGGTCCAGATTAAGTATCCTTTACAGTTGGCTCCATCTTCAATGGCACGGTGCAGTTCACGCAGATGACCTTTTACAAAGTCAATACGGTAATCATCTTGAATCATTCCATTCTCACGGAATTGTTCTTCCCCTTCAACACCCATACCATTCTCAGTCAACATCCACTCGATATTACCATAATTTTCCTTGATATTTTGGGCGATGTCATAAATCCCTTGCTCATAAATCTCCCAGCCACGATGAGGATTGATTTTACGTCCAGGCATCACATAAGGCTCGTAAAAATGTTCTGGTAAGAGTGGACTCTCTGGATGCTTAGCAAATCGAGGCGCCATAACACGCAAAGGTTGATAGTAGTTGACACCAAGGAAGTCCACCGTATTATCACGAATGAGTTCCAACTCCTCCTCCGTAGTATCAGGTAAGAGACCGTGTTCATGCAAGATTTCTACCAACTCCTGTGGGTAAGTCCCCAAAACAGATGGGTCTAAAAAAGATTGAGCCTGGAAAAGGTCTGCAATACGAGCAGCCTTGACATCAGCAGGATGCTGGCTACGTGGATAAGCCGGTGTCAAGTTTAAAACAATCCCAATCTTGGAATCTGGCAAAAGTTCATGACAGGCCTTAACCGCCCGACTGCTAGCCAATTGTGTATGATAGGCTACTTTAACGGCTGCTTCTGCATCCAACTTATGTGGATAATGGGCATCGTAAAAATAGCCAAACTCTACAGGAACGATGGGCTCGTTAAAGGTAATCCATTGATCCACTAAATCTCCATAAGTCTCAAAACAAAAACGAGCATAATCTTCATAAGCTGAAACTGTCGCCTTATTTTCCCAACCATCACCAGCTTCTTGAAGAGCAAAAGGCAAATCAAAATGATAAAGATTCACTAAAAGACGAATCCCTTTGGCCTTAATAGCCTCAAAAACCTTACGGTAAAAGTCTACACCTTGAGGATTGACTTCCCCACGCCCTTGTGGAAAAATCCGTGACCACTGAATAGAAGTCCGAAAGGCCGTGTGACCAGTTTCTAACAGTAGCTCAATATCCTTTTCCCAGTTTTCATAAAAGGTTGATGTTTTATCTGGACCAATCCCATTATAGTAACGATTTGGCTCCACTTGGTACCAATAATCCCAGAGATTATCTCCCTTGCCGTCACCAGCTACACGCCCTTCTGTCTGCGGCCCAGAAGTGGAGGAACCCCAGACAAAATCCTTTGGAAATCTTAGCATACATTTACCTCTTTATCTACTCATTTTTCCCATTATACAGAAAAAACAAGGTAAAAACTAGTTACATTTTTTCCTTGTTTTTCTTCTGATTATAGTTTTTATTTCTTGCTTAGGATTTCAAGCGTTTCGAGCACATTATCTGCATGAACTTCGATAGTGTCACCAGTCGCTTTAATCTTGACTTCTACGATACCATCAGCTGCTTTCTTCCCAACAGTGATGCGGATTGGCAACCCAATCAAGTCGCTGTCGCTGAATTTGACTCCGACACGTTCGTTACGGTCATCTGTCAAGACTTCGTAACCAGCTCCCATCAAGCTTGATTCAAGTTTTTCTGTCAAGTCTTGCGCTTCTTCGTCCTTGACATTGACAGTAATCAAGTGCACATCAAATGGTGCCAATTCTTTAGGGAAGTTGATTCCCCAAGCGTAACGGTATTCACCTTTTGGCGTTTTGTTAACAAAGAGGCTAGCGTGTTGCTCCATCACTGCTGAAAGGAGACGGCTGACACCGATACCGTAACATCCCATGATAATTGGCACAGCACGGCCATTTTCATCCAAAACATCTGCTCCCATGCTTGCTGAATAGCGAGTGCCGAGTTTGAAGATGTGACCAATTTCGATACCACGCGCAAAGTTAAGGACTCCTTGCCCGTCTGGGGAAATTTCACCCTCACGAACTTCACGTATATCCACATATTCTGCAGTAAAATCACGACCTGGGTTCACACCAGTCAAGTGGTAGCCATCTTCGTTAGCACCGACAACTGCATTGTGAACATCTTGCACCTTACGGTCTGCAATGATTTTAACATTCTCTGGCAAACCAACTGGTCCAAGTGAACCGAACCCTGCTTGAACAAGATTCGCCACTTCTTCTTCGCTCGCAACGTCAAAAAAATCTGCTCCCAAGTGGTTCTTCAACTTAACTTCATTGAGTTGGTCATTTCCAACTAGAAGGGCCGCAACAAGCTCCCCATCTGCCATGTAGAAGAGGATTTTGATCGTTTGTTCTTCTGGAACGTTTAGGAAGGCTGCCACTTCATCGATTGATTTAACATCTGGCGTTGCAACACGAGTCACTTCCTCTTCAGCGACAACACGGTTGCTTGGTTTGTACTCGTTTGTTGCCATTTCCAAGTTGGCCGCATAGCTAGATTCACTTGAGTAGGCGATGGTATCTTCACCAGAGACCATCCATTTAAGCAATTCTGCCTTGATTTCTTCTTGCACCTCTGCAGGAATCTCATCAAATGAGGCAACTGACTTGTCCAAAACAACCCAGCGGTCAAGGTCTGTACGAGCAGGTGTAATGGCCATAAATTCTTGGCTGTCCTTACCACCCATGGCTCCACCGTCACCAATGATAGCCTTGAAGTCTAAACCACTACGAGTGAAAATACGCTCATAAGCAGCCTTGTACTCATCATAAACACTATCCAAGCTATCATAGTTAGCGTGGAAGCTGTAGGCATCTTTCATGATGAACTCACGTGTACGGAGAAGTCCATTACGTGGACGTTTTTCATCACGATACTTAGGTTGGATTTGGTAAAGGTTAAGTGGCAATTGCTTGTAAGACTTAACAGAATCACGGACAATAGCTGTAAAGGTTTCTTCGTGAGTTGGACCTAGGATAAAGTCTGATTTTTCACGGTTTTTTAGTTTGTAAAGGTCTTCACCATAAGTTTCGTAACGACCTGATTCGCGCCACAATTCTGCACTGAGAAGGGCTGGAGCTAACATCTCAACGGCACCAATCTTGTCGAATTCTTGACGCATGATATTTTTAGCTTTTTCAATCACACGGTTGGCAAGTGGTAGGTATGAATAAACACCTGCTGAGACTTGACGAACATAACCAGCTCGCAACATAAGAGCATGGCTGATAACTTGAGCATCGCTTGGCATTTCGCGAAGCGTTGGGATAGGCATTTTACTTTGTTTCATAATATTCCTCGATTATCTAAAAAAGAGTCGCATGATGTCATTCCAGGTCACAGCAATCATCAAGACAACCATGATGACCACTCCGGCCAAGGTGACATAGGTTTCAATTTCTTGTTTCAATGGTTTGCGGCGGATAGCTTCTAGGATATTGAGCACAATCTTACCACCATCCAGAGCTGGAATCGGAATAAGATTAAAAATCCCGATATTGATGGAAATCATTGCCAAAAAGTCCAAGACATTCTCAATTCCATTTTTAGCAGCATCACTACTTGCCTTAAAGATGGCAACAGGTCCACCCAGCTTGTTCAAATCCGGTTGGAAAATCAGATTTTTCAGAGCTGAGAGAATTCGGAGAGCCGAGTCAGCAGCAGTTGTAAAACCACCCACAAACATAGATAGAAAATCTGACTTAATTCCCGGTTGAACGCCTAGAAGGTAACGACCTTGACTTTCTTCAGGAGTAACAGTGACTTGTTTGTCACTCCCCTTTTCAGAAATAGTCACATCCAAGGTCGGGGCCGTCTTATCTTTGGTTTCTGCTTCCACAGCCTGGATCAAACTTTCCCAGTTGCTAATCTCATGTGAACCAATCTTGGTAATCTGAGCTGTCTCTGGTACTCCCACCTTAGCCAAGGCCCCTTGGGGCATAATATGGAACTGGTTGGTATCGACATCTCTGACACCACCCTGCATAAAGATTAAAATCCAAAAAACAACGACACCTAAGATAAAGTTGTTCATAGGACCTGCAAAGTTGGTAATCAGTTTGCCCCAGATAGTTGCATTTTGATATTGTACATCCAAGGGAGCAATCCGAACCTCAGTTCCATCTGCTTCCACAACCGTTGCATCGTGATTCACTGCAAATGTTTTTTCTTCTTCCAGAACCAAGCCCTTGATAAAGAGCTTGTCTTCAAAGTCAAACTGGGTCACCTGCATAGGGAGGGCCGTTTGATCCAACTTTTTACCTGAGAGATTGATGCGTTTAACCTTACCGTCATCAGTAAGCGTCAAACTGACAGGAGTCCCTGTCTTGATTTCAGTCGTATCATCACCCCAACCGGCCATACGAACATAGCCACCCAAAGGCAAGATTCGAATGGTATAGGCCGTTCCATCCTTACCAATATGAGAAAAGATTTTGGGTCCCATACCAATTGCAAATTCACGCACTAGAATTCCTGATTTCTTGGCAAAGTAGAAGTGTCCGAACTCGTGCACCACCACAATAATCCCGAAAACCAGAATAAAGGTTAAAATTCCGAGCATAGTATTTCCTCCGTCTTTTGATTAAAAGAGTCCAAATAAGTGCATGATTGGAAATACAAGCAACATACTATCGAAACGATCCAAAACACCACCATGTCCAGGGATAAATTTCCCAGAATCCTTAACACCAAAGTGACGCTTAATCGAACTTTCTAGTAAATCACCAAATTGTCCAGCTATGCTAAAGAAAATAGCAAAGACTGACATCTTGTAAATTCCATACGGAAGAGCAACTGTACTGTCAACTATCATAAAGATAATGGTTACTAAAATTGCTCCTAAAACACCGCCAAAGGCACCCTCAAGTGTTTTATTAGGCGATACCCTTGGTGCTAATTTTCGTTTCCCATAGTTCATCCCAGCAAGATAGGCACCACTGTCGGTCGCCCAGACGATACACAAAGCTAAGAGAGCCTTGTCCAAACCTGCAACACGAGCATCTAGTAAGGCATTAAATCCAAAGCCCACATAGAAACTCATAGCAAGAGGGAAAACAGCATCCTCAATCGTATAAGACTTGCTAAAAACAGTCGTTCCTAACATAATTGAAATCAACACACTATAGGCAACCACATTCCCATCAACTGGCAAAAAAGTCAGGTAATTCTCCAAGGGAATGGTCAGGGCAAAGGTTGCAAAGAGGGTCAAGAGCCCCTCCATAGTCATGGTCTCTAAACCTCTCATCTTCAAAAGTTCATGCATGGCTAGCATGGCTATAATTCCAATTGCTATCTGAAGCAAGAGTCCCCCAATCATCAAAATCGGTAGGAAAATAGCCAGGGCAATCCCTGCAAACAAGGTTCTTTTTTGTAAATCCTTTGTCATATCTCCTCCTAAACTCCTCCAAATCGGCGATGACGACGATTGTAGGCAAGAATGGCTTCCTGCAAGGCTACTTCGTCAAAGTCAGGCCACAAGGTATCTGTAAAATAGAGTTCACTATAGGCCCCCTGCCATGGAAGGAAATTACTCAAACGTAATTCTCCACTAGTACGGATAATCAAGTCCGGATCTCGTACATCCTTAGGCAAATGCTGGGTGAAGAGATAGTTGCCAATCAATTCCTCTGTGATGTCACCTGGGTTGATTTTGTCATCTAAAACATCCTGGGAAATCAACTTAAGCGCCTGTGTAATCTCAGCACGTCCACCATAGTTGAGGGCAAAATTAAGAATCAATCCTGTGTTGTTCTTAGTCAATTCCTCAGCCTTGGTTAAAGCTTCAAAGGTTTGCTTAGGCAGGCGATCTGTCTCCCCAATCATTTGAATCTTAACATTATTCGCATGCAATTCCGGGACATAATTGTCATAAAACTCTACTGGTAAGTTCATGATAAACTTGACTTCCTGATCGGGGCGGGTCCAATTTTCCGTAGAAAAAGCATAAACTGTAATAACCTTAACTCCCAGTTTGTTGGCTGCCTTGGTCACAGTTTGCAATGCTTCCATGCCCGCCTTGTGTCCGAAGACTCGCGGTTGCATACGTTTTTTAGCCCAACGGCCATTGCCATCCATGATGATGCCGATATGAGCAGGAACCTGTGTCGGAACTTCTACTTCCACAGCCTTATCTTTCTTAAAAAATCCAAACATGATCTTATTCCTATTCAAAAATCTATCGTTTCATTATACCATATTTCCCTATTTTCTTCTATCACTAAGCTATTTATACTCTTCGAAAATCTCTTCAAACCACGTCAGCTCTATCTGCAACCTCAAAACAGTGTTTTGAGCAACCTGCGGTTATCTTCCTAGTTTGCTCTTTGATTTTCATTGAGTATTATTCTCAGGCACAAAGCCCATTTCCAAAAAAATAAGCCGCCTGATTGGGCGACTTTATTTTTTATAGGGAGATTATTATGAAAAAGTTTTAGGAGTTTAAGTTAAGGTCTTCTTAACTTATGTACTTAGTATACACTTCCTAGCTTAAAGTTTCCTTAAGTATTTTTAAAAATCAAATTTTTCCATTTCTCCTGCCAATTTTTCTTGGATAAACGTGTTTGATAGAGCTCCATTCGGTCTTCATTTTCTAAAAAATGAGGAGTTGGGCAAACTTGAAAATTCAAAATATCCTCAAGTCCATAAGGAGTAAAAAGTTCCAAAGCGGAGTCTTCATTCAAGCGAAGCCCAACTGCCGTACACCGTTCTGGATACTTACTCATAGCATCACGAGAGCTGGTATAGGGCGCAGTATGAGGACTGTGCTGGTGCATATAGACCTGATTTTTCAATTCCCACTGGTACTGAGGAAAATCCGCTCTCAACTTTTTCTCTAGGGACAAGGTTTCCTCGTAAGAAAGATCTGAATCAAAGAAAATCACATCCACATCCGTTTCACAGTCAAAAGGGGGTTTCTCTGACAAAAGATTCCAGATAAAATTTCTGACAGAACCTGCTGCCAACCACGAGTCTTTCAGACCAAGGTCTCGTATAATCGTCAGAATAGCCATCATATCCGGATTTTCTCTGAAAGCTTCTAGAATTTCTTGCTTATTTTTCACTATATTCATAACCCAAATGCTCATAAGCCTTAGCCGTTGCCACCCGTCCAGACCGTGTTCGCATGATAAAACCTTTCTGGATTAGGTAAGGTTCGTACATATCCTCAACCGTCTCACGCTCCTCAGCAATATTAACAGAAAGAGTTCCTAATCCGACAGGACCACCACCGTACATCTCAATCATGGTCCGAAGGATTTTCTGGTCTACATAGTCCAAACCTTCATGGTCAACATCCAGCATGGCCAAAGCCTTATCGGTAATAACATCATCGATCACCCCATTCCCCATTATCTGGGCAAAATCTCGCACGCGCTTGAGGAGACGATTAGCAATACGAGGGGTCCCACGGCTACGTAGGGCCAACTCAGACGCTGCCTCATGAGTGATTTCCATCTCAAAAATATCTGCCGTCCGCTCGACAATTTCTGTCAAGTCAGCATGGGCATAATACTCCATATGACCTGTAATTCCAAAACGTGCCCGTAGCGGATTTGACAGCATACCAGCCCGAGTCGTCGCACCAATCAAGGTAAAAGGTGGCAACTCCAAATGAACACTGCGACTGCCTTCACCAGCACCAATCATGATATCAATGTAAAAGTCCTCCATGGCACTATAAAGCACCTCTTCCACTGACATTGGCAAACGATGAATCTCGTCTATAAAGAGGACGTCCCCAGGTTCTAAGTCATTCAGAATCGCTACCAAATCACCTGCTTTTTCAATGACTGGACCCGAAGTCTGCTTGAGATTGACACCTAGTTCGTTGGCAATAACAAAAGCCATGGTCGTTTTCCCGAGGCCTGGAGGACCAAACAAAAGCACATGATCCAGCGCCTCATCCCGCATTTTGGCAGCCTCGATAAAGATTTGAAGCTGATCCTTGACCTTGTCCTGCCCGATATATTCACGTAAGTACTGAGGACGGAGCGTGCGTTCTACTAACTCCTCGTCCCCCATTATCTCATTATCTAAAATTCTACTCATAGCTCTATTATATCAAAAAACCAAGCCACAAACAAAAAAGCCACTGGATTGGTGACTCCCGAGTTTAACACTTATGTGGAATAATATTATACGGCACTTCTACACCGCCTACGAAAGGAGGTGAGATAGCCCATGATGGAATTAGTGCTCAAAACTATCATCGGACCAATTGTGGTCGGTGTCGTTCTTCGATTAGTCGATAAATGGCTAAACAAGGACAAATAGTGTCAAAAAAGACCTCAAGCTTATTTGGTCGTGAGCTTGGGGGCTTTTCTAGCCTATGATATAGAACTAGTATTCAATTCCTTTTTATTATCCCACAGTTCACAAATTTTGTCAAAGATTTATATCCTCATCTACTCAGCTTGTCATTTATAAGCAAAAATAATGTTCATCATGCGTTTATCTGCCAACAAATAAAGGAGACATGCCACCAAGGTAACTAGCCATATGGCATATACAAAAACTGTTAAAACCGTGAAGTCCTCCATGATGATTAGTAGTAAATTTGCCAGATAATACCGCCCAACAACCGTTGTTAAAGCAAACAAACCTGCAAATGACAATAAAAAGGCAAGTGGTAGGGCAAGGATAAGTTCCTTCCGATATTTTCCTAAGAAGAGGACAATAATACCAGCAGACAGTGTATAAGCAAAAGCAATTGCTCCATAAACAAGTCCCCAAGATAACATTGCAAGACTAGAGAAAGCAAAATCACCATCCATTAGCTCCAGGGCAAGCATAGTTAAAAATGCAATCTCGCTAACTAGCAGATTTATCAACAAAGCAAGCATAAACTTCGCTTGGAGTAATTGTTTCAAATCGACAGGAATCAGTCTGAGATTTGAAATCGTTTTAGACACTTGTTCTATTCTTATCAAATCCACTAAAATCATGCTCGCAAAAGGGAGGAGAAAATAGTAATTCAAAAAGAAGAAACCATTTTCTACATACCAGCCATTCACACTACCGTACGAATGCCCTTGATAAATCTGATGACCAATCATAAACTCTAACAAAAAGAGCAGGATGGCTACAAAGGGAATCATATACAGTATCTTTCGCCTTCTTAGTTTAGTCAATTCTAGCATCAACATTTATTCATCCACCTTTCTTAACCAAGATTTAATGGACAAGAAAGACAAAAAAAGTAAAGATAAACCTAGTACAACAATCGATAAGATAGTTGGCTGTTGAAGCACCACTCCTTCTCTGTTTCCTTCCCAGATTAAACTGTTAGCACTTGTTACTGGACTGATATTTGGACTCGTCCTTGCTAAAAAAAATGACACTAAAACATACATGACACCGACCAAATTCCCAACTATCTCCTTGCCTCTGACTTTTATCATGACCAAAGCAACTAAAGGAAATACTCCCATGGGAATTAAGATACCACTACTCATACAAAGATAGAAGAATCTTAATAATAAAGACAAACTGACTGTCGAAGAAAAGCGGGATAGTAGTGCGAATAAGGAAACCGAAATATAGGTGAATAACATGATACACAGAGCGTTGATTTCTATATACAAAATCTTAGCCCAGAATGTCTTCATTAGATTTGCTGAAGCGAGTTTCAAGTTGTTCATGATGCGATAGCGATATTCTACACCAAATGCCTGTATTGTATAGGAAACACAATACAAAGGGAGAATCAAAAAGTTTAAATAAGACAAAGAGAATTTATAGACAAAGGGAAAGGAGTCAAACAAGCCTCTCGCATCATTTACATAATAACAGATGAGAGCTAGGTAGAGGGAAACAACACCATATACGACAAAATTCAGTTTTTGATGCCTTTGTTTGAGAAATTCAATCTTCACTAAATCAAGCAATTCCCTCACCTCCTGTTATCCGCTTAAAGTAATCCTCTAAACTTTCATTGTTTTTATAAGAATATTCTTTTAGAACTATTCCGTTGTCTTTTAAGGAGTTAGATACGACTGCAATGTCAAAAGTAGGTAATTCTCCCTGAAGTTCAAGTTCTATATCCGAAAGAATACTAATCTGTTCTTGCAGATTTATCCTGCAAAGCACTTCCTTAGCTTGAGGAGCATCCGAAACAATTAGGTGGATTTTCCTTTTATCTGCACCATCTATTAATTCCTTCATAGTCTTTTCAGCCATAAGGTGGGCATCATGCAGTATCCCAACTCTATCTACAAGCTTTTCAAGTTCTGAAATAATGTGGCTGGATATTAAAATCGAAATGCCATGATTGGTACTGAGTTCCTTTAGATAACGGCGCATTTCAAGGATACCAATAGGATCCAAACCATTTGTTGGTTCATCTAATATCAGAATTTTCGGCTGGTGCATAATAGCGTTAGCAATTGCTAACCTTTGCTTCATTCCCAGAGAATACTGCTTGAATAGTTTTTTATTTTCCCCATCTAATCCTACTACTTGTAAAGCTTGCTCCACCTGTTTTAGCGAAATCCCTCTCAATCTTGCAAAAATAGAGAGATTTTCAGGTCCCGTTAAATTAGGATAAAAAGAAGCACTGTCCAATACCACACCGATTTGAGATAGCAAATCCTTAGAAAATTCACCTAACAGTTTTTCAGATAGAATATTCACTTCACCACTATCCATAGCTGTCAAGCCTAAAATAGCCTTGATAAAGGTTGTCTTTCCAGCGCCATTTCTTCCTAGTAAGCCATAAATTTCACCCTGTTTTAGCGTAAAATCTATCTTATCTAAGACAATTTTCCCATCATAGGATTTTGATAAATTAGATGTCTGTATTACTGGATTTCTCATTTTATTCTCCTCCTAACATCTATACACCCACATCAAGAGATATAATAGAGTAGTTCCTGTATAACCACTTATATGAGAAGGTAATAGGGTATAGCAAACTTACAATCCCCCTTTAAGTCCTTCAATC
Organism: Streptococcus mitis; assembly: GCF_002860865.1. GTDB lineage: Bacteria > Bacillota > Bacilli > Lactobacillales > Streptococcaceae > Streptococcus > Streptococcus mitis_AT. Next base: position 206,882 of record NZ_PKIE01000002.1, read on the forward strand.
TGTGGCACGATCCATTTTATAAATGTTACTTCACAAAAAGTTTAATAAATCAATCCGCCAGCTCAAGATCAACTCCACTAGTTGTTGCAGCTTATTGTATAACTCTCGAACCCCAAATATATTGTGATTGATTTACAGTTTTTAAACGCAATCGCTTACAAATAATCCTGAAAAAAGATAATCTAAAAATGATTTTACGAAACTTTGCTAAAATACTCATATTAACCACCTTTTTCTTATCTTTACACTTGTAAGTGTACTACTTTAAATATTCTTTGTCAATAAAAAGTATTCTTTTTTTCAGTTTATTTTCTATTAATTCTTTTAAGACTATTTTTGTGCCAGGAAGTTGAAAAATAGAGATTAAAAGTATATAATTAATCATAAATTTATTTAAAGAAGGTTTAAAGATGAGCATATTATCTGACAAACTAAAAGCAAAGAGGAAAGAAAAAGGCTTCTCACAAAAAACACTTTCCGAAGGAATTTGTGAGCAAAGCCAAATCAGCAAAATAGAACGTGGCAACTATATGCCTGCTGCTGATTTACTCTATAAACTTGCAAATCGGCTTCAAGTTCCTTTAGAATATTTTTTCGATGAACAGATTGAAATGACTTCCAATATAACACCGTTTAAGAAATTAGCAGAAAAATTACTTGAAGATCGTAATTACGAGGATTTAGAATACCTCTTAAACTTAGAAAAAGAAAAGTATCAGTATCTGTCTACTGAGGATGAATTTTATCTTCTATGGATTCAAGCGATTATCCTTTTCTACTTACATAGTTCCAAAGATGAAGCTATCGCCAGTCTAGAAAACGCTTTGCCAAAGCTTTCGGTCAGCTCATCTGTATATCTTAAACTTCTCAATACTTTATCTAATTTTTATTTTTCTGTAGGGCGTGATGCAGAATACGAAGAAAATAACTCACTTCTTATCAGTTTGTATCAGGAAAAAGATTTAAACCACCAAGAGTATTTATTTGGTTATATTCGAGTTAAACATAACTTCGCCTATTATTTACACTCTAAAGGGAAGGAATTAGAAGCCGTCCAGGAAGCCTTGGAAACCATTGACTTTTGTAAACAAAAAGAGACCAGCTATCAGCTGGCGCCTCTTTTAACTATCGTTGCAAATGCCGGAAAAGATTTTTTAAAGCACGATGAAATTCTTGACTATTATTTACAGGCGCGTGATATCTGTAAAATATACGAGCACAAGCTCATGATGGCTAAGATTGATCATTTTTTGAAAGATAAGGATAGGTGACTTCAATCGTAATAAGTTATAATTACCAATTAGCTATAAACGTAAAAGTGGAGAGAAACTAATGTCGTTTTCTCCACTTTTGTTAATATCCCCTCTTCCACTTGTATCCTGCCCAGCATGCTAAAGCAAGTAAAACTAAATTAAAGATGATAAACAAAGTCGTAAAATCAAATAATCCATTTTGTGACAAATCTGCCGTGTAAAATTCAGTTTCTGTAAAGAGAAGGTAAGAAAACTGACAAAACCAAGCATGAGTCTGAGAAAAAAGTCTTTAAAATCAAAAAACGTATAATATCAGGTGTTGAAAAACCTTGATACTATGCGTTTTATTGTGGAAAGATTTACTTCATTTTCTCCTGAAATTGAGTTTTTGTCCAATTTCTCTTTTATGGTATAATATTGTTCGGCACTGCTACACCGCCTACGAAAGGAGGTGAATTAGCCCATGATGGATACAATACTTAAAACTATCATCGGACCAATTGTGGTCGGTGTCGTTCTTCGCTTAGTCGATAAATGGCTAAACAAGGACAAATAGTGTCAAAAAGACCCCAAGCTTATTTGGACGTGAGCTTGGGGTCTTTTCTAGCCTATGATATAGACACAATACTTAATTCCCTTTTATTATCCCATAGTTCACAAAATTTGTCAAAGGTTTATATCCTCTTGAACCTCTGTACTACAAGACGTTCAAGATTAAGCGAAAGCTATCGGAAAATGATGTTTAGAAAACTCCCGAAAAGCCTGAAATAGAGCCAAAAAACTCCACCTGATTGGGTGACTCCCGAGTTTAGCACTTATGTGGTATAATATTGTTCGGCACTGCTACACCGCCTACGAAAGGAGGTGAGATAGCCCATGATGGAACTAATCCTTAAAACTATCATCGGACCGATTGTGGTCGGTGTCATCCTTCGCTTAGTCGATAAATGGCTAAACAAAGATAGATAGTGTCAAAAAAGACCCCAAGCTTATTTGGACGTGAGCTTGGGGTCTTTTCTAGTCCATGATATAGAACTAATCCTTAATTCCTCTCCATTATCCCATAGTTCACAAAATTTGTCAAAACTTTACAACCTCAGCTTCTCAAGCTTTAACCGCTTTACAACAAAACGGTCAAGATTAAGAGAAAGTTAGGGATTCTATCAATTTCATAGAAATTTTGATTTCGTAAACGAAGAGACAATCTTATATGTCACTCCTCATTTAATACGCCACTACTGGACAAGCAAAATCATTATTACAGCAGTTTCAGTCCTTCAATTAACAGTCACTTACAATCAAATTGAGTTTGAAGTAGCTGAAGTAACAGCAAACCTATTTCTTAGTCATATTCGCTAAAAAAATCCCCGCCAAAATCTCAAAAAGTCCCCGCCAATTCCCCGACCAAAATCCGAAAAATATCGGAAAATGATGTTTAAAATAGTCCCCAAAAGCCTGAAATAGAGCCAAAAAACTCCACCTGATTGGGTGGAGTTAAGGGAGATTATTATGAAAAAGAAAAGTTTAGGATTTTATTAAATAAAGTTAGGAGGTCTTTATTTAATGACTATATGATACAAGACGAAGCTTAAAACTAGCTTAACTTTTCTCAAATTTTACTATTCTGCAAAAAAATTCTATCACCATCACCTACCCACGAAAAAAGCCACCTGATTGGGTGGCTTCATTAGGAGATTATGATGAAAAAAGTTTTAGGATTTCATTAAATAAAGTTAGGAGGTCTTTATTTAATGACTATATAATACTAGACCATCCTTAAACTTTGCTTAATAACAAACAAGTTTTATTATTTTTCTCGATTCATCCAAGTCATTCCTATACAATTATAGGTGGATAAGATTTCAAAGCCCATAGAACGATAAAATCCCACGTTTTTTTCTGTCTCTTCTGTCACCAGCTGGACTTGATAGGCATCTTTGTAATCCTCTAAAGCCTCTTTCATCAAGGCGCTACCAATCCCTTGACGCTGATAGATTGGTAAAACAATTAAATCCTGAACCAATACTGATGAAAATCCATCGCCAACCAAACGAATCAAGCCTACCACAGCATCGCCATCAAGTGCCACATAAATCGCTAATGAATGAGATAAGGCCTGCTCCAGCATCTCTGGTTGATGGGTATAATTTGTCCAACCGACAACCTGATAGAGATGCAAAACATCCTCTAGCTTGACAATTTCTTGCTTTTTAATAGTAATCATCTCAACACCTCTTAGAGTTCTCTCAAGCTCTTGTACTGCTGTCCATTTTTGTCAAAATTTTCAGGACGCAACCATGTTTCCAAATGAGATTTTACTTTGGGCCAATCCTTATCAATCATGGACAACCAATCCGTATCTCTTGTACGCCCCTTATAAACCACTGCCTGACGAAAGGTTCCTTCATAGACAAAGCCCAAACGCTCCGCAGCTCGTCTTGATGGCATGTTAAGAGCATCGCATTTCCACTCATAGCGACGATAGTTAAGCTCCTCAAAGACATAGCAAGCCAAGAGATACTGGGCTTCTGTTCCTATCCGTGTCCCCCTGAGCTCTGGAGAAAAAGTGACAGCTCCCACTTCTATTACTCGGTTATTCTGATCAATTCGCATGAGAGAAAATGTTCCCAAAGCCTTACCAGTTGCCTTGTCTACAATCGCATAGTAAAAACGATCCTTACGAGCCAACATCTGATTTAAAAGGCTAACCAACTCCTCCAGATTTGCCACTGACTCCTGAAAGAGGTAGGTCCACATCTCCCGAGGGGTATCTGGACCATAAACAGATAATAAATCCTCCGCATGCTTTTCCACTGAAAGAGTCTCTATTCGAGCATAACGGCCTTCTAAGAAATCAATAGAAGGCAATTCACCTGGTGTATAACCTTCCATTGACTCCCCAACCATTTGACCATATTCGTTTACTGGCATAACTTTCCCCTTGTTTCGCTTTTCAAACTTTATAGTTGCCCATAGTATATCATACTTTCATAAGAAGATTCAAAAAATCCTCCAGATTCTACTCTGAAGGATTCCTATCTTATTTCACAACAATATTAACCAATTTAGTTGGCTTCAATAGTCCAGTGGACTATTGAAGGTGGCAGATAGAGCTAATAAACTCGTTATTTAACGACGATATTAACGAGTTTGTTAGGTACACTAATCACTTTCACGATTTCCTTACCGTCAATTTCTGCTTTGACTTTTTCATCAGCGAGAGCAATTTCTTGCAATTCTTCGCGTGATAGATCTTTAGCAACCATGAGTTTGGCACGAACTTTTCCTTTGATTTGAACGACGATTTCGATTTCATCTTCAACTAATTTGCTTTCGTCCCATGTTGGCCAAGCCACGTAAGAGATTGATTCACCTGTTGCTGCAACAGTTTGCCAGAGTTCTTCTGCCAAGTGAGGTGCAAATGGAGCAATCAATTGGATAAATCCTTTGGCATAGTCAACATAGAGTTTGTCTTCCTTGTTGGCCGCGTTGACAAAGACCATAAGTTGGGCAATAGCTGTGTTGAATTTCAATGATTCGATTTGTTCTGTGACAGCTTTAACGGTTTCGTTATAAACCTTATCAAGAGCACCATTGTTTTCCGCAACGATTTCCTTACTCGTAATCAAACGGTAAACACGGTCAAGGAATTTACGGCTTCCTTCCAAACCTTCTTCTGACCAAGCGATTGAAGCATCAAGTGGTCCCATGAACATTTCATAGACACGAAGGGTGTCAGCACCGTATTGTTCCACCACATCATCTGGGTTGACAACGTTCTTGAGGGATTTAGACATCTTAGCTGGCGCTTGCTCCAACTCCTCTCCTGTTTCCACATGGAAGAAAGAACCGTCACGTTTTTCAACCTTATCGGTTGCCACAAGAGCGCCACGGTGGTCACGGTAGCTTGTTCCCAAAATCATCCCTTGGTTAAAGAGTTTTTGGAATGGTTCCTTAGTCGGAACAACACCGAGGTCATAGAGGAATTTGTGCCAAAAACGAGCATAAAGCAAGTGAAGAACAGCATGCTCTGCACCACCCACGTAGATATCTACTGGCAACCATTGTTTGAGAAGGTCCTCATCAGCCAATTTCTCAGTATTGTGTGGGTCAATATAGCGGAGGTAGTACCAGCTTGAACCAGCCCACTGTGGCATAGTATTGGTTTCACGACGACCTTTGACGCCATCTTCACGAGTCACTTCAAGCCAGTCTGTCAAGTTAGCTAGTGGACTTTCACCAGTACCTGAAGGACGGATATCCTTGGTTACAGGCAAGACAAGTGGCAATTCACTTTCAGGGACAGCTGTTGAAGTTCCATCTTCCCAATGAATGATAGGAATTGGCTCACCCCAGTAACGTTGACGGCTAAAGAGCCAGTCGCGGAGACGGTAGGTAACCTTCTCTTGTCCACAGCCTTTTTCTTCCAACCAAGCCACGATCTTAGCAATAGCGTCTTCTTTGTTGAGTCCATCTAGGAAGTCTGAGTTAACATGAAGCCCATCTTCTGTGTAGGCAGCTTCTGCTACGTTTCCACCTTCAAGTACTTCTACGATTGGAAGTCCAAACTGTTTGGCAAATTCCCAGTCACGTTGGTCATGGGCAGGAACAGCCATGACCGCACCTGTACCATAGCTAGCAAGAACATAGTCCGCAATCCAGATTGGAATTTCCTTGCCATTGACAGGGTTGATGGCATAAGCACCTGTCCAGACACCAGTTTTTTCTTTGGCAAGGTCTGTACGAGCCAAGTCAGATTTGAGGCTAGCTTGATGTTTGTAGTCTGCTACTGCCTCTGCTTGCTCTGTGCTTGTGATGGCATCTACTAATTCATGTTCAGGAGCCAAAACAGTGAAAGTCGCACCGAAAAGAGTATCAGGACGAGTAGTAAAGACAGTGAATTCCTTATCAGTTCCCTTAACTTTAAAGGTTACATTGGCACCAGTTGATTTCCCAATCCAGTTGCGTTGCATGTCCTTGATAGACTCTGGCCAATCAAGTTCATCTAAGTCATTAAGCAAGCGCTCCGCATAGGCCGTGATTTTGAGCATCCATTGGCGCATTGGTTTGCGGACAACTGGATAGCCTCCACGCTCAGAAGTTCCGTCAGGAAGAACCTCTTCGTTGGCGATGGCTGTTCCCAATTCCTCAACCCAGTTTACTGGCACTTCAGCTTCATAGGCCAAGCCTTTTTCGTAAAGCTTAGTGAAAATCCATTGTGTCCACTTGTAGTAGTTTGGATCTGTTGTGTTGACTTCACGATCCCAGTCATAAGAAAATCCAAGCGCATTGATTTGGCGTTTGAAGTTAGCAATGTTCTCAGCTGTAAATTCTGCTGGGTCATTACCAGTATCCATAGCGTATTGCTCTGCAGGCAAACCAAAAGCATCCCATCCCATTGGGTGAAGGACATTGTATCCTTGCGCACGTTTGAAACGGCTGAGGATATCAGTCGCTGTGTAGCCTTCTGGGTGTCCTACGTGCAGACCCGCTCCAGACGGGTAAGGGAACATGTCAAGTGCATAAAACTTCGGTTTTGATGCATCTGTTCCTGTCTTAAATGTATGATGTTCTGCCCAGTAGCCCTGCCACTTAGGCTCAATTTCTTTATGATTGTAAAAACTCATGGTCTCTCTCCAATTTTGTGATGTTACTATTATACCATTTTTGAGAGAATTTGAAAGATGAGAAATGTTCTTTTAGACTTGGATGGTAAGAAAGACTGAATCGCAAATCCAGCTTATTTAGCAGTATAAAAAATTAGCTCACACTTGGAGCTAACTTCTATAGATTGTTTGTCTCCTCCATCTTCTCACGTCCTAGTTCTCGGTAACTACGGTCGCCGACAACCTCAACGCTAAACTGACCGTCCTCATATTCAAGGATCGTCACGCTACCATTATCGAGACCATGCGGATGCATGCCATTAATCAGATAAACAATGGTTCCAATGGTCATTCCATGGCTGACAACGAGAGCGTTGCCCCCACCTTGTTCTTCCATTTCTTTGGCAATCGCTTCAAAACCTTCCTTGATTCGGCCACTGAGTTTTTCCCAGCCTTCAGCCCAACCAGCTGTATCAACCTCTACCAAGCCCTCAGCCAGTTCAGCATAAGACAATTGGTGAACGTGGTCCACATTAAAGATACGAGGAATAATGCCCATGAAAAGATCGCCATCGTAGGCCCCGTCAAAGCTACCAAAACACCATTCTCTGATACGCTTGTCCATGCAATAAGGGATTTTCCCCTGCAAACCAAGTTCTTCAAGGATAATTCCCATTGTCTGAATGGTGCGGCCAGAATCACTGGAATAAGCGCGCTCAAACTGCAGACCAGATTCTCGCAAACCGATTCCTAATTCTTGAATCCCTCGTTCACCTTCAGCAGTTAAGGGAGTATCGCTCCAACCTTGCGCGCGACCAATCGTGTTAAACATAGTCTTGCCATGACGTACCAAATACAATCGTACTTTTACCATTTTCCGTCCTCCATTTGCTTCTATTATATCATGGATGATAAAACAAAAGCCACCCAGACAGGTGACTTTTGCAGGAGATTATTATGAAAAAGTTTAGGAGTTCTATTAAATAAAGATATTAGATGAAAATCAAATTCAAACTAAATCAGTGTTATCTGTTTCAAATAATATTAGGAGGTCTTTATTTAATGATTATAGTATACACATCCAACCTTAAATAGAACTTAAAATTTCTCCTATTTTCTTAATTTTTAAAACTATGAATTGGTGCTGGGATTTGTCCTCCACGAGAGATGAAATCAACAGACGAAGCCCCATTGACCTTCATAACTGGAGCTGTACCAAGAAGACCACCAAACTCAATCATATCGCCTTCTTTTCCTTTTGGAATGATACGAACAGCTGTTGTTTTCATGTTAATGACACCAATTGCCGCTTCATCTGCAATCATAGCCGCAATGGTTTCAGCAGGTGTATCCTCCGGAATGGCAATCATATCCAAACCAACTGAACAGATAGCCGTCATGGCCTCTAGTTTTTCTAAATTAAGAGAGCCATTTTGCACTGCAGCAATCATCCCCTCATCCTCAGAAACAGGGATAAAGGCACCAGACAAACCACCGACTTGGTTGCAAGCCATAACTCCTCCCTTCTTAACTTGGTCATTCAAGAGTGCCAAGGCAGCCGTCGTCCCGTGTGTTCCAACTGTTTCTAACCCCATTTCTTCAAGGACACGTGCAACAGAATCTCCAACCGCAGGAGTTGGCGCCAAACTCAAGTCCACAATACCAAACTCCACACCCAGTCTCTCACTGGCCATTTGACCAACTAATTGACCGATACGAGTGATTTTAAAGGCAGTTTTCTTAACTGTTTCGGCTACTACATCAAAGCTCTGTCCACGAACTTTTTCCAAGGCACGTTTCACCACACCAGGACCGGAAACGCCGACATTGATGATAACATCTGCCTCCCCAACACCATGGAAGGCACCCGCCATAAATGGATTGTCCTCAACAGCATTAGCGAATACAACCAACTTGGCCGCACCCATATCTGATAGAGTTGCCGTTTCCTTGATAACTCGTCCCATATCTGCCACAGCCGTCATATTAATACCAGACTTGGTTGAGCCAATATTAACTGACGAGCAGACCTTGTCCGTTTCAGCCAAAGCACGAGGAATAGAATTGATAAGAATCTCATCTCCCTTTTGATAACCTTTTTGTACTAAGGCAGAAAAACCACCAATAAAATCCACACCAATCTCTTTCGCAGCCTTATCAAGCGCTTTTGCCAGAATCACGTAGTCCGTCGCATCTGTCGCGGCCCCAAACAGAGAAATAGGAGTCACCGATACACGCTTATTAACGATAGGAATTCCCAACTCAGCAGCAATTTCATCACCAACAGCCACTAAATTAGCTGCCTTGGTCGTAATCTTTTGATAAATTTTCTCCGCAGCACGATTGATATCTGGATCAATACAGTCTAATAGGGAAATCCCCATGGTAATAGTTCTGATATCGAAGTTTTGCTCCTCAATCATAGCGATGGTTTCAGTAACTTGTCTAATATCCATGATAACCTCCTAGATATTATACATAGCTTCGAAAATCGCTGCACTCTGAATATTGATTTTCACATTCAAAGTTTGCCCAAAAGTTTCAAACTCATTTCGCAGATAAGTAAAATCCTGCTTTTCATCACTAGAGACAACAGCCATCATCGTGAAATATTCATCCAAAACAGTTTGAGAGATATCATCAATATTCAAACCCAATTCTGCAATTTTACCAGAAACACCTGCAACAATTCCAGATTTATCTTTACCAACAACAGTTATAATCGCTTTCATAAGCAAACTCCAATTCTTCTTAAAATAAGAAACCTGAACATTAAACAGGATTCTTTTCAAATAGTATAGCATAATTCTAACGAAAATACTCAAAAACGCCTGCTTACGAAGTTGTTCTTAAGCAAAAAACAATTTCGTAAACAAGCGTCTACTATCCCAACTTATGATGAGTGTTCCCGCTAGGACCGAAATCCTAGCGGTAGACCAGAGCTAGACTAAGAGCACAAGACTCCATCATCATAACACTCAACAAAATTGATGATTTTATACTAATTCGATGATCGCCATTGGCGCTGCATCACCACGACGTGGTTCAGTTTTAAGGATACGAGTGTATCCACCGTTACGTTCAGCATAACGAGGTGCGATTTCTGAGAACAATTTTTGAAGTGCTGTAGTAGAAGTGTACTTATCAGTTGCTTCATCATAGTTTTCAGATGCGATTTCATTACGTACGAAAGCAGCTGCTTGACGACGTGCATGCAAATCACCACGTTTACCTAGAGTAATCATTTTTTCAACAGTTTTACGGATTTCTTTAGCACGAGCTTCAGTTGTCACGATTGATTCGTTGATCAAAAGGTCAGTTGTCAAATCGCGAAGCATTGCTTTACGTTGTGAGCTAGTGCGTCCTAGTTTACGGTAAGCCATGTATTCCTCCTTTATTTATCTTTTAATCCAAGACCCAAATCAATGAGTTTGAGTTTCACTTCTTCCAAACTCTTGCGTCCAAGATTTCGTACTTTCATCATCTCTGCTTCAGATTTTTCTGTCAAATCATGCACAGTATTGATACCGGCACGTTTCAAACAGTTGTATGAACGCACAGACAAGTCCAGTTCCTCAATCGTACGATCCAAAATACGGTCGTCAGATTCAGTATCAGCTTCTTTCATCACTTCAGTTGACTTAGCAATCTCAGTAAGATTTGTAAACAAATCAAGATGTTCTGTCAAAATACGTGCTGAAAGCCCTAAAGCATCTTCTGGAATAATTGTTCCATTTGTCAAGATTTCAAGGGTCAATTTGTCAAATCCATCATTGCTACCTACACGAGCAGGTTCCACTTGATAGTTGACTTTTGTAACTGGTGTATAAATAGAATCTACAGCAAGTGTTCCAACTGGTGCATTATCTTTTTTATTTTCATCAGCAGGTACATATCCACGACCACTGTTAACAGTCATAGTCGCTTTTAGAGAAGAACCTTCACCGATTGTAAAGAGATAATGATCTGGATTTACAATTTCAATATCGCTATCTGTCAAAATGTCACCAGCTGTTACTTCAGCAGGACCTTCAACATCCAGTTCGATGATTTTTTCGTCTTCAACGTACGATTTCACTGCAATTCCTTTAATGTTCAGAATGATTTGCATCACGTCTTCACGAACACCTGGAACTGTGTCAAACTCATGTAACACACCATCAATGTTGATAGATGTCACAGCTGCTCCTGGTAGAGAAGCTAGAAGTACACGACGAAGAGAGTTACCAAGAGTTGTACCGTAGCCACGTTCAAGTGGTTCGATTACAAACTTGCCATAATCTTTATTTTCATCAATTTTTGTTATATTTGGTTTTTCAAACTCGATCATTTAGTTACTCCCTCTTAAACGAAAAGCAGTGTAATGCGATGATTATACACGGCGACGTTTTGGAGGACGAGCACCATTGTGTGGCACTGGAGTCACATCACGAATTGCTGTTACTTCAAGACCAGCGGCAGCAAGCGCACGAATAGCTGACTCACGACCAGAACCTGGACCTTTTACAGTAACTTCAACTGATTTAAGACCGTGTTCTTGTGCAGATTTAGCAGCAGCTTCAGAAGCCATTTGAGCAGCGAATGGTGTAGATTTACGAGAACCTTTGAAACCAAGAGCACCAGCTGATGACCAAGCAATTGCATTACCATGCACATCAGTAATCATAACAATAGTGTTATTAAATGTAGCGTGAATATGAGCAATACCAGATTCGATATTCTTTTTCACACGACGTTTACGTGTTGGTTTAGCCAAGACTTTTACCTCCTATATTATTTTTTCTTACCAGCAATCGCAACAGCTTTACCTTTACGAGTGCGAGCGTTGTTTTTAGTGTTTTGTCCACGGACAGGAAGTCCACGACGGTGACGGATACCACGGTATGAACCGATTTCCATCAAACGTTTAATGTTCAAGTTTACTTCACGACGAAGGTCACCTTCAACTTTGATTGCATCCACTTCACGACGGATAGCATCTTCTTGATCTGATGTCAAATCACGTACACGAACATCTTCTGAGATTCCAGCAGCAGCCAAAATTTTCTTAGATGTTGCAAGTCCGATACCATAAACATAAGTCAATGAGATTACTACGCGTTTGTCATTTGGAATGTCAACTCCAGCAATACGAGCCATGTTTTCTCCTTTCTATCTTATCCTTGACGTTGTTTGTGTTTTGGATTTGCTGGGCAAATTACCATAACACGACCATTACGACGAATAACTTTACAGTATTCGCAAATTGGTTTGACCGATGGTCTTACTTTCATTTCTTATCCCTCCAAGTTTTTCGATTATTTAAAGCGGTAAGTGATACGTCCACGTGTCAAGTCATATGGACTCATTTCGACAGTAACACGATCTCCCGCTAAAATACGAATATAGTTTTTACGAATTTTACCAGAAACTGTTGCTAAAATCTGATGTCCATTTTCAAGTTCAACCGTAAACATTGCATTCGGCATTGTATCAACTACTTTGCCTTCAACTTCAATCACATCGTCTTTTGCCACGCAAAAGCACCTCCATAAATTTCGATTCGATGCCTCTAGACACAGAGACAACAATTATAAGTCAGACTATCTTAGTATAACATTTGTAGCGGATTTTTGCAAGTGTGAAAAACGCTTTATTTCAAATTTGTCAATACTTTTTCGATATCTGAGAAGACATCATTGATATCTTGATTACCTTCGATGTCATGAACCAAACCTTTGGCACGGTAGTGAGCAATGATTGGTTCTCCTTGAGCAATATTCACATCCAAACGACGTTTTACTGTCTCAGGCTTATCATCTTCACGTTGGTAGTAATCTTCTTCTTTATAGTCAACTGGTGGGTTAAAGACCTTGTGGAAAGTTTCTCCAGTTACGCGGTGGATGATACGGCCACTCAAACGTTCCAAGAGGCTATCTGGATTCACTTCGATGTTGATAACACCTTCTAGTTCGATGCCAAGTTCAGCCAATGTTTTGTCTAAGGCATGAGCTTGTTCGATTGTACGTGGATAACCATCCAACAAGAATCCTGTTTCTTTAATATCATCTTGTGAAAGACGTTCTTTTACGATTCCATTTGTAACTTCGTCAGGAACCAATTCACCCTTGTCAATGTATGACTTGGCAAGAACACCCATTTCAGTTTGATTTGCCATAGCAGCACGGAACATATCACCTGTTGAGATATGTGCAACATGGAATTGTTCTACGATTTTTGCTGCTTGAGTTCCCTTACCTGCACCAGGTAAGCCCATAATCAAAAGATTCATGATTTGATCTCCTTATTTTATTTTTAAATAGAAGCAAAAATTCTTTTCACCCCTATTTAAAAACAAAATAGAAGAGGGGAGACCAAACTCTCACTAATGTTAGAGTTAAACCTCCACTCCCTCAGCATTTACTGACTCAGTAAATACTTTTATTCTGTTCTGTCCATGAAACCAACATACTTACGTTTCAATAGGTAACCTTCCAATTGCTTGATTCCTTCGATACCAGTAGAGATAATGATCAAGAGACTTGTTCCACCAAAGGCAACAACATCAGAAAGACCAAATACATCTTTAGCTGCAATCGGCAAAATGGAAATCACACCAAGGAAGAGGGAACCAACAGTTGCAAGACGACGAAGAAGTTTAGACATATATTCTTCTGTACCTTTACCAGGACGAACTCCATGGATATAGGCACCGCTCTTTTGTAGGTTCTCTGCCACTTTTTCAGGATTAATCTGTACAAACGTATAGAAGAATGTAAAGAGAATAATCAACAAAGCATACATGGCAATACCAGTTGGAGAAGTGGTTGCCAACATCTCTTGTGCTACCCTTACCCAAGCCCAATCATGACCTGTAGCGCTCAAAAATTGAAGAATCGCCGCAGGCGCTGCAGTAATCGAACTTGCAAAGATAACAGGGATAACTCCAGCAGGGTTTAACTTCAATGGAAGGTAAGAGCTAGATGGAGCACCTTGTGCAACCTTAGTATATTGGATTGGAATTTTGTATTCTGCTTGTTGAACATAAGTTGTAAAGTAAATAATCAACAATACAGTAATAATCAAAATGATTACGAAAATGATGGATGAGTTGATACGGCTACTTGGGACGTTCACAAAGTAGTCCACATAGATGCCCTGAATCATCTCTGGAATTGAGGCAACAATCCCGGCAAAGATAATCATAGAAACACCATTTCCGTATCCCTTATCTGTAATTTGCTCTCCCAACCAAGTCACAATCATACTACCAGCTGTTAAGATGATACCAATCATGATAAAGACTTGTGGAGTAAGAGCTGTTTTCAACAATTGAGCTCCAGCCAAAGTATTAAAACCAGCTGTAATCCCGATAGATTGCACAAAGGCTAGAACAAGAGCAATATAACGAGTAGCTTGATTTAATTTTCTTCGACCTACTTCCCCTTGTTTACCCCACTCTACAAACTTGGGTAAAATATCCATTTGCAAGAGTTGGACAACGATAGAGGCCGTAATGTAGGGACTAACACCAAGAGCAAAAACTGAGAAGTTTTTCATGGCATTCCCTGATACCAAGCTCAACATGTTTAAGAAGGATAATCCACTTAAAGCATTCAAGCTATTGGCATTCACACCAGGAACTGTAATGCTAGTTCCGATACGAAAGACCAAAACGATAAAAATTGTAAATAAAATTTTTGATCTAACCTGCTTGACTTTAAGAGCTTCTCTTAATAATTTAAAAAACATAGGTCACCTCTCTTAGATGACTTCTACTGAACCACCTTTAGCAGTGATAGCTTCTTCAGCTGATTTAGAGAATTTAGCTGCTTTCACAGTCAATTTCTTAGTCAACTCACCGTTACCAAGAATTTTAATACCTGATTTTTCAGCTTTAACAATTCCTGCTTCGATAAGAACAACTGGAGTAACTTCAGCACCATCTTCAAAGACGTTCAATTGGTCAAGGTTCACAATTGCGTATTCTTTAGCGTTGATGTTAGTGAATCCACGTTTTGGAAGACGACGGAACAATGGAGTTTGTCCACCTTCAAAACCAAGGCGAACTCCGCCACCGCTACGAGCTTTTTGACCTTTTTGACCACGACCAGATGTTTTACCGTTACCTGATGAAGTACCACGACCAACGCGGTTACGTACTTTACGAGAACCTTCTGCAGGTTTCAATTCATGAAGTTTCATTTTTATTTTCTCCTCTTTTGTAAAATGCTAGCGCCGATAAGGGAGAAAAGGTTGTCTCCCCCATCAACTCGCCTATACAACATCATCATAGATGACTATATCTAGTTTTAGGGGATGGTATAGTGCACATCCCCTAAAAATTCATTAGTTTACTTCTTCAACTGTTACCAAGTGAGATACTGCTGTGATCATACCACGGATAGCAGCGTTATCTTCTTTAATAACAGAGCTGTTCAATTTGCCAAGTCCAAGTGCTACAACAGTTTTACGTTGTGATGGAATGCGTCCGATTGGAGACTTAGTCAAAGTAATTTTAATTTGAGCCATTTTATCCCCTTTCTTATGCCAAATCAGAAACTGAAATACCACGAAGGGCAGCAACTTCTTCAGCGCGTTTCAATTGTTTCAAACCTTCAACAGTTGCACGAACAATGTTGATTGGAGTGTTAGAACCAAGTGATTTAGATGTAATATCTGCCACACCTGCCAATTCCACAACGGCACGAACTGCACCACCAGCGGCAACTCCAGAACCTTCTACAGCAGGTTTCAACAATACTTTAGCTCCACCGAATTCTGAAAGAACTTCGTGTGGGATTGTTGTTCCAACCATAGGAACTTCGATCAAGTTTTTCTTAGCATCATCTACTGCTTTACGGATTGCTTCTGGAACTTCTTGAGCTTTACCAGTACCAAATCCTACGCGACCGTTGTGGTCACCAACAACAACAAGAGCTGCGAAACGAAGACGACGTCCACCTTTAACAACTTTTGTAACACGGTTGACAGCAACTACGCGTTCTTCTAATTCAACTGCATTGTCTTTAAATGCCATTTTCTAGTGTCCTCCTATTAGAATTTCAATCCGTTTTCACGAGCTGCATCAGCCAAAGCTTTCACACGTCCGTGATATAGATATCCACCGCGGTCGAACACCACTTCTGAAATACCTTTAGCGTTTGCACGTTCTGCAACGAGTTTACCGACAGCAACGGCTTGTTCAGTTTTAGTTCCTTTTGAAACTTCTTTGTCAAGAGTTGAAGCACTTGCGAGCGTTACACCCGCTACGTCATCAATCACTTGAGCGTAGATGCCTGTATTAGAACGGAATACGTTCAAACGTGGGCGATCAGCAGTTCCAGAGAGTTTTCCGCGAACGCGACGGTGGCGTTTTTGGCGGAGTTTGTTTTTATCTGGTTTTGAAATCACAGTTTTCACCTCTTTAGTTTTAAATCGTGTGCTATGCACAAAGTTGGAAAATAGGTTGGTGGTTGAGAATCAACCACTCAACATTATTTACCTGTTTTACCTTCTTTACGGCGAACGAATTCACCAACGTAACGGATACCTTTACCTTTATATGGTTCTGGTGAACGAAGGCTACGTACGTAAGCAGCTGTTTGACCAACTACTTCTTTTGAAATTCCGCTAACAACGATTGTTGTTGGGTTTGGAAGTTCAAAAGTAATTCCTTCTGGAGCTTCAACTTCGTCTGGATGAGATTTACCAACAGCCAAAACAAGTTTAGATCCTTGAAGTTGTGCACGGTAACCAACCCCGCGCATTTCAAGTTCTTTCTTGAATCCTTCTGATACACCAACAACCATGTTGTTCAAAAGGGCACGAGTAGTTCCGTGGATAGTTTTCATTTCTTTTGAATCGTTTGGACGGTGAAGAGTTACTTCAGTACCTTCCACACGGATTTCAATATCTTTTGAGAACTCACGAGTAAGTTCTCCTTTAGGTCCTTTTACAGTTACAACGTTGTCATTGTTAGTGAGTTCAACACCAGCAGGCAACACGATAACTTTATTACCAATACGTGACATGTTTATTTTCTCCTGTTAAATTGTCAGGCCAGAACGGCCAGTTTTCACGGGGTTAAATCGATTCCTCGATTTAAAGGAACATTTAGGTTTCAATTTCAAAGTGAATCTAAGCAGCGTCTCGCAGGCATAACTTTAGGTTAGGCAAGAGACGATAACGAAGAGTCACAAAGAAATTGGGAGCTAAATATTACCAAACGTAAGCGATAACTTCCCCACCAACATTCTTTTGGCGTGCTTCTTTATCAGTAAGCAAACCTTCAGAAGTTGAAAGGATCGCAATTCCAAGTCCGTTAAGAACTTTTGGAAGGTCTTCACGTTTTTTGTAGACACGAAGTCCTGGTTTAGAAACACGTTTCAAGTTAGTGATAACTTTTTCACCGTTTGGTCCGTATTTAAGGAATACACGGATGATGCCTTGTTTGTCATCTTCGATGATTTCAACGTTTTTTACAAAACCTTCGCGTTTAAGGATTTCAGCAATCCCTTTTTTGATGTTTGATGCAGGTACTTCAAGTACTTCGTGTTTAGCTTGGTTAGCGTTACGAATACGAGTTAGGAAGTCTGCGATTGGGTCAGTCATAACCATTTTGTTTTTCTCCTCTTACTAGTAGTTTGCAAGTTGCACTTGCTAGTTAATACATGATACAAAGAGCGTAACAGCAAGAGCAAAAATAGGCAATTTGATGCAGGAGCGATGCTCCAAAGAAAATTGGTCTTTTTTGCCAAAGCTGTAGCTCGTGTTCAAATTGGCAAGCCCAACTGAACCCGGGCTAAACTCTGTGTGAAAAAGATAAACTTTCCTAGAAACTTCAGTTTCTTCGTCAAGTTTCCTATTTTCACTTAGAGTTTTGACGCCCTTGATATCTTAAATTACCAAGATGCTTTTGTTACACCAGGGATTTGTCCTTTGTAAGCTAATTCACGGAAGCAAACACGGCAAAGTTTAAATTTGCGGTAAACTGAATGTGGACGACCACATTTTTCACAACGAGTATAAGCTTGAGTAGAGAACTTCGCTGGACGTTTGTTCTTAGCAATCATTGATTTTTTAGCCATTAGATTTACCTCCTATATTATTTTGCAAAAGGCATTCCAAGGCCTGTAAGCAATGCACGTGACTCTTCGTCAGTGTTAGCAGTTGTTACGATAACGATGTCAAGACCACGAGTTTTGTCAACGTCATCAAAGTTGATTTCTGGGAAGATCAATTGTTCTTTCACACCAAGTGTGTAGTTTCCGCGTCCATCAAATGATTTTGTTGGAACACCGTGGAAGTCACGTACACGTGGAAGTGAAACTGAAACCAATTTATCCAAGAATTCGTACATACGTTCACCACGAAGGGTAACTTTTGCACCAATCGCAACACCTTCACGAAGACGGAAGCCGGCGATTGATTTTTTAGCTTTAGTGATAAGTGGTTTTTGACCTGAGATAAGTGCCAATTCTTCAGCAGCTTTTTCAAGGCTTTTAGCGTTTGATACAGCTTCACCAACACCCATGTTCAAAACGATCTTATCTACTTTAGGCACAGCCATCACTGATGAGTAGTTGAATTGTTCTGTCAAAGTAGGAACTACTTCATTAAGATATTTTTCTTTTAAACGATTTGCCATTATACTTCTCCTTTCCTTCGTGATTAATCAAGCACTTCGCCTGATTTTTTGTTGTAGCGAACTTTTTTACCGTCTACAAATTTGTAACCAACACGACCAGCTACACCATTTTTGTCCAAAACTTGAACGTTTGATACGTGGATAGCTGCTTCTTTCTCGATGATACCACCTTGAGGAAGCTCGTTAGTTGGACGTTGGTGTTTCTTAACGATGTTAACACCTTCAACGATAACTTTGTTTACTTTTGGAAGGGCAGTAAGGACAACAGCTTCTGTTCCCTTATCTTTACCAGCGATTACGCGAACTTTGTCGCCTTTTTTTACAAACATTAGGTTTCTCCTTGATTTTTCTTACGCCCATAAGGGCACCCTGGAGGTAAATCCAGGGGACTAGTTTGTTTCTAAAAATTAAAGTACTTCTGGAGCAAGTGACACGATCTTCATGAAGCCACCTTCACGCAATTCACGTGCAACTGGGCCAAAGATACGTGTTCCGCGAGGAGTTTTGTCTTCACGGATGATAACTGCTGCGTTTTCGTCAAATTTGATGTATGAACCATCAGCACGACGAGCACCTGATTTAGTACGAACGATAACTGCTTTAACAACGTCACCTTTTTTAACCGCACCACCAGGAGTAGCTTGTTTTACAGATGCCACAATAACATCACCGATGTTTGCAAATTTACGTCCTGAACCACCAAGAACTTTGATAGTCAAGATTTCACGAGCACCGCTGTTGTCTGCGACTTTCAAACGAGTTTCTGTTTGAATCATTTCAGTTTTCTCCTTTCAGGTTTGATTAGATGATGACCGCTTCTTCAACAACTTCTACAAGACGGAAACGTTTTGTAGCTGAAAGCGGGCGAGTTTCCATGATACGTACGATATCGCCTTCTTTGGCAACATTGTTTTCATCATGAGCTTTGTATTTTTTAGAGTAGTTAATACGTTTACCATAGACTGGGTGGTTACGTTTTGTTTCAACTACAACTGTGATTGTCTTGTCCATTTTGTCAGATACAACACGTCCAACAAGAACTTTACGATTATTGCGTTCCATTGAAATTTCTCCTTCCCTAGTCTATTATTTCGCTTCAGATTGAACTGTTTTGATACGAGCGATTTGTTTTTTAACTTCTTTCAAGCGAGCTGTTTGTTCCAATTGACCAGTAGCAGCTTGGAAACGAAGTTCAAACAATTCTTTTTTCAATTCGTTTTCGCGCTTCGCGAGTTCTTCTTGAGAAAGACCACGAAGTTCTTTAACAAATTCTTTTACTTCATTAAGTTTCATGCCTTCTCCTTATTCTGCTTCACGTTTTACGAATTTACATTTAACTGGCAATTTGTGGCTAGCAAGACGAAGCGCTTCGCGAGCGATCTCTTCAGATACACCAGCGATTTCGAACATCACTTTACCACGTTTAACTGGTGCTACCCAACCTTCAGGTGCCCCTTTACCAGATCCCATACGCACACCGATAGCTTTAGCAGTGTATGATTTGTGTGGGAAGATTTTAATCCAAACTTTACCACCACGTTTCATGTAACGAGTCATGGCGATACGAGCAGCTTCGATTTGGCGGTTAGTGATCCAGTGGCTAGTTGTAGCTTGAAGACCGTATTCACCGAATGCTACTTCTTTTCCACCTTTTGCTTCACCGCGCATTTTTCCACGGAATTCACGACGGTGTTTAACACGTTTAGGTACTAACATTGGTTATTTACCTCCTTTAGTGTTTTTGCGAGCTGGAAGAACTTCACCACGGTAGATCCATACTTTAACACCAAGTTTACCGTATGTAGTATCTGCTTCTTCCCAAGCGTAATCGATATCTGCACGAAGTGTGTGAAGCGGAACAGTTCCTTCAGAGTATCCTTCAGCACGGGCGATATCTGCACCGTTCAAACGACCTGATACTTGAGTTTTGATTCCTTTAGCTCCAGCACGCATTGCACGTTGGATTGCTTGTTTTTGTGCACGACGGAAAGCAACACGTTGCTCCAATTGACGAGCAATTCCTTCACCTACAAGGTGAGCATCCAAATCAGGTTGTTTGATTTCGATGATGTTGATGTGTACTTGTTTTCCAGTCAATTTGTTAAGTTTTGCACGGAGTGCATCAACGTTAGCACCACCTTTACCGATAACCATACCTGGTTTAGCAGTGTGAAGTGAAACGTTAACTTTGTTTACTGCGCGTTCGATTTCGATAGTTGAAACTGCTGCGTCAGCAAGTTCTTTTTGAACGAATTTACGGATTGCAAGATCTTCATGAAGGTAATCCGCGTATTCTTTTTCAGCATACCATTTGGCATCCCAATCACGGATGATGCCGACACGCATACCAATTGGATGTACTTTTTGACCCACGATTTTACCTCCTTATTTTTCTGCAACAGCTACAGTGATGTGAGCTGTACGTTTGTTGATTGGTGAAGCTGAACCTTTCGCACGTGGACGGAAACGTTTCATAGTTGGTCCTTCGTTTGCGAATGCTTCAGATACTACCAAGTTAGCTTTATCCAAACCAAAGTTGTTTTCAGCGTTAGCTACAGCTGAGTTCAAAACTTTCAAGATGATTTCAGCAGCTTTGTTTGGAGTGAATGTCAAGATTGCGATTGCATCGGCTACGCTTTTACCACGGATGTTATCAAGAACAAGACGTGATTTACGAGGTGAAACACGTACTGTACGAGCCATTGCTTTAGCTGAAGTAATTTCTGCCATTTATGTTCTCCTTATTTTCTACGTGTTTTCTTGTCGTCTGCAGCGTGACCTTTGTAAGTACGAGTTGGTGCAAATTCACCAAGTTTGTGACCTACCATGTCTTCTTGGATGTAAACAGGTACGTGTTTACGTCCGTCATAAACTGCAATAGTGTAACCAATGAAACTTGGGAAGATCGTTGAACGACGTGACCAAGTTTTAATAACTTTTTTCTTTTCGTCGTTAGCTTGAGCTTCAACTTTTTTCATCAAATGCTCATCGACGAAAGGTCCTTTTTTAAGACTGCGTCCCATTTTTATATTTTCTCCTTTAAATGTTGTACCACAGCGGCTTGCGCTCCTATGGAGCGCTACCGAGTTGGCGGATTGATTTACTAGTTACTTAAGCGACTAGTTTAATATTATTTCTCGTTGCGACGACGAACGATAAGTTTGTCAGATTTCGCTTTCTTGTTACGAGTTTTAAGACCAAGAGCAGGTTTGCCCCATGGAGTAGATGGTGCTTTACGACCAACTGGTGCTTTACCTTCACCACCACCGTGTGGGTGATCGTTAGGGTTCATTACAGAACCACGAACTGTTGGGCGGATACCTTTCCAACGACTACGTCCTGCTTTACCAAGGTTTACAAGTCCGTGTTGTTCGTTTCCGACAACACCAACTGTAGCACGACAAGTTCCAAGAATCATACGAACTTCACCTGATTGAAGACGAACAAGAACGTATTTACCTTCAGAACCCAATACTTGAGCAGATGCACCAGCAGCACGTACCAATTCACCACCACGACCTGGTTTCAACTCGATGTTGTGGATCAAAGTACCAACTGGGATGTTAGCAAGTGGAAGAGCATTTCCGACTTTAATATCTGCTTCTGGACCTGAAACGATACGTTGACCTACTTCAAGACCTTTTGGAGCGATGATGTATGCTTTCACACCGTCAGTGTAGTGTACAAGAGCGATGTTTGCAGAACGGTTTGGATCGTACTCGATTGTTTTAACAACTGCTTCAACGTTGTCTTTGTTACGTTTGAAGTCAACCAAACGGTAGAAACGTTTGTGGCCACCACCTTGGTGACGAACTGTGATACGACCGTTGTTGTTACGACCAGCCTTGCTCTTCAATGCAACAAGCAATGATTTTTCAGGAGTGCTTGTTGTGATTTCAGCGAAATCCAAAGAAGTCATATTACGGCGACCGTTTGTTGTTGGTTTATAAACACGAATTCCCACGATATTTCCTCCTTAGATTATTCAGCTTCAGCAGCAAACAACTCGATTGCTTTAGAATCAGCTGTAAGTGTGATGATAGCTTTTTTAGTTTTGTTAGTAAAACCAGTGTAACGTCCAACACGTTTAGCTTTTGGTTTTACGTTGATTGTGTTAACATTAGCAACTTTAACACCTTCGAAAGCAGCTTCAACAGCTTGCTTGATCAAAAGTTTGTGTGCGCGAGTGTCAACTTCAAATACATATTTTCCTGCTTCAAGTTGAGCCATTGAGCTTTCAGTGATGACAGGTTTTTTGATAACATCATACAAATTCATTATGCAAGAACCTCCTCGATTTTAGAGATAGCTGCTTGAGTAACAAGAAGTTTGTCACTATTTGCGATGTCAAGAACACTTGCAGTTGTAGCAGTCGCAACTTTCACGTTTGGAAGGTTACGAGCTGAGAGAGCTGCGAATTCGTTTCCTTCTTCAAGAATAACAAGGACTTTAGAATCGATGCTCAAAGCTGCAAGAACTTTTGCAAATTCAGCAGTTTTTGGAGCTGTAAATTCAAGAGAATCAACGGCTACAAATTTATTTTCAGCAACTTTTTCTGAGTAAACAGATTTAAGCGCAAGGCGACGAACTTTTTGAGGAAGTTTGTACGCATAGCTACGTGGAGTTGGTCCGAAGACGATTCCACCACCACGCCATTGTGGAGAGCGGATAGAACCTTGACGAGCACGCCCAGTTCCTTTTTGACGCCATGGTTTGCGTCCGCCACCTGAAACAGCTGAGCGGTTTTTAACTGCGTGAGTTCCTTGACGAAGGCTAGCACGTTGGCTGATGATCACATCAAACACAACAGATTGGTTTGGTTCGATACCAAAGATTGCATCGTTAAGAACAACTTCGCCAGCTTGTTTACCAGTTTGGTCGAATAATGTTACATTTGCCATTTTGACTGTATTCCCCTTTCCTTATTATTTACCAGCTTTAACTGCTGATTTGATAGTGATAAGAGATTTCTTAGCACCTGGTACGTTACCTTTGATAAGGATAACGTTCTTTTCTGGAACAACTTGTACAACTTCAAGGTTTTGAATTGTTACGCGGTCACCACCCATACGTCCTGCAAGATTTTTACCTTTGAATACGCGGTTAGGTGCAACAGGTCCCATAGAACCTGGACGACGGTGGTAACGAGAACCGTGAGCCATTGGTCCACGTGATTGTCCGTGGCGTTTGATAACACCTTGGAAACCTTTACCTTTAGAAGTACCAGTTACGTCAACAACGTCTCCAGCTGCGAATGTTTCAACTGTGATTTCAGCACCAACTTCCAAGCCTTCAACGTTTTTGAATTCACGAATGAAGCGCTTAGGAGCCGTGTTAGCTTTCGCTACATGTCCTTTAGCAGGTTTGTTGCTCAATACTTCGCGTTTGTCATCGAAACCAACTTGGATAGCGTTGTATCCGTCTGTTTCAACAGTTTTAACTTGAAGAACAACGTTTGGAGTTGCTTCAATAACTGTTACAGGGATCAATTCGCCAGCTTCAGTGAAGATTTGAGTCATTCCCACTTTTTTCCCTAAGATTCCTTTTGTCATGAGAAAATAGTTCCTTTTCTATATTTTTTATTCAAAAAGTTTTTAACGAGCGTTTTTTATGCTCAAGTCTAAGATACAAAGGGCGTCAAACTCAAAGTGAAAATAGGAAACTGACGCAGTGTCTAGCAGACACTAGGAAGTTTATCTTTTTCACACCGAGTTTAGCCCGTGTTCAATTAGATTGAAACACCAGCCTCTGCTCTTTTATATTTTAGATTAAAGTTTGATTTCTACGTTTACACCACTTGGAAGATCCAATTTCATCAAAGCATCAACTGTTTTTTGAGTTGGATTAACGATATCGATCAAACGTTTGTGTGTACGCATTTCGAATTGTTCGCGAGAGTCTTTGTATTTGTGAGTCGCACGAATGATTGTGTAGAGGCTACGTTCAGTTGGAAGTGGGATTGGACCCGCAACTTGTGCACCTGTACGAGTAGCTGATTCTACGATTTTTGCAGCCGCTGTGTCAAGCGTACGGTGTTCGTAAGCTTTCAAACGGATACGGATTTTTTTGTTTGCCATCTTTTTCTCCTTTTCGTCTATTTAAGATAATAGGCTAGCTCCACAAGAAAACCGACGCGGTGTTGCGTGGCAATGCAACCGAGCGTGTCGCAACCTCTTGCATCAAAGCTAAAGCTGTAATTTACAGCACCATAATAGAATAACACAAAGCCCCTGCGATTGCAAGGGATTTGTTGCTGTTTTTTAAAATTTTTAACATGAAAATGTTTTCTTTTTTGACAGGTCATTTATTTAAGTATTCTATGGAAGAAAGTTACTCTCTCTTCACCTGTTCATAGCTTTCTTTTCCATCATTGAGTTTGTCCCAAATCACTACTTGCCCACTTTTGAGAGATTTTTGCACATCGATAATTCGTTGGTTGGACGAACCTCGAAACTGTAGCATGAGATTTCTCTTAGTTCGGTCATATCGTCCATCGACAAGAATGTCAATCAGTGACAAGAGTTCCAGTTTATCTGGAGTTTCCAACATCATTTCTTCCCAAGTGTAGCCAGTCCATGACCAGATGTCTTTTTCTGGCAATTCCTTCCGAATGCGTTTAACGAGAGGTAAGAGAATGCCCGTATTGAGAAAGGGCTCCCCTCCTAGCAAGGTCAATCCTTGAACATAGGGCTGGGCAAGGTCTGCCATGATCTGTTCTTCTAGCTCTGCTGTATAGGGAATGCCAGCATTAAAAGACCAAGTCGCAACATTATAACATCCCTCGCAGTGAAACATGCAGCCTGATACATAGAGGGAGTTACGCACACCTTCTCCATCTACAAAGTTGAAGGCCTTGTAGTCGATGATACGCCCTTGACTGAGTTCCTCGTTTTTCCATTCTTGTGGTTTTGGATTATTCATTCGCTACCTCTATCCAATAACGCTCAACTCCATTACGAACATCCTCAAATATTCCACCATTTGCTAGAATGACTGCTCTACTAGCAGGATTATTCACACTACAGGTCACAAGAGTTCTCTTGATGTTCTTTTCCTTAGCAACTTGCAAGCCCTGACGGAGAGTTTCCTTAGCATAACCCTTGCCTCTTTCTGATGGACGAATGGAGTAGCCAATGTGGCCAGCATAATTCAGTAAACCCTCATTCAGTCTTAATCGCAGATTCAAAAATCCTAGAGCACGACCTATATCATCAAATGATACAAACTGAATAGAAGGAACACGATTTTCAGGCAAGTTTATTCCCATCTCTTTTTGCATATTTGTTTCCAACCACTCTTCATACACAAAGTTCTCTGTATCCCAAAATCCACCATCATGGGCTGATTGGCTCTTTTCAAACTCTGCCATCATCTCTAAAACTGTTTCTTTATCTGCTAATCTTGGTCTGCGTAGTTCCATCCTTACCTCCCACTATGAGAAAAGTGAGAGCTGACTCTCATACTCTTCGAAAATCAAATTCAAACCACGTCAGCGTCGCCTTACCGTAGATATATGTAACTGACTTCGTCAGTCTTATCTACAACCTCAAAGCAGTGCTTTGAGCAACCTGCGGCTAGCTTCCTAGTTTGCTCTTTGATTTTCATTGAGTATCACTTTTATTTTTTCTTGTTCTTGTTTAAAAATTGTTCTCTGAGGCTAAGCAAACGTTCTTTCCTACCAGCTCCACCTTTAGAGTGTTTCTCGTGATAACGGGTCACTTGTGCACGCCCCTTATCGTCTAATTGATATTTTCCCATTTCATTTCTTTCTAATTGGTTACTTGGTGACCAGCTGTTTTAATCGTTGAACCATTCATGTGTTTGACACGCGCAGCGATTTCCTTGTGACGCCCATTAACCATCGGACGCGCTTGAGGATTGCCTAAATAGCCACAAGTTCGTTTAACAACGTCTACTGTTTTAGGGTCGCTATTGCCACAGTTTGGACAAGCAAATCCTCTCTCAGTTGGTTCAAAATCCCCTTCAAAGTCACACTTATAGCAACGGTCAATTGGTGTATTGGTCCCTAGATAGCCGACACGGTCATAGGCATAGTCCCAGACAGCTTCCAAGGCCTTTGGATTTTGCTGAAGGACTGGATACTCACAATAATGGATGAAACCACCTGACGCACCTGCTTCTGGATAGACTTTCTCAAAGTCTAATTTTTCAAACGGCGTTGGATTTTTACGAACATCGTAGTGGAAAGAATTGGTGTAGTATTCCTTGTCCGTAATATCAGGAATAGAGCCGAACTTTTCTGTATCTAGTCGGCAGAAACGATCTGTCAAACTTTCAGATGGTGTTGAGTAGATAGAGAAATGGTAGCCATATTGGTCAGACCACTCTTCTACACGGCGCTTCATATCGCGAATGATATCCAGCGTGAATTCCTTGGCTTCTGGATTGTGTTCCCAGCTATTTCCAAAGAAGACTGTCGCTACTTCATACAAGCCGATATAGCCTAGTGAAACTGTCGCACGACGATTCTTAAAGAGCTGGTCAACACTTTCTTCTTTACCTAGACGATGGCCAAAAGCACCGTACTGATAGAGGATAGGAGCATTGGCCGGCGTCGCTTCTTTAGTTCGTTCGACACGGTAAACCAGAGCATCTTCAGCGATATTCATCCGCTCGTTGAAGATTTCCCAGAACTTATTCATGTCGCCCTCAGACTCGAGGGCGATGCGAGGAAGATTGACCGTCACAACGCCTAGATTCATCCGACCCGAATTGACTTCTACACCATTCTCATCTTTCCATCCTTGAAGGAAAGAACGGCAGCCCATAGGAACTTTGAAAGAACCTGTCAAGTCAACAATCTTATCATAGGACAAAACATCTGGGTACATCCGCTTGGTTGCACACTCGAGGGCCAACTGCTTGATGTCGTAGTTGGGAGTCCCTTCCTCCAAGTTAAGACCTCTTTTAAGCGTAAAGATAAGTTTAGGGAAGATGGCTGTGCGGTGTTCTGATCCCAGACCCTTGATCCGAATGGTCAAGATAGCTTTTTGAATTTCACGCTCAAAACGACTAGTTCCTAGACCAAAACCTAGTGAAGTAAAGGGTGTTTGGCCATTTGAAGTGAAGAGAGTATTGATTTCATACTCAAGAGATTGCATGGCATCGTAGATGTCTTTTTGTGTTTTCTTCCAAGCGTAATCTTCCCGTTTGTCAGGCAAAACCCACTCTTCTGCATCTTTGAGATGTTTTTGATAGTTCTTCTCTGCATAAGGCGCCAAAACTTCATCAATACGGTCAGCTGAACAGCCTCCGTACTGGCTAGAAGCAACGTTGGCGATGATTTGGGAAATCTGAGCTGTCGCAGTCTGGATAGACTTGGGACTCTCTACCTCCGCATTTCCAATCTTAAAACCATTTTCCAACATCCCCTTAAAATCAATCAAACAGCAGTTGGTCATAGGGGTATAAGGACTGTAGTCCAAATCGTGATAGTGGATATCCCCCTTTTGGTGGGCATTAGCTACGTGCTTGGGAAGCATTTGCAGCCCGATTGACTTCCCAACAATCCCTGCTGTCAAATCACGCTGGGTGTTGAAGACATCGCTGTCTTTATTGGCATTTTCATTGACAACTGCCTGATCTTTATTGAGCAGTTTATGGATACTAAAGTTAATATCTGTCGCTTTTGAGCGCTCAAAATCTCTCTGTGTACGATAAGTAATATACTCCTCAGCCAATGCATATTCTTTGGCTTCAAGGAGTTCGTGTTCTACGATATTTTGGATTTCATAAATCTTAACTCCCTGTGGAAATCGACTATGAATTTCTGTGACAATTCGCTCAGTCAGAGCATTTAGGCGCTTTTCAACCAAGGGTGTCACATCCATAACCTTGTCAGCCGCCTTGTGGAGAGCCTTGTCAATCTTGTCCACATCAAATACAACACGTCTCCCATCTCGTTTTTCAACAAAGAGGGTTGGTAGGGTTGTAATTTTTTCTTCTAGTGCAATCATATGCATGCTCTTTTCTAAAATAGGATATCTAAAAAGTATTATACCACTCTAAAAAGAAAAATCAATATCTTGTGTTAAAAATCCTAAAATTTTTAAAAATACACAAGATATTGATTTAGTTATTTAATTTTATAGACTTTAAACTCTGAGTAATCTGTCTTTACTGGTTGGTAACTTTCTTTCAAGATTGTTTCCACTTCAGACCAGACTGCTACCTTATCATTCACCACAATCACCTTGGGTTGTTTTTCTTTCAAGTCATTGAGTAGCTTATTCCGATTTTCCTCAGTTGCTGTATAGTGCATCGGGGACAAAATAGCCGATGGCGACAAGCGCTCACTCTTACGATAAAGAGTTGCAGTATCATCCCATGCATATATAGCATCTTCCGTACTTGTCTCCTCTTTCACCAAATCAGCAAGACGTTCACGTTCTTGATAAGGTACTGGATAAAGGACAAATCTCATCAAAAAAGGAACAGCCAAAAGATATAACAAAGTTAAAATCGGTAGGTAAAGATTTCCTTTAGTATAGCGATGCCAGAGACTAACGGGCTCTTCTCTGCGTCTTCTTCTAACACTACGACCACTCTGTTGCCCCTTGATATTGGACACTAAAAGCAGAAGAAAGACAGGGAAAATAAGCATCAAACGGGATGCATGTAGAGGATCCTGTGTAAAGAAAATCACTACCAAACCTAAAATCAGGAACAAACTCGCAGGCACTGAGATGACATATAGTTTAGAGGATTTAGATTGAAAGAGACCTAAAAAGATAAAAACCAAAACTCCCATGCCAAGAGCCAACAACCCGTAAAACAAAACATTTTCTATCAATGCCGAAACAGAAACCAAACGAATGGAATGAATTGGATACAAAATTCCACTAATCGCATCCTCAAAACTTCCTGTTGCAACACTATAATAGGCAGTTGGATAAAAGACAAGTGAAAAACCTAAAGCCACTGCAAGAAACTGATAAAATCCATGTGCAAAACGTCTATGCCCAAGGTTAAAGACCAACAAGCCTAAACTCACTACAGCAATAAACAGGAGCGATGATAAGGGAGCAAAGAAAAATCCGCCCGCCAAAGCCAGCCCAATCCGTACAAATCCCTTGTCATGGCTTGGATTGCTTAGGTAAGTCGCAACTAAACTAAAGGCCGCGAATAAGAAGGGAAGTGCTAAAAGAGTCGCATAACCTCCACCAAAAGCAAGACCTGTAACTAGCATGTAAAAAATAGTCACCAGTTGTCCAGCTTGGTCTCCTTGCTCTGTCAAGGTGTCTGCCGATCGAAAGAGGAAAAATCCTCCTGCTACCAAGGCTAACCACTCAAAGATGGCAAAGAGAAATCCGCCCTGAGTCACGTAAGTCAGCAAATAATAAAGCAAACCTTGACTTCCATAATAGTCGCTGTAAATTTTCCCTGTCTGATGAAGGGCCCAACCTGCATAAAAATCCTGCACTTCCTGTGCACTCATTAAATCGAGTAATAGCGGTACTCCTAGAGTTATCACCGTTACAAGCGTACTCCATAGTAAAATTTTCACCAAAGGAAGACGACTTGATTCACGATGATGCGATTCTTGTTCGATTTGGTATTCTAGAGGTTCACGATTCTCCTGATGAACTTCTTCTACTCTACCATACACACTCATATCGTTTCTCCTATTCAATTTATCTGTCTTAGTATATCAAAAAGTCCTAGGATTGTCAGCTTGCGATGGGTGTTTGAGTGATTTTTTGCATAGTTTCACAAAGGTTTCAATTTCTCGAAATCGGTGTAAATGTGTCTGTTTAAATGTCATGATATAGTTCAATTCTTTCTGAGTCAGCATCTTTCCTCCTACATCTTCTTATTCGTAAAAGGCAAGAAAAATAGGACTGGTTTGTGTCCTCAGTCCTAGATTTCTTATAAGATAGGGGCGAATAACTGGGCGATTTCCTTAATCAATTTTTGATACCAGCTGTTTTTTATCGTATGAGGGAAAATTTCTTGCGATACCGAAAAAATCTCTTGAAAATCTTTTTGAATCTCAGTGATTGATTCTGTTTTATATAGCAAGACTGCATTTTCATAGTGGTGAAGCAAACTTCTATAATCTAAGTTAATGGTTCCAACTGCAGCAAAGTCCTTATCCACTAGGATTTGTTTACTGTGGATAAAGCCTGGACTATACTCAAAAATCCTTACTCCTGCTGACAACAAATCTGGATAAGCCCCTCTTGTGATGAGTTGGATTAATTTCTTATCTGGAATAAAAGGGGTCACAATGCGGACATCAACACCCCTCATGGCCGCATTTTTAATACTCTCTGTTAAGTCATAGTCAATAATCAAATAGGGCGTTGTAATAAAGACTGAATCAGTGGCCTGATTAATCAAACTTTGATAGACTTTTTTCCCTACCTGGGTACGGAAGATGGGCTTGGGTCCACTACCGTAAGGAATGCAGAGCCCTTGGCCAGAACAAGGCTGATTTTCCAAGTGATACTGATCAAAATCGCTGATTTCCCCACGATTGATATACCAAGTCATCAAAAAGAGACGGGTGAGAGCCTTGACACCAGGGCCATCTAAGCGAATCCCACTATCCTTCCAATAGCCAAAGCGTTCTACATGATTGATGTATTCATCGGCTAAGTTGATACCTCCTGTATAAGCTACCTGACCATCTATGACCAGAATTTTACGATGGTCACGATTGTTGTAAGCCACCGTCAAGCGAGGAACCACCTTGTTAAATTTATGGGCTTCAATTCCTCGACTACGAAGCTGAATAGTATAGTCTCCAGGTAAAGTCGCCATACAGCCGATATCATCATAGAGCATCTTGACCTCTACACCCTGAGCTGCCTTTTGCTCTAGTATGTCTAGTATGCTATTCCACATCAAACCTTCTTCGACAATATAATACTCTAGAAAGATAAACTTTTCAGCTTTCTTGAGGTCTTCCAACATATATTGCCACATGCTTTCACCCGAAGAAAAGAATTGTGAATCTGTTCGATCATAGACATCGGCATTGCTATCCATACTTAGCAAAGATTTGATAACTCCGTAAGCCGCCTTATCATCTTCCTTCAATTTCTGGCGGAGAGCTTTACTGTTATCCTCCCGAAAATGCATAGAACCAAGTTTGTCCAACTGTTTGATTTCTTTTTTGGATAATCGTCTTTCACCAAACATCAGATAGAGCAAGGGGCCGATGACAGGAACAAAAGTCACCACTAACCACATCACTTTACTATCAGGTGTCATAGAACGATTGACAATCGCGACAATAGTCGCCATACTCATAATGATTAAGAGAATCACCCAAAGAATAGGAGCCATCCGCCCTACATAAAGAAAGAGGCCAAAAACAAGAGAAAGTTCAAGTAGCATAATTGAAAGACTAAAGCCATACTTGGACATCAATAATTGAAATTTTCTATATTTCATATCCCCTCCTTGATATTTTGAATGATAAAAACAGGTAATTAAAACTAGTATAACTCAGGTATTCGGTAGAAGGCAAGTATTTATAATCATTTTTCTGAGCAAAAGCAAAAGAGACCGAAAATTCCAGTCTCCTCCTAGTCTATTTTGATAAAACGATGCGATCAAACGCTTCTCTATCCATATCGTCGATAATCATCTGATTACCATTGATTCCATAAATCTTGACATCATTACCAATAATCATGCGTTGATTAGCAGCGTCAAAGCTAACCTGCTTGAGTTCTTGTTCCCCATCAGTTTCTACCTGTGTCCAGGTGCCAGTTGTTCCAGTTACCACTAAAGTGATACGGTCTCTTTCGTCCTGACCAGTATAAGTTCTATCAATATTAGTTAGTTGAACCTCAGGCGCATTTTGTGAAGAACTTGTCGTTGCCCGGTTTGTATTTTCTGTGGAAGATGAAGTAGCAGGTTGTAATTGCTGAGTTTGTTGTGTTTGCGGTTGAGCTGCTGGTTGTTGAACCTGTTGAACTCTTTGTGAACAAGCTACTAAGAGACTAAGACTTGCTATAGAGGTCAATTTATCTGCTCATGCCCCAGTATGTCGCTCCGTACTTCTGAGATAAAATAGAGAGACCCTGTAATGAACAACAAATCCTGGGCATCTGCCCTTTCTTCAAAATCGCTAATAAATTTTCGGTAAGAAGAAACTATATCGTAACCTGTTACATCCGTCTCATCTAAAGAACCTTGATAGTCAAAACCAGTCACCTTGAGTTCCACCTGAGGTAAATTTTCAGTCAGATAACCCAACATTCCTTGATAATCCTTCCGTTTCAAGGCTCCAAAGAGGATTTGAGGACGATAACCTTCCTGCTCTTTTTCTTTGATAAACTCCACCAGGCGAGTCAAGGCAGGGAGGTTATGAGCACCGTCCAAGTATATCTGCGGACGAATACGCTCCAAACGCCCAGCCCAATGGGTCTTCTCCAAAGCCTGTCTTACAACCTGCTCATCAACAGCTTCCTTTCTTTCTCCCATAAAAAGAAGAAACGTTTGTAGCGCCAAGGCCGCATTTTCCTGCTGATAAGCTCCTTCTAAACCTATTTTCAACTGTGAAAGGTTACCCAAAGAGCTTGAAAAATCCCCATTCAGCATTGAAAAATCCTGACCTGCCTGGTAAAGGTCAACAGCTAAAGAGGCTGCTTTTTTCTGACAGACAAGTCTAGCTTCTGAAGGCAACTTAGCAATCACTGCCTTTTTACCAGCCTTGAAAATACCAGCTTTCTGCTCTGCAATTGCTGCTATACTGTCACCCAGAGTCTCCTGATGGTCAAGTCCGATGGAGGTGATGACAGCAAGCTCTCCAGTTACCACATTAGTCGTGTCAAGTAAGCCGCCAATTCCCACTTCTAGTAAAACCAAATCCACCTCTTGCTCTCTAAAATAAAGAAAAGCAATCAAGGTCAGCAATTCAAAAAAGGACAACTGGTCATGGGTTTGCAGAAGCGTCTTTTCCATCTCCCTGACCTGCTCAGCTAAACGGATGAAGTCTGCATCAGCTATTGGTTGCCCATTAATGCAGATTCGATCATTAATAGAGACGATATGAGGGGAGGTAAAGGTCGCAACTTTTTTGCCATGTCCCATAAATAACTCCCTCATAAAAGCAATGGTAGATCCTTTCCCATTAGTCCCTGTTACGTGGATAATAGGGTAAGACTGCTCAGGATTCCCCAACAAATCCACCGCTTGCTGTATTCGGCCCAAACCTGATCGAAAATTCAAACCAATCCGACTATGAAGCCATTCTTCTATTTCAAACATACACATCTCCTTGACAAAAGTCTAATCAATTATCTAGCAAAATTCCGTAGATAACAAAAAAATGAG
Organism: Streptococcus mitis; assembly: GCF_002860865.1. GTDB lineage: Bacteria > Bacillota > Bacilli > Lactobacillales > Streptococcaceae > Streptococcus > Streptococcus mitis_AT. The sequence goes on from NZ_PKIE01000002.1 coordinate 240,682, forward strand.
GTCAGGATTTTCGTCCCGACCTCTTACCTGGTTAGCTAATAACTAGCTACTATAAATGTTAACGAGAGCTAAAAACATCCCCGGACTTACCAGTTCTCTCTTATTTAAAGGAACTGGGGTAAAAATGTTCACTGGACTTACTTACGGTATTTATTTTTAGCATAAGGCTAAAAACGTCCCCCAGACTTACCAGCTCTTTTTTATTTCAAAGAGCTGGGCTAAAAATATCCCCCGGATATTTTTACTCCTCCATAAAACTATTGAAGACTTCTTCAATCATGTTCCATTCGTCTTCTGAGTCTTCTGGGATTGGTTGCAATTCGCCTTCTGTCCCATCTTCGTTTTCGATGAATGAGTAAGCTTGGATTTCAACTTGTCCGTCTTCGTCTTCTTCTGCGTTAACTGGTACTAGAAGAACATAGTTTTTCCCAAATTCTTCTTTTCCATCAATCGTCAAAAGGATTTCAAACAAGGTTTCATTTCCTTGTTCATCTACTAGTGTAATTAATTCACGTTCTTCGTGGTCGTGGTTATGATCGTGTGACATAGCCTCTCCTTTATATTAAAATTTTCTATCTAAATAATTTTGTAAAATCAGCTGAGCTGCTAACTTATCAATGACTTTCTTGCGCTTATTGCGGCTAATATCTGCTTGTTCAATCAACATGCGCTCTGCGGCAACTGTTGTCAAGCGTTCATCTTGATAGTCTACTGGTAAACCAAAAAGCTCTTCTAGCTTTGCTCCGTATGCTTGACTAGCTTCCACGCGCGGTCCGCTTGTATTGTTCATATTTTTAGGTAAGCCCACTACAAATCGTTCCACCTTGTAAGTGTCAACCAACTCCTTAACGCGATCAAAACCAAATTGGCCTTGCTCCTCATTGATTTGGATGATTTCAAGCCCTTGAGCTGTAAAACCGAGCGGATCGCTAATAGCCACCCCTACCGTTTTTGAACCGACGTCCAATCCCATAATTCTCATAGGTTATAGATCGACTCCTTGTCCTTTAAGGTAGTAGCGGACCAATTCCTCAACGATTTCATCACGCTCATACTTACGGATTTGATTTCGTGCATTATTATAACGAGGAACGTAGGCAGGGTCTCCACTCAATACGTAACCTACGATTTGGTTAATTGGGTTGTAGCCCTTATCGTTCAACGAAGCATAGACATCAGTCAAAGTTTCGCTAATTTCTTTTTTATTGGAATCGTCCAATTTAAAACGTACTGTTTCTTCAGTAAATCCCATTCTAACACCCTCTTTCCTTAGAATAGTACCATTATAGCATAATTCCTTACGTTCTACAATTCAGGCAGTCTATTTATTTGGATTTTCTATTGTTCTGTCGCACCATTTGCCAATCGGTCTGAAATATATTTGCTTGGTTCATTCTTCAAGAGATTTTCTAAACCAATGTTCTTCAAATATTCCAACTGAGAAGCCTTCTTGACATCCAGAACTTGAAAATCAAAACTAGTCGTTGTTTGAAGTTCGGTTGCACTCAATAGTTTAGTTTCAAGCTTAAATCCTGCTAATTTACGAGCTTCTACGATGGATTCGTCTTTCTCTTCCGCCTCGAGAAGAGCTTTTTGGGTTTCTTCCACTCCATGTTGGTCAATATAAGTCTTCAACTCATCTGAGACTGGACGCTTTTGTTGAATGGTTAGGTTCAAAAAAGTCTTGTCTTTATAAGTAATGGTTTGGGTTTGCTGGCTACCATCATCTGATTTCGGCAAAACCAAAGTCTTGGTTACAACTGTATTCTTCTCGGCATTTTCAATAACTGGCAATGCCGACTGAAGCGTATCCTTTTCTGTTTTTGTAGCCGGTCCAGTTTCTTTTTTCTGTCCGCAACCAACCAGGACAAAAAGGAAAGCTAGACTAACAAGAACAATTTTTTTCATTTCTCTCTTCTTTCTTTTTGAAATTAAAATAAGACTGGGAGTTGCTCCCAGCCTTGATGTTTATAGAGCTGCACGCAAACGTGCTTCTGCATTTTCTACATTACGGACAGAGCGTGGTAGGAAGGCACGAATATCGTCTTCCTTGTAGCCAACTTGCAGGCGTTTTTCATCCACAAGGATTGGGCTCTTTAAAATTCTCGGTGTTTCCATAATCAGATTGAGGACTTCATTGACACTCAAATCTTCAATATCCACTCCAAGGGCTTTGGCATAGCGATTTTTAGACGAAACGATGCTGGCTATTCCGTTATCTGTTTTTGTCAGAATATCCAGTAATTCTTCTCGCGTAATTCCTTCTTTACCAAGATTTTGTTCTTTATAACTTAACTGGTGGGCATTGAGCCAGGTTTTTGCTTTTTTACAGCTAGTACAACTTGAGACTGTATAAATTTTAATCATGTACCTACCCCTTTCGCTACATGTTACTATCAGTTTAGTCTATTATACCATAAAAAACATCCGACTTGCGACCTATTTTTAAATTTTTTTAACTTTTTTCGTCATTTTCGTACTTTTTTCTTGACAAAATGAAATTTACAGCCATTCTTGATATTTCTTGATATAGATTTTTTTCACAATTGTCACGCTAATCATATACAAAATAATGATGAAAAGTAAAAAGATGAAATAAATCGGTTTTAAAGGAGTTAGATGAAGTAGGATTGCGAGTGGACTGTAGGGAAGGAAGGTCACAAAGGCTGCAGCCAATAAGGTTGTCACAAGGACTAGCCAAGCTGGACGACTTTGTAAAAAGGGAATTTTGGCTGAACGCAGCATATGGATAACCATGGTCTGTGACCACATGGACTCGATAAACCAACCTGTCTGAAACAAGACAATAAATTCTACGGCGGACTCTGCCCCATGAACATAAGCTTGACCTGTTGTCATGGGTACAATGATAAAATAAAGCAAAATAAAGGTCAAAATATCAAAGGCAGAAGAGATAGGTCCCATCCAAATCATGAAACGTGTGATGGACTTAGCTTCCCAGGTATGCGGATTTCTCAAAAAATCTTTATCCACCTTGTCAAAAGGCAAGGCAATACAAGACAAATCATAGACTAGATTTAGGATAATCAAATGGACTGGTGCCATTGGTAAAAATGGCAAAAAGATTCCAGAGACCAATAGGGATAAGATATTTCCAAAATTAGAACTCACTGTCATTTTGATATATTTGGTCATATTGGCATAGACCTTACGACCTTCAACAAGTCCTTTTTCAAGCACCATGAGATCCTTATCAAGTAGGATAACATCAGCCGTTTCTTTGGCAATATCTACTGCTGTATCAACAGAAATCCCCACATCTGCAACTTTCATAGAAGGAGCGTCATTGATTCCATCCCCCATATAGCCTACAGCATGACCATTAGCCTTAAATTGCAAAATAATCCTTGCTTTTTGGTCAGGAGAAAGTTTGGCGAAGACGGTTACCTCCTCTACGGCTTGGGCCAATTCTTGATCACTCATCTGATCAATTTCAGATCCTAACAGCATCTGATTGATATCCAAACCAACCTTTTCACAGACTGCTTGGGTAACTTTTTCGTTGTCTCCCGTCAAAATCTTTGTTTGAACCCCATGCTCTAACAGAGCCTTAATTGCTGGTGCAGCAGATGGTTTAGGAGGATCTAGGAAGGCTAAATAACCAGTTAGAATCATATCCCCTTCATCATCAACTGTATAGGCATGACCTTCCTTCAAACCTGACTTATAGGCCACTCCTAAGACACGCAAACCTTGTTGATTTAGTTGTCTGACTTCTGTTAAAATTTCTTCTCTAATAACATCTGTCAAGGGAGTAGTCACTCCTTGGTATTCCGCATAACTGGAAATCGTCAACATTTCCTCTAGGGCACCCTTGGTTACCAAACTAACAACTTCGTGTTCATCCTTAACGATAACACTCATCCGTCTACGTTCAAAATCAAAGGGAAGCTCATCTATTTTTTGAAAAGTTTGAGCCAGATTTTGTAAGAGGGTGTGTTCTTTGGCTTCCTTTTCAGTCCGTTTGATGATGGCTCTGTCCATCAAATTTTTCAAGCCCGTTTGAAAATAAGAATTGAGATAAGCTCGTCTCAAGACGGTCAAATCCAAGCGTCCGTGGATGTCCAAGGGATATTCAAGGACAATTTCGTCTTGGGTTAGAGTTCCTGTCTTATCTGTACACAAAATATCAATCGCCCCTAAGTCCTGTATGGCATTGAGTTTCTTGATAACTACTTTTTCCTTGGCCATAATGATGGAGCCCTTTGCTAGACTGGCCGTGATAATCATAGGAAGCATCTCAGGTGTCAATCCAACACCAACACTCAAAGCAAATACGCCAGCTTCTAACCAATCTCCATCTGTTAAACCATTGGACAAGAAAACGATGGGCACCATGACCAGCATCAAACGAATCAAGAGCCACGAAATACTATTCATCTCCCGCTCAAACGAAGTAGGCTCGTCATAGGTGTTCAAAGTCTGCTCAATGGCCCCCATCATGGTATCATCACCAACTGCTAAAACCACGGCCTTGGCACTACCAGACAAGACATTGGTTCCCATAAAGGCGAGCGCTTCTGCTTCTAGCAGACTATCAGATTGTTGAACTGTTGCCTTGGTCAAGGCCAATTTTTCAACCGATTCACTTTCACCTGTCAAGCCCGACTGTTGTACAAAGAAATCGCGCGACTCAAATAAAAGAAGATCTGCTGGAATCATGTCTCCAGCGCTTAATTTAACCACGTCACCCACTACCAAATCATCGATAGGTACTTCTTGAATTTCTCCTTGACGAATGACAGTCGCTGTGTTGACAATCATTTTTGATAGATTGGTCGCAGCCTTATCACTACGTAGTTCTTGGACAAAGCGTATGCCACCAGAAATGAGGACTAGGACAACGATGATTATAGAAGTCGTCGGATCCTCTTGACCTGGTTTTGCCAACCAGACATTGGTCACCAAGGAAATCACGGCGATGACCAGTAAGATGATCGTAAAAGGATTGATAATGGATTCGTAAATTTTTTTGAGGATACTGTCTTCTTGACCCTTTGTGATGGTATTTTCACCATATAGGTCACGATTTTTCTCCACCTGCTCCTCAGTCAAGCCTGTTAGACTTGTCTTATAAAAAGATAGAGTTTCGTTTAAAGATGTATGAATAGCTGTTGCTAATCTTTCTTTTGTTGTTTTCATTGGTTTCTCCTATCTGTATGAATGATGTGTTTCATACACAGAGACCAATCACTTTATAAGGGCAGAACGACACAAATCAGCGATTGGCTGTGTATGTGCGGTTCCGGATGGTCGTCAATTTGCATCGTCTGTCTCCTTTCTTTGTTTTAAACAGTAGAAAATCCCACCATAAAATGGCAGGATTAAAAAACTAATTATCTGTTTTTCGTTCAAGCTTTAACTCCATAGGGCAATGAAATGAGCTTAGTCTTGGCCTTCGCGACCAGGACTGTTGACCAACGAGTAGTGTCTCCACTGCTTTGCGGTAGTCATCCGTATCCCTATGGTAGCCTCACCTACCGTTTTCGTCTTTCAGTATAAACCTTTAAAATTTAAAAGTCAATTATTTGAGTTGTTTAACTCTTAAATAACTATCAACTCTTTTGGAGCTAGGGTCAATAATTCACAACCTGTCTCTGTAATCAGAATATCATCCTCGATACGAACGCCGTATTTGCCTTCGATATAGATACCTGGCTCATCTGTCAATGCCATACCTGCCTTAATAGTTTCTGTAGAAGTCTGGCTAAAGTATGGTTCCTCATGGATATCCAGACCAATGCCGTGGCCAATACCGTGGGTAAAGTAGTCGCCATAGCCTGCCTCGATGATAATATCACGAGGGATTTTGTCAAAGTCACGGAAACCTAATCCTGCCTTAGCCTGGTCAATCAAGGCTTGGTTGGCTTTCAAAACCGTATTGTAAATTTCTGCCTGCTCGTCGCTAACATGCCCTAGATAGATAGTCCGTGTCATATCACTGACATAGTGGTCATAAAGGCAACCGAAGTCCATTGTAATGGCTTCTCCTAGCTCCACTGGTTTGTGCATAGGATGGGCATGAGGTTTGGAAGAGTTGATGCCACTTGCTAAAATAGTATCAAATGATAGGCCTGAAGCTCCCAACTCACGCATACGGAAGTCAAGGAAGTTGGCAATCTCAATTTCAGTCTTTCCTGGCTTAATAAAGTCAAGCGCGTCGCGGAAAGCTTGGTCTGAGATTGAACAAGCCTTGCGAATAGCTGCAATCTCCACTTCATCCTTAATCATTCGAAGACCTTCGACAAACTGAGTTTGTGGAAGCAAATCAATTCCCTCAAAGGTTGCCTGCATACGGTGATAATAAGACACTGAAATCTCATCTTCAAAACCGATTCGAGACAAGCCCATGTCCTTGACAATTCCTGCAATGACAGCCAATTCATCACGGTCAGCCACAATCTCAAAACCACTGGTTTCTTGCTTGGCTGCAATGATATAGCGAGAGTCTGTCACCAAGACCTGACGGTCACGGCTGATAAAGACTGTTCCGTTTGAGCCCCAAAAACCAGTCAAATAATAGACGTTTTTAAGGTTATTGATGATGATGCCATCTAGTTCTTTTTCTTGCATTTTATCTAGAAATGCTTGTACGCGTTTATTCATGATGTAATTTTCCTTTCAAATAATGTCCTGTGTAGCTGGCTTGGTTAGCAGCTACTTCTTCTGGAGTTCCTGTTGCGATGATGGTTCCACCACCGACACCGCCCTCAGGTCCCAAGTCAATAATATGGTCTGCCGTCTTGATAACATCCAGATTGTGCTCAATGACAAGAACTGTATTGCCATCATCGACAAAGCGAGCTAAAACCTTAAGCAAGCGAGCGATATCCTCGGTATGAAGCCCTGTCGTCGGCTCGTCCAGAATGTAGAAAGATTTTCCTGTCGATCGTTTGTGGAGTTCACTAGCCAGCTTCATACGCTGGGCTTCTCCCCCAGAAAGGGTGGTAGCAGGTTGCCCTAGCGTTACATAGCCTAGCCCCACATCCTTGATGGTCTGAAGTTTGCGTTGAATTTTCGGAATGTGTTGGAAGAATTCCACCGCATCGTTGACAGTCATATCCAAGACCTGCGAGATATTTTTTTCCTTGTAATGGACTTCTAGGGTTTCACTGTTGTAACGGGTCCCGTGGCAAACTTCACAAGCCACATAAACATCTGGCAAGAAGTGCATCTCAATCTTGATAATCCCGTCACCTGAGCAGGCTTCACAGCGACCTCCCTTAACATTGAAACTAAAACGTCCCTTTTTGTAACCACGAATCTTAGCCTCATTTGTCTGGGCAAAAAGGTCACGTATATCGTCAAAAACTCCTGTATAGGTAGCTGGGTTGGACCTAGGCGTTCGTCCGATAGGACTTTGGTCAATGTCAATCAAGCGGTCTACATGCTCAATCCCCGTAATCGTTTTAAACTTACCAGGTTTGTCTGAATTACGGTTGAGCTTCTGAGCAATAGCTTTTTTGAGGATGCTGTTGATTAGGGTCGATTTTCCTGAACCTGACACCCCTGTCACTGCGATGAATTTTCCTAGTGGAAAGCGAGCCGTGACATTTTGCAAGTTGTTCTCACGCGCTCCTGTCACTTCTATAAAACGACCATTACCGACACGACGCTCTTCTGGTACTGGAATGGCACGTTTGCCTGACAAGTACTGACCTGTGATAGATTTACTGTTGCAAGCTACCTGCTTGGGTGTCCCTGCAGCGACGATTTCCCCACCAAATACTCCCGCACCAGGACCAACGTCAATCAGATAATCCGCCTCACGCATGGTATCTTCGTCGTGTTCCACCACGATAAGAGTATTACCCAAATCACGCATCTTTTTGAGACTGGCAATCAAACGGTCATTGTCCCTCTGGTGGAGACCGATTGACGGCTCATCCAGGATATAAAGGACACCTGATAGGTTAGAACCAATCTGAGTTGCCAAGCGAATACGCTGACTTTCCCCACCTGAAAGGGTTCCTGCTGAACGCGACAGGGTCAGATAATTAAGACCAACGTTATTAAGGAAGGTCAAGCGATCCTTGATTTCCTTGAGAATTGGCCGAGCAATGATGGCTTCATTTTCAGATAGAGTCAACTGGCTTACCAAGTCCAAGTGGTCTGCGATAGACAGGTCTGAGATTTCTCCGATATGTGGCCCTTGCTCACCACCCACACGGACAGACAAGGCCTGGTCATTGAGACGATAGCCGTGACAAGTTCCGCAGGTCAGCTCATTCATGTAGAGGCGCATCTGAGTGCGCGTGTAATCGCTGTTTGTCTCGTGATAGCGACGCTTGATATTATTGACAATTCCCTCAAAAGGAATATCGATATCGCGCACGCCACCAAATTCATTCTCATAGTGGAAATGGAATTCCTTGCCATCTGAGCCGTAGAGAATCAAGTTCTTATCCTCTTCTGGCAAGTCCTCAAAAGGCTTATCCATATCCACTCCAAAAGCTGTCATAGCCTGCTCTAGCATGTTTGGATAGTAGTTGGATGAGATAGGATTCCAAGGAGCCAAGGCTCCCTCGCGTAGCGTTTTGCTGGCATCTGGTACTACCAAATCAGTATCCACCTCCAGCTTGATGCCCAAGCCATCACACTCACTACAAGAACCAAAAGGAGCATTGAAGGAGAAGAGACGCGGCTCTAACTCTGGAACAGTAAAGCCACAAACTGGACAGGCATAATGCTCAGAGAACAACAACTCAGAGTCGTCCATGGTGTCGATAATGACATAACCTTCTGCAATACGAAGGGCAGCCTCAATGGAATCAAAGAGACGACTACGGATACCCTCCTTGATAACAATACGGTCAACCACGACATCAATATTGTGTTGCTTGCTCTTAGACAACTCTGGCACTTCGGTCACATCATAGACTTCCCCATCCACACGGACACGAACATACCCATCTTTCTGAACCTTCTCGATAACACTCTTATGTTGGCCTTTTTTCTTTCGGATGACAGGGGCCAAGATCTGCAAGCGCTGGCGTTCAGGCAATTCCAAAACCTTATCCACGATTTGCTCCACAGAAGAAGCCTTGATAGCCCCGTGTCCGTTGATACAGTAAGGCGTCCCCACACGCGCGTAGAGGAGACGCAGATAGTCATTGATTTCAGTCGTGGTTCCCACCGTCGAGCGAGGGTTTTTGCTAGTCGTTTTCTGGTCGATGGAAATAGCTGGGCTGAGGCCATCAATGGCATCCACATCAGGCTTCTCCATATTTCCCAAGAATTGACGAGCATAGGCTGACAAACTCTCTACATAGCGACGTTGCCCCTCCGCATAGAGGGTATCAAAGGCCAGACTGGATTTCCCTGAACCTGACAAGCCTGTCACGACAACCAGCTTGTCTCGCGGAATCTCCACATCAATATTTTTTAAATTATGGGCACGCGCCCCATGAATGACAATTTTATCTTGCATCTTTGTTCTTTCTAGTCCATTATTGCTTACCATTATACCAAAAAAAGTGAGATTCTATTACCCAAAAGGCTGATTTTGTAGTATAATTAAAAACTTATTTTTTTATGTTTCCTTAGGGTTCCCTAACCCTTATATCACGCGCTTTTGAACAAAAAACACTAACATTACTTTTTACTACTTGCTCCCCCAAAGTACGCAAAAAGGGGAGCAAAAAAGCCCCACAAAAGGGCTAGGATTTGACGAGTTCAGTAGGCAAGAAACTAGCACGGTCAAACGTGCTTTTTTAATTGCTGGTTGCTGATAGGTATATTATACCATGAAGCGCGTGGTTTATAAGATTATAGCCTTACAAAAGCCCCTAGTTTCGTTTCTAAGAGCTTGTAGTTTATCCGTGGAGTTTTAGTTGTCCAGTACGAAACAAAGCAAAATGGGGGGAAATATAAAGCCTATGCCTACATTTGCCAACATTTACACTTCTAATTTTTGTAGTAAAGTTAAATCTAAATCACATTTCCCACCTTGGCTAAGTTCTCCATGGCTTACTTCCTAATTCTATATACATTAACCTTGCTTATCTTCATCTCCCTACAAATCTGAGCCAAAGAGAGGTTATTCACATATAACATTGTCAATACTAACCATTCCTCAATTTCATCTAACTGGTCTATTAAATCCATAACTTCTATACGCTCATTCACAATGGTATTGAGTTGCTCTATTACCTCGTCTTTTAGTTGCAAGGTTTCAAGTAGCTTATTTTCAGTAGTATTTGTTTTGCTGGTTGTTACTCTTATGTCAGTTTGGTTAGATCCAGCTAATAGTCCATGGTTTAAACTGTCTAGCTTTAATTGCAATTTTTTAATGATCATATCTGACTTTTTACAATTCTTCAGTTTTTTCTCAATCTGTTCAACGTTCACGCTGGTACTCCTTTATACTTTTTTTGTGGTTGGAAAAGGGATATTTGAGTGGTATCTTTATAGATCAAAAAATCAAGCTAACTTCCTGATAGTACTACATTCTCTAATACTTATAAACATTTCAAAAAGGGAATTTTCTGCACAAAAGAGGGCAGCGTTCTTGTGCTTTAGCAAAATATCCCCCCGTCTAAAAATAAAGGGGGTATCTCTGCCTCCTGTCTTGCCTTCATGCCTGCTTAGTATCTTGTAATTGAACTGTTGTAACTGTGATCTTTATTTAGATTTGTTTGGAAATGTTTCAAAACACTACTTCAGATTGCTCAATCCATTCAGCCAAAAACTATCTCCTTTCTTGGTATAGTTCACAAACTTTTGATAATGCTTATAATACTTGCCACGTTTCATATACTTTGGTCTTTCAGGAAAACCATCGAACATATATCCGCCACGTTTGGGATTCCAACCTGGTTCCACCTTTCTAGCTTCCCTCAGTGCTCTCTCCCAATAGTATTGGCAATCTGTCTTACTTCGGTTCAGTGTTGATTTGTGTATTTTCTGGCATGATCCACAACCATATATCAAAAGTCTCTTATAGAGTTTTCTGCATCGATTACCACAAATAGGACAGAGAAAGAAGTAGCGATTGCCTCCCTTAGTTCCTGGTATACTTGCTAAATCAAAATGATCACGTTCAAAGGTGATATACAGGTTATCTAAGTCTATCTCTAGTTTTCTACCGTCCAACTCAGCAATACCGTGACTAATATTCTTGTTTTTCATTGGCTTTATAAATGTCTCTATGGTTATTGATTTTATAACTTCCATTCGTTCAAAAATCCCCCTATTATATAGAAAAACCCAAATTGATTGGGTTAGGTAGCAATGAAACTACAAAAAGAGGCTAGTGCCTCTCTTGATAGTTCTAGCTTTCTACCTCGGCCACATAATCAGCTAGGCCTTTATATTCGCCTTCTACGTCCAACTTTTGGAGTAGGCTAATACTTTCATTACCCAACATTTCCAAGGTACCAAAAGCGGTCATAGAGTCCATAGGGATAGGCTTATCAGAAAGCAAGCGATCAGCATAGTCTAATAACTCTAGCTCGTAGTCTGTGACCTTATTCAGCAAGCTCTCAAAGTTCTCTGACTCTTTGAGTTGAAGCACGCGCTCCTGTTTGTAACGTTCTTCAAATGCTTCATCGTCCACTGGTTGGTTGTAGTAGTCTTTGAAACTGTCACAAATACGCTTAAAGGTCTTGTTTAACTTCTTATCCTCCACATACTCAGCTACTAGTGTGCCTTTATCCTTGTAGGCCAATGAGATTGTAGGCTGGCAATATGTCCCAGTCATATATCCCAGCAGCGCGTGACCTGCTACCATAGCAGTGTCTAGGTCTTGAAATTCGTAAGTGAAAGTAAATGTTTTTGCTTTGTCTGAAAATGTTTTTAGTGTCATGTTTTTTCTCCTTTTTCTATTTTTCAATAATCAATACCAACAAATTTTTTACGGTTATCGAGAATAATATACCCCTGTTGTATAGCTAAAATTACAAAATATTTTAGTAGTTTGTCTTCATGCTTCAAGGTTTGGACAAGCTCACTGTTTTTAAAAGTTTCCCATTCAGAAATATAAGAAGCAGAACCTCCATTTTGTGGTGGAAGAAGATCCAATTCACTTTCTTCCATCTTCTCATATATACTCTTTGTGATGTACCTTAAACGTGGGGTTTTAGAAAGCAACTCCCTGGACTGCTTTCCATAATTCCTACCTTGCCACTTACAAATAGCTTTATCAAATACTAAATACTTTCTTACTCTATCAAAAATATATCTCATCGGTTCGTTCTCACCAGCCCACTTAATAACCTCTCCAATATTTTCCATGTAGGGCATTGACTTGAAGGCTAAAAAATTTTTGTCTTGGATAACTCGTTTATTTAATCTCTTCTTTACCACTAGTTCACTACTCCATTTTTTACAATATATATCCGCGCAACGTGGAAGTGTTAAAGGACAGGGTTACAGGGGGCGTAGCTCAATCGCCCCTGTTCCTGTTCCTTACTTCCACATTTCACGAAAATTGGACAAACTAGAATTGACGCTAGGCTATTCTAGTCATGTCCCTGATTTTACATCTGTAAAATTTACAAGTGTTTACAACCCTTTACAACTCTTAAAAAATCCAATAACACCAACGCCTTTTGGGTTATGTTTTATAATTTACAAGTGTAAAAAAATAATTGTTTTACATCTTTTACAATGAGTTGTAAAGGGTTGTAAATTTTACGTTTGTAAAGGTGTAAAATCATGTAAAATTTTTACACTTTTTTTACACCTTTTTACAACTTTTACATTTGTAAAGTTTACAACTCTTTACATATTTAAAGTTGTTAATAAGCAGGATTTTCTTGTATCATTCCATCGACGACCACGATGTTATTATCGGATTCATCAATCAATTTGTCTAAGGTAGGTCTGCTGATTTTGGCAAAACGAGAAAGCTCTGACTTATTGGGTAGTCTATTATTCGCCTGTTCAAAGTTTGCTATCATAGATTTTAATTTGTTTGTTGCTTTTTCTTTTGTTTCTTCATTAGCCCATGCTTTTTCTTTCTGTTCTTTTGAAAGTGGTAACCCTGGTTCGTGATAGGCTAATATTTTCTCCTTATCATTTATCAACTGTGGATAGTAGAAAAGAAAATTTTTCTCCCCGTCGTAATCAGCTTCCGAGGTAACTGCTTCAAGTCTCCAATAAGTTCGCGTTTTTAACGGCAAATCTATGTTATCAAAATGTTTTAGAATTTCCTGCGTCTGTTCAGTAGGTAAATGTTCTAGCGCTACCTCAATATGATTTCGTAGATCCTCGCTTGTTGCTCTCTTGTTTTTAAAACTGATATAATCATTTGTTACGTTTAGCTGAAAATATCTTTTATTGTACGTAGTCATTACATTCTTGGCCAAATCCCAGACAGCTTCTAGCCTCTCTAGGCGTAACAATTCTGGATCTAATTCCATCTTGAAAAATTCCAACAAGCTATCGCAATGAGCTAGAGACTCTGACCACTGCGCAAAGTCTGAACTTTCCGTAGTCCCTTTCGGTCTATCTCTATGACTTTGTGTATAGATCAGGCCGCCGCCTACGTGTTGGTTAATCTGTTGCAAATAATCCCCTAAGGAGCCCCCAAACTGTAGTAATTTCAAATTATCAATACTATCAATAATAACCACTTGAAAAGCGTTGTTTGATACTTTATCTTTTACAACTTTGGCTAAATCTTCTAAGGCCGTTGACTTTGGAAGAGTTAAGATAGAAATATTGTCAAGATCTTTTTGCTCAACTTCTAAAAGTTGGGCAATCTGCATGAACTTACTAAAACAGTCGTTTTCTTTATGATTCGTATTGATATACAAGACGTTGAAAGCTCTTTTACTCTTCCACTCTAGCCAATTACTCCCCTGGGCTAAAGATAAAGCTAGGGAAATAACTACGCTAGTCTTTAAGGATCTTCTTGGCGCCGATATACCCAATACTTGCCCGCGTCTCAACAATCCTGTCAAAATGCTAGCAGATGGCCCTATTGTCTCAGCAGGAACTTGTCCTAGTTTTTTAATTTCTGTCATTAGTTATCCTTTCTGGTTTTTCAATCGTTTCTTTTTCATTTTCTTTAATTGTTGTAACTCTTTGCGTTGCTCAAGCGTTAATTGTCTATTTTTCCAAGTGTAGCCGTTGGTAGTCCGGACAGATTTTCTCTGTCCGGGGAACCTTTCAAAGCTAGCCATTTCCCACCCCCAGAAACTTCCAGATGTCAGAAATTCTATAATAGATTTTCCTAGTGTCTTCTAGTGGGGGCTGGTAGCGTCTTAGCCCAGCATCTTCCCACTTCTGAAGTGTCTTGTACTTTATATCTAGCTCGTCCATGACTTCCTGGGCTGAGATTAACCCTGTCAATCGTGGTTTGACTGTATCACGGCTTTTTAGATAACGCTCAATAGCTTCTAATATTTTTGTTTTGAGTTCCTCAATCATCTTTTCAAACATACTAGCACCCCCACGGTCTCACCCCTGCAAGCTGGATATAACGGCCATAATCAGGGTTTAAATCCTCGCTAGGTGTTTCTATCGTCTGTTTACTTTCTCGCTCAATTTGGGCGCTTTTTCTGCGATCTCGGTGGTTTAGATAAACCAGTAGGCCAATCAACACCACCATGAAGATAAACGCTTGTGTGTTGCTTAAATCTAATTCATTCATGTTATGCCCTCGCTTTGTAATTCTTGATGTAGTTCACTTGGTTTCTATGCTCCATCTTCAGGAAGTCGTCCACCTCTTCGGTGCTTACTTTTCGATCTACAAAATCAGCAATAAACTGGAATAGGTTTGGATTTTCTGCCTTGATCTTAGCCATTCGTTTATCAAATTCTGCTTGTGTCATGTTATTTAAGGCTAGTGTCATTTCATCGCCTCCTCAAACTGCTCTATAAGATGATCTTTACTTACTTTCCGATTAGCATTTTTAGAGTTAAAAAGAATGTCTCTTAAGGTTATAGTAGCCTCTAAATACGCCTTTTCAGCATGTTCTATATATGCCTGTTGCTCTTCTTCGTTGTCAAAAAAGTGCTTAGCTTGGCGTTTAAAGAATGCTTGTCGCATAGCGTCCATTTCAAAAATACCAGGGTGGAAAAACATTCCCGTAGTGCTTTTAGAGACCGCTTCGATTTTATGGCTGTCATTCAATTCAGGAAGTTCAATCCAAAGTAAACGGGACAAATCTTCTTTGATAGTTTTTGTCTGACTTGCCAATAACGATAGTCTCCTCAGGCCATTTTTTTCGCTAATTTCTCGCATCTCTGCGCTAATTCTGTCTATACGTCTAGTTAAATTCTCATATGTTGTTTCTGCCATGTTTTTTACCTCTGTTTCTATGTTTGTGTAATTGCCTTGATGGCCTTTTAATTGTCGTTTCCTATACATGATTAGCACCACTCCAAACGCTGGGCGATTGCCCCAAGTTGGCGGACGCTTGTAGTGATGACCAGTTTAAAGAGTTAGCGCTCTATATGGTCAAAATGCCCTAGATATGCTATAATCTAGTTATAAATCTTTACTAAAACCCTTTTAATAATAGCTTGCCTGCTTTGTTAAATTCGTTTTAGTGTTAGTGTGAAAGGCTTTGCTGATTGGTCTCGGTAAGCCTTTTTTGTTGCGATCACGCGCATTGAGTGCGTGGTTTTTTATTTCTGAATACCAGGGACTTAATTTCCTGATAACTCATATTCAAGCCAATCATGGCTATGACCATGTCTTCAAATGCCTGGTATTGCTTCAACTCGTCACTGGTCAAGCTATCAATGCCATTGTAGCCCCCACGTTCTTCCCTTAACTGTTTTGCGTTCCTGTCGGTTACTGCCTTCAGTAGCAGGTTGTTCATGGTGCTATGCGCGTGCTTGGGTGCTTGTTCCCAGTTCTCAATGCTGTCATGCAAGGTTTTTCTTTTTGGCTTTTCTAGCGCCCTCTGCATACGAAACTTAGAAAGTTCCTCACGCATTTCAAAGAAGGCTTTGACTAGGTTGGTTTTGAAGTTGGCCACTTGCTCAGTATTTTTTAAGAATGTAACTAACAAGGTCGCTTGTTGCTCATTCAAAATATAGTCCTTGGTATTCTGGCCGCTTTCCATAGCTTGGATTTTAAATCCAACCTTTCCGAACTGTTCAAACCTTGCTTGATGTTTGCGGATCGTCTTGGTTATTGTGTGATGTTGCAATCCCGTGCATTCTGCCACAATACTGCTTAATGTGTACGGCTCTTTCTTACCGTCCATGTAGACTAGTTCCATTGGTTCGCTCCTTTCTAGCTATAAAATAGTTCATCTATGGTTATATCTGATTTGATTTCTGCAACCATTGACTTAATCGCTAGACGTTCTTTGTCATTGAATGGCGTTTTACCTAATTCTTTGTTGTTGTACGACTGCAAAGAAATTTTTAGCTTGTCCGCCATTTGTTGCTGAGTTAGTCCTAACATAACCCGATAGCCTCGTAGTTTGCTCATAGGTTTCCCCCTTTCTAAAAAAGCAACCTCCCCATAGATTGATAGCGAAAAGGTAACATGGGGAAGTTTTGATATAGTTTTCTATACCTTTACTGTTATTATATATAGTTTTTTATTATCTGTCAATAATATTTTTAAAAAATATATAGTTTTCTTTGATTTTTTAAAAACTCTTGTGTATAATCAACTATGAAAGGTAACAAAAATTATGAATAGATTGAAAGAATTGCGAAAAGAAAAAGGTCTAACTCAAGAAGAGTTATCTAATGAAATAGGTACTACTAAACTAACTATTTCAAATTGGGAAAATGAAAAGCACTCTATTGGATCCGAAAAGGCTAAACTGCTAGCCGACTTATTCAATGTATCCGTTGGATACTTGTTAGGGCACAGTGAGTATAGAGACAGCCAAGAAGCAAGCTATCAACTTTACCAAAAGGATCCCGATGATCCAAATAACCATGTAAAGGCTAGGGTTTATTCTATTCTTGGCGATGATTTAATGAAGGTGCTGGAAGAGCGATATATAACTGGTCATGATGAACCTGATTATTCTAATCTTACTTCATTCTTATCTGCAGTAAATCAGCTTTCATATACCGATGAAGAAGAGTTATTACTAAATTATGGAATACTCCCTAAGGAAGATAAAAAGATAATAAAGAATCTGGTTTCTGATATGGCTGAAAAAGTAAAAATGGCCACTAAGATTAAGGAGGAACAAAAGAAAGAAAAAGAACCATGGAGGAAAGGATTCTAAACCCACGCGCCACAATGTTCAACAATCCTGAAGCGCGTGATTTCTCTTACTTCGCTCTTTGTTCGATAGGTTATAAAACGATTCAAAGGAACAAATTTCATGAAAAGCACAAGAAAAAATAAATCTTTTTTAAAAGAAAAGAGTCGTGTAATATTAGTATTTATTATCATTTATGTATTAGCTCTTTTTTATGGTGCATATCTTGCGTTAGACAACGAGTATATTAAACTTGCTCTTGAAACAATTCTAAGTCCACTTCTAATTGGGTTGATTTTTGGATTTATTGATAGTTTAAGAAGAGATTATAACGAGTATTATCAGAACCTTGCTGATGATTATAAAAAAGAGGAAAAGAACGACTGAACAAAAACAAAGCTTTTCTAAGGCTTATTTAAAGCCCTATACACGCTTTCTACAATCCGATATATAATAATGATACCGTCTGACTATTTAAAATCGAATACGGGGCAAACTATGAAGCCCTAGCATGATTTAAACCACAATCTAAAACCTTTTTAATAATAGCTTGCCTGCTGATGTATTTTAGAAAGGTTTATCATCATGAAAATAACTGAAGTTATAAAAAAAGACGGTTGTAAAGTTTACCGTGCTAATGTATATCTAGGAACTGACCAGGTAACAGGAAAGAAAGTTAAAACTAAGGTAACAGGGCGGACACAAAAGGAAGTTAAACAGAAAGCTACTCAAGAAAAAATTGCTTTTCAAAAAGCAGGATCTACTAGACAAAAAGCTAGTACCATAACAAGCTATCAAGAATTAGCTAATCTCTGGTTGGAAAGTTATCAGAATACGGTTAAGCCAAACACTCAAGGCAATGTTAAAAAGCTAATTGATAATCATATATTGCCTAATTTTGGGGCCTACAAGCTCGATAAGCTCACTACTCCACTTATCCAGTCAATTATCAACAAACTTGCTGACAATACTAACAGAGGGGAAAAGGGGGCTTTTCTACACTATGACAAGATACATGCTTTAAACAAACGTATCTTACAGTATGGCGTAACCATGCAAGCGATACCGTCCAATCCTGCCCGTGATGTTGTTTTACCTCGTAACACTCAGAAAGCAAAACGCCAAAAAGTAAAACACTTTGAAAATCCAGAATTAAAAAAGTTTCTTGTTTATCTCGATAATTTAGATAGTCATAGATTCCGTTATTACTATGAGGTAACGCTCTATAAGTTCCTACTGGCTACTGGTTGCCGTATCAATGAGGCTCTAGCACTTAGCTGGTCTGATATTGACTTAGATAATGCCGTGGTACATGTTACCAAAACACTAAATCGTGATCTAGAAATCAATAGCCCAAAATCTAAAGCTAGTTATCGGGATATAGATATAGATCAAGCAACTGTTAGCATGCTGAAGCAGTACAAACTACGCCAAGCTAAAGAGGCCTGGAAGATAGGACAACGTGAAAGCGTGGTATTCTCTGATTTCATTCATGAATATCCTTGCAGTTCAAAACTTAAAAGAAGATTGCTAACACATTTTAAGCGTGCTGATGTTCCTAACATTGGCTTTCACGGATTCCGTCATACTCACGCTAGTTTATTGCTTAACTCTGGTATTCCTTACAAAGAACTTCAACACCGTTTAGGTCATTCTACTTTGTCCATGACCATGGACATCTATAGCCACCTCTCAAAAGAGAACGCAAAAAAAGCAGTCTCATTCTACGAAACTGCACTAAAAGCACTATAAGGGGAGCAAAAAGGGGAGCAAATTCAAAAATCAACGTTTCAAGACAAAGTGAAAAGCCAATAACAACGGTACTTTTGTAAGATTTTATTTGAAAAAAGCCGATTTTGTAGTATAATAGTACGGTGTGAAAAAATCTGAAAAATGAGAAAGGATAAGGGATATGAAACAAGTTTTTCTCTCTACAACAACTGAATTTAAAGAGATCGATACGCTTGAACCGGGTACTTGGATCAATCTCGTCAATCCGACTCAAAATGAATCACTCGAAATCGCTAATGCCTTCGATATCGACATTGCCGACCTTCGTGCACCGCTCGATGCGGAAGAAATGTCTCGTATTACCATTGAAGACGAGTATACCCTGATTATCGTAGACGTGCCGGTCACAGAAGAAAGAAATAACCGCACCTACTACGTAACCATCCCGCTTGGTATTATCATCACCGAGGAAACCATTATCACTACGTGTTTGGAACCATTACCAGTCCTCGATGTCTTTATCAACCGTCGCTTGCGTAATTTTTATACGTTCATGCGTTCGCGTTTCATCTTCCAGATTCTCTATCGCAATGCAGAGCTTTACCTAACAGCCCTTCGTTCGATTGACCGTAAGAGCGAACAAATCGAAAGTCAACTGCATCAATCAACTCGTAATGAAGAATTGATTGAGCTCATGGAATTGGAAAAAACCATCGTCTATTTCAAGGCCTCCCTCAAAACAAATGAGCGTGTGATTAAGAAATTGACCAGCTCAACCAGCAATATCAAGAAATACCTTGAGGACGAAGACCTGCTTGAAGATACCCTGATTGAAACCCAACAGGCCATCGAGATGGCAGACATTTATGGAAACGTCTTGCATTCTATGACAGAGACCTTCGCCTCTATCATTTCTAACAACCAGAACAACATCATGAAAACCTTGGCCCTTGTGACCATCGTCATGTCCATCCCAACCATGGTCTTTTCTGCCTACGGGATGAACTTTAAGGATAATGAAATCCCCCTAAACGGCGAGCCAAATGCCTTCTGGTTAATCGTCTTTATCGCCTTTGCTATGAGTGTCTCGCTCACTCTCTATCTCATCCATAAAAAATGGTTCTAAGAGGAGTTCCTATGTCTCAGATTGATCTACAAAAATTAACCAAGAAAAACCAAGAGTTTGTCCACATCGCTACCCAACAATTCATCAAAGATGGGAAAACAGATGCTGAAATTAAGGCTATTTTTGAGGAAGTTATTCCCCAAATCCTTGAAGAGCAAGCCAAAGGTACGACCGCTCGTTCCCTCTATGGCGCACCGACTCACTGGGCTCATAGCTTCACTGTCAAGGAGCAATATGAAAAAGAGCATCCAAAAGAAAATGATGATCCAAAACTCATGATTATGGACTCGGCTCTTTTCATCACTAGCCTCTTTGCCCTCGTCAGCGCCCTTACAACCTTCTTCTCAGCAGATCAGGCTATCGGTTACGGTTTGATTACCCTTCTGCTAGTTGGACTGGTTGGTGGATTTGCCTTCTACTTGATGTACTACTTTGTTTACCAATATTATGGACCAGACATGGATCGCAGTCAACGCCCACCTTTCTGGAAATCTGTACTGGTTATCCTAGCTTCTATGTTCCTTTGGTTGCTTGTCTTCTTTGCAACAAGCTTCCTACCAGCTAGCCTTAACCCAGTACTGGCTCCATTGCCACTAGCTATTATCGGAGCGGCCCTCCTAGCTCTTCGCTTCTATCTCAAGAAACGCTTGAACATCCGAAGCGCAAGCGCGGGCCCATCACGTTATTAAGAAAAGTGAAAAGCTATGGCATATAGTCAATCTTTAGCTAAGCAGATTCGAAAAATTCTAGCACTCAAACTTCCTCCCCAAATTTTCGAAGAAGAGTTAGAAGAAAAGAAACTGTTTGGTGGTCTGGCCTTTATAATTCGTGGGAAAATGGTCCTTACTGTCAGTTCCAGAAAGGACGAGCTGGTTATGGTGAGAATTGGCAAAGAAACGGAAAAGCAAGTTCTACCCCGAACAGGAGCTCATACCACATTGATGAGAGGGCGACCTTATCATGGCTATATAGACCTAGATATCGAAGGTCAAAAAGAACTTCCTTACTGGATTGATTTAGCCCTCTCCTATAATCAAGAGTTGACCAAGTAACTCATATCTAGTGAGATTAGAAAAACGAAAAGCAACTGCACAGGCGGTTGCTTTTTCACTTGCTTTCTTGAGATTCAATAGTACTTCTGACTCTAATTCCTATAGTTTTCTCTCATTTTTTGTGATAAAATAGGCTCATACTCAATGAAAATCAAAGAGCAAACTAGGAAGCTAGCCGCAGGCTGTACTTGAGTACGGCAAGGCAAAGCTGACGTGGTTTGAATTTGATTTTCAAAGAGTATCAATCTATTTCTAGGAGGATGAGATATAATTTCTACTATTGGTATTGTTAGTTTATCTAGTGGCATTATCGGAGAAGACTTTGTCAAACACGAAGTGGACTTGGGTGTCCAACGTCTCAAGGACTTGGGACTCAATCCTATCTTTTTGCCCCATTCGCAAAAAGGATTAGACTTTATCAAGGATCATCCTGAAGCTCGTGCAGAGGATTTGATTCATGCCTTTTCTGATGATAGCATCGACATAATCCTATGCGCCATCGGTGGAGACGATACCTATCGCTTACTACCTTATCTTTTTGAAAATGACCAACTCCAAAAGGTTATCAAACAAAAAATTTTTCTTGGTTTCTCGGATACAACCATGAACCATCTCATGTTGCATAAACTAGGAATCAAGACTTTTTACGGTCAATCCTTCTTAGCAGACATTTGTGAATTAGACAAAGAAATGCTAGACTATAGCCTTCACTACTTTAAAGAATTGATTGAGACGGGAAGAATCTCAGAAATCCGCCCTAGTGACGTTTGGTATGATGAAAGGACTGACTTCAGTCCCAAGGCTCTGGGGATACCTCGTGTCAGTCATACAAATACTGGTTTTGAGTTGTTGCAAGGAAATGCCCAGTTCGAGGGAAAAATCCTCGGTGGTTGCCTCGAATCCCTCTACGATATCTTTGACAACTCTCGATACGCAGATAGCACGGAGCTCTGCCAAAAATACAAACTTTTCCCTGACTTATTAGACTGGGAAGGAAAAATCCTCTTGCTCGAAACAAGCGAAGAAAAGCCTGAGCCGGAAGATTTCAAAAAGATGTTGCAGACTTTAAAGAACACTGGTATATTTGAGGTCATCAGCGGACTCTTGATCGGGAAACCTATGGATGAAACTTTCTATGACGACTATAAAGACGCACTATTGGATATCATTGATAGCAATATCCCGATTGTCTGTAATTTGAATGTTGGCCACGCAACTCCAAGAGCAATTGTCCCCTTCGGAGTTCACGCCTATGTAGATGCAAAGGAGCAAATCATTCGCTTTGACTATAACAAAAAATAAATAGTTTCTCTATTTTTGTGCTTTTGTATTGGTTTTCGTTACAATTTGTATCTGAATTTATTGCATTTCGCTAATTTCTATGATATCCTTTTGAAGGAGGTGTATATGACAAAACAAAAAATTAATCGAATCGTAGGTTCTATTGGTGCCTTTATTGGAATTATAGTATTTATTGCCTACATACCTCAAATTATCGCTAATTTACAGGGAAATAAAGCTCAACCATTTCAACCTTTATCAGCTGCTATATCTTGCTTAATCTGGGTTATTTATGGATGGACAAAGGAACCTAAGAAGGATTGGATACTAATCATTCCAAATTCAGCTGGTGTTATTTTAGGTGGAATCACTTTTTTGACTTCACTCTAACAAATCTAATAGTATATATAAAAAGCTGGGAAAAGTTTCTCAGCTTTTTTCTATATTCTATTCTCAGATATGCTAGTTACCTGTACACACTAATGACCGCTTTTCCACTCACAATCATTCTCGTGGTCATCAACTAGCCCTGCTGCTTGTAGAAAAGATAAGACGGCGACTGGGCCTGTGAACTTGAAGCCTCGTTTTTTGAGATCTTTGGCTAATTTCTCAGACAAAGCGGTTTTAGCTGGAGCTTGGCGGTAATCGGGAACATCGTTAACGATCGTTTTCCCTTCAACAAAAGACCAAAGATAGGCATCAAAAGAGCCGTACTCTGCCTGTAGTCGTAGAAAGGCTTGGGCGTTAGCGCGTGTAGCAAAAATCTTGGCTCTATTTCGGATGATGGCTGGATTATCCAGCAAGGCTTCCAATTCGGTATCGGTCATCTCTGCAACTGCTTGAATTTGATAGCCATGAAAGGCTTCTCGGAAAGCTTGACGTTTGTTGAGTACCGTTTCCCAAGACAGGCCTGCCTGATAAGTTTCCATACACAACAATTCAAACAATGCTTGGTCATCATGGAGGGGCTGGCCCCACTCCTCATCATGATAGGCGATGTAGAGCGGATTGGTCATCTTGACCCACGAACAACGTTTTGTCATGCTCTACTCCTATTTGACCAACATTTTAAGGGCCGACTTGATATAGTTCTCAGCTGTATCTGTCGTTCCTTCGAAGAATTTCTTGATTTTCTTGAGCTCGGTCGCCTTGTAGCCCAGAGCCAACATGGCCTCCATAGCTTCTTCCAATTCTTGGTTTTCAGCGCTAGCTTGCACTGCGACCTTGGCAGGAAGGTCGTCTCCTGCAACTACTACCTTGCCTTCCAAGTCCAGCACCATCTGCTGGGCTGTTTTCTTGCCAATTTTAGGGAACTTGGTCAAATAAGTGATGTTCTTGGTTTCAATGGCTTGAACCAAGCCAGCATTGTCATCAGCAGCGATAATAGCAAGAGCTGATACAGGACCAATCCCAGAGACCGAAATCAGACTGAGAAAGAGCTTTTTCTCGTCTTCTGAGCGAAATCCATAAAGTAGATGGGCGTCCTCACGCACGACCTGATGAACATAAATTTGAGCTTCTTGGTTAACCTGACCTGAGTAGGCATAAGGATTGGCCACATGCAGGATATAACCAATACCATTGGTTTCAAGAACAATGTATTTGGCAGTGATTTTGGTAATGATTCCTTTTAAATATTCGTACATAGTTTTCCTTTTAGTTTAATATTTCCCCAATTCACGGAGACTGGTGTGATTTTCCTGAATACGTCGGAACATCTTTTCCATATCTGACTTGGTAAAATGCACCAAAACAGGACGTCCATGGGGACAGTTATAGGGATTGTCACATTGAGAAAGTTGATAGAGGAGCTGTCTAGCCGAGTGGTCATCGATACGATGGTTAGCCTTGATAGACCGCTTGCAGGACATCATAATAGCCAACTCTGCTCGGTATTTCTTGATAGAAACTTCCTTGGTCAAAAGGAGCATGTCACACATTTCATAGATGCCTGACTCGATTTCCTCCTCTGCCATCCAAATAGGATGTTCACGTAGGATAAATTGATTTTCCCCGTACTCTGCTAGAAAGACCCCCACTTCCTCTAAGAGAGGCATTCTTTCCTTGAGACGCAGGGCATCATCCGCAGGAAATTCAAAGATATAGGGCACTAGGAGTTGCTGCTGGCTCTGGTCAACATTGCCAATGCTTTCACGGTACTCCTCGTACTTGACCCGTTCCTGCGCCGCATGTTGGTCTATGATGTAGAGCCCATCTCGCCCTTGAGCAAAGAGATAGGTTCCATGCATTTGCCCGAAAAATTCCAACTCTGGGAAGCTTGATGATTCTTCTCGCTCCAGCTTGTCATAAGCCTTATCCAGACTGGCTAAATCTAGCTCTGGATGGTCTAGTTGGTCATAATTAGCAGGCTTTCTCTCTGCAAAATGCAGTTTTGCTGGCTTGGTCAGCTGATCCAAGGTTTCCTTGGCAAATAAAGTTAAATCCTGTCCTTCATCAGTCAATTCTACCTGATAATCAGCTACTTCAGCTTGACTAGGTCTTGTCGGCTCAGTATTCTCATAGTAGAGCGTATTTTCTTTGAGCGGGAGAATAGTTTGTTCCACCTTCTCACGATTTCGCACAGTCGATTTGGCAAGATTTTCCAAGGCATCTGGAATCAAGGTTTGTTCCTTGAGACTATTAGAAATAGCTTCTGAAACCAGGGTCATCAGTTCTTTTTCCTTGGAAATCCGCACCTCTTGCTTGGTTGGATGCACATTGACATCCGCTAGATAAGGGTCAATATGGATATGAATGACAGCCAGTGGAAAACGGCCTACCATGAGCTTACTTCCGTAACCATCTAAAATAGCACGATTGAGTAGGAAGTTCTTGATATAACGGCCATTGATGAAGAGACTGATATAGTTGCGGTTAGCACGAGTCAACTCAGGCAAGGACACAAAACCTGAAATTTCGAAATCAAGGTCAGAGTTCTCAATTTCAATCATCTTCTTTGCACTCGCCAAACCGTAAATCCCTGCGATAGCTTGGCGCAGGTGACCAGTCCCTGCTGTCCGCGTCATTTCCTTGCCATCACTAATCAAGCTAAAAGAAATCTCAGGATGGGCTAAGCCCAGACGGTTGACAATATCAATGATATGAGACAACTCTGCTTGCTGGCTCTTCATATACTTGAGGCGGGCAGGCGTGTTGAAGAAGAGGTCCTCCACACAAACCTTGGTCCCCACAGGACTAGTCGCTGGGATGACTTCCTCAACTTCTCCCCCACGCGCGACTAACTTAGTCCCATGACTCGCACCATCCACCGCCGTCAAAAGGGTCAGAACACTAACAGAAGCGATAGAAGGCAAGGCTTCACCACGAAAACCAAGCGTCCGAATCCGAAAAAGATCTGCTTGATTTTTTATCTTACTGGTTGCGTGGCGACGCAGGGCCAGCTCTACCTCATCGTGAGCAATTCCATGACCATTATCTGTGATTTGAATTTTCTTGAGACCAGCTTCCTCAATCTCAATGATAATCTGACTAGAACCCGCGTCAATGGCGTTTTCTACCAACTCCTTAACAACGCTAGCTGGACGCTCGATAACCTCTCCAGCTGCAATCTGGTTTGCCAGCACCTCTGGCAATTCAATAATATGAGACATCTTTCAGCCCCTTTCTGTATCTATTTTCCTATAAATTGATTAGTGCTATTATACCATATTTCAGATAGGACAGAAAAGCTAGCACCACATAGGAGCCAAATCCCTCCACATAGACAAAGTCCCTTGCAAGGGGCTGAAAAATAGTGTTTAATAAAGATATACAGGAAGTGATCACAACCTTGTATAACTAAAAAGGAGAGAAGTTTATGAAAATAGAACTACAGATTAGTGAGACTTACAAGGAGGAAAAGCTGATTGTTCAAGCACCTCAGCCGACTGATAAAGTCCAGAAAGTCATCGAGTTCGCAGAAAATCTGGATCTAACAGAAAAAATCAAAGGGAAAATCAATAATCAGGTCTATCTAGTCGAGATTGTCAAGATTCAACGCTTCTATATCGAGAATCGGAAGGTTCTAGCAGAAACGGCGAGCCAGACCTACAGCATTGATTTGCGACTCTATCAGGTCCTTGAAATTCTGCCAACCAATTTTATCCAAATTTCCCAATCAGAAATCATCAATATCAACTCCATCTCTCATCTCAAGCTCACGCCCAACGGTCTGGTAGAAATCTTTCTAAAAAACGAAAGCTTCACCTACTCTTCACGCCGTTATCTAAAAACCATCAAGGAGAAATTAGAACTATGAAAAAACAAATCTTCCACGACGCAGCTACTGGTGTCCTCATCGGCCTCATCCTCTCTATCATCTTTTCACTCATTTATGCACCAAGTACCTACGCTCCGTTAAGTCCCGACTCTCTCATCGGACAAGTAATGACTCAACATCAAGTTCACGGTGCCCTGGTCTTGCTCTACTGTACACTTATTTGGGCAGCCATCGGTATTCTCTTCAACTTTGGTAAACGATTATTCAGCCGTGATTGGAGTATGCTTCGTGCCACTCTGACTCATTTCTTCCTTATGCTGGCTGGCTTTATCCCACTAGCAACTCTGGCTGGTTGGTTCCCCTTCCACTGGTTCTTCTATCTCCAGCTCATTATCGAGTTTGCGATTGTCTACCTCATCATCTGGACTATCCTCTATAAAAGAGAGGCTAAAAAAGTAGAACACATCAATCAACTCTTGGAGCATAAAAAGTAAGAACCTCATAATAAGCAAATACGAGAAAGAAACTTCTCGGTTTTTCTTTATCCTGCTGCACCTTGCTATCATAGCAGTTATTTTCAGATCTTCTTTGTAAATTTTCTGTAATTTTCTATCTTTTTTCAAAATATTCTTGCATTTTCCCAAAGTTTTTTGTAGAATATAGATTACATATCCAGATTATTCTGAAAATTCAAAAAGGAGCATCTATCATGTCACAAGCTATTTCGTTAAATCAATCAACCTGGACAAGTAAACTAAAAGCAATGGGACCTGGAATCCTAATGGCTTCTGCTGCTGTTGGAGGTTCTCACATTGTATCTTCCACTCAAGCTGGTGGTTCTTATGGGTGGTCTCTACTACTCTTGGTCATCTTAGCCAATGTCTTTAAATATCCATTTTTCCGTTTTGGTGCTGAATACACCGCTGATACTGGAAAGACTTTGGTTGAAGGTTATGCCGAAAAAGGAAAACTCTATCTCTGGATTTTCTTTATCCTCAATGTCTTTTCGGCTATGGTCAACACAGCTGGTGTCGCCATTCTGTGCTCAGCTATCATCGCCAGCGCCTTCCCAATGATCGGTCTTAGCATCACTCAGTGGTCCCTCATTCTCGTTGCCATCATTTGGGCTATGTTACTCTTTGGAGGCTACAAACTCTTAGACGGCATGGCAAAATGGATCATGTCAGCTTTGACCATTGCAACTGTTCTTGCAGTTATCATCGCGGCGGTCAAGCATCCCGAATACAGCTCTGATTTTGTCGAAAAGACACCTTGGCAAATGGCAGCTCTACCATTCATCGTTTCCCTCTTAGGGTGGATGCCGGCTCCTATTGAAATTTCAGCTATCAATTCACTTTGGTCTGCTGAAAAGAAAAAGACCGTCAACTTTAACACCGAGGACGCTCTATTTGACTTTAACGTTGGTTACATTGGAACAGCTATCCTAGCTGTGTTCTTTGTAGCACTGGGAGCACTGATTCAGTATCCTACAGGGCAAGCAGTTGAAGCTGCTTCAGCCAAATACATCTCTCAATTCGTGGGCATGTATGCCTCTGTTCTTGGCGAATGGTCCCGTTACTTGATTACCTTTATTGCCTTCCTGTGTATCTTTGGAACAGTTATTACTGTTATCGATGGCTATTCTCGTGTCAATCAGGAATCTCTCCGACTGCTAATCAGTCAAAAAGAAGACAATCGTAAATCTTTGAACATCTGGATGACCATCACTGCTATCATCGGTATCGTCATTATCAAGTTCTTCGCTGGTCAGGTTTCAACCATGCTCCGCTTTGCTATGATTGGTTCTTTCCTGACAACACCATTCTTCGCTCTTTTGAACTACGCCTTGGTAACGCGTGAAAACAAAAATCTTCCTTCTTGGCTCAAACACCTTGCCATTGCAGGATTGATTTTCCTCTTTGGCTTCGCCATCTTCTTTATCTACGCACTCGCAATCGGAAAAGCAGGATAGCTGACAAGCGCGAGATGAAGATAAGGTTTCATTTCAAGAGAAAATTCAGCAAATATTTCTATAATAAAAAGCATAAGAACAAGGTTTTGAATACCTGAACTTATGCTTTTTTACGTTCTCAAAGACTGTTTATACTCAAAAAACAGTTGAACAACTTCAACCACCTCTTATAAGAACTTTATACTATTCGAGAATCTCTTCAAACCACGTCAGCTTCGCCTTGCCGTACTCAAGTACAGCCTACGGCTAGCTTCCTAGTTTGCTCTTTGATTTTCATTGAGTATAAAATCGATAGGTTAGACAAAAAAACGAACAAAACAGAATTCTAAGTTTCAGATAACTCGTTTTGTTCGTTTTTTATATTTAAGGTTAGACTTTTGTCCCAGCCTCTTCCAACTCATACAAATCTGCGATAATCGCTGCAACACGTTTGATATCTTCCAGCATGCCTCGCATTTCAAAGTCAGCCAATACAGGGAAACCAAAACGTTGACTGTATTGCTTGGCTGTCAGGCAGTATTGGTTATTAAAGTTACGATTTCCTGAACCAACTACTCCAAAACACTTACTAGCATTGTCACCATAGGCGATAAAATCCCCCACTGGTGTCGTCAAGATCTCGACATCTCCGTTATCAACGCCATTCCCACCTTCAAGGTAGGTCGGTAGAAAGGCGACGTAAGGGTGGTCCATTTCATAGAAATCGTGACCTTCCTTGACCAAATCCTTGATATGAATCTTTTGAACCTCTATTCCCTCGTACTGGGACAAGAGATAGTCTTTCAAGCGCGTCACAAAACTCTCAGTATTGCCACTCAAACTAATATAAACTAAAGAAATTGTCTTCATATTTTCCTCCATGATTTTATTTTTAATCGAAAAAGAACTACCAAGATTGTAACTTGATAGCTCTTTTTTGTCAATACTTAAGCAACTTCTTCTGTTTCCTCTTCTTCTGCCAAGGCTTTTTGTTGACGCCACATCTTATAGAAGACAAGGGCTAGGAAAAGAACATTTATGACGATATAGAAAATGCTAACAGCTTGTGAAATAACACTTATCCCTAAACGCATGGTCTCATCGTGAACTAACTGCACAGCGTCTTGTAAAGTCACATAGCCATAAATCGAACCAATAATAGCTAACAAAACATAGCCAACGTAAGTATAGTTTGCATATTGCAAATTCTTACGAATAAGGAATACAATCGCTACTACCACTAAAATAGCAGATAGCACAATCAAGGCCATATTAAAAATAGAATGAGTTGATTCTGCTACTCTATAGGTGTAATTGATGTTGTCTTCTAATTGCTGAGCACTGACCCCTGCAACTTGTTTCTGAGCGGCACGAAGGGCTTCTTTACTAGGCAAGGGACTCAACATTCCAAACAGAGACATAGCTGAAATAAGAGCAGACAAGATTAGCAAGACCCATAGATAAATCGGTTTCTTTTTCATGATAGAACCTCCTGATATTATTATTGATATTATAGCACCTTTTGTAAGGGAATACAAATCTTATAGTATAGTTTCTACCTGTTTTCGGTAGGCTTTTGGCGATTTTCCGCACAATTTTCGGAACACTTTATAGAAATATCCCACGTTACTGTAACCAACAGCATAGCAAATATCTTCAATACTGTCACTGGTTGAAAGTAAGAGTTGCTGGGCAGCCTTAATGCGTTGTTTGTTTAGTAATTCTGCGAAAGTCGAATTTGTTTCTCGTTTAATCAACTGACCTAGATAGACAGGATTGATAAAAAGATCCTGACTGATATCCTTGAGCGAAAGTTCTTTCTGATAATCACGCCCAATAACTTCCAGTACACTGACCACATTTTCATTCATGCGATATTGCCCAAAAAAGCGGGTCAGAGTTTCCTTAATATAAGGAACCAATTCATCAAAGGATTGAATAGCATGAATGGTTTTGACAATGTCCGTCATATCATCAGCTTTTAGATGCTCAAACAAGTGAAAAACATCCATGACAAACTGGATAAAAAGCTGTTTGGTAATCGGAACACGGGGTATATTTTCAAGAACCACCTTCTCCAAGAGGTTTAACTCTTCCACGATTTGACTGAGATTCCCCTGAATGATAACCCTATAAATCGGTTCGTAATAAGCAAAGAGACTCTCAGACTGTTTTAAATTTACAGAACCGTAAAAGAGGGCTTTCTCAGCATTCAGCTTCCAGCGTTCAAAGTGTTCTTGATAAGGAGCTTCAAAGGGAGTAACGACTAAACCATCTAGGGGTTGATCAGAAATAAAAATCTGCCAATCTTGTCCTAACACATAATATGGAATAGTGAAAGAACCTTGTTTTTCCTTTGAAAGACCAATCCACCAGTTCTCCTTACTCCCTAAATAACTGACAAATCCAGCCTCGTCTAAATCTTGACTGAGGGTCTGACTTTTCTTTCCTCTCTCGCCGAGCTGACCTGCAATCTTCTCCAGCAGATTTCCTAGCTCTACCTTATCAACAGGCTTAACCAGATAGTCCACCACACTAAGGTTCATAGCTCTTTTTACATAATCAAACTCCTGATAACCTGACAGCAGGATATAGGCGGCATCTGGTAAGATCTCTTTCATTTCCCGAATCATATCAAGTCCTGTTTTGTCGGGCATATTGACATCTGAAATGATGACATCGACGGGATTTTCCTGAACATATTCTAGGGCTTCATCGGCATGACTGGCTGTTGCGACGACCTCCATATCCCACTTATCAAAGGGAATCAAACGTTTCAGACCTTCCGTCACCATGTACTCATCATCTACTAATAATACTTTATACATTTTCTCCCTTTCTACTCATCTTGAATTGTAATACGATACTGAACACCTGCTTGCTCTGCAGACTCTATAGTAATAGCATATCGATCCCCAAAATAGAGCACAAAACGCTCATGTACATTGACAATCCCGATAGACTGCTTTTGATCACTGTAACTGGCTTGGTGTTCAAAATGTCTCTGACTTAATTTTTCTCGAATATTTGCCAGCTTTTCAGCAGACATCCCACGACCATTATCTACCACTAAAATTTCCACAAAACCATCTCGTTTAAGCGCCTTAATGCTAATCACATTATCTGTCCGTCTGTGGTCAACACCATGCGCGAAATAATTTTCTACCAGCGGTTGCAAGGTAAACTTAGGAATTTTCATATTCTCTAACTCTGGATCTATCTTGAAACCATAGGCAATGGACTTGGGATAACGAACCATGCAGAGATAGCTGTATTTACGGCAAAATTCTAATTCCTGTTTGAGAAGAGTTTCTCTTTCGTCAGAAATATTGTTACGCAAGAGACTACTGAATTCATAAATGATATCTGCTAACTCATCTTGACTCTGCATGACTGCGTACATACGCAAAAACTCTAGCGTATTATACATAAAATGAGGATTGATTTGCGCCTGCAGGGCTCGCATGTTGGCATCTTTTTGACTAAGCTCTAACTGGTAAATATCATGGATATTCTTTTCCAATCGATCCAACATATCATTGGTCGTCTCTGCGATTAAGAGCAATTCCTGATCCTTTTCAAGTGTGTCAATGCGAAGACCTTCTTCCCCTTGAGCAATAGCTTGGATGGAATCCACCAGATCCACTACCTGCTTTTGATAATTAGCAAAGGTCTGCCTCAACGTCAGATAGAGAATGACAATAAATAGAAGGCTCAAGCCCACAATCAAAGCAGAGCTGGTCACTGTTCCTTGTAAAACAAAGTTTTTGGGAACTGCCACCTGAACCTGATAGCCATGAGAGGTCACACCGACAAACCAGTTTTCATGCTCCCTATCGACCCTCTCACCAATATGAAAAATCTCCGTATCAAATGGTGATGTCACAGTCACAGCCATCGGAATATGACCTCGGGTATTGTCTACAGCATGGTATAAGATTTCTGGATCCAAGGAAATATAAACAACCCCTATAGATTGATCCGTCGCTGGATCTAAAATAGGAACTCCAAAACTATTGGCCTCTGGTTTAAAGCCTTCCGCAAGTACCGAATGACCCCCTCTCTCATTTCTGCTCGAAACATAAACTTCTTTAAAGTCCTGCAAGACGATTGCAACACCCGTTATATAGTCATTCTGAACATACAGGTCATCGATATTTTCATACAGAGAAATAGAAGTTGACGAAGCCGCTTGATGCTCCAACAGCCAATAAAAATACTCAGAAGTTGACAGGCTAAAGTACTTATAAACCCCTTGTATCCGGTCTTGATTGGCTACTAAATCTTGCGCTAGCTGGGCTGACTCGCGATAATAATATTCCACCTCTTCGACTGTTCGAGTGGTTACACGCTGGGCTACTCTCTGAGCTTCCTTTTCCCGTGAATCCCAGTCAGCGTAAGAGAGTAAGATTGCAAAACTCGCAATAATAATCATCATAACTGAACTGTAGGTTCTCAGAAGCGTATGTAGCCAAAACTGCTTCATTCTATTTTGTCGCCAATTTTTCATGGATACTTTCATAGATCGGTTCCAACATATCACTGATAAAGAAATGCCACATCCCAATTCCTACAAAGAAAAGTAGGGCAGGCATATAGTAACCAATTGCCACAAGTAGCACAGTTCCAAGGAGAACCTTGGCCACAGCTGCTAAGCTCATAAAGATGCCAATCAAGGATAGTTTGAGACTATTTCGATAAGACAAGTCAAAATAAACTTGTAATTTCAAAGATACTGTATAAGCCAAAAAGATCAGGGTAACTACTAGAACATTCAAAAAGGTCGCAATCAAATGAATAATAGTCTGATGAGGCAATTGTACCAAGAGATACAGGCCATAGACCAAAATCAAATCCACTCCTATAAAGCTATAGAAAATCAGGTTGCTTGATACAAAATTTTGCTTATAAAGAGACCAAGCCTCCTTCAAACTGTATTCCCGAAAGCTATAACCATGTTCTGCACACAAGCTCATCAAGGTGGCACTAGCAGGCGCTAGACCAAGAATAATCCCTCCTGCCAATGTTAATATCCAAAAGAAGCCTGTCGCAATCATCCCTAAAAAGAAACGATTAAAGACAAAGTCTAAAAATCTCCCCATGATATCCCCCTAAAAATAACTATGAAACTATTATATCATATTTCAAGCGTTTTCAAAAACTTCTAGTATCCATTTACAATCCCACCAAACCGTGGTACAATGAGAATTGTGAGAAAATTATCAGGAGACAATTCATGAAAAAATCTATCTTAACTACACTGCTTTTTGCAGTTCTTTACTTCCTCTGCATGGGGATTGGTGTCCTTTTGGGCAATCTCTTTGACCAAGCTGGAAACATGTTTTATGCGCCTGCCTTTACTGCCCTTGTCGGCGGTAGCGTCTATATGATCCTAGTCGCAAAAGTTCCGCGCTTTGGAGCCATTACCACTATCGGCCTTGTTATTGCCCTCTTTTTCTTGGGAACTAAACACGGTGCTGGTGCCTTCCTTCCTGGAATTATCTGTGGTCTCCTAGCAGATGGAGTAGCTAGCCTCGGAAAATACAAGGACCAAACTAAGAATTTCCTTTCTTTCATACTCTTTGCCTTTAGCACATCAGGACCAATCTTACTTATGTGGATTACTCCCAAAACCTATATGACAACTCTTCTAGCAAGAGGAAAATCCCAAGAATATATCGACCGTATCATGGTCGCGCCAAACTCTGAAACCATCCTTCTATTTATAGCAAGTATTGTCATCGGAGCCCTAGTGGGTGCCTTGATTGGACAAGCCTTGAGTAAAAAATTGGCACAGAAAATCTGATTACTAAAAAAGAGCCAGGCGGCTCTTTTTTATTTATGACTCAATTTCTTAGTCAAGAAATCTCCCAAGAATTGGATTGCAAAGATAATCAAAATGATAATGATGGTTGCCAAAATGGTCACATCGTGATTGTAGCGGTTAAATCCATAAGCGATGGCTACGTTACCAATACCACCAGCTCCAACCGCACCAGCCATAGCTGTTTCCCCAACAAGGGAAATCAAGGTCACAGTTGTCACACGAATCAAATCTGGAAGACCTTCTGATAGGTAAACACCCACAATATCCCAGAAGGTAGCTCCGCTTGCTTGAGCCGCCTCAATGACACCCCCGTCTAGCTCAGCCAAGACAACCTGTACCTGACGGGCAAAGAAGGCAAAGACTGCAAAAGATAGCGGTACGATAGCCGCATTTGGACCAATGCTTGTTCCTACTATTAGATGAGAGAAGGGTGACAAGACTGCCAAGAGGATGATAAAGGGAACTGCACGGAAAATAGAGGTGATTTTATCCAAAATCCAGAAAACGACCTTATTTTCCAAGACACCACCCGGCGCAGTCAAGACAAGGAAGAGACCTGCCACTAGCCCCAAGAAACCTCCGATGATGAAGGAAAGAACTGTCATATAGAGGGTTAGGTAGATGGCTGTTCCCCAGCCTGCTTGACCAGCCCAGCCCATTTTATAAACATTTGGTAAATAGGTTTGAATCAATGATTCCATCTTACTGTCCTCCCTTCAATACTTTTAGTTGTACGCCTGCTTGACGAATGGCTTCTTGGGCACCTGCTAGCGCTGCTTTTTCACCCGACAAGACCACAACTAATTCTCCAACAGGAGTGCTATCGAGGATTTCGATATTGCCATAGAGAATATTAGCCGTTACTTGGTAATGCTTGTACAATTCATTCAAAAGTGGCTCGTCTGTTGAAGCCCCTGCATACTTGAGTTGCACCAAGAGACTGTTTTCAGACAGATGTTCCACGATTTCTTGCTTCTCGATTTTGACCATGGCTTCGTCAATACCTGTAGCTGTTGAGATAAAGTCTTGAGTCAAAGGTTGTTTAGGGTCTGAGAAGATTTCAAGCACACTGCCCTCTTCAATCAAATGCCCATCCTGCATAACTGCCACACGGTTGGCAATGTCTTTGACAATCTGCATTTCATGCGTAATCAAGACAACAGTCAAACCTAATTTTTGGTTCAAATCTTGCAACAAGGTCAAAATCTGCTTGGTTGTCT
This sequence comes from Streptococcus mitis, assembly GCF_002860865.1. Lineage (GTDB taxonomy): Bacteria > Bacillota > Bacilli > Lactobacillales > Streptococcaceae > Streptococcus > Streptococcus mitis_AT. Next base: position 276,242 of record NZ_PKIE01000002.1, read on the forward strand.
TCGGATCAAGCGCAGAAGTTGACTCATCTGAAATCAAGATTTTTGGATCATTGGCCAAGGCACGCGCAATGGCCACACGCTGTTTTTGCCCTCCAGATAGTTGTGAAGGGTAGTTTTCAGCACGGTCCGCCAAGCCAACCAAGTCCAACAACTTAGCAACTTTAGCTTTCTTTTCTTCCTTGCTGAGTCCAGAGTGTTTAAGGGCAAAGGCTACATTCTCCTCTGCTGTCTTTTGGCTCATCAGGTTGAAATGTTGGAAAATCATTCCGATATCCTGACGTTTACGACGCAACTGTTCTGCCGTCAAGGTCACCTTGCCATCAAAAATCACATCGTCGTCAATGGTAATTTTCCCTGCAGATGGCTTTTGCAAGAGATTAATCACCCGTACAAGGGTTGATTTCCCTGCTCCAGAATATCCAACGATTCCGTAGATATCTCCTTCTTGGATGTGAATGGTCACATCCTTGACCGCTGTGATGGTTCTCTTCTTTTGGTGAAAAGTCACATCAATCTGATCTAACTTGATAATATCTCTACTCATAGCTTCTAATCAGCTCCTCTACTAATTCAATATGGGTGTAATAATCGGCGATTCGCACATTTTCATCTCCACCGTGGTCTCGGCTGTTAGCATTTCCTAGACCGAAGGCCACCATTGGCACCTCTAGGGCATCAAAGACCGTATGCATAGGCCCTGTCCCCGCTGTCGTCGGCAAGACTGAAACACCCTGTGGATAGAATTTCTTGGCCAACTCGATTACATTGAGAATGGCTGGCGCGCTCATATCGCTTCGATAGCTCATCTCTCCCAAGGTATAGTATAATTCTACCTTATCAAAGCCATTTTTGTCTAGCTGTTTCCTAATTTTTTCCAGAACATCATGCGGTTCTAGGCCAGGAACCAAACGAACCTCTAACTTGGCACTAGCTTCTGCTGGCAAAATCGTTTTAACTCCTTGCCCTTGATAACCTGACTGGATCCCCTCGATATTAAGAGCTGGCTCGAAAAAGAAACGTTTTAGAAAGGCTGCACGGTCCTCTTGTAAGAGAGGCAATTCCAAACCATAAATCTGGCTGATTTCCCCTGGATTTCGTTGGGCATAGGTATCCACCAAAGCCAATTCACGTTCATTTGGCTCTTGTACTTCTTCGTACAAGCCTTCAACCAAGATACGGCCATCTGCAGCACGAAGAGACTGTAGAGCTTGAAGGAGGTACCATGGAGCTGATTCCACAACCCCACCATAACTAGAATGGATATCCACATCAGCGCTTTTTACCTTGGCATCAAAGGTCACAATCCCCTTATTTCCACCAGAAATTTCTAGCTGTTCCAAGGCATTTTTGGTTCCCTGTTCCCAGACTAACAAGTCAGCGCCTCGTAGCTTTTTAGCATGCTTTTCTAGGTATTTGTCCAAGTCAACAGAGGCTGACTCCTCTGCCCCTTCCATGATAAAGCTGATGTTAACAGGGAGATCGTCATGATCTTGCATGTATTTTCTCAGCGCACTGAGTCGTGCAGTGATATGACCCTTGTCGTCATCAACCCCACGCCCATACATGAAGCCATTGCGGACCGAAAGCGTAAAGGGATCCTCTGTCCACACCTGATCCCCGTCCGCTGGCACAGTGTCATAGTGGTTATAGAAAATCAAGGTCTTGGCATCTGGACGCGAACTCTTGAAATGTGCCATGACAAAGGGCGCTGTATAAGTCTCATCAATCTCCACTTCAGCTCCCACACGCTTGAAAATCTCACCCAGATAGTTGGCAACTTCTTTGAGACCCACCTGTTGGGCAAAGACCGACTTCTTAGAAATCAAGGTACGCAAAACCTCAAAATAATGCTGGGCTACATGATCCTTTTCAAATTTTTCAATCTGTTCTTGTTCGCTAGGAAAAACCATATTCTCTCTACCTTTCTATGAACCTATAGTCTTCTTTACAATCCATGCTCTATACAAAAGCAAGAGGTGGAATTTTCTCTCCCACCTCCCTGTTTCTTATTACCAAACTGGTTGATCCAAACCGTCTGATGTTTCTTCGATAACTTTTTTCACGTCATCTGTGTGGTAAGCTGCGATCACTTTCTTGATAGCATCAGCTTTTGGTGATGATTCCCAATCTTTTTTCGCAACGATGATGTTGTACCATTGTTTTGAGTTTTCATCAGCTTGTTCTTTGAAAAGTGCTTTCTTGTAGTCCAATTTTGCTTCTGTAACGAAGGTATTGTTTACAACGGCAGCGTCAACTGATGACAATGAACGAGCTGTTTGGCTAGCGTCCAATTCAGTGATTTTCAAGTTCTTTGGATTTTCTTTGATGTTAGCAACTGTTGCAAGAGCAGTTCCTGAAACGTCCAATTTAATCAAGCCAGCTGATTGAAGCAAGTAAAGCGCACGGCTTTCGTTTGTAGCATCGTTCGGTACAGCAATTTCTCCGTTTGCTGGGATGTCTTCTACTTTAGTGTACTTGTTGTCACTTCCATTCAAACCTGAGTAAAGGCGGATTGGAGAGATGTAAGTATCTGCAATCGCTACAAGGTCTTTCCCGTTTTCTTTGTTCCAGTTGTTCAAGAAGTTATAGTGTTGGAAAGCGTTCAAATCTACTTCGCCATCAGCAGTTGCCTTGTTTGGTTGTGAATAGTCTGTGAACTCTGTAAATTCCAAAGTGATACCGTCTTTTTTAACCAATTCTTGGATTTTGTCCCAACGTTTTTCTTCAGAACCGCTACGGTTAACAGTTGCGATTTTGATAGTTGTTGCATTGTCTGCTTTCTTTTCTGAATTTCCGCAAGCTGCAAGAGCCAAACCTGCGACTGTAGCAAGAGCTGCCACACCAAGCCATTTTTTGATTTTCATGATTCTTTCTCCTTAAAAATAATACCGTACTAGTATCTCACAATTTGTTTGATTTCACAAATTGTTATTAGATAATCAGATATATAGTTTAAAACTATATCCCTAAAAACTGAGAAATCATCCACCTGATTCAGAATGGATGATTTCACAAAATTATTTAATATCAGCTTCTGCTGGTAGGTAAGTGTCTCCGAAGAATTGTTTAGACAACTTTTCAAGCGTTCCGTCTTTGTAGAGTTCTTGGATACGTTTATCTACAAATGATTTCAACTCATCTTGACCTTTAGCAAGAAGTGGGTAAACGTAAGGTTGTTGGTCGCTTGGAAGTTCAATAACTTTCAAGTTGTCCAAACCTTGGTCCTTGATGACTGTTTCAACACCGATTTTATCAAAAATCTTGTAGTCAAACTGTCCATCGCTCAAGCGTCCCATGATTTGTTGGAAGTCTGCTTTAGTATACTTTAGGACAGTTGGATTATCTGAATGTTGTTTGTTGTAGTCTTCTAGCTGTTTAGCAGATGTTGTCCCTTGAACAACTTCTGTTGATTTTCCACCGATATCATCAAGCGATTTGATGCTAGGGTCATCTTTTTTCACTACAAGAACGTTAGGGTTTTTAGCAGTTGGAGCTGCGTAAAGGTATTTTTCAGCACGTTCTTTAGTGTAGCTGATGTTGCTAACAGCCATATTGTAACGGTCGGCATCAAGTCCTGCAAAGACTCCTGACCACTCTGTCTTCTCAAACTTGACATCATACTTGTCAGAGTCTTTAAAGATAGCGCGAACCACTTCAATTTCGTAACCAGTCAATTCGCCATTTTCTTCATAGTTGAATGGTTTTGGTGTAGCATTAGTTGCAACGATAATTTCTTTCTTGCTAGCTGCTTCTCCTTCTTTCTTAGCACCACCTGAGCAAGCTGCTAGTACACCTGCAGCAACAAGCCCTAGGGCAGCAAGAGATGAGTATTTAACGATTTTTTTCATGTCATTTCCTCCAAAATAGAATACCTTATAATCTTAACAGAAAAAGACCATTTGCGCCATTATATGATATCTATATCTGTGATAGGTTTTCTTTATGGCTGATTTATACTCAATGAAAATCAAAGAGCAAACTAGAAAGCTAGCCGCAGGCTGTACTTGAGTACGGCAAGGTGAAGCTGACGTGGTTTGAATTTGATTTTCGAAGAGTATTAAAAGACCAAACGTAAAACTGCAATTAAGACCACTCCAAAGAGAACTGTTCCGACTAGATTGCGGTAACGAAAGGCCACCCAAGCCGTTGGAAAGACTGCTAAGAAGTCCAGCCATTTGATTTGAGGAAGGCTACCAACCTTGCCTGTCACTACACTTGAAAGAATCAAGGCAAAGATAATAGAAACAGGCAAGAATTTCAAAAAACGCTCAACGATTGCAGGCAAGCCCTTATACTTGACCAAGATGAAGGGAATCATACGGGGAATCCAAGTCACCAAGCCAGAGAAAATAACTGCTAATAAAAGATACTTACTGACCATCTAAAACCACCCCCATTGTACAACCTAGCAAGGTCGCAAACAGAACAGCTAGTGACTGAGACACCACTGTCAAGAGCAAAAAGAAGGACACCGCAACAACCGCTAGGATGATGAACAGATTGCGGACAGGAATCCGTCTTTGCATAATCTGGAATTGCGAAGCAAAAATTCCAATGAACATCCCAACCAGGGCAAAATCCAATCCAAAGATTTCTGGATTTGGCAGTAGACCACCCAGAGCCGTTCCGACAACTGTTCCCACAAACCAAGCCACATAGCTGTTGAGATTGTTTCCGTGCATCCACATAGGATTGACCTTGTCTGCATGGGCCAATTCGCCCATCAAAACGCCATAAGTCTCATCCGTCAAAAGACTAGACATACCGATATTTTGCCAGAGACTGGTATGACGGAAATAAGTCGATGCGTGTAAACTCAACAAAAAGAGACGTAAATTAATCAAAAAAACCGTCATAGCAATAGCTGCCACAGGTGCTTGAACCGCAATCAGTGCCAGCATGGCAAACTGGGCACTCCCAGCATAAACAAAGAGGCTCATCAAGCCCATCTCAACAGGTGTCACATAGGGCGCACCGATAATCCCACAGGCCAAGCCAATACTGACATAACCAAGGGCCGTTGGCATGGCCGCCTGCGTCCCTTCCCAAAATCCTTTTTCTTTCATCTTTCTCCTCATATTGTCTTAATAATACTCAATGAAAATCAAAGAGCAAACTAGGAAGCTAGCCACAGGTTGCTCAAAACATGTTTTGAGGTTGCAGATAGAAGCTGACGCGGTTTGAAGAGATTTTCGAAGAGTATAAGTAGGCTGAATCGGTTCCAGCCACAGCATGGACTATTATAACACATTCGGGAAAGAGAAAAAAGTCTGCTGATTTTGACCATCATAAAAAGACTGGCAATCCAGTCTCAAACATATATTATACAAATTCTCCGCTAAACACTTTCACGGATATTCAGGAGCATGAAAAAGGCGACTAGAAGAAATAGCAATAAAACAAAGCTAGTAGCAATAGTTACTAAAACTAAGATCATTTTTATGAAAAGGATACCTAAAAATGCGATTACAAACAAATATAAGAGTATTCAGCAAGGAAATAAACTAGATGGGTAGAATACCTAGGAACACTCTTCCTAAAATATTACTAAGCAAATGAAATTACAGCAACGGTAAAATTTGACCAATACCATTGTAGACTATATGCAGTCCAATAGGCCAATAAATTGACTTTGTCATTCTAAATAAGACTGCAAATATAAGACCTCCACCCATATAGAAGACAAAGTCTGTCAAGACCCAACCGTGATTACTAATGTGCGAGACCCCAAATAAAACAGCGGAACCAAGTACATCTAGCCCCCATTTCTTTCCTTTTTCCAGAGCAGTCATCACTAATCCACGATAAATCATGTCTTCAAAAATGGGACCTGCAATCACAGGATAAAAAAAATACATCAAAAATGCCGTAGCTCCTGTAAAAGTAGGAGCAGCATGTTGATAAGAAATTTCATTTCGAGTAGGTGGGAAAAGAAAAAAGGTGACGAAATTCCAAACAACAAAAGCAAGCAAAGCTAGGAAGGAATAGAAAAGATAGGATCCTTTAAACTTTCTACTGTTGATTTGTTGCCATTTTCCCGACCAAATCATAGCAATAAGAGCAAATAAAACCACAAGAAAATTCAACATCATATCCGACAGATAATAGGCAAAGTCAGATAGACCAAGAGCAAAGTCGCTAGATAAAACCAGACCACTGAACTTCTGGTCAGCAATAACTAGTAGAGCAGCTATAATAAAGTAGTAGCGTGAGATTATCTTTTTCATCCTATTTTCTCCTATATTACGAAATAAAGAAAGCCCTAACCCAAACAAAGGCAAGGGCTTTAAATATCAATGACTACGATTAACAGTGGAAGAATCATGGTTAAAATATTTCTTCCAGAAATTAGTGATTGACCAAGGTGCTCCTAAGCCTACTCCAATTCCACCGCCTGGGTTAACCACAGTGTTGCCTCCTCTAACATCTTGCAACTCATCTTCTGTCAATTCCATCGTTTCTGCAAATTGTAAATTTAACATCTTTTATACTCCTTCAATTGTTTTCTTCTTGTAAACCACTTCTGCGACCTAGGATTTGCTTCAAATGTTTTACAAGGTCAGTATAACATGGAAATTGGCTTATTTTAGAAAATCGCATATTTGATATTTTTTCTTATAGAAATTTCACATTTGCGATTTTAGTAGATTTGATTATTTCACTGGTATAATAAAGTTACTACTAACAAGGAGGGATATAATGATGAAGAAAAGAAAAATCCAACTGATACTCCTGCTTATTTCGGAGTGGGTTATCGTCTTCCCGTTTCTAATTAATCGATAAGTTCTTTGTATTGCTGAAAACGCAATTCGAAGAGGGCTAGCAATTGTGGATTTTCTAATACTTGCAGAGATTGGATAAAGTGTTCAATCTCTTTTTGATTGCTTCCTTTGGTTTGAAGAAAGACACTCATTTTCTTTAAAAATTGCCATGATACTTTCTCAAAAACATCGTACGAGCGGAGCATACTCTCCAACTCGGCCTCAAAGATTGGAATATAAGAAAATAGCTTACGCTCCATGAGTTCTGATATAATATTCAGAAATCCACTTTTCATATACAGTCTATTATGTACTAACTCTTTAAATTCTTTGGATTTCTCAATTAAAGCGGTTGATAAAAATATCAAATCTTGGTTACTCAAGAAGGGCATAGTATTGCAAAAAAGATAGAGTTCAAACCAGGTCCAAGACTCAATAGCGTAGAGGTAGGTAGTCAAAAACTCGCTATCCTCCTCTGCTAGCGAATAGCTTTTATCCAAGGAATGGAGTGCGTTTTTAATTACAATAGCATTCAAACGACGATAGGTCTGCGCCATCTGTTCTCGCTCGACTTCCTCCAACAGTTGCTCTAAACCAGCAATATCTTGATGGGCAAAGCAATCCTCAACCTTTCTACCAATTCGCATATGTGGAGATTCTTGATAGTTGTTGAGCTTGTGTCCAAACTCATCAAAATTCATATTGATCCCTTGAATGGCTAGGATCAACTTATCCGCAGATAGCATAGACTGCCCTAGCTCAAACTTTGACAACTGAGAGGCTGTTAGTCCAGCACAAGCCACATCTGACTGCTTGAGCTTTCTAGCCAAGCGCAATTCCTTGTAAAATTCCCCCAATTCCATTCTCTCAATCATCTTGCTACCTCCTAGATTTTGCATATTATATCATTATTTTTATAGTTTTGTCAAAATATTCTGACATTTCGTCGAGTGAAAAAGCCAGCCTCAAGCTGACTCTTTATTCTATCGTATCAAAAGCGAGGCTAGGTTTGGCATTGAGGTCCAAGCTTGCAAAATTTTCTTTGTTCCACTCGCTGACGCTAGCATAGGCAATCATACCTGCATTGTCTCCGCAGAGGCGCAGTGGTGGGATGATAACCTTAACATCTGTAACATCGGCTGCTAGGCGTTCTCTGAGACCTTTATTGGCTGCCACACCACCTGCCACGACAAGGGTTTTAACAGGGTATTTCTCCAAAGCCTTCTTGGTTTTTGCCATGAGAATATCCAGTACAGCTGCTTGGAAGGAAGCACACAAATCCTCTGTTGACAAGCTCTCTCCCTTTTGCTCGGCATTGTGGTGAAGGTTGATAAAGGCAGATTTCAAACCTGAGAAGGAGAACTCCAGATTATCTTCCTTAATCATGGCACGTGGGAAATCATAAATATCCTGCCCCTGATGAGCCAGCTCGTCAATCTCGCGACCTGCTGGATAGGTCAGTCCCATGACGCGACCTACCTTATCATAAGCCTCACCAACCGCGTCATCTCGCGTTTCCCCAACAATCTTGTAATCACCAGCCTCGGAAACATAGACCAACTCTGTGTGACCGCCACTAACCAAGAGGGCTAGCAAAGGAAACTCCAAAGGCTCTACACTTTGAGCTGCCATGAGGTGACCAGCCATGTGGTTAACGGGAATCAGCGGAAGTCCATGTGCCCAAGCAAAGGCCTTGGCAGCTGACAAACCAACTAGTAAAGCTCCAACTAAGCCCGGTCCATAGGTAACTGCAACAGCTGTAACATCGTCTTCGGTAATCCCTGCTTCTGTCAAAGCTTCCTCAATACAGGCTGTAATGACCTCGACATGGTGACGACTGGCTACTTCAGGCACTACGCCCCCAAAACGTTTGTGACTCTCAATTTGACTAGCAATGACATTGGACAAGAGCTCATCGTCGTTTTTCAAGACGGCGACACTGGTCTCATCACAGGATGTCTCAAATGCTAAAATATATCTATCCTTCATCTATTTCTCTCTTCATGATGATGGCGTCCTCGACTGGATCATGGTAGTAGGCCTTTCGCTCAGCGATGACCGCCATCTTTTCTTTCTTGTAAAATGCTTGCGCTCGTTGATTTGACTTTCTGACTTCGAGGAAAATCTCCTTTTCTGCCGGCAATTTAGCAAACAAGGCTGACGCAATCCCCTGACCCTGATAGGTTTGCTTGACAGCGATTTGCAGGACTTCTGCCTCAAATAGATTCTCCTGAACAGCTAAAAATCCAATCACTTCCGTCCCATCATAAGCTAGAGCATACCAAGTCTGGTCTTGGGACAGGTCTGCTTGGATTTGTTCCAACGTCCAAGGACTGACTGGGTAAACAGCTGCCATGACAGCGTAGATGGCTTGTGCCAAGTCAGGCTGCTGTTGGATTCGTTTGATTTCTATCATAGGCGTTTAATGTAAGACTCACCAGACTCGGTATGGTTCTTGAGCCAGTTTTCCTCAGCCTCGACTCGTTTGAGGTAATTGGGAACAAAGTCGTGCAAGGAGTCTGCTTCCTTATCCCAGGCCAAAAGAGCAAGATTGGCTGCATTAGGCAAGGTTTCTTTGAAATTAGTCCTTGGCAAATGTTCTTGAATTTGCTCCACAAAGGGGCCAACTTCTCCGACAAAGGTTACCTGACTAGCACCCTTGATTAGCTCGATGACTCGCTCAAAAGGCAGGTGTGCTTCTGGCATGACAGGTTTGGCATTTTCATAAAATCCTGCATAAACATTGTTACGACGCGCATCCATCAAAGGAACGAACAAGCCTTCTTGCTGGTATGGCACCAGAGCTAAGAGACTCGACATACCAACCAACTCGATGTTCAGAGTGTGAGCTAAGGTTTTGGCAGTTGCTACCGCAATTCGCAAGCCTGTGTAGCTCCCCGGCCCTTCAGCTACCACGATTCGGTCCAAATCCTTGGGCGTCCAGTCCAAACTTGCCATCAAAAAATCGATGGCAGGCATGAGGGTAATACTGTGATTTTTCTTAATATTAATCGTCGTCTCGGCAAGAACCTGCTTGTCCTCTAAAATAGCGAGAGAAAGAGCCTTGCTGGACGTATCAAAAGCTAATACTTTCATAACACATTCCTATCTTTTTGTCTGCTTACTATTATACTACAAAAGCTGGCGCATGGGAATTTTCTTTATCCCCAAACAAAATGCCCCAGCATGAGCAGGGCATCTAAGCATTTAATCCAAAGTAAAATACAAACCAAACGATATAGGTTACGAGGAGGAGAAAAAGCGAGTAGAGAGTCACAAAGGTAATTTTCCACAAGAACTTGCTTTGTCGTCGTTCCAGTTTGGCAAATAGAAGATTCCCCGCATAAACGCAAGCAACAAAAACAATAAAAGCTACCAAGCGAGCTCCGATAGCAAAAGCAAATAAGTTATACATAGGGCAACCTCCTTGACTTAAAATCTATATGGAATTATGACAAGCAATAAATTTCACTTCCGTTATCAATATAACACATTTTCTTTGTTTTTTGCAAGCGCTTCCCAAAGAAATCGTCCCATGACTTTCTCGTTTCCGTCTTTTACTAATTTTTCATTTTGTGGTATAATTGAAATAATTGTAACGAATCAAGGTCAATCTAGACACAAAATGGAATGAAATCAAGCAAATCTCTGCTAAAAGTTTGGAATAAGCTGACCTGTAAAATAGAAAGGAACTATATGATTTACAAAGTTTTTTATCAAGAAACAAAAGAACGTAGCCCACGTCGTGAAACAACACGCGCACTTTACCTAGACATCGATGCCAGCTCAGAACTTGAGGGTCGCATCGCTGCTCGCCAACTTGTAGAAGAAAATCGCCCAGAGTACAACATCGAGTATATCGAACGCTTGTCTGACAAATTGCTAGATTACGAAAAAGAAACTGGCGCCTTCGAAATCACGGAGTTCTAATATGGCCTATACTCTTAAACCTGAAGAAGTCGGCGTTTTTGCCATCGGTGGTCTGGGAGAAATCGGGAAAAACACATACGGAATTGAATACCAAGACGAGATTATCATCGTCGATGCTGGGATTAAATTCCCAGAAGATGACTTGCTTGGTATCGACTATGTCATTCCTGACTACTCTTACATCGTAGACAATATCGACCGCGTCAAGGCTGTTCTGATTACACACGGACACGAGGACCACATCGGTGGGATTCCATTCCTACTCAAGCAAGCAAATGTCCCAATCTATGCTGGACCACTTGCCTTGGCTTTAATCCGTGGAAAACTCGAAGAACACGGTCTCTTGCGCAACGCCAAACTTTACGAAATCAACCACAACACTGAGTTGACCTTTAAAAATCTCAAGGCAACTTTCTTTAGAACGACTCACTCTATTCCAGAGCCTTTGGGGATTGTTATCCATACTCCTCAAGGAAAAATCGTCTGTACGGGTGACTTTAAGTTTGACTTAACACCAGTTGGTGAACCAGCAGATTTGCACCGTATGGCAGCCCTTGGTGAAGACGGCGTGCTCTGTCTCCTGTCTGACTCAACAAATGCGGAAGTGCCAACCTTTACCAACTCTGAAAAAGTCGTTGGCCAGTCCATCATGAAGATTATCCAAGGCATCGAAGGACGTATCATCTTTGCATCCTTTGCCTCAAATATCTTCCGTCTCCAACAAGCAACAGAAGCTGCTGTTAAGACAGGACGTAAGATTGCGGTCTTTGGCCGTTCTATGGAAAAGGCTATTGTCAACGGAATTGAGCTTGGTTACATCAAAGCTCCTAAGGGAACCTTTATCGAGCCAAATGAAATCAAAGACTACCCTGCAGGAGAAATTCTGATTCTCTGTACAGGTAGTCAAGGCGAGCCTATGGCAGCCCTCTCTCGTATCGCCAACGGAACCCACCGTCAGGTGCAACTCCAACCAGGTGATACCGTTATCTTCTCTTCAAGTCCAATCCCTGGAAACACGACTAGCGTCAACAAGCTGATTAACATCATTTCTGAAGCTGGTGTCGAAGTTATCCACGGTAAAGTGAACAATATCCATACATCTGGACACGGTGGTCAGCAAGAGCAAAAACTTATGCTCCGCTTGATTAAGCCAAAATACTTCATGCCTGTCCACGGTGAATACCGCATGCAGAAAGTCCATGCTGGACTAGCGGTGGATACTGGTGTCGAGAAGGACAATATCTTTATCATGAGCAATGGTGATGTGCTTGCCCTCACTGCTGACTCAGCTCGTATAGCAGGCCATTTCAACGCCCAAGATATCTATGTCGATGGAAATCGTATCGGTGAAATCGGCGCAGCTGTCCTCAAAGATCGTCGTGATCTATCTGAAGACGGTGTCGTTCTAGCAGTCGCAACTGTTGACTTCAAGTCGCAGATGATTCTGTCTGGTCCAGATATCCTCAGCCGAGGCTTTGTCTACATGAGAGAATCTGGTGACTTGATTCGCCAAAGCCAACGCATCCTCTTCAATGCGATTCGTATCGCACTGAAAAACAAGGACGCCAGCGTGCAATCTGTCAATGGTGCCATTGTCAACGCCATTCGCCCCTTCCTTTATGAAAATACAGAACGTGAACCGATTATCATCCCGATGATCCTCACACCAGATGAAGAATAAATCATAAAACAGCCCCGTCTTCGGAGCTGTTTTTCTCTATGCTTTCTTTTCTTGATTTTTAGAAATACTACGATTTTTACCTTCCAAATATACCATCAAAATAGAAATATCTGCTGGGTTTACTCCCGAAATACGGCTGGCTTGGCCGATGGTTTCTGGATTGATGAGTTTGAACTTCTGACGGGCTTCGGTTGCGATAGAATCAATGTCATCCCAGTCGATATTGGCTGGAATGCGTTTTTCTTCCATGCGTTTCATCTTGGCAACCTGATCCATAGCTTTTGAGATGTAACCCTCGTATTTGATTTCTGTTTCAATCAATTCGATAATCTTGTCATCCAAGTCCTCTGCAGCTGGTCCGATAAAGGCCACCACATCTTGATAAGAAACTTCTGGACGGCGAAGGAATTCCTTGGCTGTCACTGCATCTGTCAACGACTTGAAGCCCATCTCCTCAACCTTGGCATTGGTTTCCTTGACTGGCTTAAGTTTGATGCTGTCTAGGCGTTTCATCTCATTTTCAAATTGATTTTTCTTGATTTCAAAGCGAGCCCAGCGTTCATCATCTACAAGGCCAATCTCACGTCCCATCTCTGTCAAACGCATATCAGCATTGTCATGACGGAGGATGAGACGGTATTCAGCACGACTGGTCAAGAGACGGTAGGGTTCAATGGTTCCCTTGGTCACCAAGTCATCAATCATGACCCCAATGTAACCGTCACTGCGCTTCAAAATCAATTCAGGCTTGCCTTGGATTTTCAGAGCCGCATTGATACCAGCGATAATCCCTTGACCTGCTGCTTCTTCGTAACCTGACGTTCCATTGGTCTGACCAGCAGTGAAAAGTCCTGAGATTTTCTTGGTTTCCAGAGTCGCACGCAACTGATGAGGCAAGACCATGTCATACTCAATGGCATAACCAGTTCGCATCATCTCAGCATTTTCCAAACCTTTGATAGAATGAACCAGCTCACGTTGGACATCCTCAGGTAGACTGGTTGAAAGTCCTTGAACATAGACTTCCTCAGTATTTCGCCCTTCTGGTTCAAGGAAAAGTTGGTGACGTTCCTTGTCCGCAAAGCGCACAATCTTGTCTTCAATCGATGGACAGTAACGAGGTCCCACTCCCTTGACCACACCTGTAAACATAGGCGCACGGTGGAGGTTATTTTGGATAATCTCATGACTGGTACCATTGGTATAGGTCAACCAGCATGGCACTTGGTCTTTGACATAATCCTCATCACGCGAAGTGTATGAGAAGTGATTAGGCGCTTCGTCTCCTGGCTGAATCTCTGTCACATCGTAGTTGATAGAAGAAGCCTTGACACGTGGAGGTGTTCCTGTCTTGAAACGACCAATTTCGAGGCCCAGTTCCTTGAGATTGTCAGCTAGGTTAATAGAAGCCAAGCTGTGGTTAGGACCTGATGAATACTTAAGATCTCCAATGATAATTTCCCCACGGAGGGCCGTCCCTGTAGTCACGATAACAGCCTTAGCAGCATACTCTTGATGGGTCGCTGTACGAACACCGACAACTTTGCCATCTTCAACCAAAATCTCATCAATCATGGTCTGACGAAGGGTCAGATTTTCTTGATTTTCAACCGTCTTGCGCATTTCCTTGGAGTAAAGCTCCTTGTCAGCCTGCGCACGAAGGGCACGGACAGCTGGCCCCTTCCCTGTGTTAAGCATCTTCATCTGAATGTAAGTCTTATCAATGGTTTTGGCCATCTCGCCACCGAGGGCATCAACTTCACGCACAACGATCCCCTTGGCAGAACCACCGATAGAGGGGTTACAAGGCATGAAAGCCAGCATTTCAATGTTGATAGTCGCAAGCAGGACCTTACAGCCCATACGGCTAGCGGCCAAGGAAGCCTCAACCCCAGCGTGTCCCGCACCAATTACAATAATATCGTATTCTTCAGTAAAATTATATGTCATTTCTTAACCTTTCAAAAATTTCTCGTAAATAAGGAACTAACTTCTCCTCCTCTAGAGCTTGAGCCATAGTAACCCATTTAAAATGCGTATGCTCTTCAGGATCTAATCGGATAATTGGCTTCTCCCCAACCCACTCTGCTTTATAAACTAAGCGAGTAAAGACAGTATCCTTAGAGGTATCCAGTTGACTATCTTCGTGAAGAAGTTTGAGCGAACTGCTATCTAGCCTAACTCCCGCTTCTTCAATGCATTCTCTAAGAGCACCATCTCGCGGAAGTTCACCCTTTTCAACCCCGCCACCAGGAATATCCCAGTAAGTTGGATAAACGTTGGGTTCTCCTCTTTTAATTTCCGAACGCTGAATGAGCAAATAATCACCACCACTATGAACAAGTACATGGGCAATAAGCTTAACCATCCTTTTCTCTCCTATTTCTCAAGATGAATGTGTCTTAGTTGGCCGTCCCAATCTGGCAGGGCTGTTTTTAAAAAGGCTGGAACTAGCTGGATATTCTGGAGCTGGTCCAAATCAATCCACTCACAGGGCTGACTTTTCTCATCTTCCTGCATGGTCAATGGGGCATCTTCAAGCAAGTCCACCAGATAATGAAACTCAATGTTGTGATAGGAAACACCGTCTTGTTCAAAACGATTTTCAACCACAAAAGCTAGCTGCCCAGCTTGAGCTTTAACACCCAGTTCTTCCCTCACTTCGCGGACTACCGCTTCTTCCGTTCTTTCATTGACTTGAATCGCACCTCCAATTGTGTAATACTTTCCCTTGTCTTTGGTAACTAGGAGCTTGCGATTTTGGACAATCAAGGCTGTCGCCCGAACACCAAAAACTGTATTTCCTACTTTTGTCCGAAAGTCTTGCTGAGTCATTCTTGTCCTTTCCTCTAAACGACACAAAAACAGTCAAAACTCCAAAGAAGTGCAGGACAAAAAAGCCTGCAACATCCATGAGCTTTGACCATCATTTCTATTGCTTTTATTATTGTAGCAAATTGAGAAAATTTGTCAATCTAAATGTACTGACAAACTTGTCCGTCACGGTAAGCATTGTCAATCAAGCCACCACCTAGACACTCTTCGCCATCGTAAAAGACAACTGCCTGTCCTGGTGTGATGGCGCGTTGCGGTTCTGCAAAGATAACCTCTGCCTTATCTCCTTTGACATGTACTGTCACCTTAGAATCAGGCTGACGGTAGCGGAATTTAGCCGTACATTCGAGCGTAAACTCCTCTGGCATCTCACGAGTAAAGTGGACTTGGCTAGCCTCTAGGCTGGTTGACATGAGCGAATCATGGTAGAAACCTTGGCCTACATAGAGAATATTCTTGCTTAGGTCTTTTCCGACAACGAACCAAGGTGCATTGTCACCACCGTGTTGGCCACCAATACCGAGACCGCCACGCTGACCAATTGTATAATACATAAGGCCTGCATGCTCACCCATATCGCGACCATCCACAGTCATCATGCGACCAGGCTGAGCTGGCAGATAGTTGCTGAGAAAGTTTTTAAAGTTCTTTTCTCCGATAAAGCAAATCCCTGTCGAGTCTTTCTTCTTGGCAGTCGCAAGGCCTGCTTCTTCTGCGAGTCTGCGAACTTCAGGTTTTTCCAAATGTCCCAGTGGAAACATGGTTTTTTGAAGTTGTTCTTGCGAAAGTTGGCTGAGGAAATAAGTCTGATCCTTGCCATTGTCCACGCCACGAAGCATGTGAACGATGCCCTCCTCATCACGCGCCACTCGGGCATAATGCCCAGTCGCAACATAGTCTGCACCTAAAGTCATGGCATAGTCCAAAAAGGCCTTGAACTTGATTTCCTTGTTGCACATAACGTCTGGATTTGGCGTGCGTCCTGCACGGTATTCCGCTAGGAAATACTCAAAAACGCGGTCCCAGTACTCTTTTTCAAAATTGACAGAGTAGTAGGGAATGCCAATCTGGTCTGCCACCGCAGCCACATCCTTGTAATCTTCGGTCGCCGTACAGACGCCGTTTTCATCTGTGTCATCCCAGTTCTTCATGAAGATACCGATCACATCGTAGCCCTGCTCCTTGAGTAAAAGAGCCGTCACCGACGAATCAACACCACCACTCATCCCCACAACAACACGTGTTTTAGAGTTATCACTCATGGTAAGTCTCCCATCTATTCGTTTATTTATACCCCTCAAAATTCTATTTACTATGACTTTCAATAGAATTTCTTCGAGTATAGTCTTTTCGTTTGCTTTTAGTAGTAAAATGGTCTGGGAGACCATTTTAGCCTATCATCTTAAAATGAAAATATGATAGGTAACGAGTCGCAAGCATAACTTGAGTTCGCTCAATCAGTCTGGGAGACTGATTGAGGTTATAAATCAGACAAGCTCAGCTTGCATCTCATTTCGAGTTAACGACGTAATAAAAGATAAACGAAATGACTAGTTCACGATTGAAGGTCGTGTGTGCTTCACGATTGAAGGTCGCTTGAGCAGTATTCATTATAACATGCTTGGTTGGAGAAGACAAGAAAGAGGCTGTCAATCGACCAACCTCTGGTTTTATTGATAAAAACTTTAGTCATCATCGTCTCTATAAAAATATTTTCTATACACTCTTGATAATACCAAAATTAATGCCAATATCATACCAAGAGCTATAATAATAGAATTTATTAGATTTATTTTAGTATATCCAATCACTAGTCCAATAATTGGACTAGTAGACATGCTTAGATATAATAAAAATGACAAAAAATGAATTTCACCAATTCCAGCAAAAAAATGTTTCATTTTAAATATCCCAATTTTACCTTTCGTCTTAATAATCCACTAACAACTCTATTGACTTCTCTTTTTTTTGAAAAATCTTGATAGCAAATTTGCTCCACTTAATGCCACTAAGATTTCAATGGGCAAAAAATAGTAATCCCATATCAAATGAGAAATTAGCAATGATAGAAATAGTATACAATCAATATAACTATTCTTAAAATATTCTGTAATTACATAATACAGAAATGCCACAACCACTGAAATTAAAACAACCATCATAATACTATTATCCTGTCCTTCTCACTAACTCTATTTCCAAAATTTCATTTTTGGGGGACTTAGTAATGAAATTACAATTAACAACACACCTAAAATAAATAAAAATATCTCCCAAACTTTATTCTCAATTTTAATAAAGCCACCATATCTATCTTACTTCTTATTTTTAAATAATTCATACTCTTTTTCTCTGATAAAGGGAAGTGAAAAATTAGAAAAAATTAGTAGAATTGAAAACAGATATCCGTCTTTCTGCATTACTAAAATATAACCTAAAAATAAATAGACAATCAAATCTAGTACAAAAAGAGAAAATATCCTCCTTTTCATTACCTCACTTGAGTCAAAAATTCTGTTTAATAGAAACTTTATCGTCTTATCTACACAAATTTTTATCAAAAAGATAAGAGTCAATACACGATTAGCAACTGTACCATGAAGAATAAATGGAAATATAGTTAATATAAAACTAGAAATCTCTAAATATTTTATCCAAGGAGATTGAGACACCTTGCTTCTAAACTGACTAATTTTCTTATATTCTTTAGTCAATTTAGTATCAAAATCTTTCCCAATTATATTAAAGATTAAGAACTCCAGGATAAAAATACTGATTAATACGATATAAGTAGAAACCTTTCCTGGGAAATATTTATTGATTAAAATCGGGAAAATCATTAACAGAATTGAGTTTATGGCTAGACAGATAGATACTATTTTATTTTTCACTGAATATATAGGGAGCGATACTATCGCATAGAGAAACGCTAGAAAAATAAGCAAGAAATACTCAGTGCTGCTAATTAGCGGCGCCCTTAATGATAAAAATAGATAGGCCCCCCACACGATGATATGCGCTTTACGAATTGACTCTAGATTACTCATGCTTCTTCCTCTTATTCTTGGTTCCATTTTTAAACTATGTCAACCTTTTTCACAACTTTATTTCGACTTTCTTTTTTACTTTTTACATTGCTATGATACAATATTTTTAATAGGATTTTATTATTTGTTAACTTTTTTCACGAGAAGGAGTAAATCATGCGTTATGATTTCGGAAAGGTCTATAAAGAAATACGTGAGTCAAAGGGGCTGACCCAAGAAGAGGTCTGTGGGGGTGTTCTCTCAAGAACTAGCTTATCAAAAATCGAAAGTGGCAAGACAACCCCAAAATATGAAAATATGGAGTTTCTTCTCCGGCAAATCAATATGAGTTTTGAAGAGTTTGAATATATCTGTCAACTTTATCAACCAAGTCAACGCACAGAGATTATGCAAACCTATCTCAATATGCGTTCCATTATCGGGACCAGCGATCTTGTCAATTTATTTCAAAAATGCCAAGACTACCTCAATACCCACCACGATCTCCCTATAGAAGAAATCAGAGACATGCTTGAAGTTGTCATTTATATCCGTCAACACGGGGCAGGGGAACTATCAGATCACGCAGAACAGGTTGTCAAGAAACTTTGGAGAAAAATTGAAAAACAAGATACATGGTATGAGAGTGACCTAAAAATCCTCAATACCATCCTTTTCAGCTTTCCCATTGAACACCTCCATCTCATCACTGGAAAAATCTTGCAACGCCTAGAAGTTTATAAAAACTATCAACATTTATATGACTTGCGAATGGCAATCCTGCTTAACCTTTCCACACTCTATCTATACAATCAAGATAAAAACATGTGTAAGCAAATCTGCTACACTTTACTGGAAGATGCCAAGAACAAGAAAAGCTATGATAGGCTTGCTATCTGCTATGTCCGTATTGGGATTTGTAGGGATGATGCTAAACTTATCCAAAAAGGTTTCTCACTTCTGGAGCTGGTCGATGAAACTTCTATGCTGTCTCATCTCAAACAAGAAGTAGAGACCTATTATCAAGCGAAGGAAATATAAAAAAGTCGAGGGATTTCCCAATGTCATTAAGTTAGTGATCTAACTCTTTAAATAGGAGATAGGATTGAGAACATCAAAGTGATTCTCTATCCTATCTTCTATTTTTTTGCATGACAAATAAAGGTTTTTTCACCCTATTTTTTGAGATTTATGTTACTCT
>NZ_PKIE01000020.1 GCF_002860865.1 Streptococcus mitis
GCTTCAACAAGTGCAAGCACATCAACAAGCACATCGGCTTCAACAAGCGCAAGCACGTCAGCAAGTACGTCAGCTTCAACAAGTGCAAGCACTTCAACAAGCACATCGGCTTCAACAAGCGCAAGCACATCAGCAAGCACATCAGCAAGCACATCAGCAAGTACGTCAGCTTCAACAAGTGCAAGTACATCAGCAAGCACATCAGCTTCAACAAGTACAAGCACATCAGCAAGTACGTCGACTTCAACAAGTACAAGCACATCAGCAAGTACATCAGCATCAACAAGCGTAAGTACATCGGCTAGCACATCAGCTTCAACAAGTGCAAGTACATCAGCAAGTACATCAGCTTCAACAAGTACAAGCACATCAGCAAGTACGTCGATTTCAACAAGTGCAAGCACATCGGCTTCAACAAGTGCAAGCACATCAGCAAGTACGTCAGCTAGCACATCGACTTCAACAAGTGCAAGCACTTCAACAAGCACATCGGCTTCAACAAGTGCAAGCACTTCAACAAGCACATCGGCTTCAACAAGTGCAAGCACATCAACAAGCACATCGGCTTCAACAAGCGCAAGTACATCAGCAAGTACGTCAGCTTCAACAAGCGCAAGCACATCGGCTTCAACAAGTGCAAGCACTTCAACAAGTACGTCAGCTTCAACAAGCGCAAGCACGTCAGCAAGTACGTCAGCTTCAACAAGTGCAAGCACTTCAACAAGCAC
>NZ_PKIE01000021.1 GCF_002860865.1 Streptococcus mitis
TTTAATCGTGGGTGAGGCAGTGCGTAAACTTCGATAGAATTTATTGCGTCTCTTTACTGGACGATGGTCTTGTTCAATCAAATTATTCAGGTATTTAATGGTACGATGTTCTGTCCCTTGATAAAAGCCGTATTCTTTTAGTCTCTTAAAGGCACTTGTAATAGAGGGGGCTTTATCTGTGACTACAACCTTCGGTTCATCAAACTGCTTCACTAACCGCTTAAGAAAAGCATAGGCTGCTTGTGTGTCCCGTTTTTTACGTAACCAAATATCCAAGGTTAAACCATCTGCATCGATGGCTCGATACAAATAATGCCATTTTCCTTTAATTTTGATGTATGTTTCATCCATTTTCCATGAATAAAAGGATTTTTTATTTTTCTTTTTCCAAATTTGATAGAGTAGTTTGCCATATTCTTGCACCCAACGATAAATCGTCGTATGAGAAACGTTAATGCCACGATCATATAAGATTTCTTGAACTTCACGATAGCTAAGGTTATAACGAAGATAGTAGCCCACGGCTACAATAATCACATCCTGCTGAAATTGCTTTCCTTTAAAATGATTCATCGTCATTCCTCCTGCTATCTTTTTCTATTATTCTACCTTATTTGATAGTAGATTTAAAACTTTGCAACAGAACC
>NZ_PKIE01000022.1 GCF_002860865.1 Streptococcus mitis
ACGAACATTCCCAAGACTACCAATTTGACTCTGATAGTTTTCTTGGTCTGTAGCAACAGCATTTCGTTGCCATGTATTACCTGAATTATATTGTAAATCATCTTTTAAATGTGCGTTTACAGTAATATGAGCAGGGGTGTTCTCAGAAGCATTGATATTACCACTATTTAGATAAGCGACTGAACCTCTACCATATTCATCACCTGTCCCACTATCTCCTTGGAAGAAGTTAGTTGTTAAAGCTGATCGGTTGGCATCTGCTTTTGCGACAATCTTAAACTCTTTTAGTTTTCCACTATTATCAGATGCTGTGAAATCAACTGTGAAATCATCACCTGCATATACAATGTATTCTGCACCACGTTGAGGATTTTGTGTTGGAGTTAACACCTTACCATTTCGACTTACTGTCACTCCCACTTTTGGACGTTCTTCAACCGTATCTACTTGTTGAAGGGTATTAACTGTTAAGTCATTATAGGTAATTGT
>NZ_PKIE01000023.1 GCF_002860865.1 Streptococcus mitis
CTTGTTGAAGCCGATGTGCTTGTTGAAGTGCTTGCACTTGTTGAAGCTGACGTACTTGCTGACGTGCTTGCGCTTGTTGAAGCCGATGTGCTTGTTGATGTGCTTGCACTTGTTGAAGCTGACGTACTTGTTGAAGTGCTTGCACTTGTTGAAGTCGATGTGCTTGCTGATGTGCTTGCACTTGTTGAAGCCGATGTGCTTGTTGATGTGCTTGCACTTGTTGAAGTCGATGTGCTAGCTGACGTACTTGCTGATGTGCTTGCACTTGTTGAAGCCGATGTGCTTGTTGAAGCTGACGTACTTGCTGATGTGCTTGCGCTTGTTGAAGCTGACGTACTTGCTGATGTGCTTGCACTTGTTGAAGCCGATGTGCTTGTTGAAGCTGACGTACTTGCTGATGTGCTTGCACTTGTTGAAGCTGACGTACTTGCTGACGTGCTTGCGCTTGTTGAAGCCGATGTGCT
>NZ_PKIE01000024.1 GCF_002860865.1 Streptococcus mitis
ATCACACCAGCAATCCCACCAGCAATAGCAATGAGGACATCCCAAATGGTTGGAGAGGTTCGTGCAATCAACTCGCTACTTGCATAAGACAAGGGAGAAATCCAGAAATACAGAGTCGAGACAAGCAAACTGACCAACACTTGAGTCAATAAAACCTCTAGAGATTGCTTGATTAAACGCGTATCAAAAATAGCTAAACCGAATCCCAGTCCAACAATCGGTGTCATGAGAGGTGAAATCAACATGGCTCCTATAATGACAGCTGTTGAATTCATATTTAGTCCGATAGAGGCAATAAAAATTGCACACATCAAAATCGCTGTATCTCTCAATCGAACATGAAGGTCATCGTATAATTTCTCACGGTATTCCCGTGTTGAATA
>NZ_PKIE01000025.1 GCF_002860865.1 Streptococcus mitis
CTTGTTGAAGCTGACGTACTTGCTGATGTGCTTGCACTTGTTGAAGCTGACGTACTTGCTGACGTGCTTGCGCTTGTTGAAGCCGATGTGCTTGTTGAAGTGCTTGCACTTGTTGAAGCTGACGTGCTTGCTGATGTGCTTGCTGATGTGCTTGCTGATGTGCTTGCGCTTGTTGAAGCCGATGTGCTTGTTGATGTGCTTGCACTTGTTGAAGCCGATGTGCTTGTTGAAGCCGATGTGCTTGTTGAAGTGCTTGCACTTGTTGAAGCTGACGTACTTGCTGACGTGCTTGCGCTTGTTGAAGCCGATGTGCTTGTTGATGTGCTTGCACTTGTTGAAGC
>NZ_PKIE01000026.1 GCF_002860865.1 Streptococcus mitis
GCTCGTACAGACTTGACAGATGACGAGAAGAAAGCAGCTAAAGAAGCAGCTAAAGATGCAGCAGATAAAGCTAAAGCAGCAATTGATGCAGCAACAGACGATGCAGAAGTAGATAAAGCTAAAGAAGCTGGTACTGGCGCAGTTGAAGCAATCAATCCAGAAGCCAAAGCTAAACCAGAAGCTAAGGAAGCAATCGACGACGTTCTTAAAGCTAAGGAATCAGCAATTGACGCTCGTACAGACTTGACAGATGACGAGAAGAAAGCAGCTAAAGAAGCAGCTAAAGATGCAGCAGATAAAGCTAAAGCAGCAATTGATGC
>NZ_PKIE01000003.1 GCF_002860865.1 Streptococcus mitis
TCAGTAAGAGCCCTGAGAGATGATCAGGTAGATAGGTTAGAAGTGGAAGTGTGGCGACACATGTAGCGGACTAATACTAATAGCTCGAGGACTTATCCAAAGTAACTGAGAATACGAAAGCGAACGGTTTTCTTGGTTTGAATAGATATTCAATTTTGAGTAGGTATTACTCAGAGTTAAGTGACGATAGCCTAGGAGATACACCTGTACCCATGCCGAACACAGAAGTTAAGCCCTAGAACGCCGGAAGTAGTTGGGGGTTGCCCCCTGTGAGATATGGAAGTCGCTTAGCTTTATTCCGCCATAGCTCAGTTGGTAGTAGCGCATGACTGTTAATCATGATGTCGTAGGTTCGAGTCCTACTGGCGGAGTAGTAATTAAGAGAGGCTTAGTCCTCTTTTTATGTGGCTCTCTTTCAACTGTAGTGAAAGGACAAAATTTGTCCTTTCTTTTTTGATATTCAGAGCAAGAAAAATGCGTTTTTTGAAGTTTTCAAAGTTTCGAAAACCAAAGGCATTGCGCTTGATGAGTTTGATGAGAATATTCGTCGCTTCTAATTTGGCGTTGTAAGTTGTAATATGAAGTCTCTTCAAAGTAGGTAGGAGTTGCATTTTGAACCACTTTACAAATAGGAACTATAAACTCTCCCTCTACTTTTCTTGAAACAATTGAAGTCCGCTCAAAACGCCGTCCGATAATATTTTCATATACTTTCTCCTCTCTAGGAGTCCGTGCATCATAAGGACGATAAAGGTAGGGGACGATTCCCGTTTCGTCAATATAGTAGATTGGAACTAGAATAGTATGTTACAACTGCTAAAAATATTTCTAGAAATTAATTTGACTTTCCTAATCGATTTATTCATCGCTTTATTATAACATGCGCATTTTAAACTAAGCGACTATACAAAATTAAGCATACCATCAGCTATTATAGATAATGCAAGATTACATAGATTTGAATATCTGATAATATGCGTTTTTCTTATTTTAAGATTTTTTCCTCAGTCTCTTTTAGTATTCAACGCAGTCAATAAGGTTTTTATCAAAGTCTAATTTAGGTAGTAAATTTATTTCTATTCTGTCAACTTTTCCTATTTTTTCTCTTGTTGAGGTTGGTATTTTAACAATTCAGGAGTTATTAATGATTAATTAAAATTTTTTGTTAGAATAAGATCATAAAAAGTAAAGGAGTGTATGCTTATGCTACAAAATATTTATGATCAGATGACTGATTTCTATGACAGTATCGAAGAAGAGTATGCTACTTTCTTTGGTAATAGTTGGGACTGGGAACATTTTCATTTTAAATTTTTAATTTATTATTTAGTGAGATATGGTATTGGGTGTCGTAGGGATTTTATCGTTTACCATTATCGTGTTGCTTATCGTTTGTATCTTGAAAAATTGATAATGAAACAAGGTTTTGTTGCTTGTTGAGATAGTCTGAGTTAATTTCCGAACAAACTTACTTTTTTATGGCAATATAACAATAAATAGCTGGTAATTTGTCTAAAACATTTTTTAATAGTTGGAAATAGCAAATCTTTCTATTGTTTCTTCTTGATAAAAAGGCGATTTTTTCTTATAATAAATTGTAAGATATAATTGCAGGTGAGATTCCTGCCATGTATGTGAGAAAGGAAGAGCCTGAGGGCTCAGACAAGATTATGACTTCAGTTGTTGTTGTAGGTACCCAATGGGGTGATGAAGGTAAAGGGAAGATTACAGATTTCCTTTCAGCGAATGCAGAAGTGATTGCACGTTACCAGGGTGGTGATAATGCAGGTCACACGATTGTGATCGATGGTAAGAAATTTAAGTTGCACTTGATTCCATCTGGAATTTTCTTCCCTGAAAAAATCTCTGTTATTGGGAATGGTATGGTTGTAAATCCTAAATCTCTTGTGAAAGAGTTGAGCTATCTTCATGAGGAGGGTGTGACAACTGATAACTTGCGTATTTCTGATCGCGCGCATGTTATTTTGCCTTATCATATCGAGTTAGACCGTTTGCAAGAAGAGGCTAAGGGCGACAATAAGATTGGTACTACAATCAAGGGAATTGGTCCAGCTTATATGGACAAGGCTGCTCGTGTTGGGATTCGTATCGCAGATCTTTTGGATAAAGATATTTTCCGTGAGCGTTTAGAACGTAACCTTGCTGAGAAGAATCGTCTTTTTGAAAAATTGTATGACAGTAAAGCGATTGATTTCGATGATATTTTTGAAGAATATTACGAATATGGTCAACAAATCAAAAAATATGTGACAGATACATCTGTTATCTTGAATGATGCGCTTGATAATGGAAAGCGTGTGCTTTTTGAAGGTGCACAAGGTGTTATGCTAGATATCGACCAAGGTACTTATCCATTCGTTACGTCATCAAACCCTGTAGCTGGTGGTGTGACAATTGGTTCTGGTGTCGGTCCAAGTAAGATTGACAAGGTTGTTGGTGTATGTAAAGCCTATACGAGTCGTGTAGGAGATGGTCCTTTCCCAACTGAGTTGTTTGATGAAGTGGGAGAACGTATCCGTGAAGTTGGTCATGAATATGGTACAACAACTGGTCGTCCACGTCGTGTGGGATGGTTTGATTCAGTTGTGATGCGTCATAGTCGTCGTGTTTCTGGTATTACTAATCTTTCATTGAACTCTATCGATGTTTTGAGTGGTTTAGATACTGTGAAAATCTGCGTGGCCTATGATCTTGATGGTCAACGTATTGACTACTATCCAGCTAGTCTTGAGCAATTGAAGCGTTGCAAGCCTATCTATGAAGAGTTGCCAGGTTGGTCAGAAGATATTACTGGAGTTCGTAATTTGGAAGACCTTCCTGAGAATGCGCGTAACTATGTTCGTCGTGTGAGTGAATTGGTTGGTGTTCGTATTTCTACTTTCTCAGTAGGTCCTGGTCGTGAACAAACAAATATTTTAGAAAGTGTTTGGTCCTAAGAGATTTTTAAGATTTGTTTAAGATAGGTCGGGTATACTATAGACAGTTACAAGAAGACCTCCTAACTTGTTGTAACAAATATCCTAAACTTTTCTTTTTCATAATAATCTCCCTATAAAGTCACCGCATTCGGTGGCTTTTTTTGTCTTGGGATTCATGATATAATAATAAAATCGATAAGTAGTAAAAGGGAAATTGATGAATTATACAGTTGAAGAAAAAGAAGTCTTTATGAGGGAAGCTTTGAGAGAGGCTGAGATTGCTCTTGAACACGATGAAATTCCAATTGGTTGTGTGATTGTCAAGGATGGCGAAATCATTGGTCGTGGGCACAATGCGCGTGAGGAATTGCAGCGGGCGGTCATGCATGCAGAAATCATGGCAATAGAGAATGCGAACTTGACTGAGGAGAGCTGGCGTTTGCTGGATTGCACACTTTTTGTGACCATTGAGCCTTGTGTCATGTGTAGTGGGGCGATTGGGCTTGCCCGTATTCCAAACGTGGTCTATGGGGCTAAAAACCAGAAATTTGGCGCTGCTGGAAGTTTGTACGATATCTTGACAGATGAGCGTCTCAATCATCGTGTGGAGGTTGAAACGGGAATTTTGGAAGATGAATGCGCAGCTATTATGCAGGACTTTTTTAGAAATAGACGGAAAAAATAATTTTGCTTTTAAAATGAATAGGAATGTGATATAATTAACAGTGGAGCAACAGTTCTGCGTGAAGCGGGTCAGGGGAGGAATCCAGCAGCCCTAAGCGATTTGAATTGTGTGCTCTTTTTTCGTACAATTTAAAAACCCTTTAATATCAACACTTTAAAGGGTTTTTGTTTGTCTTATATGATAAAAAGGGGCAGGCGAGGGGCATAATTTATAGTTTTATCTTTTCTAACTTACTAGATATGTCTGATACCATTTTTTGAGTGACATGGGAATAAATCTCTAGTGTGGTCTTTGAGTCGCTATGTCCTACTCTATCCATGATGGCAGTCAAAGGAATGCCTAGCTCGGCAAGTAGGGATATGTGAGAATGTCTAAATGTATGTGTAGTTATATTTTTTTCTATGCCGATTTTTTGACCATGTCTTTTCAATGCACAAATAACCCTGGCATTTGTTATTGGTTCTCCTAGAGTATTGATGAAAATAAAATCTGTATCAAATCCATTTGTCGCATTCTCTATTATTTGCTTTTTGATAATATCTAACACTTTTTGAGGTGCTGTTATAACCCTATCGGACTTGATTGTCTTTGGTGTAGTTCTCTCTTTTTGTCTGAAATCGTATGTATGCTTGATGTGAATAGTCTTTTTAGAAAAATCTATATCCTCCTTGTAGTTTAAGGCTGCCAGTTCTCCATACCTCATGCCAGTAAGAAAAAGAACTTTAGCTATTCGGATATACTTTGTAATTCGATAATCACATAGGGCCTCGTCTTTTAAATTTTGGATGAATAACTTAAACTCTTTTTGGTCTAAGTATTTTGTGTTTTTCTTCCTGAGTTCGTCGGATGTAATTACTTTTCTAGGCGTTTCAACAAATAGCATTTCATTTGTATCAATATAATTCATTCTGATAGCGAATTTCATTATCTGATTGAGCTTGAACTTGATTTTAGAAACATAGTTATGAGATCTCCCGTCTTGTAATAGTTGATCTATTACTTTTTGTAATAAACGTCTATCAATATTTCTAACTAGGTAGTCGCCCTCTATCTGCTTTAAAATCTCTTTTTTTACATTTTTTGAAGCATAGACTGTTGAATTTTTAACACCGTGTTTCCAATTCTCCTCGAATTCCTCATATAGTTTTTCAAAAGTTATATCAGAAACAAAATGTTGTTTTTCTCCTAACTTTTGTTTTATCTTTTCCTGCAACAAGATAGCAGCTTGATTTCTTGCCTGGGGAGTTTTCTTCTCCATCGTGACTGACACTTTTTTCAATTTCTCAGTATATGGATCTTTGTAGCGCTCAAAAAATTTATATTTGCCATTTGGCAATTCTTCCATCCACATTGATTTTACCTCACTTTTTTGATAAAATGGGTATAGTAAAAAGGGCTTTTTAATGCCTTTTACTATACTACCTAATCCTCACACTCTCCTCGACCAAAATTTGAGTGTGGGGATTTTTTTTTGTTTTTATAGTTATTCTGATGAACTATCCTATCAATTCATAATATTCGTCAATTACCATCAATTCGTCCGTGACTGTTCTAAGCTCATGTTTTTGCATGAACTGGATATAGTTGAAAGATTGATGGTCGTCTGATAGTGCGAGTTCTTCTTCTAGCAACTTATGAATCATGTGCCTATTAGCCTCATTCTCGCATCTGGTGTGGTTATTTTTATATAGTGCAGTAGAATGTTCCAGATGTCCTAATTCGTGGTATATGACCCGTTTTTTTGCGTTTTCGGACAGTTCACGGTTTATAAAGATAATACTAATCTCTTTGACGTAAACTCCAGGTCTTTGCCAAAGTTCATTATCAAAGTAAGCGAGAGTGACACCGTGTGAGTCAACTAGCTCTTCAATAGTCATAGGCTATCATCCTTTTTGTGTTATTTTGTTGTTAAAATGGTTACGATGATTGCGAGTATCCCCAGTAAAGTACTAACTAACAATCCGATAAACCAATACATGAACTCTTTTTTGCTTTTAGCTTGCTCTTCTAATCTCTTGTTTTCTTGAGTTAGAAACATAGTTTCAATACGTTTCTCGAAATTATCAAATTTTAAATCGACTTGCTCAAATTTCAAATCAACTTGTTCAAATTTCAAGTCGATTTTTTCAAATCCGCTACGCATTTCTTGTTTGAGTTGGTCAATTTTTAAATCAATTTTCTCGAATCCATGCTGGGTGTCAGAATTAATTTTATCAAGTTTTAAATCGATTTCAGATTTGCTGTAAGTATCTTGTGACATAATATTTTCCTCCGATAACATTTCTGACTCCATTATATCACGATTTTGTATGGGTACAGTTGTCAAAGAGGCTCTTTTACTACTCAATGAAACAAAATTAGATGGCAAAGCTTTAAAATTATCTTGTGTGTCCGGCATTGATTATCCCCACTTTCCAAAATGATGATAACTATATGCTGTATCTACTTCCTGACCGTTTTCGTCCATCAAGACGAAGAAAAAGTAAAAATCACTTGGGTTCTGTATCGTAAAATTAAAGCTGAAATTACCAGTGGCCATACCAAAGCCGTCTTCGAGTAGCACGAATTCTTGTCTCGCGATATTAATTCTAGTAGCATGGACAGGGTAAGACGTGCCGTTGGGGAAGTGGGCAGTTAGAGACAGGATATAATCTGTTTCAGGTCTTAGATTAAAGAAGTCTAGAAATGCAACCAAAGATGTCGAACCAGGAAACATATCAAAGTTAGTGATCGTTCCTAGAAACTGAGAAGTTTCAGGATTGACAATCCTGATTGCTGTCATCTTTTCTCTGAACGGATTCTTTTTCATTGGAATACTTGTCATACTATCTACCTCTCAAATAAATCTCAATGATGTTTTGAATCGCGTCAATATCTTCTTCTGTAAGAGGCTTGCCATCGAAGGTCTTGGCATTCTCTGCCATCTTTCGGAGGTCGTCAGATGTGTATCCTGCGATTGTATCAGCCTTTGCAATAGTCGGATTATCCGTGCGACCGAGCAGGTAGTCAGTGGAGACATGGAAATAGTCGGCGATTTCTTGTAATCTTTCAGCATTTGGTTTTTTACTCTTCATGCTATAGATTGTGTTTCTGCTATATCCAAGTGTTTCTTCGAGAGAATTTATAGAAATTCCTCGTTTTTGGCAAAGTTCTTTAATTTTTTCAAACAAAGAAAACATTGATTTATCAGCCTTTCTAAGACATGACAAAAAATATTTAAACTTTTGTGTGTAAAATCGTTGACAAAACACAATCAATAGTTTACAATAGTTTTTGTAAGTAAGTTACAACTAAAAAAACAACTAAGAAATAAATTATAAAAATGTTTTGGCGAACGGTATTTATAGTTTTATTAGTGCTTTTTCTTATGCTTTTATTCTAAACAATAGATTGTAAAAAGTCAAGCGATAACACAAAAAATAGTTAAATTTTTAGTTGTTTCTTATTTACAAATAAGTAAATAGGAGGAACGTATATGCCAGATATTGCAAACGGTCGTGAAAGAGTTAATGCTTTCTTGAAAGAGAAAGGGATCAAAAAAGCAACTCTAGCGGTTGCTTACGGCTTTAAGCGACAGGAAGTGACAAACATTCTAAGTGGAACAACAAAAGGTCCACGAGCGAACAGTTTTATTCTTCAGGTGATTGAAGATTACGGGATTGAGTAGCACAAAAAGCACCTAACAGAAGTCAGGCGCTAATCAAAATAACTAACTGAATTATAACACGAAAGGAGCAAAAATGGAAGCAGTTGAAATTGTAAGAATTAAAGATGTAATCATCGAAAAGGTTTCGGCTAATGATGAAGAATTAGAACACATCTTTGGATGCTCGAAACGGCAAGCGGGAGACATGAGACGCGAGATGAAGAAGCTACCTAGCCAACAGAAGCATCTTAGGAATGATGGCCAGCTTGTCACGATTAAAGGTTTTGATGCTTATCTGCAATATCGTGGGACTCAAGCTTGGGAAAAAGAAATGGTGAAAAGCAAGAAAATGAGGTCAGTCGGATGAAATTACTAGACAGAATCACAAAATGGTTTTTCAACACAACAAAAATCGAAGTCAACACCGACTGGCGATTGGTTGCGTTGGACTTAAACCGAGAATTGATTGCAGCACAAGAAGAAAAACAAATACTTTATCAGCGCATTGCTGACTTGGAAAAACTTTTAGAGGTATAGAAAAATGGAAATCAAATACATCTATAATCAAACGCCCCTTGGTTGGGTGTGGCAGTTGGTAATTGATGGGTACGAGTTTTTTTATCCATGTGGCGATTTTAAAGCGTTAAAAAAATTCGTCAAATCAGAACTAGAAGTTTTGTTAGACAAAAAAGAAAGTGGTAGTAATCACGGCTTGGCATTCCATGCGTGTGGATATAACGGACAAGCACAACAAGAATATATTTCTTATTGGGATAAACAAGGTTTAAGTGTGTTTTAAGGAGAATAATATGACAGAACCAACTTTAATGAGCCAACTACTCGGATTTGCAACAACCTTTATTTGCTTTTTTGTAGCATTGATGGTCATTGAAAACAACGAGCAGAAAAGAAAAAGGCAAGTGGAAGAACAAGAAATTCTAGACAAAGCGATCATTGAGGTTTACCAACAGGGGCGGAATCAGTTCAACAACATCGCTCGTATGAATCTGAGAAATTCAGATAAACAATTTACGTACGACGTGCAACCGCCTGTAGGACTCGCAAAATGTGTAGAAGAAGGAGTTTAAAATGGTCCGAAATAAATTGACAGATTTAACCAATACTCTTTTTGCTCAGTTGGAAACATTGGACGACAGGGATCTTACTGCTGATGAATTAAAGACCGAACTCCAACGATCAAAACAGATGGTCGCTATCTCAGGTCAAATCCTACAAGCTGGCCAGTTGGCGCTAGATGCCGAGAAGTTCAAAGATAAGGTAGGTGAGGATAATGCCCCAATCGCTTTGCTGGAAGGATGAGTACACCAAATACATGCATGAAATATGCCCTGGTCGTTTAACTCCTGAAGTAACCAGGTTGCTGAATGAAAAATTTGGTACGAATTATAACAAGAGTCAAATCGGTGGCGTACGCAAACGTCTAGGATTGCTTGTCGGCGAAGCTTATCAAGGTAAATTGCTGACTAAGGAGCAACATGACTACCTTGTGTCCATCCAAAAAAATAAGATTTCTCGTGATGTCGCAAATGAAATGAACCGAAAATTCGGATTATCACTGACTGAGAAACAGATTAAGAGTTATCGGAGAAATAATAATCTACATAGTGGTTTGACAGGAAGATTCGAGAAAGGTCAGACTCCCCACAATAAGGGGAAGAAATACCCAAATATGCCAAAAAACAGCGGGCAGTTCAAAAAAGGTAATCGACCTCCGAATTATGTGCCTGTCGGCACTATCAACTACACAACAGACGGTTATCCGAAAGAAAAGATTGGAGAACCTAATCAATGGGTCTTGAAACATCGTAAAGTCTGGGAGGACCATCACGGACCAATACCAAAAGGGTACTCAATCGTTTTTCTGGACGGTGATAAAACAAACTATGATATTTCTAACCTGGCATGTTTATCTAAGAACGAAATTGCTAGAATGAATCAAAATCATCTATTTACGTCCAACGCTGATTTGACCAAATCTGGTATTGGACTAACAAAACTTATAAATAAAATTAGAGAGGTAGAAAAAAATGGCTAGTTTATACGAACTAACAGGTCAGTTCCTGAGAATTTATCAAATGGATATTGATGACGAAACAAAAGCAGACACGCTTGAGGCCATCGATTGGCAAGAACAATTCGAACAGAAAGCAGAAGGATATGCCCATGTTATCAAGAATCTAGAAGCTGACGTGGACATGTACAAGGCTGAGGAAGAGAGCTTCAAATCCAAGAAACAGGCGGCACAGAAAAAGCTGGATTATGTCAAGGATAACATTATGGCAGCTATGAATGTCACAGGTCAAACCGAAGTCAAGAGTGGTGCCCTGATTATAAAAATTGCTAAGAATCCAGAATCAGTCAAGGTCAACGAAGATGACCTTCCGAAAAAATATTTTACAAAAAAAGTGACGCTTGCGCCGGACAAAAAAACACTCAAAGAGTTACTTAAATCTGGCAAGAAAGTCAAAGGAGCCGAGCTCATTAGGACGGAAAAGTTGGTGATTAAGTAATGGAATTGATGAACAAAACACGAGTAACAGATTCGCTAGCAGTTGTTATTGGACCAGAATCAATTGAAGTGCTTGTTACAGAAGGATTTCTATTCGATGTTGCGATTCGTTTTGTGAAAGTAGACGAAACAAATCTTGATCAAGGAAATGAAAAACCGGTATTTACTCCGGAGTACAAACTGGTCACAGTCGCTAAATACAAGGAAAAACCTATTTTTGAATCCGAGGAAGATATTCGAAGATTCGAAAAACAAGCAAAAGAAATTAAGGCGCTATTTGCCTTTGCAAAGGTAAATAAACAAAATTGGTTTAACACGGCCCTTTATCCAGGAGTGCTGACTGAGAAAGTTGGTGTTTGATGAAAATTTTAGCAATTGATCCATCAAGCAACAAAATTGAAACCAGTACAACAGGGATTGTACTCTTGGATAATGCAAAGCTGGTTGATTATTGGGTGGTCCCTTATGGTGCCCAAAACTTCAAAGCTTGGTTCAAAGAGATTGGTCGTAGTCTTGAATTCGACATAGTGGTCGTTGAAAAATTCGAAGTTAGGGACAATGATTATTCCAGGGACAACTCGGTTGTAGAAACTATTGCAGCCATTGAACTTTGCTATCCGGACTTGGTTCTGCAGCGTAACGCAGGTTATCAGACAGATATACCAAATGACTTGCTGAAAGCTCTTGGGCTGTGGAACTTTGACAAGAGCCATCACAATGATGTGAGGGCAGCAGCAAGGCTCGGGCTCTTCTATGCCCAACGGAATGACATCGAGGAGGTGATTGTGGACATTGGCAATCGAATTACGCAAATGGCAAGCTGAAGCAGTTAAACGTAGCGACCGTAATTGTCCTGGGATCTTTCTTGAGGCATACGGCGGCCGTGGTAAGACCATCTGTGCTTTTGAAATAGCAAAGCACAAGTCAGCAAAAAAAGTCCTGGTTATCAATAATCGTTTAGCTATCCTGAACGGATGGAATAGCACTTATCAAAATCTAGGATACGACACTGATTTTGAATTAGAAACGATGACGGACCGTAGATTGCAGAACAGACTTGCAAGCGGTGAGTCTATTGAGTGTGATGTATTCATTATTGACGAGTGGCAGAACATGTCTAGTGATGCCAACGTGAAGGCTTATCGCAAGGTCAAACGTGGCTATACAGTTGGACTATCAGCAACCCCGATCAGGAAGAAGGGGCAAAACTTCTACCCTCTGGAAAAAACATTTTTTGGGATGGCTGATCCTAATCAAAGAGAAAACTGGCAACTGGCTCATGGAAAAATGAAATATTCCAAGTTCAGCTATTCTAAGCAAGAATGGGATGATTTCCGAGACTATGAAAACTATGTAAGCAATCTGCCTAACTTCTTCCGCTGGGAGGAAGTAGAAGCCATTGAAGAAGCGGAAGAGAACAACGGATTTGAGGTTGTATTTGAACCTATCTGGTGTCTAACTGCTAATCCGGAGGAATTAGAACAATTTAGAAAATTGAATATTGTTGGAAAAGATGGTAAGTATGCCATGGCAAAACAGACATTTGGCCGAAAAACTTTCGAACGATACTTAATCCAGACTGGTTTTGAGGTTGACTTTCCAAAATTGAAAGCAGTTAATGCAGATACTCCAATGCTACTTCAATTGGATCTTCTACTAGCAAGCAGGACAGAAATGCTGATAGTGAGCAAATCCAAGCAGATTGTAGAGGTCATCAGAGAGCGTCACCCAGAAATTGGTATTTGGACTGGAGACAAGAAGGACTCCTTAGAACAGACAAATGTGGTTGCTACAAGTCAGGTTTTAGGTGTAGGAGTTGATGGCCTTCAGCATAAATTTAAAACTATTGTGGTCTTAGACCCTGTTAATCCATCTGATGGAGATTATGACGATTATCGCCAACTTTTATGGCGAGTAACAGGCAGCCGTCAACAACATGACGTGCGTGTCATTGAATTTTATTTTTAAGGAGAATCAAAATGAAACTTTCAAGTGATTATATTGTAATGCGTAACAAACAAAGCGGACATTTTTTAAATGAACTCAAGAACAAACGTTCTTCATTAGCTACTCAGGCCGGTTTTGTGGATGATATTCGAGGTGCTCTTACAATGCCATATGATTGTTATCTTGAACAGAAAACAGCTCTAAAATCATTGGCTAAGGTACACGGAATGGAGATTATTCGGGTTAAAGCCACATTTGAACTTACTTATCCAAATGGTAGCGATGTTTCAAAAATCGAGCGTGAAAATACTAAGCCTGGTTTGCTTGATCTATTGAGAAACTTATAAAGGGGGAGATGTATGGTAACAAAACAACAATCCCCAATCTTTGTCACTTTACAGAGTATCCAGCAGAGTTTGGTTGCTCCAAAAGGACAGTATAACAGTTTTGGGAAATATAGCTATCGAAGCGCAGAGGACATCCTAGAAGCGCTGAAGCCAATCTTGCAGGAACACGATGCAGTATTGATTTTACAAGATGGAATTGTACAAATCGGTGACAGGTACTATGTCGAAGCAACAGCAACTCTATATGCAGTTGGTGAAACTATTGGGACTACAGCCTATGCTAGAGAAGATGATAGCAAAAAAGGGATGGATGGTAGTCAAGTTACAGGTGCTGCATCCAGCTACGCCCGAAAATACGCCCTAAACGGACTTTTTATGATCGATGACAATAAGGATCCTGACACGGATGAATATCATAATCAGAATAGCCAAGCAGGCCGTACGTCGCAAAAACCAGCTCAAAAAACAAATAGCCAGCAAAAGCAACCGGCTAATGCTCCAGCTAAAAGTAACGGAGCCAAAACAATTACAGGAGCACAGGCTAAAACCATTCGGACAGAACTCAAAAATATGGCTGAAGCTACAGGGAGTCCTGCTGCAACAATTGGAAAATGGTTCATCGATAAAATGGGTGTTGATAAACCTGAAAGCATTCCAGCTGATCGATTGAAGGAAGCTCAGAAGATTATCGCAGATGCGAAGAAAGCAAGAGGTATTGAGTAATGGGATATACGGAACTGGGGCGCAAACGTCCGATTGAATTACAGATTGATTATTATGATAAGATCCTAGTCTATCAGCATCAAGGTGAGATTTGGGGTGTATGTTATAAGCACGGAGAAATTGATTGTGTTTACAACTACACTAAGAACGATTTCTTTTGGCTTGAAATTTCAGATATGTCCTTAAAAGAAATTGTTACTAAAATTATCAAGCCTTTGAAGAGAAATAACCATGGATTATACTCATTTCATGAGAGTACGTTCAGTAGAATTTTGGAGGTAATAAAATAATGATTAACAATGCTGTACTTGTAGGGCGCATGACCCGTGATGCTGAACTCCGCTATACACCGCAAAATGTAGCAGTTGCGACTTTTACTCTTGCAGTAAACCGTACATTCAAGAGTCAAAATGGCGAACGCGAGGCTGACTTTATCAACTGCGTTATGTGGCGCCAACAAGCCGAAAATCTTGCAAACTGGGCTAAAAAAGGCTCACTTATCGGGGTGACAGGCCGTATTCAGACTCGTAGTTACGATAACCAGCAAGGACAACGTGTCTACGTGACAGAAGTCGTGGCTGAGAATTTCCAAATGTTGGAAAGTCGTAATCAACAAAGTTCGAATGATACATTTGGGAATGACAACCCGATGGATATTCAAGACGACGATTTACCATTCTAAGGAGTTACTAAATGGGAATGAAAGAACATGCCTTGGCTTATCAAAAAAAAGGATTTTCGGTTATTCCTATTAGTCCTTCAAATAAGCAACCGATGATCAAATTTGCTGATAAACCAGCTATGACTGCGCAAGAAATTGAGGATTTTTGGAGTCAGTATCCGGATAGCAACATTGCTGTTCGGACTGATAAATTCTTCGTTATCGATGTGGACCTGCACGGAAAGGCTAATGGCTATGAGAGTCTGGCTAATTGGGAGCATCTGAACTTGATAACTCCAACACTGCAGGCAAAGACAGCTAGTGGCGGTAAACATATTTTTTATTTTAAACATCCTGATGTGTCCATGACCCAGATGATTGGATTTCTGCCTGGTGTGGATATCAAAGCACATCCAAATAATTACGTACTGGTTGCTCCGTCTAAAACTTCCAAAGGTGTCTATGCTTGGGACAAGAAAAAGTCCAAAGAGGGTGGCACTATGGTCACGGCTAGTCGATCTCTTGTAATGGCCATCAAGAAGGAATACAACAAAAAGAACTCTGGTAGTGACCTGGATAATATCTACTATCAAATCAGCAAAGGTGCTGGTAAGAGAAACAGAACAACCGAATTATTTGAAATGGTTGTCCTAGGCTTCGGCGATGAAGGCAGCAGAAATGATACACTTGCAAAATTTGTGGGCGGACTCCTTAGTAGGTCAGTAGATCCAAACTGCATCCTAACACTTGCAGAAACAGCCAATAACAATTCGGTAGAACCTCTTGGACATAGAGAATTAAGTAGGACTGTCGAATCAATGATCAAGAAACACATGAGGGGGGGTGGCCATAATAGCTGATGTCACGAATATTTCAATCAAGCAATTTTCGCGCAGAAAGAAAAAAATCTTAAATGAAGAAGGTGAACAGATTGAAATTGAATCTATTGTGGCTGACAGTCCTAGAAATGTTCTTCTTGCAATGAAGAGCGATAACAAGCTCAACGACTTTCTCAGACACAATGAATTTACTGGTGAACACGAAATTGTGGAGGATGTCAAATTGGATGCTATCCAGTTAAGGAAGGGGCAGCTACCTTCAGCCTTTGAATCCTACCTAAGCGTATATTTGGAGAATCACTTCAAGACAGTTTTCAAGGCTGGAGCATTAAGGGATGGTATTGAAGCATTTTTTGCAGAAAAAACCTACAATCCGGTTAAAGAATACATGGAAAACGCTTATGAGTCATGGGATCACAAAGAACGACTTGCCCAGGTATTTCAAACTTGGTTGGGTGCAGAAGACAGTATCTATGTCCAGAAAATTGCTGAAATGTTCTTTGTTGGTGCGGTCTCTAAGGTTTTTAATCCATGGGTTAAATTCGACTACACGCTAGATCTTGTCGGTGGCCAAGGTGCTGGAAAGACCACTTTCTTGCAAAAAATAGCCGTCGGTTGGTATACAGATTCAGCTAAGGATTTTATGGACAAGGACAACTATGAGATTATGCTGAAATCGCTGATCGTCAATGACGACGAGATGGTTGCTTCCAGGAAGACTACTTTTGACGAGCTAAAAGCCTTCGTGACTAAAACAGAACTTTCTTTCCGTAGGTCGTACGGTCGCAGGGCCGAAAAATTCCCTAAAAACTTTGTGATCGCAAGGACCAGCAATAAAATTGAGTACCTGGGAGACAAGACTGGCGAGCGGCGCTTTCTGCCTGTGCTGGTGGATGCAGGCCAGCAGTTTGTCAAGCCATTTGATATGACCGATCATGATGTGCTCCAGCTTTGGGGTGAAGCAGTCGCTATTTACAAAAAAGGATTTATCCTTACCTTTGATGATGAGTTCGAAAATGAGCTTGCGGTCTATAAGGAGCGCTTCACTTATAAAGATGAAGCCGAATCGCAAGTATACGACTATCTTGAAATGTTGGTTCCAGAAGAATGGGAAGATTTCTCAGTCACTCAGCAACATCAATATACCTGGTGCTACTTCAATGATGGTAGCTATCGCAATGAGTCCGGTCTGATATATGAAGGTGTGAAGCTTCAATCGAGTGTGTCTGCTAAACAGATATTAAAGAATGTCTTTGATATTGATAGCGCAAGAGGTGAAAAGATTGCTAGGAAAATCAAGTTGATTATGGACAATAATCAGGATTGGGAATACAAAATAAAGAAGGTTAAAGGGAAGACACTACGTGCATATTTTAGAAAAAATATACAAACAGAAGTGATGTAACCTTAGCAAAAATGATGTAACCTTTTAGGCAAAAAACGGTCAAAAATCCTGTTTCGGTTACATCAGGTTACATCATTGATGTAACCGCAGGAAAAGTCAGTTATATCAACGGTTTGAGTGCTGTTTTTGATAAAATTTTAAAAAAAGTGATGTAACCCTCTTAAACCCTTGATACTACTGAGGTTTTGGAGTGTCTATTAGTAAGGTTACATCATTTATATAAAATATTTAATAAGTAAAAATAGCAAGTGCTATAAACGTTGATATAACAGCATTCTTGTTTTTTATAAAATATATTTTTCAAAAAGTGATGTAACCTGTAACCTTAGAAAAAATATTCATTAAACAAACATATTTTTTAATAAATTAAGGAGAAGAAATGTCATATACAGTAACACTATATTTTGACAATATGGTAGATAAAACTCACTTCTTTAAGAAAGTTGGAGATGCTACTAAATGCAAGGCTCAACTTGAGAGCAAGTATCGAGGGGAACGAATGTATAAAGTAAAGATGGAGGAGATGGAGTAATGAGTTATGATTTGGAAATCTTAGCGAAAATAGAGAGTGGAGATTATATTTGTATTGCTGAACCTAGATATAGTTCTCCGACCTACAATCTCGGTAAGATGTTTAGAATTGCTATGGATTGGGATTTTGACCAAGACACTACATACAACATTGCTGACATTTTAGATAATATCCAGCGCGGTATATCTGAATTAGAGCGGTACCCTGAAAAGTATGTGCAGTATGAACCTGAAAATAGATGGGGAACAGTCAGCGGTGCCTTAGAAGTTTTAAAGTCACTGAAAGAATGTATTTTAGAACAAGATATTGATATGAAATATTTATATATGAGGTGGTAATATGGAACGACCTGAACGACACCCATCTAAATACTTCATTCCTGAACTGATTGAAAATGAAGATATTATCTTCAACAAAGATAGCAATTATCACAAGCAGAAGAAAAAAGAAAAGAAAAATCCCATTTTTAAAATAAATAAGTCCAAAAATAGATGGGCGCTTTGAGGAGTTAACAGAATGACAAGAAAAAACTATATTATTTTTATCAGGCATTTAAAAAAAATAAAAGATTTAGCAGATTTTTATGAATATATTGCAGACTCAAAAGTTTGTGGAAGTGCTATTTATTTATTTTTAATCATTTGTTCACCTTTCATTGCTTTGCTATTTCCAATCGCATACATAGAGCATTGTTTTTATAAAAAAAGATTTATTAGACAATGCGTTGAATACGATTGGTGTTCAAAGGAATATCTTGAAGAGGTTGTTGATATCAAAAAAGATGATATTGGAGAGGTGGAGTGATGAGTTATGATTTGGAAATCTTAGCGAAAATAGAAAGCGGAGATTATATTCGTATCGCTGAACCTAGATATAGTTCTCCGACCTACAATCTCGGTAAGATGTTCAGAATTGCTATGGATTGGGATTTTGACCAAGACACTACGTACAACATTGCTGACATTTTAGATAATATCCAACGTGGTATCTCTGAATTAGAACGGTACCCTGAAAAGTATACTCAGTATGAACCTGAAAACAAATGGGGAACAGTCAGCGGAGCATTGGAAGTTTTAAAGTCATTGAAAGAGTGTATTTTAGAACAAGATATTGATACGAAATATTTATATATGAGGTGGTAACATGAAACGACCAAACAGATACCCGTACACACGAGGTCAATGGGTTGAAGAAACCGCTGATTATTATACATATGCAGACGGTATTTATTTTACAAGTCATGTTTTAAAAAATAGACTCACTAGAGAAATTAAGAGCAAGGAGATGAAATAGTGATTATCAAAAATTACAAATATGATTATTCAAGTGGCAGAATCTGCTACACAATTGATGTAGATGGTTATGAATCAGCCGTGGAACATACAAAGACAGACCAAGGAAGTGTACAAAGAAATGATATTGATGATTTCTTAAGTAAGGTTGAGGAATACGACTTTCAAGAAGCTGAGATGATTGAAACATTCGTTGACTTTCAAAATGATTTGCTCTTATATGGAATTGGTTTTGAATTGAGAAATGAGGTCACAGATTGAAACGATTCATATCTATCTGGATTCTGCTATCTGCTGGATTGAATATCTGGCAGATGGACAGGATTCGAGATTTGGAAGAGAAGAAGCCGATGGTTATCTATAAGGCAGATAACGCAGGTGGTGAGATATTCGGTAAGGTCGTTGAAAAAGGACGGCATGGCAAGTTATACACGCTTACGATACGTGATTACGGGGTGTTCGTTGTTACGAAGGACGTGTACGAGAAAGTGAAAGTTGGGGATGAGGTGATGTTATGAAAGTTCGATTTAATGGGAAGTATAACTTCTTCTTAACCCAATTTGTCCATTTTATTGTATTGGACTATCTCTGGAAGATACTTGAAATTATCATCTTAGGTGGAGTGAGAGGGAATTTGGCGGATTCCATTATGCTTTCTCTGATTTGTGTCTATATTGCATGGATTTTAGATAAGGAGGAATGAAACAGATGACTACACTAGACAAAGTCAAACAATGGTTTATTGACCGTGACCTTGAAAACGGTGGACGGCTGGATAAGCAGTCTTTAAAATTAAGTGAAGAGTTCGGTGAGTTATGCGCAGGCTATCTCAAGAAGAATGAGAAGCTAACCAAGGACAGCATTGGAGATTGTGCAGTCGTGATTGTTGGTCTGGCGTTGCTCATAAAAGCGGATGTGCAGGAGATTTTTGAGGAAGTAAGTTTCATCGAAAATGAAGATGTGATGGATTCCTTTAAATGGTTAAGTGCTGAGATTAGTAGTTTTCAATTGAGGCAGGATTTAATCGGCAAGAAAATGTGTCGATATAATTTAGCGCATTCAATCGGTTATCTAAAATCAATCAGTAAATCGCTTGGTTATAGTTTTGAGGAATGTTTTGAACTGGCTTACCAAGAAATCAAAGACCGAAAAGGTCGTTGGATTGATGGTTCGTTCGTAAAAGAGGAGGATTTAGGATGATACCAAGATATAGAGCGTGGATAAAAACAGAAAATTGTTTTGCTGATTATATAGAGTCGATTCGATTTTACATAAATGAAATAGACCTATGCTGGGGTGGAATTTGCGAAAGCGATTGTTTTGATTTTAAAGACGTTATCCTCATGCAATCAACAGGACTCAAAGACAAGAACGGCAAGGAGATCTTTGAAGGCGACATTGTGAAAACCACTAGATTTTTTGGAAGAGCTGACGAAGTGGGCGGTTTTTATGAGTATGACAAGGAAATAATAGGGGTTGTTAAGCAACTTGAAGGAGCTTGGGTAATTGATACAGGCAGTGAAGCAGTAAATTTATGGACTGAAATTGAAGAAAATGAAGTTATAGGTAATGTTTACGAGCAACCTGAGTATTTGAAGAAAAAAGGAAATTAAGATGACAGAAACTATTAAACTACCAAACTACTATGAGCCTGATTGGGGAAATGCAAGATACGGCTCACTGGAAGAACTTAAAGAGTTGTTACTCTATAAGCGTATCGTGAAATGGGACAAAGACTTTCTGCTACTTGAAGATGGCACAGAGGTCACTATCGAGATGTCTGAAAGTGATTGCTGTGCCTCAGCAGGTGGGGAGTTCCAAGATGTATCACTTGATGCTGTGATTACTGATGTTGAAATTGGGGAACCTAAAGAAATCCCTGACCATTGGGGAACGGGCTATAAAAACAAAGTAACTATCTTCCACAATCAGAACCCTGTAGCTATTGCCAACTGTGAGGCAGAACATAACGGCTATTATTATAGCGTAGGGTCCCTAGTGATTGGCGACATTCATTTCCCAGTAGTGAAAGCGTAGGAGGCTACCTATGAATAAACGTCAACGCAAAAAGAAAATTTTGAACGGTCTGAACAAAGAAGAAAGATACCGTAGGACGCATTGTCCTGTATGCGATAGCGAAATTGGAGTATTTGATGAATATTTTAATACATACGGTTTCTGCTCTGAATATTGTGGCTATGAATACTACGGAATTTCAAGATTATAAAAATAAAAGATTGGGGTTAAAATGACGTTGTTTGATGAAGTGCAGCAATTAAGCTCAGAAAGCCACTCAAAATGGTTCGAGCGATATTTTGAGAAATATAACCTAGAACAAAAACTAAAAACTTCTGCTCAAAAAGGTTATACAGGTTATTTAATCGATGTTTGGTCAGTTAGAGACGAATATCTCAGGAATCGATTAGGAGATGAAAGAACGTTGGAAGCGTTAAGAGAATTATTAGGAGCTGGCTTTACTGTCAAATATAAGCTTTATCTATCTAAAAATTTTTTCACTGGACAAGATTTCGTTTCTAACAAGAAAATTCACATAACCTGGTAATAAAAAAAGCTAAGACACTCTCTGCCTCAGCTATAATTAACACACTATTATTATATCACAAAGGAGACAGAGAGTGAACAAGGCTAAAGAGCTCTTGAAAGAGCTGCAGGATCTAGACATGGACATCCAAAGCCGTATAGATGAAATCAATGAGCTTGAGGCAGGTTTGCTCTCAAGTCCAAAGTGGACTGATGTCAAAGCCCAAGGTGGCCAGACCAGAAAAGTTGATGATGTCTATACACAGCTGGTAGTGATGAAAGAGGCTATAGAGCAGGATACTAAAGAGGTTATCAATAGGAAACTTGAGCTTGGCAGATTGATTAACAAGCTGAAAAATCCGAAATATAGAACAGTATTGAGGATGACCTACATCAATAAAATGTATGTTGATGACATCTGTGACAGCATGGGAGGCATGAGCTCTCCTACTTATTATCGCTTGAAGAAACAGGCAGTAAATGAACTTGATGTCATTCTTACGGAATTGATAGTAAATGATAGTAAATGATAGTAATGGTACAGGCATGAAGTCTAAAATCTGTTAAAATGGTAGTATCAAGAATTAAGGGTAAGGCAGTAAGTCTTCCCTTAACATGGAGAGTTGGCAGAGTCAGGTTGAATGCGCCCGTTTGCTAGACGGGTGGTCGCCTATGTGCGGTCCGTGGGTTCAAATCCCACACTCTCCATTGAGTGTTTGTGTCCCAGAATGGGGTAGGCAGTAGGTTTAGAATTCACATATCACTCATTAACTTATTAGAAGGTCGGCTTATCGACTGGACCTTGCATGATTGCGTAGCTAATTATATTCCGGATAAGTTATAAGCTAGAGGGTTTGATTCCCTCAGAGGTTTTAAATGACTACAAAAAAATAAAAAAAGGAAAACTTTCAAATTGATTACTAATTAACACGCAAGTCTGTAGTCTGCTTGCAGTAAGAACATAGCTCAAGTGGTAGAGCGGTAGAATTTTAATCTATTGGTTGCAGGTTCGAGCCCTGTTGTTCTTATGAGAGGTCTTACAATGGGTCACACAAACGTGTGGCTTTTTGTTATCTTTGAAAGAGAGGGAATGATGAAACCGCAAAAACTTACAATATTTGGAGGCAGAAGAACCTCGGTGGACTATGATCAACGAAACAAT
The DNA here is from genome assembly GCF_002860865.1 of Streptococcus mitis. Lineage (GTDB taxonomy): Bacteria > Bacillota > Bacilli > Lactobacillales > Streptococcaceae > Streptococcus > Streptococcus mitis_AT. The sequence goes on from NZ_PKIE01000003.1 coordinate 21,250, forward strand.
GAGTATACTGAATACAATCGTACTCGTTGGAAGTATGACAAGGATGTCAAGAGGTTTTATAATTCATCTATCTGGAAGCGAACAAGTAAGCAAGTGTTGCTTGAGTCTGATTATGTTTGTGCGATGTGTGGAGATGAAGCGACAATGACTGACCATATCATCAGTGTTAAACAAGATTGGTCCAGACGATTAGATAGAAATAATCTTCAAGCAAGTTGTAAGAAATGTAATGACAAGAAAGCAATCAAAGAAAGATATTCTTTTTAGTTCTTTTATTGTCAACCTTGTGTAAAATAAAGAGAAATTTTAATATAAAAAAACGATATTGAGCTAGCTGAGGTAAGGGAATTGCTAAGGAATCGGTCGGTTTTTGTACGGAAATACCCCCTTCAATTTCTTACGGGGGTATATAACGTTCGGGAACAGGAACGCTGCCCTCTTCTGTACGAAAAATTCCCTTTTTGAAATATTGGAAGTTATAAAATTTGGTGTAAAGGAGGCAGAAATGGGACGGAAAATGAAGGTTGTCGAAAGCAACAAAAAGCACATGACCAAAGAAGAGAAAATAGCTCGCAAAAGTATACAGGAGAAGGCTTCGGATGGTTTGGATGCATTACAACTAACACCGCCAAAGCACTTCGATCCGATTGCGAAAGCAGAATATAAACGAGTCATCAACGATCTGCGAAAGCTACCCCTAAGAAATCTAGACAGAGCCGTTTTAGAGAGCTACTGCACCTGGTATGCAGTCTACAAAGAGATATCTCGCGGATTGCAGAAAAAAGGTTATGTCTACGAGAATGAAAAAGGTTCGGTAGTTCCAAACAAAATGTTGTATACATTAGAGCGTGCCACAACTAACTTGATGAAAGCAGCATCTCAGTTAGGATTGACGGTGGACAGTCGCATGAAATTGTATGTGCCACAGGTTGAAGAAAAGAAAGAGAGTATTTTTGATAAATTTGGTAGTTAGGAGGTGATTGTGTGGAAGACGTAGCTTATCAGTATGCTTCAAGAGTCGTAAGTGGAGAAATCATAGCCAGCAAGAAAGTTATAAAAGCTTGCAAGCGACATTTAAGAGATTTGAAGCGTATGGATGATGAAGACTTTCCATATATTTACTTACCTGACAAAGCAAAAAATCCGATAGATTTCATTGAAATGCTCCCAGATGTCAAAACTGGCAAACCATATCCACTGGCAGATTTTCAAAAATTCATTTTATCGAGTTTGTATGGTTGGAGAAGAAAGTCTGACACATCGATAAGAAGATTTAAAAAAGCTCTAATCAGTTTGGCCAGAAAGAACGGGAAGACTATTCTCGTTGCAGGGATTGCCCTGTACGAGTTTTTATTTGGTCGGAACCCTTCTATGAGCCGACAACTATTCTGTACTGCCAACGACCGTTCTCAAGCCCGTATCGCATACGATATGATCCGTAAGCAGTTAGATGCTCTGAGAGCGCAAGATGAAGATATTCGAAAAGCAACTAAAATCGTGCGTGATGAACTTCGTAATTTGAATGATGAGAGTTATGTTCGTGCGTTAAGTCGAGATACTGGAGCGGTCGATGGATTTGAACCATACGTTGGTATCTTGGATGAGTTTGCAGCATCTAAAACTAATGAGATGATTGAGTTGCTAGAATCTGGGCAAGGTCAGTTGGATAATCCGTTGATTTTGATAATCTCAACAGCTGGTATGAACTTAAATGCTCCAATGCACACAATCGAATATCCATATATCGAGAAGATTTTGGACGGAGATGTGATAGATGATAGTTATTTTGCTTTTATTGCAGAACAAGACAATGAGGAAGAGATAGCTGACGAGGCTAATTGGATAAAATCCAATCCAATTCTTGAAGTCGAAGCGCTTCACGAAAAGATGATGGATTATCTTCGTAAACGTCGCAAGACGTCACTAGAAACTGGTACGGTCAATGAAGTTTTAATCAAGAATTTCAACATGTGGAGGCAATCCTCTGAAGAGTCTTACATGGATAAAGAAAGTTGGTCTAAGGCTAAAATCGATAAACCAGATACTAGAAAACGTAGAGTATGGATTGGTGTTGACGTAGGTAGGTCAAGTGACTTATTCTCCATTTCTCCAATGGTCATGATGGACGATTACTGGTATGCGGATAGCTTTTCGTTTGTTGCTACCAAGTATGGTCTGATTGCTAAAGAAAAACGAGACGGTGTTTCTTATACCAATTTGGAGCGAATGGGCGAATGCGAGATTACTACTCTTGAAAGTGGGGTTATCGATGATGAGCGTGTTCTTGAGAAGATTGAAGAAATGGTTTATGAGAATGATTGGGAATTGCAGGGTATTTATTTCGACCCTTATCAGTTCGGTTCGTTATTGACCATGATTGAGAAACGACATCCTGAATGGCCTTTGACACAAATACCACAAACAACAATGGTATTGAATATGCCTACTAAACAATTCCGTGATGATATCCGTTTAGGAAAGATAAAGCATAGCGGAAATCAGTTGCTTACTATGGCAGTGAATAACGCTTATACTCGTGTTGATAACAATGGTATGAGGATTGATAAGAATAAAAATAGCAATAAAATCGACCCTTTGGACGCTCTTTTAGATGCGTATGCTGCTTGTTATTTAGAACCATTTGACGGTACAGGATACTGGACGAATGAGAAAATTTTGAAAGGAGATTCGCTGTTTTGAGATTTTTAAATCAAATACATACAATCTTGCTATTAGTTGGATTATCTTTCTTCATCTACGGTATTTTCTTGATAGGTGAAGTATATGGCTATATCTCTACAGGTATTATTCTATGCTTGCTTGCTTTATATATTGATAAAACTAAATGAATGAGCTATAATATCCTTTAAATAGGAGGGGTGTTTATGCCAAAATCATACAAAACTCAGTTGCTGGAAAGAATATCTGATTACAGAAACCAGATAGAAGAGATTGACCAAGAAGTAGACCAACTTGTTAAAGAGAGTAAAAAAGGTTTTCTCGCTTTCTTGTTTGGGGCAAGAGACTATAGCTTTAGGATTCAACCGTTATTAAATAAAAAATCTGAGATACAACAGTGGTTGGGTAAACTTGAAGAGGAATTAGAAAAAGACTATATTTATGGACGTAGGTTATTCGTAAAGGGGACTAAATACCGAGAAGAAGGAGAGGTCCCGTTTCGCAAATTAGCTGGTATCCCAGAAGATGAAGATGATATGTTTTATCATGAAATAGTAAAAACAAAGAATTTTAAACTTGTTCCGGAACCAACTAATCAAGCAGATGAGAATGCGATAAAAGTAATGGTTGAGGGTTATTTTGTAGGTTATATTGACAGACGTTATAACAAAGGTTTGAAAAAATACGTAAATAATGATGATTACATTATCGAGGGTGAAGTCATAGGAACAGGAGGTTCTTTTGATGTTGATACAAGTTATCCGATACGTTACGATATAGAGTTAAGAATTAGGAAGAAATAGCATTCAAGAAAATTGAGTGCTTTTTTTGTACCCAAAAATAGAAAGGAGGTGAGAATCTAATGGCTTTTTTTCAATCTTTGAGTTCGTCAAAATTATCTTATGACGACTATATATCATCTGTGGTATCTGCCAATTCAAGCCCTGAATATACTGGTATTAAGGCTTTAAAAAATAGTGATGTCTTGACTGCAGTATCTATTATCGCTGGTGATGTGGCGCGTTTTCCTCTGCTAAAAAAAGATTTAATGGGGAATATTGAGATAGATGAGAATATGAATTATCTTCTAAATGTGAAATCGACTGGTAATGCTTCGGCAAGACAGTGGAAATTCGCAATGACGGTCAATACTATCTTGACTGGTAATTCATTCTCCCGTATTCTTAGAAATCCAGCGACTGGAAAGGCAATGGAGTTTCAGTTTTTTAGACCGTCTGAAACGACGGTTGAAGAAACAAATGACCATGAGTTGATTTATACTTTTCGTGACCAACTGAGTGGTAAAGAGGTTCGTTGTCACTCGGATGATGTTATTCATTGGAAATTCTTTAGTCACGACACGATACTTGGGCGCTCTCCGTTGTTATCTCTTGGAGATGAAATCAGTCTCCAAAATGGCGGAATTAACACCTTAATTAAGTTTTTCCGTGATGGTTTTTCAAGTGGGATTATCAAGTTGAAAGGTGCTCAGTTGAACGGTGAAGCTAGGCAGAAAGCACGTATGGACTTCGAGAAAATGCGTGAAGGCTCGACTGGTGGAAGTCCGTTAGTATTTGATGATACTCAAGAGTATACGCCACTTGAAATTGATACAAATGTCTTGCAGTTGATTACGTCAAATAACTTTTCAACTGCCCAAATCGCCAAAGCTTTGCGAGTTCCTAGCTTTAAATTAGGAGTGAACAGCCCAAACCAGTCTGTCGCTCAATTGACGGAAGATTACGTTACTAACGACCTTCCTTTTTATTTTGACGCAATTACTAGTGAGTTAGGGTTGAAAGTGCTAGATGATGATGAACGTAGGAAATACCGTGTTGAATTTGATACTCGTAGCGTTACAGGACGCAATGTTGAAGAGTTGGTTAAGCTTGTTAATAATCAAATCCTAACACCTAACCAAGCGCTCATTGAACTTGGTAAAGAACGTTCTACGGACCCAAATATGGACCGCTATCTATCTAGTTTGAACTATGTCTTCTTAGATAAAAAAGAAGAATATCAAGCAATGAAAGGAGGTGAGACAAGAAATGCCGAAGAGAATCAAGATGAAGGGTCCGCTGATCTCGAATAATCAACAAGAAGTATATGATTATTTTGGGATGGAAGCGGTTAGTGCTAAATCTGTTGTTGATGCATTTCCGGAAGACGGTAGCGATATCGTGTTGGAAGTTAATTCCAACGGTGGATTGGTAACAGTTGGAAGTGAAATTTATACCTCATTGCGTTCCTATCCAGGTAAAGTTACTGTTGAAGTTACTGGTATGGCTGCAAGTTCTGCAAGCGTCGCAATCATGGGAGCGGATTCGGTGCGTATCAGCCCAACTGCTCAAATTATGATCCATAAAGCATTGTTACCATGGGTTTCAGGCAATAGCGATGATTTGGACAAAGCGTCAAACGCTTTGAAGGCTAGCGACCAAGCTATCGTTAATGCTTATGTATCTAAAACAGGTCTTGAAGAGTCCGTTATCATCGACATGATGAAGAATGAGACCTTCATGAGTGCTGAAGAAGCGGTTGAAAAGGGTTTTGCTGATGAAGTAATGAACTTTGAAGACCGTGAAGCTGTTGCAAGCTTTGGGACAGGAATGTTACCACAAGCTGTTATTGATGACTTCTTCGCTAATAAATCGAATCGTAAGAACGAAATCGAAGCGATGAAGCTAGAGTTGGAAAAAGAAGAACTACTAAAAGGGCTATAGGCTCTTTTTTTATACCCAAAAAGGAGAATTTAAAGGTATGTTTAAAGAAAAAATGAAAGAACTGAAAGCACAAATTATGAATATTGGTGCTGAAATTACTGCTAAAACAGAAGAATTAAAATCTGTTTTGAACAACGAAGACCTCGAGAAAGCTCGTGAAGTGCGTGCTGAAATCGATGTTTTGAAATCTCAAAAAGCAGAAGCTGAGAACAATCTAAAAGCATATGAAATTGCAGAAGTTGGTTCTGATGTTAAAACTGTTGGACAAGCTCATAAAGTTGAAGAAGAAACTAAATCTTATCGTGAATCTGTAAATGAATTTATTCGTTCAAAAGGTCGCATTCGAAATGAGGATCTTCGTTTTGAAGGTCAGGATGAAGTGCTTGTCCCTATGAATGAGGCAGTTAATCCATCCACTGATGGATTGAAGAAAACAGGGACTGAAAAAGTAACTAGCAAAGAAATTGTTACTACACCAATCCGTGAAGTCAAGACTGTTCTTGACCTTAAACAATTCGTGACAATTCACAAAGCATCTAAGGGTGAAGGTTCATACCCAATTCTTAAACAAGCTACATCTAAGATGGCAAGCGTAGAAGAATTGGAAAAGAACCCAGCTCTTGCGAAGCCAGAATTTACAGATGTCGCTTGGAAAGTTAAGACTTACCGTGGTGCTATTCCACTTTCACAAGAAGCAATTGACGATGCAGATGTAGACTTGCTCGCTATTGTCGCTGAGGCAGCTACCCAAATCAAAGTCAACACCACAAACGACGCAATCGGTGGTATTTTGAAAACATTTGAAGCAAAAGAAGCAGCGGATTTAGATGCTATCAAGGCTATCTTGAATGTCAACCTTGACCCTGCTTACAATGTGTCATTTGTAGTTTCTCAAAGTTTCTACCAAAAATTGGATACAATGAAAGACAAAAATGGACGTTACTTGCTTCAAGACTCTATTGTTTCTGCATCAGGTAAAGTTTTCCTTGGTCATCCAGTATTTGTAGTTGCTGATACAGTTCTTGGAGAAGCTGGTGAAGCTAAAGCATTTGTAGGTGATATCCAACGTGGTGTGCTATTTGCAGATCGTGTAGACCTTGGACTTCGTTGGACTGATAACGAAATCTATGGTCAATACTTGCAAGCAGTTGTTCGCTTTGATGTTAAGAAAGCTGATGCAAAAGCTGGTTACTTTGTAACTATGCCCTAATACGCCCCCAGTTGGCGGGGGTGTCTCACGGTCAGCGGTAACATCAATCGTACCAACCGCAAGTAACACCAAACAAGAAATCATGGCTTATTTAGATAGCAAAGGTATTTCTTACACAGCCTCACAATCGAAAGAGCAACTACTAGCTTTGATTGGAGGTTAGAAATATGGATAATGAAATATTCGACTTTTTAGAAGAAGTCAAGTTGTACTGCAAAATCGATTATGATTTTGAAGATGATTTACTAATTGAGATGATTGAAGCAGCCAGAGAGCAAATTTGTTTCGCAATCGGGAATGACTTGCAACCTAAAGATTTGCAAGGTTATGCCAAGTTCCGTCTGGCAGTAAAGAAGCAAGTGAAGGAAGAATACGAACATCGTGGAATGTCAGCGGATACCATGCGGTATCCATTGGCTAACGGTGTTTTAAATATCATTCATCAGCTTAGAACGAGAGGTGAAGTGGATGAGAACTCGTAAAATGAATGTTCGTATTACTTTTTTTAAAAAAGTAGGTGAACAGAATGAAGATGGGGAAGTATTAACTTTCAAAAAGAAATGCTTGTATAAATGCTGGGCAGAAGTATCAAAAACAAGTATCAAAGATTTTCGTGAGAACGCAACTGTCACGAAAGCAAGTGGCTTACTCGAACACAAAGATACTAAAACGTTTTTGATTCGCCATCTCCCAAAATTACCTTTTGATAATTCTTGTCATATTGATTTTGATGGATGTGAGTATCAAATCGTCGCAATCGAACGAGATTATGCGAATAAAGAGTTTGATTTAATAGCAGGGGTGATGATGTCATGACGAAAGGATTGGATCTTTGCCTTAAAAATCTTACGATACTTGAAGCAAAAGCACCTCGTGTTGCTCGCGAGGCTGTGACTGAAGTTGCGCAAGAGTTCAAGAAAGAACTTGAAGCGAACACCCCGGTCTACAAAGAAGAAACTCTTTATAGAATGAAGGAAGATGTGAAAATCAGTAACTTCAAAAGCGGTGGTGATGCACCGTCAAAAGATATCGGATACGGTCGTGCAACAGGTTGGCGTGCTAGATTTCCAGATGACGGAACAATTTATCAAAAGTCTCAAGGATTTGAGGAAAAAACAATAAATGCAATGACTCCTCGTGCAAAAGAAATCTATCTACAAAAGATGAAGGGGGTGTTAGGTAAATGATTGCTGAAACAGAAGCGTATAAACTTTTGATAGAAGATGAACCTCTGAATCAATTGTTTAATCAATTCAGAGGCAAGGCGTTTCCAAAGGAATATAAGCAGGGTATTTTTACTTATGATATTCCTGAGAAACCAATCAACATGAAACGAAAAGAACTTGCTCCTTTTGCAAGAATTTACTCTACATACGAAATACCTCACGAGTATGCAGACGATAGAGTAATTGCAATGGAACAACGTATCACAATCGATTTTTGGTGTAAGAATGCTAAACAAGCAGATAACATCAACAAAAGACTAGATACGATACTAGAAAATAACGGTTTTGAACGCTACACAGCTAATGAGAAACCCCGATACATGGATAGCGATATTGGATTATTAATGAATGTCCGAAAATATCGCTTTTTTGATTGGGAAGATCTCGAAAAAGAAAGGAATTAAATAAATGTCTAAAGTAAAATTTGGTTTGAGCGGATTTGAGTATGGTGTTGTAACAGATAAGAATCTGGTTCCAACCACTAAAAAAATCCCTGGTTTGAAAACCGCAAAGATTGATATCACAAATGAATTGAAAACAATTGCTGCAGATGATGGACCTTACGTTGTATTGTCGTCTGGGATCACAGGTACAACTCTTGAAGTGGCTTGGTTAGATCTACCAAGTGATGTTCGTAAGGATTTCTACGGAATTGAAGTGGAAAGCGGAATTGAGAAGTATAGCAAGAAACTTACTCCTCAAGATATCGCTTGTCTTTTCAAAACAACTGGAGAAGACGGTAAGAAAATTTGGATCGGATTGCTTAAAGGTAAATTCTCGCTTCCAGGGATGGATTACGAAACTAAAGATGGTTCACCAGATCCTAAGAACGATACAGTGTCAGGAAGTTTCGTAGCCCGTGGAAACGAAGAAGAAGGATTGGTTCTTATCGTTGGTCGTGAAGATAATCCTGAGTTCCAAGAAACTAAATTCCGTGAGATGGTTTTCCCAAAGGCCTAAGCGGTGCTAGTCCAGAATTAGCAGTTACCGCTGAAACAACAAGAACACTAGAACAACAGTAATAAGAGGCTTGGTTTTCCAAGCCTTTATTATTTATGAGGAAAAAGAATGTTTGAAATTAAATTTAAAAAAGCAGGTGTTTTGAAGGAATTTTCTAAAGACTATGTAAATGTCGAAGATAATTTACTGGCATTAGAACATCAAGTCCGTCAGACTGCTTTGTATGAAGCAAAAGAGGATTTATTAAACCCAGCTAAACACCGTGAATTGAACGAAGCTTATCTTGATATGTTTGTAAAAATGTACGGTGAGCAGTTTGCTGCCGAAGATTTGAAAACCGCAAGTGTTGAAACTCTTGAAACCTTGAATGACCTCTATTTAGCTGCATTAGGTGGCAAGCAAGAAGAAAAAGAGACTACCAAAGGAAAAAAGAAGAAAAAGGATTGACTCCTAAACAAGCACAAGAAAACTTGTTAACTTGGGTTCAATCATTAATGAGTCAAGGATATACAATCCATGATATTAAGAGCATGCGCCTTTCTGATTTCGATTTGATGGTGCAGGCTTTAGAAATAAAAAATAGCAAAGAGGAAGAAGAGACTACCCTTGATAAGGCCTTTCCATTCCTTTTTGGTTAGAAAGGAGAGTAAATGGCAAGTAATATTGGTGAATTAGTCGCAACCGCTACTTTAGATGTCGCTCCTTTCCAATCGAACGTTGGAAGGTTGAAGACATACTTAAAAGGCGTCGATAATTCCCTAAAAGCTATGGAAAATAACTTTAAGGGCGCTGGCAAGAATGTCACCAACTTAAAGAGCCTTATGGATCAAACTGGTTCTGCTTTGGGAAATTACCAAAAATTATTGAGTCACAAAAGTGAACGATATAATGAATTAAAAGCTAGTATTGACGATGTCTCTACGGCTAGTGATGAGCAGAAAAAGAAATTGCTTGAAGCCGGTACTAGTATGACTGCAACTGCTGCTAAAGTAGCTGAGTTGAAAAACCGTTATGAAGAGTTGGCTAAATCTATGAGACAAGCCTACATAGACGATAGTGCGTTTACTAAATTCGGTAAGAGTGCACAAGAATTGGGTAATAAATTCAAAAATGTTGGTGAAAGCGTATCTGGTTTCGGTTCGGCTCTAACCAAGGGTGTGACTGCCCCTATTGTAGCTGGAGCAGGATTAGCTCTGAAAGCAGCGATCGATTATGAGAGTGCGTTTGCTGGTGTTAAAAAGACAGTAGACGGAACGCCTCAACAATTTGAAAAATTAAGTGCTAGCATTCGGAATATGGCAAAAGAAATGCCAGCTAGTGCTACGGAAATTGCTGCAGTCGCTGAAGCGGCAGGGCAGTTGGGTGTACCGATTGGTTCAATCGAAGGTTTCACTAAAACCATGATTAACCTTGGTGTATCTACCAACTTGAGTGCTGAAGAAGCTGCAACGTCTATCGCTAAAATCGGTAATATCATGCAAGTGTCAGGAGATGATCTTGATAGTTGGTCAGCTAAATTTGGTGCAACTGTCGTTGGTTTGGGAAATAATTTCGCAACAACTGAAAGCGACATTGTCAACATGGCCAATCGTCTTGCAGCATCAGGTAAAATAGCTGGATTGACTACGCCTGAAATCTTAGGTCTATCAACTGCAATGAGTTCGGTCGGTATTGAAGCTGAAGCAGGAGGTACTGCAATGACTCAAACTCTGACTGCTATTTCAAAAGCAGTGTCAGAGGGTGGAAACGACTTAAGACTTTATGCTGAAACTGCAGGAACAACTGCTGATCAGTTCGCTGAAAAGTGGAGAACTAAACCTGCTGAGGCTTTGCAAGATTTCATTAGAGGTCTCGGTAAAGCTAAAGAAGAAGGTAAAGACACCAACAAGATTTTGGACGAACTTGGTCTAACAGGTATCCGACAATCTAATATGCTGAAATCTTTGGGTCTTGCAGCAGAAACAATGGGCAAGGCAGTCGGATTGGCAAATAGTGAATGGGAAAAAGGAACTGCATTAACAGACGAAGCGAATAAACGTTACGAGACAATGCAATCCAAACTCCAAATGCTCAAGAACCAATTGACAGATGTCGCAATTGAATTTGGAGGTCCGTTATTAGATGCACTAAAAGACGGATTAGAAGCAGCAAAACCTTGGATAAGTACACTAGCAGATTTGGCTAAGCAATTCAGTTCCATGTCAAGAGAACAACAACAGAACATCATTAAATGGGGATTGGCGTTAGCTGCTATAGGTCCATTTTTTAAAATTTTAGGTGGTGGTATATCTACTATTGGTGGTCTGATTAAAGCTATAGGCGGTCTATCTAGAGGAATTGGGTTCTTGAGTGGTTCACTCAAGTATTTAAAAGATTTTAAGTTTGCAGCAGGAGCGATGAAGGCATTCGCTGGATCAGCTGGAGCAGTTGAAACTGCAGCAGCAGGCGCAGCGTCTAACGCAGGAGCATTATCTGGCGCATTCGGTGCTTTAGCAAATCCAATCGGCTTATTGGTCGGTGGTACTGCATTGCTTGCAGCAGGTCTTGTTTACTTAGGTAACAAGAAAGATGAAGCAAGAATCAAGACCGAAGAGTTCGGTTCTCAATTAAGCGATACTGCTACCAAAGATTTAAGAGATTTCCAAACCAAGGTTGATGAAACAAGCACTGCAGTCGCTAATTTCGGAACACACGCTGGAGATGCTGAAAAAGTTTCTAGTGCTTTTCGAAAACTTCATGAAGAAGTAGCAGCAGGTGCTGAAAAAGCCAATCAACGTATGGAAGAACTAGCTAAAAAGTTGGGGTTTAGCGATGAAGAAATCGCTAAAATGAGAGCAAAAAATGAGCAAGTTGTTTCAAATACCGATGCAATGGCTAATCAGGTTAGCGAAATTTATAAACGTCATAATGGAGATGCTAGCAAGTTTTCTCAAGAAGAAAAAGAAATCGTCTTAAATAACCAAAGAGAGATGATAAAAGCTAGAATCTCTATGATGGAATTGTCTGGTGAACAACAAAAAGCAGCAATTCAAGCGTTAAATGGAGAAATTAATACTCTAAATGAAACTCAGTTAAATCATTCCAAAGATGTTTTGAAAAAGGCTCTTGAAGAAGAAAATCAATTATACAAAACACAAAAAGACGAGTTAAAACAACTCTTAGACGGTAAAGTTCTTGACCAAGAAACCTACAATAAAAAACTTCAAGCTTTGGAAAGCAATCACCAGCAGACCATGGAAGCACTAGGGGTTAAGTATTACCAGGTTATGCAGAATCTTGACGCAAAACTTAAAGCTAGAACTGGCCAAAGTTGGAATTACTGGGAAGAAGCTAAAAAAGTCCTTGAGGAATACGGTCTATCCTATGAAATGATTGGTCAAAAAGCTGCAGAAGCATCTCAAAAAATGGGCGATTCTCATAGTATCTTAGCTAAATATACTAGTGATATGAGCAAAGAGACAAGAGAAGCAAATGACGCTTGGTCTTTGTTGGTTGGAAATATCAATGAAAATGGTAATTTCGAAGTTAAATCCAACGTTAAAGAAGTTATCGGAGAAGCTACCAAGTCAGCTGAAGGTTGGGAGCAACTGCAATTCATTGTTAAAAACGCAAACTTAAACTCAAATGCCCGAGTAACGATTGCTGAGGCTCTTGTTGAATCTGGTAAGTGGTCAGAAATGAGTTTAGAAGAGAAACAACTCGTTGTCCAAAATCAAGCAGGCTTGCAAGCTATTTTTGATAGCGAGGAAAATCTCAAAATTTGGAATAGTATGCCAGCCGAAGTAAAACAACTTCTATTGGATAAAACAGACGTGATGAACAATGTGGAAATTGCTTCGCAAACTCTTAAAAATTATGATGCTCAAACTCCTAAAATTAAAGAACTTTTGGCAACGGATAAAAATTTCAGAGATGCGGTATCTCGTTCCACAGAAACCTTGAAGACGTGGGACGCAACAACTCCATTTCCTAAAGATTTGAAATTAAATCCTAACGATGTATTGAACAACGGCCGTTTGTCAATTGATAAAATCATGGAATGGAATCTTGCGCAAGCAAATCCCAAATCATTGACTGCAACAGATAACACTGGTAGTGGAGTTGCAAGTGCGCAAGCTAGTGTTGATTCTGCAAAGCAAACGAGCCCGATTGATATCAACGCAACGGATAACACTGCAGGAGCTTCGCAATCTGCAAGCGCAAGTGTAAATTCGCCTACGCAATTGAGTCCGATTGGAATTAATGCAACGGATTTAACAGGGAATCCATCTGCTTCGGCAAGTGCTGGGGTGAACGCAGTTAAGCAAAACTTTCCAATTGATATCAATGCGTCTAATAAGACACAAAGCGAGGCAAGTGCTGCGAGTAATGCAGTAAATGCAGTTAAGCAAAACAGTCCAATAGGTATCAACGCTACCAACAATACAGGCGGGGTAATCAGTACGGTTTGGAACGCCCTTACTTCATTGCCTGGCATCAAGTATATCGATATCATCACGAGGTACTTCACACAAAAACATGCCAAAGGTACGGATAATCACCCTGGTGGTCTCGCTATGGTCAATGACCAACGAGGGACGCTTTATAAGGAATTGATTACACTACCTAACGGAACTTCGTTTATTCCGGAAGGTCGTAACGTAACCTTACCTCTACCACCTGGAACCAAGGTTATGAAGGCCGGTGATACTAGAACGTTGATGAATCGCTTAGGTATGCCGAACTATGAAAAAGGGATTGGTTTTGAAGATACTAAACTTTCTCATTTAACACGTCGTATCAGAGATATTAATACTACTAACCGTTCAAACGAACAAGCTAGAGCCGTTTACACAGTAAACAACACAAGTAATCAAGATCAAGCAATCATAAGAGAATTGGTTGAATTAAAAGCTAGTATTGAAAATCTGTTAGGTAAATTGCTAGAAAAAGATTTCAATACTTACCTTGACGGTAAGGTAATTGCTGAAAACTCGTATCGTTATCAAGGAAATATCATAGGAAGAGAGGGATTGTGATGACAAATTATTTAAAAGTAAATGATTTTACGACTGCTAATATCAAACATTGTGTGGTCATGGATTTTGGAACAATCCATGCAAGCCCTCGTTTCTCTGAGCAGATAAAACTTTATGGAACAAACGGAAGTTACAATATTATCGATGGTACTTTTGAAAATTACGACAGAACTATTCGGATATTCTTTGAACGTTTTGCAGATTTAGCAACATTCGTTGAAAAATTTAAACCAGTTGACAATAAACTAGAATTTAGCTACCAACCAGAAGCTATTTTCTATGCCGATTTACTAGATACAGAAATCACTGTAAGAGGTATGTACGGCTGGGAATTAGCAATTAAATTAGATATGCAGCCTTTCCGTTATCAAAAATCAGTCGAACCTATCGGATTCACTGCTAATGGCACTATCAATAATCCAGGATCTATTTATAGTGAACCGGTCATTGAAATTGAAGGTGACGGGGAAATCTCGTTAACAATTGGCAAGAAAACAATGTATCTGAATATTAGTCGTAAAGCTACGATTGATTGTAGACACAAGAAACAAAACATCTATAATGCCGAAGGTGTTGTTCAAAACACTCTACGAAAACGAGGGGGATTTTTTGAATTGCCTGTAGGAAATAGCGGTCTTGTATTTACTGGTACGGTTCGTAAGATTACTATTCAACCGAATTGGAGGTACATCTTATGATTTACCTTACAAATGGCAATACGCCCTTAAATGAGGCCTACAATGACGAAATTGTCCAGGAACATAACAATACCTATCAATTAACGTTTCGATTCCCTACATCTGATCCTAAATGGGAATTGCTGAAAGAAGAGACTTTCTTGACTGCCGATGACCTGCATGGCGAGCAGGATTTTTATATTTTTGAGGTTGAAAAACAGCAAGGATATATCCAAGTCTATGCTAATCAAGTATTCACTCTCTTGAATAACTATGTGGTCAATCCGATTTCTTTGGATAGGCAGACTGGTTCGACTGCCTTGAGTCGCTTCGCTGGAAGCATAACTCGAGATAATCCGTTCTCATTCTTCTCTGATATTGAAGATAGGCATACCTTTAATATTGATTCTAAGAATGCTATGGAGGCATTTGCGAAAGATAAGCATTCTATTATTGGTCAATGGGGTGGAGACCTTGTGCGCCACGGCTACCAGGTTCAACTTTTAAAAAATGGTGGTTCAGAGAATGAATCGCTTTTTATGTACAAGAAGAACCTGTCTAGCTATCAACACAAGACATCTACTAAGTCTTTGAAGACTCGAATTACCTTCAAGACTACCGTTAAAGGTGAGGGAGAAAAGCCAGTCGATAAGCATTACAAAGTGGTTGTCGATAGTCCACTGATTAACAAATATAGTCAGATTTATGAGGATGTTGTAGAGGTCAACGATCAGGACGTAGTGGATGAAGCAACCCTCTTAAAATACGGCAAACAGTATTTCAGAACAACATTGTGCGATATGCTCGAAGATAGCCTTGAGCTTGAGGTTGTCGGTCAGAGTGACGTGCCTGTCCAGATGTTCGATATTGTGAGTATCTTCCACGAGCACTACAATCTTGACGTGCGCAAGAAAATCACCAAGTACACCTATTCGCCGATGGCCAAGAAGCTGAAATCTATTGGATTCGGTCAATTCCAGTCAGGTCTTGCGAATGCGATAGGTAACGCGGTGAGTGATGCCGTCAAGGGTGAAGCTCAACAACTTCAAGATGATTTTGAAAGGCAGTTAGCCAGAGAACTCAAGAATGCTGATCTTGCATTTGATAGGCAGAAAGAAGAGTTGGTCAATCAATTCACAGACGGTCTCAATGCTGCCAAAGCCAGAGCCGAAGAAGTCAAGAGACAACTCTCTGACACTATCGACCAGCGCTTTAGCAGTTTTAACAACGGCCCATTACAAGAAGCCAAGCGCAGGGCTGAAGAAGCCTTGCGAAACGCTGGCGCAAGTAGCTTACTCGCTCAGGAAGCCAAGCGGATTGGGTTGGATTCTGTTGCCAAACTTGAAGAATTTAAGAGACAGGCTACGAGCGCTCAAACGGCTTTGTCAGGCGATTTGGATGCTCTGAAACGGACGGTTACAAGCGAGGTAAATCAAGCGTCTGAGTATCGCAGAACGACCACAGAGGTTCTTAGTCGAATGACTGGCCAGATGAACGGATTTGCGACGAAATCAGAGGTCAGACAAGATGTAGCTGGTCTGACCGAGACATTTGCCAAGCTTAAAACCGATACGAACAATTTGATTTCTGGAGCCAAAAGCGAAATCACTTTAGCAAAAACAGAATTCAAGAAAACAGCTGATGCTCTATCTGCCAAAATGTCAGCAGTCGAGAGCTATGTTGGTCAAGATGGTCAGCGACAGGATGCCCTACAACGTTATACTCGTGAAGAGAGTGCTCGTCAAGCTAATGCGATTCGTGAGTTAGTCGCTCGTGATTATGTTGGTAAGGCTACTTATCAAGAGGACGTGAGAGGTCTTGAACGTCGATTTAGTGCAATAAGCACGCAGACGAACAATGATATTGCTTCAAAGATAGCTCAGTACAAGCAGACAGTAGACGGCCAATTCGCAAGTATCAGATCTCAGGTAGCTAGTAAGGCTAACCAAGTCGATTTCCAGCGAGTAAGAGAGACCAGCCAGCTCTATGAGCGTATTCTAGGCAATACTGAAAATGGAATTGCGGATAAGGTTGCTCGTATGGCTATGACCAATCAGCTGTTCCAGGTTGAGGTTGGCAAGGCTTTTGCGGGACATCAGAATTTATTCTTAAATTCAACACATACTAAAGGATTTTTAGGAAATAATGGAATCATTTACGTAGCGAATGCTACACAAAAGGAGGTTACATCCGATTTCATTTCAGTAGATCCAAATGAAAAAATTATCTTCCAGCACTGGGTAACTCTTCCTGAGAATGGAATGGCTTGGACCGCTTGGCAATTTTTCGATAAAAATAAAAATCCTATTGATAACCGCAAACCAGGCTTGAATGCCTACAAAACAACAACAGGTAAGCAACACAATATCAATCAAATCACTGTACCAACGAATGCTTATTTCATCAGAGTATCAGCTCGTATGTATAATGACGGTTTGATAAAAATAGAACGCGGTTCAGCTCCGTCTAATTATTCAGCAGCTCCCGAAGATACCGATGAAGCTATTCGTACGGTTCAAACTCAACTAGCTGGCTCGTGGGGAGTTCATAATAAGAACAGTGTCAACGAAATCATAGCTGGTTTTAATCTAGCAGGTCGAAATGCAGGAATTAAAGCAGAGACTATCAGACTTGAGGGGAATACTCTGGCTGATAAATTAACTGCAATTGACGGTTACTTCAAGCGATTATTTGTTGGTGAGGGTACGTTCGCGACTCTGAATGCGGATGTTATACGAACGAATTCTATCACGGCAGATAAGCTGGTATTTAACGAAGCTCTTGCTAATAGAATGGTCTCAAACGAGCATATCACTAACAAATTGGTAGCAAGTAGAGCGTTTGTGAACGCTTTGAAAGCTGTAACAATAGATGCTTCTCAGATTGTGACAGGTACTCTCAAGGGTGACCGTATTTATGGGGGCACAATCCGAGGTACTGAAATCAACGGGACCACGATAACAGGTAATAGTCGAATGACTATTGGTGATAATGGATTCTTGAGACCTACTCAAGAAGGTGGCCTTCAAATTAACGTCCCTGAGACCTATAGTGCGAGCAAGGGAGTTGGTGTTCAATTATTAGGTCGAGAGCTTGGACGAATCCCTAAAGGAATGTTTATTTACAATTCTCCAAATTGGAATGGTGGAAACATTATTGGAGACAATACAGAAGATATACTGCTTACCGTCAAGGGGCGTGTGTCACTTTGTAATCTGCATAATGGTTCTCCTGTTTCTGGAGTTCCTATCATATCGAATTTTGAATATCAAAATCCTATTCGAAATCTATATCCTATTCGATTTATTGGCTGGGATCCTCGAAGTAACCAGCTTTATGTCGACGATGGGACTGGTAAAAGTGGAACATGGTGGATTAGTGTTGATGGGTCTACATCTGACAAAAATTTAAAGACTAACATTGGTGATACGCATTATAATGCGTTAGATTTTGTACAAAAATTGATGTTTAAAGAATTTGATTGGAAGACTGATAAATTTGGATATAAGAAACCTTATACAAATGTCGGATTGATTGCACAAGATGTAGAAAAAATAGATAGTTCACTGGTCTATAAGAAAGGTGAAACTTTAGCATTAGATGATTTTAGATTATTAAATATCGCACTAAAAGCAATTCAGGAGCTTGCTCTTGAAAATAGAAAACTAACACACAGATTGGAGAATTTAGAAAATGAACGAAGAACAGCTTAACCAAGTCCTAATCATGACACTTGATGACATGTTAGTTGATTCAAAGGCATTAATGCTCAGACATAATCTGTCGAAGATTCAACTAAGGGAAAAAGAAGTAGAGAATCAAAGACTTCAAGCACGAGTGGAGGAGCTGGAAGCTCTGCTTGATGAACAAACTAAACCAGCAGACAAAGGAGAATAGACATGGCAGAAACAATTCAAAACACAGATAACTTGCTAGACCTTACAAAAATCACAGAACCATTTGATCTTGCGACCGCTTTGCGATACATGAAAGAAAACGGAGAGTTCATTCGTTGCAAGAATGCAAGCAATGACTTCTATATGTATCGTGATGTTCAAAAGCGTCCTGTGATTGTAAATGGCCGTCGCCAATTCAAGGATGTTGAAACCGTTTGGGCGTTCAACCAGTGGGGTGGGACAACCACAACAATCAACGTAACAGATTTGTTTAATCAGGAGTTCTACATCATGAAATTTGATGAAGAGGGCAATCCTGACTGGACGGATCCAACGGTAGAACCTAAAGAGTAGGAGGTGGATATGCATATTGAATTTTTCAATTTTTTTAGAAGCCTCATCCAAACAGAAGATGGTTTGGTATTGTATGCTCTAGCTCTAATTGTTTCAATGGAAATTATTGATTTTGTGACAGGAACTATTGCTGCGATTGTCAATCCTGATATTGAATACAAGAGTAAAATTGGTATCAACGGGCTACTTCGAAAGATTTTAGGGGTTCTCTTATCGATGATCCTTATTCCAATGTCTGTCCTATTGCCCGAGAAGACAGGCTTCGCATTCTTGTACTCTATTTATCTCGGGTACATCGCATTCACATTTCAATCGCTCATTGAAAATTATCGCAAACTAAAAGGAAATGTCACTCTTTTTCAGCCGATTTTAAAAGCGTTTCAACGCTTGCTTGAAAAAGATGAAGATAAAAATAAAGGAGAATAACACATGCAACAAATTACTGAAATCATTATTGCTTCAGCAACTGGAATCTTGACTATCCTAGCTGGTATCGTAGTCAAATCGATTAAGGATTTTCTTGTCAAAAAGGGTGGAGAAAAGACCATCAAGATTGTTGAAATCTTGGCCAAAAACGCAGTCAATGCGGTTGAGCAGGTAGCAACCGAAACTGGCTATAAAGGCGAAGAGAAGCTGGAGCAAGCACGAACTAAAATCCGTACAGAGCTTAGCAAGTACAATATCAGCATGACTGACAAGGACTTGGACACATTTGTTGAGTCAGCAGTTAAACAGATGAATGATGCGTGGAAGGAGCAATAGAAATGATCAAAATCATTAATAATACGATTTTCAATGGAATTGCAGGTTCTCGTCCGACCGAAAAACCAAAATACTACATCATGCACAATGATGAAGGAGCAATGGCCTAATGCATTGCCATAAAACGAAAGGAAAATAAACAAATGAAAAAAAACGACCTATTCATCGATGTGTCTAGCCACAATGGATACGATATTACAGGTATTTTGTCTGACATGGGTACACAGAATACTATTATCAAAATTTCAGAAGGTACGACCTATTTAAACCCTTGCTTGTCTGCTCAAGTAGAGCAATCAAACCCTATTGGCTTCTACCATTTTGCGTGGTTCGGTGGAGATGTAGACGAGGCAGAAAGAGAGGCACGCTACTTCCTTGATAATGTACCTAAGAAAGTTCAGTATCTTGTGCTTGACTATGAAGACCATGCCAGCGACGACTCACAAGCCAACACAAACGCTTGCTTACGCTTTATGCAGGTTATCGCAGACGCTGGTTATAAGCCTATTTATTATAGTTACAAACCTTTCACGCTCAATAATATTGACTATCAGCAAATTCTTTCACAATTCCCAAACAGTCTTTGGATTGCAGGCTATGGGTTAAATGATGGTACAGCTGACTTTGAATACTTTCCAAGTATGGACGGTATCAGATGGTGGCAATATTCAAGTAACCCGTTTGACAAGAATATTGTCCTGTTAGATGATGAGGAAGATAATTCAATCAGTAAAAACGATCTAAAAAGCCTTAATACCATAGCCAATGAGGTCATTCAAGGCCTTTGGGGCAATGGGCAAGAACGTTTTAATAACCTATCAAATGCTGGTTACGATGCGCAAGCCGTTCAAGACAAGGTAAATGACCTCTTAAATGCTGAAAATACTAGTAAAGACTTGGATACGTTAGCTAATGAAGTGCTACAAGGCTTGTGGGGGAACGGTCAAGAGCGTTTCAACAGACTAACTGATGCAGGTTATGATGCCGAAGAGGTTCAAGACAAAGTAAATAGCCTTTTAGGTGGTGGAAACACCGTAGATCTTAATACCATAGCCAATGAGGTCATTCAAGGCCTTTGGGGCAATGGACAAGAACGTTTTGACAATCTAACAAATGCGGGATATAATGCGCAAGCCGTTCAAGATAGAGTTAACGAATTGCTTTCTTAAAGATCTGACTAAAAATCTGTATGAAACCAAAAATATAGTACACCAACCGCAGGCTCAGGCTTGCGGTTTTTTTGTTTGTTCTGAATCAAGAAAACATCTAACCAACCGACATCAATGTCGGTAGCAAAATAAATGGTTTGCCTGAAAAATTGACTTGTTGAAGTCAACAAATAGCTTTATAAAGCCCTTAGTTGCCAATTTTGTTGAGGTTAACAAAATTAGAGTTTGTATTTCTATTTTGCAAAAACACGCATTTTGAACGATTAGAAACAGGAATTACAATCCTATTGTTCAAAAAAGCGTTTTCTTGAAGAATAGGGAGGGGTTTTGAGCATTGGATAGGTGTGACTTACCTGGTCCCGATTTTGAAAAATGAGTACACGGTAAAACTACTGATTTTATTGGACTTCAAAGTGGAAGATAAAGAGTTGTTAGACTACCTAGTAATGAGCTGAAAATATCGTGACATCGTAGGGTATTCAACTATGATGTACCAGATTGAAAGGGGCGAAAAAGGGGCAAAAGTGTCGTAAATCTCTGTAAAATGATGTAAAAAGTCAACTTTGTTCTCGCTTTAAAGCTCTAAATTTCAACGTATTGTGAAACAGTGTAAATTATCGTACAGCCTATAACTGTTGTGTGCTCTTTTTTTCGTGCTTTTTCCGAATAAATAAGATAGAATAATCTAGAATAAATGATAATAGAAAAGAGAAGATGATGAAAATTCGTGGATTTGAATTGGTTTCTAGTTTTACAGATGAAAATTTATTGCCCAAGCGTGAGACAGCGCATGCGGCTGGTTACGACTTAAAGGTTGCTGTGCGTACAGTTATTGCGCCAGGAGAGATTGTATTGGTTCCGACAGGGGTTAAGGCTTATATGCAGCCGACTGAGGTTCTATACCTCTATGATCGTTCTTCAAATCCTCGTAAGAAGGGCTTGGTCTTGATTAACTCGGTTGGTGTCATTGATGGGGATTATTATGGAAATCCTGGGAATGAAGGGCATATTTTTGCGCAGATGAAGAATATCACAGACCAAGAGGTTGTTCTTGAAGTTGGAGAACGTGTTGTCCAAGCTGTATTTGCTCCTTTCTTAATTGCAGATGGAGATGCGGCTAATGGCGTTCGAACTGGTGGATTTGGGTCAACTGGACACTAAGATGAAGATTATCTTTATACGTCACGGGGAGCCAGATTATAGTATGCTTGATAAACTTGAAAATCCGCAACTCTATAGTGGTTTTGGTCGTGATTTAGCACCATTGACAGGAAAAGGTCGCAGTCTGGCAAAAGAAGTTGCTAAAACTGCATGTTTTGGAAAGGCAGAGATTATTATTTCATCGTCTGTGACGAGGGCTTTAGAAACAGCACATTATATAGCGGTTGAAACAGGATTGGACTTATTTGTGGAGCCGTTTTTTCATGAGTGGCGTCCAGACTTAGATGGTACTAACTCTGATTTAACTAGTGTATTGGTAGCTCATGAATATTATCTAAAACATCAAGGAAGTTTACCTGAAGATTCTCCTTATCGCTATGAAACAGCTCTGGAGATGCGTCATCGTTTTTTAAGAACTTTGGAAAAATATAAAAATTATAAAACTATTATCATTGTAACTCACGGAATGCTCATGCGTCAGTTTGTGCCAAATGAGAAGATTGATTTTTGCCAAGTGATTGAGTGTGAGTTAGAGATATAGAAAGAGGTTTATCATCGCAAAAAAAAGCGACATTTGTATGTCAAAATTGTGGGTATAATTCCCCTAAATATCTGGGGCGTTGCCCCAACTGTGGATCTTGGTCTTCTTTTGTAGAAGAGGTTGAGGTTGCCGAGGTCAAGAATGCGCGTGTGTCCTTGACAGGTGAGAAAAGACAGAAAGAAGAAATTTGTGACCGGCTTGCTGCTTGTATCTTCTCGTATCTTTGAGAAGCGTCGGGCTTCTTGCTTTACTAATCCAGATTTAAAAGATTTTTTAGAGGAAAACGGTGCTAAAAGCATAGAGTTTATAGGGGTAGATGGCAATGGCTGTGTTAAGGCTTCCGTTTTGGCAGTTACCAAGGAGAATTATCAGGTTTCTGTCGATTTGTCTGCTGTCGGAGTTGGCAACCAGAAGAAATTCTCTAAAACACTGAAGCAGTGGCAAGATTGCGGAATCAAGATTGGATAGTTTTATGGGGGTCTTAATATGAAAATTATTTTTATCCGTCACGGGGAGCCAGATTACCGTGAGTTAGAGGATCGTTCTTATACGGGATTTGGGATAGATTTGGCGCCCTTGTCTGAGAAGGGACGGCAACAAGCTCAGAAACTGAGCAAAAATCCCTTGCTTCCTTCAGCTGAAATAATCATATCTTCTGCAGTCACAAGAGCTTTAGAAACGGCTTCTTATGTGGCTTGTGTTACTGGACTTCCTTTAAGAGTGGAGCCATTATTTCATGAATGGCAGGTTTATGAAAGTGGCACAGATAATTTTGAAAAAGCTCGTACTATGTTTCTAGAAAATAAGGGGGAGTTACTTCCTAATAGTCCTATTCAATATGAGACAGCTACGGAGATGAAGTCTCGTTTTCTAGAATGCATGTCTAAGTATCGAGAACACCAGACTGTGGTAGTTGTTGCTCATCGAATGCTCATGCGCCAGTTTGTGCCAAATGAGAAGATTGATTTTTGCCAAGTGATTGAGTGTGAGTTAGAGATATAGAAAGAGGTTTATCATCGCAAAGAAAAAAGCGACATTTGTATGTCAAAATTGTGGGTATAATTCCCCTAAATATCTGGGGCGTTGTCCCAACTGTGGGTCTTGGTCTTCTTTTGTGGAAGAGGTTGAGGTTGCCGAGGTCAAGAATGCGCGTGTGTCCTTGACAGGTGAGAAAACCAAGCCCATGAAACTAGCTGAGGTGACTTCTATAAACGTCAATCGAACCAAGACGGAGATGGAGGAATTCAACCGTGTACTTGGGGGAGGAGTGGTACCAGGAAGTCTCGTCCTCATAGGTGGGGATCCTGGAATCGGGAAATCAACGCTTCTCCTACAAGTCTCAACCCAGTTGTCTCAAGTGGGAACGGTTCTCTATGTCAGTGGCGAAGAGTCTGCCCAGCAGATTAAACTACGTGCAGAGCGTTTGGGTGATATTGATAGCGAGTTTTATCTCTATGCAGAGACCAATATGCAGAGTGTTCGAGCTGAGGTGGAGCGCATCCAACCAGACTTCCTCATTATTGACTCCATTCAGACTATTATGTCTCCTGAGATTTCAGGGGTGCAGGGATCTGTTTCTCAGGTGCGTGAGGTGACTGCTGAGCTCATGCAACTGGCCAAAACCAATAACATTGCCATCTTTATCGTAGGGCATGTGACCAAGGAAGGTACTCTGGCTGGTCCGCGTATGTTGGAGCATATGGTGGATACGGTGCTTTACTTTGAAGGGGAACGACACCATACCTTCCGTATTTTAAGAGCGGTCAAAAACCGTTTTGGTTCCACTAATGAGATTGGCATCTTTGAGATGCAGTCGGGTGGTCTGGTTGAGGTACTCAATCCGAGTCAAGTTTTCCTAGAAGAGCGTTTGGATGGAGCAACTGGTTCCTCCATCGTTGTGACCATGGAAGGGACGCGTCCAATTTTAGCAGAGGTTCAGGCTTTGGTGACACCGACCATGTTTGGAAATGCCAAGCGTACAACGACAGGACTTGATTTTAATCGTGCGAGTTTGATTATGGCTGTTTTGGAAAAACGGGCAGGTCTTCTCTTGCAAAATCAGGATGCCTATCTCAAATCTGCTGGTGGTGTCAAATTGGATGAACCTGCGATAGACTTGGCCGTCGCTGTTGCTATTGCTTCGAGCTACAAGGACAATCCAACTAATCCTCAGGAATGTTTTGTGGGAGAACTTGGTTTGACGGGAGAAATTCGGCGCGTGAATCGTATCGAGCAACGCATCAACGAAGCTGCTAAACTGGGCTTTACTAAGATTTATGTACCTAAGAATTCCTTGACAGGAATCACCCCGCCCAAGGAAATTCAGGTCATTGGCGTGACAACGATTCAGGAAGTTTTGAAAAAGGTATTTGCATAATCCGTGACAAATCCTCTTAAAAATGATAAGATAGGAGAAATATTTGACTATCAAATTTTCGAGGAGGGAATCATGTCGTATTTTGAACAGTTTATGCAAGCCAATCAGGCTTATGTTGCCCTACATGGGCAGTTAAATCTGCCACTTAAACCCAAAACAAGAGTTGCCATTGTGACCTGTATGGACTCACGTTTGCACGTTGCGCAAGCTCTAGGTTTGGCACTTGGGGATGCTCATATCTTGCGGAATGCAGGTGGTCGAGTGACTGAGGACATGATTCGTTCGCTAGTTATTTCCCAGCAACAGATGGGGACAAGAGAGATTGTGGTGTTGCACCATACAGACTGTGGTGCTCAGACCTTTGAAAATGGTCCTTTTCAGGAGTATTTGAAAGAGGAACTGGGTGTCGACGTGTCAGACCAGGACTTCTTGCCCTTCCAAGATATAGAGGAGAGTGTGCGAGAGGATATGCAAGCCCTTATCGAATCTCCCTTAATACCAGACGATGTCATTATCTCTGGTGCTATTTATGATGTGGATACAGGAAGTATGACAGTCGTAGAATTATAAATACTTCATTTAGAAAGAAAGTGTATGAAGAAAAACAGTATTTTATTTATTTTTATTTTATTGCTATGTATTGGTTTGCAGTATGAAACCATCTATTATACGGATGGTTCGATGTCAGGTGCGGAATATGGACTCATGGGAGTTTCTATCTTTCTAGCTCTCTTTTATATGATTCCGGCTCTTTATTTCCTTTTCCGTATTGGGAAAAAATGGGAATTGCCAAAGAAGGCCTTGGTTTTGTCTTTATTGGGAGGAATGTTCCTTTCAGGCTGGTTGTCTAGCTTTGCTAATACCTATATCCATGATTTGCTTGGCGTTCTTTTCCCAGATAGTACATTTTTAAATGCCTTTGAAAGTGCGATTGTGGCTCCTTTGGTAGAAGAGCCCTTGAAATTATTGCCACTTGTTTTTGTTTTAGCTTTGGTTCCTGTGCGAAAATTAAAATCTTTGTTTTTATTAGGGATTGCTTCTGGTTTGGGATTTCAAATGATTGAGGATATTGGCTACATTCGTACGGATTTGCCAGAGGGCTTTGACTTTACTATTTCGAGAATTTTAGAGCGTATCATCTCAGGAATTGCCTCTCACTGGACTTTTTCAGGTTTGGCTGTAGTGGGTGTTTACTTGCTTTACAGAGCCTATAAAGGGCAGAAGGCTGGCAAGAAAGAGGGGCTTATTTTCCTAGGTTTAGCCTTGGGAACTCACTTCTTATTTAACTCTCCTTTTGTAGAATTAGAGACAGAGTTGCCATTAGCGATTCCAGTGGTTACGGCTATTACTCTCTATGGTTTTTATCAGGCTTATCGCTTTGTTGAGAAGAACGATGAGATAATGAACTAGAATATTTTTCAAAAGAATGATGCAAGGGTACAAATATGGTGCCCTTCTTTTATTTTTGATTGAAAAATAGTGTAAAAAGCGCTACAATGGTAGATGGAAAATCTTGTGAAAAGCACAAGTGATACATATATACCGGAGGAAATCATGTCTTTTTCTGATTTAAAGCTGTTTGCCCTTTCTTCTAATCAAGAATTGGCAAAACGTGTGGCGCAGGAGATTGGGATAGAGTTGGGGAAATCAAGTGTTCGCCAATTTTCAGATGGAGAGATTCAGGTCAACATCGAAGAATCAATCCGTGGGAAACACGTCTTTATCCTACAATCAACTAGTTCGCCTGTAAATGACAATCTGCTTGAAATTTTGATTATGGTAGATGCTTTGAAGCGTGCGAGTGCAGAATCTGTCAATGTTGTCATGCCTTACTATGGGTATGCACGTCAGGATAGAAAGGCGAGAGCGCGTGAGCCAATCACTTCAAAACTTGTCGCAAATATGCTTGAAGTAGCTGGAGTGGATCGTTTGTTGACCATCGACTTGCATGCTGCGCAGATTCAAGGATTCTTTGATATTCCTGTGGATCATTTGATGGGTGCTCCTCTGATTGCGGATTATTTTGAGCGTCGTGGTATGGTTGGTTCTGACTATGTGGTTGTCAGCCCAGACCATGGAGGGGTGACTCGTGCCCGTAAGTTGGCAGAATTTTTGAAAACATCTATCGCTATCATTGATAAACGTCGTAGCGTTGATAAGATGAATACTAGTGAAGTCATGAACATCATCGGTAAGGTCGAAGGCAAGACTTGTATCTTGATTGATGATATGATTGATACTGCTGGAACGATTTGTCATGCGGCAGATGCCCTTGCGGAAGCTGGTGCTGTTGAAGTCTATGCAAGCTGTACGCACCCAGTTCTTTCTGGTCCTGCTATGGACAATATCCAAAAATCAGCTATTAAGAAATTGGTTGTTTTGGATACCATCTATCTGCCAGAAGAGCGTTTAATCGATAAGATTGAGCAGATTTCAATCGCTCATCTACTGGGTGATGCTATTGTACGTATCCATGAAAAACGCCCACTTTCTCCACTTTTTGGTATTGAGAAAAAGATTTAATGATCAAGCCTGAGATAATTCTCAGGTTTTTTTCGTCTCTTTTCCGAATAAATAGATAGTAGCAGAGAATCTAGTAAATCTAGATTAAAAAATGTGCTATAATGAAAGGAGGAAGTATGACTGTACGTCATCCGGGCATCAGCCCGACTAACGACTTGGTAGCTAAGAAAATCTTTAGCAATCCAGAAATCACTTGTCAATTTATTCGCGATATGTTGGATTTACCAGCCAAAAATGTAACCATTTTGGAGGGGAGCAATATTCATGTCTTGCCATCCCTGCCTTACTCGGCTCAGGATTTCTATACCAGTATAGACGTCTTGGCGGAGTTGGATAATGGTACGCAAGTAATTATTGAAATTCAAGTTCATCATCAGAATTTTTTCATCAATCGCCTGTGGGCTTACCTGTGCAGTCAGGTCAATCAAAACCTAGAAAAAATTCGTCAACGAGAAGGTGATACACACCAGAGTTACAAACACATCGCACCAGTTTATGCAATCGCTATTGTAGATAGTAACTACTTTCAAGATGATCAAGCTTTTCATAGCTTTAGTATGCGAGAGGATACGACAGGTGAGGTTTTAACCATCACCAATAATGGACAGGAACACCATCTGATCAAGATGGCATTCTTGGAATTAAGAAAGTACAGAGAAACCAGCAAGGATAGTGTTCGCAAGCCGTGGTTGGAGTTTTTTGGTAACAAGCCTTTTACCCAGCAACCTGAGCGAGCCATCAGCCAAGCAGACCAACTGCTAGACTATAAAAGCTGGTCCGAGGAGGATAGGAAAATGTTTAGTCAACTACGTATGCGAGAAGAACAAGCCTTGTTAGCACAGGACTATGCCTTGGAAACAGCTAGGGCTAAGGGGATTGAACAAGGTATTGAACAGGGACTGGAGCGTGGACTTGAACGTGGGAAAGTTGAAGGGAGGGAAGAAGGAAAACTCATTGCCTTCCTAGATATGGTCCGCCAAGGTCTTCTGACAGCTGAGGTTGCTAGTGAACAATTAGGTATGACTGTCGCTGAGTTTGAGACGCTGTTGTAAGACTATCACAAACAATGGGCAGGAAAACCATCTAGTCAAGATGGCATTCTTGGAACTAAAAAAAATACAGAGAAACCAGCAAAGACGAGGTTCGCAAGCCGTGGTTAGAGT
Organism: Streptococcus mitis; assembly: GCF_002860865.1. GTDB lineage: Bacteria > Bacillota > Bacilli > Lactobacillales > Streptococcaceae > Streptococcus > Streptococcus mitis_AT. The sequence continues at coordinate 49,689 of NZ_PKIE01000003.1, forward strand.
TTTTTAGGAACAAACCCTTTACCCAAGAACCCGAGCGAGCCATCAGTCAGGCAGACCAACTGCTGGACTACAAGAGCTGGTCCGAGGAGGACAGGAAGATGTTTAGTCAACTACGTATGCGTGAAGAACAAGCCTTGTTAGCACAGGACTATGCCTTGGAACGAGCTGAAGAAAAAGGCCTAGAACGTGGTCGTCCAGAGGGTATTGAAGAGGGGGAAAAGTAGGTTTAGCAAATCTCGTTCGTCAAGGGCTTCTAACTTCAGATGTTGCCAGCCAGTAATGATTCGAATAGTCGGGAATATAAAGGATTATTGTTCGTTTGATTGAAATAAGTTAGCTTTTAAGAGTGATTAGAGTTCAACATTTAAAGTTTGGACTGTTTTCTCCAATATTTTCTTAAAAATAAGATAAAAATTGTTGACACCAATTATTTAAGTGGTATAATGGTGGTCACGAACCTTATATGGGAACAGTGTTTATGGACACAGACAATAAAAAGGATTTTAGTGACCGTTTAACTTGGTTATTTGGTCATGCTCGTGGTAGTAAAGTTGGGGATCATCGTATGTTTAATGATGTGAACTACTATAGTCGTCAAGATTATTTTGATGAACATCCATATGTTGTGATTGAGACTCCAGAGAGAAAGTATTATTATGAAGCAGTTGCTATGATTATAGTACCGGAAGAAACAGCCTTTTATCGCACTTCATTTGATGATGATAAAGATTTTCAAACACAGTTAACAACTATTTATGAAACAGCTGAAGTTAAGAAACCAAATGTTAAAGTATCAGCTAAAGATAAGTATTTAGTTCTTTCAACTTGTCGTGAAGAAGATGAAACGATTCGTGCAAATCTATATCTTCGTCAAATACCAGACTCAGAAATGAGTGAGTTTGTCAAACAGCACAAAGATCAATTAACGTATAAACCAACAAGATAAATATATAGACTATTACTACAATAGGAATGAATATAGTCTAGCAAGAATAGAAGTTCTTTGCAGTTGAAAAGGATTTCACTTTTATAATTATAAAGCATAAAAACAGAATTTAGTCATGGGCTAAGTTCTGTTTTTTTTAAAACTAAATGGCTATATTCGGAAAAAGTTTGAAAAATACTTGCTCTTGCTCTTCCTAATGGTATTTTTTGGTGCTTTCCTTTATAATGGGTGTATGGATAAGAAAAAATTATTATTGATTGATGGGTCTTCTGTTGCTTTTCGGGCGTTTTTTGCGCTCTATCAGCAGTTGGATCGTTTTAAGAATGCGGCTGGTTTGCATACCAATGCGATTTATGGCTTTCAGTTGATGTTGAGCCATTTGTTGGAGCGGGTTGAGCCAAGTCATATTTTGGTGGCTTTTGATGCGGGAAAGACGACCTTCCGTACAGAGATGTATGCGGACTATAAGGGTGGTCGGGCTAAGACTCCGGATGAGTTTCGTGAGCAATTTCCCTTTATTCGTGAGTTGCTGGATCATATGGGGATTCGTCACTATGAGTTGGCTCAGTATGAGGCTGATGACATCATTGGGACGCTGGATAAGCTCGCAGAGCAGGATGGTTTTGATATTACCATTGTCAGTGGGGACAAGGACTTGATTCAGCTGACGGATGAGCATACGGTGGTTGAGATTTCCAAGAAAGGTGTGGCTGAGTTTGAGGCATTTACGCCAGAATATCTTATGGAAAAGCTGGGCATTACACCGACGCAGTTTATCGATCTTAAGGCGCTTATGGGAGATAAGTCGGATAATATTCCTGGGGTGACCAAAATCGGCGAAAAGACGGGTATCAAGCTCTTGCTGGAGCATGGCTCACTCGATGGTATTTATGAAAATATCGATGAGATGAAGACTTCTAAGATGAAGGAAAATCTCATCAATGATAAGGAACAGGCCTTTTTGTCTAAAACACTGGCGACCATTGATACCAAGGCACCGATTGAGATTGGTTTAGAGGATTTGGTCTATAGTGGTCCAGATGTGGAAAATCTTGGGAAATTCTACGATGAGATGGGCTTCAAACAGCTCAAGCAGGCTTTAAATGTGTCGTCAGCTGATGTGGCTGAGAGCTTGGATTTTACTATCGTTGACCAAATCAGTCAAGATATGCTGAGTGAAGAGTCTATCTTCCATTTTGAGCTTTTTGGTGAGAATTACCATACGGATGATTTGGTTGGATTTGCCTGGTCTTGTGGGGAAAAGCTCTATGCTACCGACAAGCTTGAGCTTTTGCAAGAGCCTATTTTCAAGGATTTTTTAGAAAAAACATCTCTTAGAGTTTATGACTTTAAGAAGGCTAAAGTTCTCTTGAATCGTTTTGATGTGGATTTGCAGGCGCCCGCTTTTGACAGCCGTTTGGCTAAATACCTCCTTTCAACTGTAGAGGATAATGAAATTGCGACTATCGCTAGTCTTTATAGTCAGACTTGTTTGGTTGATGATGAGACCTTCTATGGTAAGGGGGTCAAGAAGACTCTTCCTGAACGCGAGAAATTCTTGGAACATTTGGCTCGTAAGCTTGCTGTTTTAGTCGAAACAGCGCCTATTTTGATTGAAAAACTCAGCGAAAATGGGCAATTAGAACTTCTTTATGATATGGAGCAACCTCTGGCTTTTGTCCTTGCTAAGATGGAAATTGCTGGGATTACGGTCAAGAAAGAGACCTTGCTTGAGATGCAGGATGAAAATGAGCTTGTCATTGAAAAACTGACTCAGGAGATTTATGAACTGGCTGGTGAGGAGTTTAATATCAACTCGCCTAAGCAGTTGGGTGTACTCCTCTTTGAAAAATTGGGACTTCCACTAGAATACACTAAGAAAACCAAGACAGGTTATTCGACTGCGGTGGATGTCTTAGAGCGCCTGGCTCCTATTGCTCCGATTGTTAAGAAAATCCTAGACTACCGTCAGATTGCCAAGATTCAATCTACTTATGTGATTGGCTTGCAGGACTGGATTTTGGCTGATGGTAAGATTCATACCCGCTATGTGCAGGATTTGACCCAAACAGGTCGTCTGTCTAGTGTGGATCCCAACTTGCAAAATATTCCTGTGCGTTTGGAGCAGGGGCGTCTCATTCGTAAGGCTTTTGTACCTGAGTGGGAGGATAGTGTGTTGCTCAGCTCCGACTATTCACAGATTGAATTGCGCGTTTTGGCTCATATTTCTAAGGATGAGCATCTGATTAAGGCCTTTCAAGAGGGAGCAGATATCCATACCTCGACAGCCATGCGGGTCTTTGGCATTGATCGTCCTGAGGATGTGACTCCAAACGACCGTCGCAATGCCAAGGCGGTTAACTTTGGAGTGGTTTACGGGATTTCAGATTTTGGTCTGTCTAATAATTTGGGTATCAGCCGTAAGGAGGCCAAAGCTTACATTGATACCTACTTTGAACGTTTTCCAGGTATTAAAAACTACATGGATGAAGTGGTGCGTGAGGCGCGTGATAAGGGCTATGTGGAGACCCTCTTCAAGCGTCGCCGTGAGTTACCAGATATCAATTCGCGAAACTTTAACATTCGTGGTTTTGCGGAGCGGACTGCTATCAACTCTCCTATCCAGGGTTCGGCAGCAGATATTCTCAAGATTGCCATGATTCAGCTGGATAAAGCCTTGGTTGCAGGTGGTTATCAGACTAAGATGCTGTTACAAGTGCACGATGAAATCGTCCTTGAAGTTCCTAAATCTGAATTGGCAGAGATGAAAAAATTGGTCAAACAAACTATGGAAGAAGCCATTCAACTCAGTGTTCCCCTTATCGCAGATGAGAATGAAGGGGCAACCTGGTACGAGGCTAAATAAAAAGGGGGCTAGTCCTCCTTTTTTGTAGTAGAATTATGCAAGCCTTTTCAAAATATGCTATACTGATGAAAAAGGAGGATTTCTATGAGTCAAGAATTTATCAATCCAAGTGATGGCGTGATTCGTCAGTATCTCGCAACGAGTAAAACTCTTGCTGTGGTGGGTTTGTCAGACCGTGAGGAAACAACCAGCAATCGAGTGACCAAGGAAATGCAGGCTCGGGGTTATAAAATCATCCCAGTCAATCCCAAGGTAGCAGGTGGTGAAATATTGGGTGAAAAGGCTTATGCTAGTCTCGCTGAGATTCCTTTTCCTGTAGATATTGTCAATGTTTACCGTCGCAGTGAATTTTTGCCAGATGTGGCGCGTGATTTTCTTAAGGCTGATGCCAAGATTTTTTGGGCACAGCTAGGACTTGAAAGTTTAGAAGCGGAAGAAATCTTGCGTGCTGGTGGATGTGATGATATCGTGATGAATCGTTGCATCAAGAGAGAACATACACGCTTGATTGAGGAAGTATAATAAAAAGGTAGCTGTGGGCTACCTTTTTATTATACTAAATGAAAATTAAAGAGCAAACTAGGAAACTAGCCACAGGTTGCTCAAAACACAGTTTTGAGGTTGTAGATAAGACTGACGAAGTCAGTCACATATATACAGCAAGGCGACGTTGACGTGGTTTGAAGAGATTTTCGAAGAGTATTAGAAAATGCCGATAAGGGTCTGCATACCAAGACTAGTGAGGATGATGGCAATCCAGCAAATAGCTCCGAGAACAATGGATTTTCCACTGGATTTGACCATAGCTACCAGATTGGTTTTGAGACCGATAGCACTCATGGCCATGATAATAAGGAATTTAGAGAGTTGTTTGAGAGGGGTAAAGAAATTACTGGACACACCGAGAGAGGTGAGTAGTGTAGTGAGGAGAGAGGCAAGGATGAAGTAAAGGATAAAAAGTGGGAAGACTTTTTTCAGTTGCAATCCTTGCTTATTTTTTTGCTCGCGACTTTGCCAGTAGGAGAGAAAGAGAGTGATGGGGATAATAGCTAGGGTGCGTGTGAGTTTGACAATGGTTGCGGATTCGAGGGTATTAGTTTGGTAGAGACTGTCCCAGGCGCTGGCGGTAGCCGTTACAGAGGAAGTATCATTGACCGCAGTTCCTGCAAAGAGGGCGAAGCCTTCATTGGATAGATGAAGCCAGGTACCTAGGGTTGGAAAGATGAGCGCAGCCAAGACATTGAAGAAAAAGATAACGGAGATGGCTTGGGCTACTTCCTTTTCCTTGGCATGGATAACGGGCGCTGTCGCCGCAATGGCAGAGCCCCCACAGATAGAAGATCCCACTCCAATCAAGGTAGCCAGTTTTGTGTCCAGTGCAAAGAAACGCTGGAAGAGGTAGGCAACAATCAAGGCTATTGAAATGGTGGAAAGGATGACAGGGAGTGAAGATTGCCCAACTGCGAAGACTTGCGAGATATTGAGACCAAAACCAAGCAAGATAACGGCATACTGAAGCAATTTCTTGGAACTAAAGGTCAATCCAGCATCCAGTTGTTTATAGGGTGAGAGAAAGGGATGGAGAAGCATGCCTATGAAAATGGCAAAAACGGGCGCGCCAATCACAGGGAAGAATCCTCCTAAGTACCAAGATAGGATGGAAATGAGAAGGCAGGCCAAGATACCTGCTCCATTTTTTGATAGAAATGACATAAAAACCTCCAAATAAAATCTATTACCATTATAGACCTGTAAAGAGGAAAAGTAAAATAGAAAGTGGAAAGTTATTCTATCATGTATTTTTGCGGTCGGGGGGCTTTTGTAGTATAATAGAGATACGTTTTTACAGTAGGAGGTATCTATGGACTTAACTAAGCGCTTTAATAAACAGTTAGATAAGATTCAAGTTTCGTTGATTCGTCAGTTTGACCAGGCTATTTCTGAGATTCCTGGGGTCTTGCGTTTGACCTTGGGGGAACCTGATTTTACAACGCCAAATCATGTCAAGGAGGCGGCCAAGCGAGCAATTGATCAGAACCAATCCTACTATACAGGGATGAGTGGTCTGCTAACTTTACGTCAGGCAGCCAGTGATTTTGTTAAGGAAAAGTATCAACTGGACTATGCTCCTGAAAATGAAATCTTGGTTACAATTGGGGCGACAGAGGCTTTATCTGCTACTTTGACGGCTATTTTAGAAGAAGGAGATAAGGTGCTCTTGCCAGCTCCTGCTTATCCGGGTTATGAACCAATTGTCAATCTAGTTGGGGCAGAGGTTGTCGAGATTGATACAACTGAAAATGGTTTTGTCTTGACTCCTGAAATGTTGGAGAAGGCCATTTTGGAGCAAGGTGACAAGCTCAAGGCGGTTATTCTCAACTATCCAGCTAATCCGACAGGAATTACTTATAGTCGGGAGCAGTTGGAAGCTTTGGCAGACGTTTTACGCAAGTACAAAATTTTCGTTGTCTGTGATGAGGTCTACTCAGAATTGACCTATACAGGGGAAGCCCATGTGTCTCTAGGAACGATGTTGAGAGACCAGGCTATCATTATCAATGGTTTGTCTAAATCGCATGCTATGACAGGTTGGCGTTTGGGCTTGATTTTTGCTCCTGCGGTCTTCACAGCCCAGTTAATCAAGAGTCACCAGTACTTGGTCACTGCCGCAAATACCATGGCGCAACATGCTGCGGTAGAAGCCTTGACAGCTGGTAAAAACGATGCGGAGCCTATGAAGAAGGAATACATCCAGCGTCGGGACTATATTATCGAGAAAATGACTGCTCTTGGTTTTGAGATTATCAAACCAGACGGTGCCTTCTATATCTTTGCTAAGATTCCAGACGGCTACAATCAAGATTCCTTTGCTTTTCTCAAGGATTTTGCTCAGAAGAAGGCCGTTGCCTTTATCCCTGGTGCTGCCTTTGGGCGTTATGGAGAAGGTTATGTTCGCCTGTCTTATGCAGCCAGCATGGAGACTATCAAAGAAGCCATGAAACGGCTTGAGGAGTATATGAGAGAAGCATGATTCAGTCTATCACGAGTCAAGGCTTGGTGCTCTACAATCGCAATTTTCGGGAGGATGACAAGCTAGTCAAGATTTTTACAGAGCAGGCTGGTAAGCGGATGTTTTTTGTCAAACACGCTGGTCAGTCTAAGCTGGCTCCAGTTATTCAGCCCTTGGTGTTGGCTCGATTTCTCTTGCGAATCAATGATGACGGGCTCAGTTACATCGAGGACTATCATGAGGTGATGACCTTTCCCAATATTAATAGCGATCTCTTTGTCATGGCCTATGCGACCTACGTGGCAGCTCTTGCAGATGCTAGTTTGCCGGACAATCAGCAGTATGCTCCCTTGTTTGCTTTTTTGCAAAAGACTTTGGAGTTGATGGAAGAGGGTTTGGATTATCAGGTTTTGACCAATATTTTTGAAATTCAAATCTTGACAAGATTTGGGATCAGCCTCAATTTTAATGAGTGTGTCTTTTGTCATCGGGTTGGTCAGGCTTTTGACTTTTCTTTCAAATATGGAGCCTGTCTCTGTCCAGAGCATTATCATGAGGATGAGAGACGTTGCCATCTCAATCCCAATATCCCTTATCTGCTCAATCAATTTCAAGCCATTGATTTTGAAACCTTGGAGACCATTTCGCTCAAACCTGAAATTAAGCAAGAGCTACGCCAATTTATGGATCAACTCTACGAAGAGTACGTTGGGATTCACCTAAAATCAAAGAAATTTATTGATTCCCTAGCAGACTGGGGACAATTACTAAAAGAGGAAAAGAAATGAAAAAAATCGCAGTAGATGCCATGGGGGGCGATTATGCACCTCAGGCCATCGTTGAGGGTGTCAATCAAGCCCTAGCTGACTTTTCAGATATTGAGGTTCAACTCTACGGAGATGAAGCTAAAATCAAGCAATATCTGACAGCGACAGAGCGCGTCAGCATTATCCATACGGATGAAAAGATTGATTCAGACGATGAACCTACGAGAGCTATTCGGAAGAAGAAAAATGCCAGTATGGTATTGGCGGCCAAGGCTGTCAAAGAGGGTGAAGCAGACGCTGTTCTCTCAGCTGGGAATACAGGTGCTTTGTTGGCGGCTGGATTCTTCATCGTGGGTCGTATCAAGAATATCGATCGTCCTGGACTTATGTCAACCTTGCCGACTGTAGATGGGAGAGGTTTTGACATGCTAGACCTCGGTGCTAATGCGGAAAATACAGCCCAGCACCTCCATCAATATGCGGTTCTAGGTTCTTTCTATGCTAAAAATGTCCGTGGCATTGCGCAACCACGTGTTGGCTTACTTAACAATGGAACAGAGAGTAGCAAGGGTGACCCGCTTCGTAAGGAAACTTACGAATTACTAGCAGCTGATGAAAGTTTAAACTTTATCGGAAACGTGGAAGCGCGTGATTTGATGAATGGCGTTGCGGATGTTGTCGTGGCAGATGGTTTCACGGGAAACGCTGTGCTCAAATCCATTGAAGGAACAGCTATGGGAATCATGGGTTTGCTCAAGACAGCTATTACAGGTGGTGGTCTTCGAGCGAAACTAGGTGCCCTCCTTCTCAAGGACAGCCTCAGAGGTTTGAAAAAACAGCTCAACTACTCAGATGTTGGTGGAGCGGTCTTGTTTGGTGTCAAGGCACCGGTTGTCAAGACTCATGGCTCAAGCGATGCCAAGGCTGTTTATAGTACGATTCGCCAGATCCGTACTATGCTAGAAACAGACGTAGTTGCTCAGACTGCGCGTGAATTTTCAGGAGAATAAAAGAGATGACAGAAAAAGAAATTTTTGACCGTATTGTGACCATTATCCAAGAGCGACAGGGAGAGGACTTTGTCGTGACAGAATCCTTGAGTCTGAAAGACGATTTGGATGCTGACTCCGTTGACTTGATGGAGTTTATCTTGACACTGGAAGATGAATTTAATATCGAAATCAGTGATGAGGAAATTGACCAACTCCAAAGTGTAGGAGATGTGGTAGAAGTCGTAAAAAGTAAAGAATAGCAAGAAGCAACATGCAAGTCGTGTTGCTTTTTTATTGTCAGGGAAAATAAAAAATTTAGAACTTTTAGTGGGAATTATGAATAGATAGATAAGGAAGAAAAAGAGGAGTGTTTATGTATGTGACTGGTTTTTATCCGTGGTTTATTAAATTATTTTTTAAATAAAATTTAATTTAGTTGTACATTTTCGAAAATTTTTTTCGAATAGATAAGTAAGAGGAAACAGAAAGGAGTTTGCTTCATGTATCTACCAATTTTCTATCCATGGTTTACTAAATTATTTTTCAAATAAATTTAATTTAGTTGTACATTTTCGAAAATTTTTTTCGAATAGATAAGTAAAAGGGAAAAAGAAAGGAGCCTAGCTCATGTTTATATCAATGTTCTACCCATGGTTCACTGAGTTATTTTTTAAATAAAATTTAATTTAGTTGTACATTTTCGAAATTTTTTTCGAATAGATAAGTAAGAGGAAAAGGAAAGGAGTTTGCTGCATGTATCTACCAATTTTCTATTCATGGTACATTAAATTATTTTTTAAATAAAATTTAATTTGGTTGTACGTTTTCGAATTCTTTTTCGAATAAATAAGTAAGAAGAAAAGGAAGGAGATTAGAAATGATTATTTCAGTTATTTATCCAATCTGGCTATTTAAGTGGCTTAGAGTATAAACATTAAACATATACAAATTGAGGAGAAAAAAGATGACAAATTTTGACAAAATGGAACAGAACTTTGTAGCTCTTACAGAAGAAGAGTTGGTGAATGTAGATGGGGGAATTGCTTGGGAGGTAGTCTCTGTGGGTATTGCAATTGGTTGGGGGATTTACCAAGTTGGTGAAGCTGCTGGTAAAACGTTCTACTATATTACTCATCCGTAGTTTTTGATAAATATGAGCAAGAGAACATTTTGGATTATATTACTCGTTATTACAATTGTGGTGACTGCCGTTGGTTTAGGATTATCTGCATATAATTATTATGTTTTTGATAGACCTTTTTTAAATAGTACTACTAAAGGATTGTTGTCTGCGTTTGTTATGAGTGTATTGATGATTATTATTGGTGTATTAAAAGAAAACTAATTTTTATTATTAAAATGGAGGATAAATATGTCAAATTTACAAACTATTGAACAAAATTATACTACGTTAAGTGATATTGAATTGCAAGAAGTTGATGGTGGAGGAGTGTTACTTTTGGTTGGTGGTGGTATTTTGGCTGTCGGACTGTTAGCTTGGGGTGCGTATAATGGTTATCAGTCGGCATCACGAGGTGGATAAAAAATGGTAGAACGTTTTTTAGTAAAATAGGGGTCTACCATGAAACAATTTTTATTAGGTTTTGCTGAGGGTTATTTTACCGTATCGCTCATAATCTATATCGCAACGTATTTGATTTTGAGAAATTCAATCAATACCCTATTTTATCCAGAAATTTACCCCGTTTTATTTGGGCTCTTTTATCTAGGATATAAGGTCAATAAAAAGCGAGTAGAGTAAACAGTTAAGAATGACTTGTTAGTCTGCGCTGAAAATAGCTAGGCTAGAATCTAAGAATGCATCACATTGGAGTTTAATATGAAATTTGTTAAATCAGTATTGAAAGTTTTGCCTGAAATCATGGTATTACTTAGTTCAATGTCTTATATCATCATCAGATTAGTAGCTGACATAAATAAAGTATCTTTACCTACTTGGTTTGATAATTTTAATATACCCACGATTGCATTATTTATGATGGTCTTCATTCTTTTATACAGAAGTAAAGAAAAAAAGAATAGATAGATTTAAAGCAGTAGACGCTCTATAGGGAATAGGTGTCTTGTGGTAACGAATCAAAAAAGGAGTAACTATGAATCGTAATTTAGAACGGTGTTATCTATTCTGACTGTGAATAGATCATACCAAAGGTGGCTTAGAAACAGCAGGGACATTAGAAATTGAAGTAACTTTAAATAGGATGTCGTACAGGTTATTATCAATGATTTATTTGTCCTAAGCTTGCCTAGGGTGACAGTAAAACATCAATTTCCTTTCATACCATATTTTTAGTAGGTAGGATGTTTGTCCTGCCTATTTTTTGACAAAAGTGTAGTTGAGGTGTTTATTTGGAGTTTTACATATATTTTTGATAAAATAGGTATAGAAATTGGGAAAGTGGAAGAAAAAAATGAATAAGATTTTAAAATATTTTTTAGTATTTGTTTTTCTATTTTTAATGAATATTTTCATCTTTAAGATACTAGCAACTCTGGGATTTCAGCTGACAATGAGTGAAAAAAGTTATATTGTTCCACCGCTGTTTTCGATTATCGTTTTATATATGATTGACAAAAGAATTAGGAAGAAAAAGAAATAAATATATATTTTAGGTAGGGCATTTGTTCTGCCTATTTTTTTATCCAAAAAGTACAGTTGGGAGGGGGATAGGCGCATTTGGGGAGGAAGTCCAGTTTTTGTTTGGGGATTGGGGTAAGATAGTTGTTATCAGATGAGTTTAGGAAAAAGGAGATGAATATGAAATTTGGGAAACGTCACTATCGTCCGCAGGTGGATCAGATGGACTGCGGTGTAGCTTCATTAGCCATGGTTTTTGGCTACTATTGCAGTTATTATTCTTTGGCTCACTTGCGAGAATTGGCTAAGACGACCATGGATGGGACGACGGCTTTGGGCTTGGTCAAGGTGGCAGAGGAGATTGGCTTTGAGACGCGAGCAATTAAGGCGGATATGACGCTCTTTGACTTGCCTGATTTGGCTTTTCCTTTTGTTGCCCATGTGCTTAAGGAAGGGAAATTGCTCCACTATTATGTGGTGATTGGGCAGGACAAGGACAGCATTCATATTGCCGATCCAGATCCTGGGGTGAAATTGACCAAACTATCACGTGAGCGTTTTGCGGAAGAATGGACAGGAGTGACTCTTTTTATGGCACCTAGTCCAGACTACAAGCCTCATAAGGATCAAAAGAATGGCCTTCTCTCTTTTATTCCTATATTAGTCAAGCAGCGTGGTTTGATTGCTAATATCGTTTTGGCAACACTCTTGGTAACCTTGATTAATATTGTGGGTTCTTATTATCTGCAGTCTATCATTGATACCTATGTGCCAGATCAGATGCGTTCGACACTGGGGATTATTTCTATTGGGCTGGTGATTGTTTATATTCTCCAGCAAATCTTGTCTTATGCCCAGGAGTATCTCTTACTTGTTTTGGGGCAACGCTTATCGATTGACGTGATTTTATCCTATATCAAACATGTTTTTCACCTGCCTATGTCCTTTTTTGCGACACGCAGGACAGGGGAAATCGTGTCTCGTTTTACAGATGCTAACAGTATCATTGATGCGCTGGCTTCGACCATTCTTTCGATTTTCCTAGATGTGTCAACGGTTGTCATTATTTCCCTTGTTTTATTTTCACAAAATACCAATCTCTTTTTCATGACCTTATTGGCACTTCCCATCTATACAGTGATTATCTTTGCTTTTATGAAGCCGTTTGAAAAGATGAATCGGGATACCATGGAAGCCAATGCGGTTCTGTCTTCTTCTATCATTGAGGACATCAATGGTATTGAGACTATCAAGTCTTTGACCAGTGAAAGTTCACGCTACCAAAAGATTGACAAGGAATTTGTGGATTATCTGAAAAAATCCTTTACCTATAGTCGGGCAGAGAGTCAGCAAAAGGCTCTGAAAAAAGTTGCCCATCTCTTGCTCAATGTCGGCATTCTCTGGATGGGGGCTGTTCTGGTCATGGATGGCAAGATGAGTTTGGGGCAGTTGATTACCTATAATACCTTGCTGGTTTACTTTACCAATCCTTTGGAAAACATCATCAACCTGCAAACTAAGCTTCAGACAGCGCAGGTTGCCAATAACCGTCTGAATGAGGTTTATCTGGTAGCTTCTGAGTTTGAGGAGAAGAAAACGGTTGAGGATTTGAGTTTGATGAAGGGAGAGATGTCCTTCAAGCAGGTTTACTACAAGTATGGCTATGGTCGAGACGTCTTGTCGGATATCAATTTGACCATTCCCCAAGGCTCTAAGGTGGCTTTTGTGGGGATTTCAGGGTCAGGTAAGACGACCTTGGCCAAGATGATGGTTAATTTTTACGACCCTAGTCAGGGAGAGATTAGTCTGGGTGGTGTCAATCTCAATCAGATTGATAAAAAGGCTCTGCGTCAGTATATCAACTATCTGCCTCAACAGCCCTATGTCTTTAACGGAACGATTTTGGAGAATCTTCTTTTGGGAGCCAAGGAGGGGACGACTCAGGAGGATATCTTACGGGCGGTCGAATTGGCAGAGATTCGGGAGGATATTGAGCGCATGCCCCTGAATTACCAGACAGAATTGACTTCGGATGGGGCAGGGATTTCAGGTGGCCAACGTCAGAGAATCGCTCTGGCGCGTGCTCTCTTGACAGATGCGCCTGTCTTGATTTTGGATGAGGCGACCAGCAGTTTGGATATTTTGACAGAGAAGCGAATTGTCGATAATCTGATGTCTTTAGATAAAACCTTGATTTTCATTGCTCACCGTTTGACCATTGCTGAGCGTACAGAGAAGGTTGTTGTCTTGGATCAGGGCAAGATTATTGAGGAAGGAAAGCATGCTGATTTGCTTGCACAGGGTGGATTTTATGCCCATTTGGTGAATAGCTAGAAAGAGGAGAGGATGAAACCAGAATTTTTAGAAAGTGCGGAGTTTTATAATCGTCGTTATCATAATTTTTCCAGTCGGGTGATTGTCCCCATGTCCCTTCTGCTCGTGTTTTTGCTTGGCTTTGCAATATTTGCAGAGAAGGAGATGAGTTTGTCAACTCGGGCTACTGTTGAGCCTAGTCGTATCCTTGCAAATATCCAGTCAACTAGCAACAATCGCATTCTTGTCAATCATTTGGAAGAAAATAAGCTGGTTAAGAAAGGGGATCTTCTGCTTCAATATCAGGAAGGGACAGAAGGTGTTCAAGCGGAGGCTTATGCCAGTCAGTTGGACATGCTCAAGGATCAAAAAAAGCAATTGGAGTATTTGCAAAAGAGCCTGCAAGAAGGGACGGATTACTTTCCAGAGGAGGATAAGTTTGGCTACCAAGCCACCTTTCGTGACTACATCAGTCAAGCAGGCAGTCTTAGGGCTAGTACATCGCAACAAAACGAGACCATCGCGTCCCAGAATGAAGCAGCTAGCCAAACTCAAGCCGAAATCGGCAATCTCATCAGTCAAACAGAGGCTAAAATTCGCGATTACCAGACAGCTAAGTCAGCTATTGAAACAGGTGCTTCCTTGGCCAGTCAGAATCTAGCCTACTCTCTTTACCAGTCCTATAAGTCTCAGGGGGAGGAAAATCCGCAAGTTAAGGCTCAGGCTGTTGCGCAGGTTGAAGCGCAGCTTTCTCAGTTAGAATCCAGTCTTGCTACTTATCGTGTCCAGTATGCAGGTTCAGGTACCCAGCAAGCCTATGCGTCTGGTTTAAGCAGTCAATTGGAATCTCTTAAATCACAACACTTGGCTAAGGTTGGTCAGGAATTGACCCTTCTAGACCAGAAAATCTTGGAGGTGGAATCAGGTAAGAAGGTTCAAGGCAATCTTTTAGACAAGGGGAAAATTATGGCGAGTGAGGATGGGGTGCTTCACCTTAATCCTGAGACCATTGATTCTACCATGGTAGCAGAAGGTGCCCTACTAGCCCAACTCTATCCGTCCTTGGAAAAAGAAGGGAAAGCCAAACTTACAGCCTATCTTAGTTCAAAAGATGTAGCAAGAGTCAAGGTCGGTGATTCTATTCGCTATACTACGACTCATGATGCCAAGAATCAAATTTTCCTAGATTCTACTATTACAAGTATTGATGCGACAGCTACTAAGACTGAGAAAGGGAATTTCTTTAAAATCGAGGCGGAGACTAATCTGACTGCTGAGCAGGCAGAAAAACTTCGGTATGGGGTGGAAGGTCGTCTACAGATGATTACAGGCAAGAAAAGTTATCTACGTTATTATTTGGATCAATTTTTGAACAAAGAATAATGTTCGTGTTTTTTTAGAGATAAATGATTTTAAAACTGTGGGAAAGATTCTTCTTGCAGTTTTTTCTTTACGATTTTTGAAACTCATCTTATTTTCGTTCGTTTAAATTCTTGTATTTTTTGGTTTTTTATGGTAGAATGTGCTCAAGTAATACGAAAGGCGAACTTTACAATGTCAAAACAATTGATCTATTCGGGAAAAGCTAAAAATATCTATACAACTGAGGATGAAAATCTTATTATTTCAACTTACAAGGATCAGGCGACTGCTTTCAACGGCGTCAAGAAGGAGCAGATTGCGGGTAAAGGAGTGTTGAATAATCAGATTTCATCTTTTATTTTTGAGAAATTAAATGCGGCTGGTGTGGCGACTCACTTTGTGGAGAAACTTTCAGACACGGAACAACTCAATAAAAAAGTTGAGATTATTCCTTTGGAAGTCGTGCTTCGCAACTACACGGCTGGTTCTTTTTCAAAACGTTTTGGCGTAGATGAAGGTATCGTCTTGGATACTCCGATTGTCGAATTTTACTACAAAAATGATGATTTGGATGATCCATTTATCAATGACGAACATGTGAAATTCCTACAGATTGCGGATGACCAGCAGATTGCCTACTTGAAGGAAGAAACGCGTCGTATCAATGAAATCTTGAAAGTCTGGTTTGCTGAGATTGGTCTCAAATTGATTGACTTTAAGCTAGAGTTCGGTTTTGACAAGGATGGTAAGATTATCTTGGCAGATGAATTTTCACCAGATAACTGCCGTTTGTGGGATGCGGATGGCAACCACATGGATAAGGATGTTTTCCGTAGAGGATTGGGAGAACTGACAGATGTTTATGAGATTGTCTGGGAAAAGTTGCAGGAATTGAAATAACAATCTCAAGGCTATTTGGGAACATTGCAAGAGCTGAAATAAAGGAATAAGAATTGATGGATAAACGTATTTTTGTTGAAAAAAAGGCTGATTTTCAGGTCAAGTCAGAGAGTTTGGTTAGAGAACTCCAGCATAACTTGGGGCTTTCAAGCTTAAAAAGTATTCGCATTGTGCAAGTTTATGATGTCTTTGATTTGGCTGAGGACTTGTTTGCGCCTGCAGAGAAACACATCTTCTCTGAGCAGGTGACAGATCATGTCTTGGATGAAGCGACTGTGCAGGCAGACCTTGCCAATTATGCATTCTTTGCCATTGAAAGTTTGCCAGGGCAATTTGACCAGCGTGCAGCTTCTTCACAGGAAGCCTTGCTTTTGCTGGGAAGTTCGAGTGATGTGACGGTTAATACCGCTCAACTTTACTTGGTCAATAAAGATATTGATGTGACTGAGTTGGAAGCGATCAAGAACTACCTGCTCAATCCAGTTGATTCTCGTTTCAAGGATATCATGACTGGGATTGCCAAGCAGGAATTTTCAGAGTCGGACAAGACCATTCCGAAATTGACTTTCTTTGAAAGCTATACAGCAGAAGACTTTGCCCGCTACAAGGCCGAACAAGGGATGGCAATGGAAGTGGATGATTTGCTCTTTATCCAAGATTACTTTAAGTCAATAGGGCGCGTGCCGACGGAAACAGAGCTCAAGGTTTTGGATACTTACTGGTCTGACCACTGCCGTCACACGACTTTCGAGACAGAGTTGAAACACATCGACTTTTCAGCTTCCAAATTCCAAAAACAATTACAGGCGACTTATGACAAGTATATTGCCATGCGTGAGGAACTAGGTCGGTCTGAAAAGCCACAAACCCTGATGGATATGGCGACTATTTTTGGTCGTTATGAGCGTGCTAATGGTCGTTTGGACGATATGGAAGTGTCAGACGAAATCAATGCTTGCTCAGTAGAAATCGAAGTGGATGTTGATGGTGTGAAAGAGCCATGGCTCCTAATGTTCAAGAATGAAACTCACAACCACCCAACGGAAATTGAGCCATTTGGTGGAGCGGCTACTTGTATAGGTGGTGCTATTCGTGACCCATTGTCAGGTCGCTCATATGTTTATCAAGCTATGCGTATCTCAGGTGCTGGAGATATTACCGCACCGATTTCGGAAACGCGTGCTGGGAAACTGCCACAACAGGTCATTTCTAAGACAGCGGCTCATGGTTATTCTTCGTATGGGAACCAGATTGGTCTGGCGACGACCTACGTTCGTGAATACTTCCACCCAGGTTTTGTAGCTAAACGTATGGAGCTAGGTGCAGTTGTTGGTGCGGCTCCCAAGGGCAATGTTGTCCGTGAAAAACCGGAAGCTGGTGATGTGATTATCTTGCTCGGTGGTAAGACTGGACGTGATGGTGTCGGTGGTGCGACGGGCTCTTCTAAGGTTCAAACGGTTGAGTCTGTGGAAACTGCTGGTGCTGAGGTTCAAAAAGGAAATGCCATCGAAGAACGCAAGATTCAGCGCCTCTTCCGTAATGGCGATGTCACTCGTCTGATCAAAAAATCAAATGACTTTGGTGCTGGTGGTGTCTGTGTGGCTATTGGTGAATTGGCAGATGGTCTTGAAATCGACCTTAATAAAGTGCCTCTTAAATACCAAGGCTTGAATGGTACAGAAATTGCCATCTCTGAATCACAAGAACGGATGGCTGTGGTGGTTCGTCCTGAGGATGTAGATGCCTTCGTTGCTGAATGTAACAAAGAGAATATTGATGCTGTTGTGGTGGCGACAGTGACTGAAAAACCAAATCTAGTCATGCACTGGAATGGTGAAACCATTGTCGACTTGGAGCGTCGTTTCCTTGATACCAATGGTGTGCGCGTGGTCGTTGATGCCAAAGTTGTGGACAAGGATGTCAAGCTTCCAGAAGAACGTCAAACATCTGCTAACACACTTGAAGTTGATACTCTTGCGGTTCTATCTGATTTGAATCATGCGAGTCAAAAAGGATTACAGACTATCTTTGACTGCTCTGTTGGACGCTCAACGGTCAATCACCCACTTGGTGGTCGTTACCAACTCACACCAACTGAGGCATCTGTGCAGAAATTGCCAGTTCAACACGGTGTGACTCATACTGCGTCAGTCATGGCTCAAGGTTTCAACCCTTATGTAGCAGAATGGTCTCCATACCACGGTGCTGCTTATGCGGTTATTGAAGCGACTGCTCGTTTGGTGGCTGCTGGTGCCAACTGGTCTAAGGCTCGTTTCTCTTACCAAGAGTATTTCGAACGCATGGACAAACAAGCTGAGCGTTTTGGTCAGCCAGTAGCAGCTCTCCTAGGCTCTATCGAAGCTCAGATTCAGCTTGGTTTGCCATCTATCGGTGGGAAGGACTCTATGTCTGGTACCTTTGAAGAATTAACTGTGCCACCAACTTTGGTAGCCTTTGGGGTGACGACGGCAGATAGCCGTAAGGTGCTTTCGTCAGAGTTCAAGAATGCTGGTGAAAACATCTATTACATCCCAGGTCAAGCTCTTGCTGCAGAGATTGATTTTGACTTGATTAAGTCTAACTTTGCTCAGTTTGAAGACATCCAAGCTGGTCACAAAGTGACATCTGCATCAGCGGTCAAATATGGTGGTATCCTTGAAGCTCTTGCCCTTGCAACATTTGGGAACCATATCGGTGCAGAGGTGATCTTGCCTGAACTTGAAAGTTCTTTGACAGCACAATTGGGTGGATTTGTCTTTACATCGCCTGAAGAAATTGCTGGAGTAGAGAAGATTGGACAAACAAGTGCAGACTTTACACTCCTTGTCAACGGTGTGAAGCTAGATGGACAGAAACTTGACAGTGCCTTCCAAGGTAAACTGGAAGAAGTTTACCCAACAGAGTTTGCCCAAGCCAAAGAACTGGCTGAAGTACCAGCTGTGGCATCAGATGTTGTGATTAAAGCCAAAGAAAAGGTTGAAAAACCGGTGGTTTATATCCCAGTCTTCCCAGGAACCAACTCAGAGTATGACTCAGCTAAGGCCTTTGAAAAAGAAGGTGCAGAGGTCAACTTGGTGCCATTTGTGACCTTGAATGAAGAAGCCATTGTCAAGTCAGTTGAAACTATGGTTGACAACATCGGTAAGGCTAACATTCTCTTCTTTGCAGGTGGCTTCTCAGCTGCGGACGAACCAGATGGTTCAGCTAAGTTTATTGTCAATATCCTGCTTAATGAAAAAGTGCGTGCAGCTATTGATAGCTTTATCGCTCGTGGTGGCTTGATTATCGGTATCTGTAATGGGTTCCAGGCCTTGGTCAAATCAGGTCTTCTTCCATACGGAAATTTCGAGGATGCTACTAGTACTAGTCCAACCCTCTTCTACAATGATGCCAACCAACACGTGGCCAAGATGGTGGAAACCCGTATTGCCAATACCAACTCGCCATGGTTGGCTGGCGTGCAAGTGGGCGATATCCATGCCATCCCAGTATCGCACGGTGAAGGGAAATTTGTCGTGACGGCTGAAGAATTTGCAGAGCTCCGTGACAATGGCCAAATTTTCAGCCAATACGTTGATTTTGACGGCAAACCAAGTATGGATTCTAAGTACAATCCGAATGGTTCCGTCCATGCCATTGAAGGAATTACCAGCAAGAACGGCCAAATCATCGGTAAGATGGGACACTCAGAACGTTATGAAGACGGTCTTTTCCAAAACATCCCAGGCAATAAAGACCAGCACCTGTTTGCGTCGGCGGTTAAATACTTTACTGGAAAATAAGACTTACAGATTTTCTAATAGATAGTATCAGTAATGTAAAAGTCATGTAGATTTAGCTCTTGGTGCTACACAAATAAAAATTAGGTATATAAAATGACATACGAAGTAAAATCTCTTAATGAAGAATGTGGTGTTTTCGGTATCTGGGGACATCCAGATGCTGCTAAGTTGACCTATTTTGGTCTCCACAGTCTTCAACACCGTGGTCAGGAGGGGGCAGGAATCCTCTCCAATGATCAGGGGCAATTGAAGCGCCATCGTGACATGGGTCTTCTATCAGAAGTCTTCAGAAATCCTGCTAACTTAGATAAATTGACAGGAACTGGTGCGATTGGGCATGTGCGTTATGCGACTGCTGGCGAAGCTTCTGTAGATAATATCCAGCCTTTCCTCTTCCGTTTTCACGATATGCAGTTTGGTTTGGCTCATAATGGAAATCTGACCAATGCAGCCTCTCTCAAGAAAGAACTGGAACAAAGAGGAGCGATTTTCAGCGCGACTTCGGACTCGGAAATCTTGGCTCACCTCATTCGTCGGAGTCACAATCCGAACTTGATGGGCAAAATCAAGGAGGCACTCAGCCTAGTTAAAGGTGGATTTGCCTATATCTTGCTGTTTGAGGACAAGTTGATTGCGGCTCTTGACCCCAATGGTTTCCGTCCGCTTTCTATCGGGAAAATGGCCAACGGAGCGGTGGTTGTTTCCTCTGAGACCTGTGCTTTTGAGGTCATTGGTGTTGAATGGATTCGTGATTTGAAGCCAGGTGAGATTGTGATCATTGATGACAAGGGCATCCAGTATGACAGCTATACAGACGATACCCAGCTCGCGATTTGTTCTATGGAGTATATCTATTTTGCTCGCCCTGATTCTAATATCCACGGTGTCAATGTCCATACGGCTCGCAAACGTATGGGTGCGCAATTGGCGCGTGAATTCAAGCATGAGGCAGATATTGTGGTCGGTGTGCCAAATTCCTCCCTAAGCGCAGCCATGGGATTTGCGGAAGAATCTGGTTTGCCAAATGAAATGGGTCTTATCAAGAACCAATACACCCAACGTACCTTTATCCAACCGACTCAAGAATTGCGTGAGCAAGGGGTACGGATGAAACTCTCTGCTGTTTCAGGTGTTGTCAAAGGCAAGCGTGTTGTTATGATTGATGACTCTATTGTACGTGGAACAACCTCTCGTCGGATCGTTCAGCTCTTGAAAGAAGCGGGTGCAACTGAGGTTCACGTTGCTATTGGTAGTCCAGCGCTAGCTTATCCATGTTTCTACGGGATTGATATCCAGACCCGTCAGGAGCTAATTGCGGCCAATCATACTGTTGAAGAAACGCGTCAAATCATTGGTGCGGACAGTCTGACTTATCTTTCTGTTGAAGGATTGATTGATTCGATTGGGATTGAAACGGATGCGCCAAATGGTGGTCTCTGTGTCGCTTACTTTGACGGTGACTACCCAACACCTCTCTACGACTACGAAGAAGACTATCGTAGAAGTTTGGAAGAAAAGACCAGTTTTTACAAATAGATGACAGATTCTCCATTAAAGAAAAGGAATATAAAAATGACAAAAAATGCTTATGCTTATGCTTCACGTCTCGCTACTGACTAAAAGCTAAAGCATTTGTCAGTAGACGCTTTGTCCTATGGGGCAAAGCTAGAACCCTGACTAGTATTTTTATACTTTTCGAAAATCAAATTCAAACCACGTCAGCTTCACCTTGCCGTACCCAAGTACAGCCTGCGGCTAGCTTCCTAGTTTGCTCTTTGATTTTCATTGAGTATTAGATAAAATAATTGTTTATCTAAAAATACGTCGCAATCTTTCTCAAAGAAAAGGAACATAAAAATGGCAAATAAAAATGCGTACGCTCAATCTGGTGTGGATGTTGAAGCGGGTTATGAAGTTGTTGAACGAATCAAAAAGCACGTGGCTCGTACGGAGCGTGCAGGTGTCATGGGAGCTCTGGGTGGCTTTGGTGGTATGTTTGACCTTTCAAAGACTGGGGTTAAAGAACCCGTCTTGATTTCAGGAACTGATGGTGTCGGAACCAAGCTCATGTTGGCTATCAAGTACGACAAGCATGACACGATTGGGCAGGACTGTGTGGCCATGTGTGTCAATGATATCATTGCTGCAGGTGCGGAGCCCCTCTATTTCCTTGACTACGTAGCGACAGGGAAGAATGAACCAGCTAAGCTAGAACAAGTTGTCGCTGGTGTGGCAGAAGGTTGTGTGCAGGCAGGCGCTGCCCTCATTGGTGGGGAAACGGCTGAAATGCCTGGCATGTACGGCGAAGATGACTATGACTTGGCTGGTTTTGCGGTTGGTGTGGCTGAAAAATCTCAAATCATTGACGGTTCAAAGGTGGCAGAAGGAGATGTTCTTCTTGGACTTGCTTCAAGTGGGATTCATTCCAATGGTTACTCTCTTGTCCGTCGTGTCTTTGCGGATTACACAGGTGAGGAAATCTTGCCAGAATTGGAAGGCAAGCAACTCAAGGAAGTTCTTCTTGAGCCGACTCGTATCTATGTCAAAGCTGTTTTGCCACTCATCAAGGAAGAGTTGGTCAACGGTATTGCCCACATCACTGGTGGTGGCTTTATCGAAAATGTCCCTCGTATGTTTGCAGCTGACTTGGCTGCTGAGATTGAGGAAGACAAGGTTCCCGTGCTTCCAATTTTCAAAGTCCTTGAAAAATATGGTAAAATCAAACATGAAGAAATGTTTGAAATCTTCAATATGGGTGTGGGACTCATGCTGGCAGTTAGCCCTGAAAATGTAGGTAGTGTCAAAGAATTGCTGGATGAACCAGTCTATGAAATTGGTCGCATCGTCAAGAAAGAAAACGAAAGTGTCATCATCAAATGAAAAAAATAGCGGTTTTTGCCTCAGGCAATGGCTCGAATTTTCAGGTGATTGCCGAAGAATTTCCGGTTGAGTTTGTCTTTTCAGACCATCGTGACGCCTATGTGCTCGAGCGTGCAGACAAGCTCGGTGTTCTGTCCTATGCTTTTGAACTCAAGGAGTTTGAGAGCAAGGTAGACTACGAAGCGGCCCTTGTCGAACTCTTGGAAGAACACCAGATTGACTTGGTTTGTCTAGCAGGCTACATGAAAATCGTTGGGCCAACCTTATTGGCGGCTTATGAAGGTCGGATTATCAACATTCATCCAGCCTACTTGCCAGAATTTCCAGGAGCTCATGGGATTGAGGATGCTTGGAATGCTGGTGTGGATCAGTCTGGTGTGACCATTCACTGGGTGGATTCAGGTGTGGATACGGGAAAAGTTATCAAACAAGTACGTGTACCACGATTAGCTGATGATACCATTGACAGTTTTGAAGAACGGATTCATGAAGCGGAATATCAGCTCTATCCAGAAGTGTTGGAATGTTTGGGAGTAGGGAGAAGATAAGAAGTAAATCAAATTTTGATTGTGCAATCTTGCTAGGAGAAAAAATGATTGAGATAAAATTAGTAGATGAGAGCAGTTTTCAGGCAGTGCTGGATTTGAAAATATCTGAAGCTGATGAACGAGCACGTTTCGTGTCTCCAAATGTACGCTCTTTAGCTGACGCATGGCTCTACCGAGAGAATGGGGATGTGTTTCCAATGGCAATTTATTGGAATGAGCTTGTAGTTGGTTTTCTCCTGTTGGAAATAGATAAGGATGAAGCGGAATACTTTATCTGGCGGATAATGATTGGCCAGCAGTACCAAGGAAGAGGTTATGGACGAAAAGCCGTGGAAGTTCTGATCAAAAAGGCTCAGATGGATAGCGATTGCAATCATATTATCGCAGATTATGTGGTTGGAAATGAAAAAATGAAGCACCTGTTGACTAGTTTGGGTTTTCAGGAAACAGAATTTATAGAAGAAAATAATGAAGTCGCTATGCGCTTGGACCTAAAGAAAGAGGAATAGAATGACGAAAAAAGCTTTAATCAGTATCTCAAACAAAGATGGTATTGTTGAATTTGCCCAAGAACTTAAAAAAACTCGGTTGGGACATCATCTCAACAGGTGGAACCAAGGTTGCCCTTGATAATACTGGGGTGAGCACCATTGCCATTGATGATTCATATGATATCTTTGATTCAAAATTGGAGTCAGTGATTGTTGAAGACGGCTTCAAACGGAGGTATTTGTAATGTTAGAATCTAAAAAAACAACTCGATATGTATTTTATGTCTATCTGATGTTATTAACTTGGGGAATCTTATTTAAGTTTGAAACTAATCCTGAATTTATAGCATTTTTCTTAGCTCCAAGGTACATCAATTGGATTCCATTTTCAGAACCACTAATAGTAGATGGAAAAATTGTTTTTGCTGAAATGTTATTTAATCTGATTTCCTTTATTCCATTA
This sequence comes from Streptococcus mitis, assembly GCF_002860865.1. Lineage (GTDB taxonomy): Bacteria > Bacillota > Bacilli > Lactobacillales > Streptococcaceae > Streptococcus > Streptococcus mitis_AT. The sequence goes on from NZ_PKIE01000003.1 coordinate 73,608, forward strand.
GGTGTTTGTTTCCCTCTGATAAAAACTAATTTATCTAATTTAAAAATAGTCGGGACAGGTTTTTTAATTAGTTTATTGTTTGAGTGCTTACAGTATATTTTAGCAATAGGTATAACAGATATAACGGATTTGGCTTTAAATACGCTAGGTGTTTGTGTAGGCTTACTGATTTATCAAATTTTTATAAGAGTGTTCAAATCACAGACTAGAAAATGGGTCAATATCTTAGGTATGCTTAGCCTTGGTTTTGCTTATTTTGTTTTACTGTTACTGCATTTAATTGGTGTTTAACTAATGATTAAAAAGGAGAATATAATGACTAAACGCGCCTTAATCAGCGTCTCAGACAAAGTGGGCATTGTTGAATTTGCCCAAGAACTTAAAAAACTTGGTTGGGAGATTATCTCGACTGGTGGAACCAAGGTTGCCCTTGATACTGCTGGTGTGGACACCATTGCGATTGATGATGTGACTGGTTTTCCAGAAATGATGGACGGTCGTGTTAAGACACTTCATCCAAACATCCACGGTGGACTCCTCGCTCGTCGTGATTTGGATAGCCATTTAGAAGCGGCTAAGGACAATCAGATTGAGCTTATCGATCTTGTTGTAGTTAACCTTTACCCATTTAAGGAAACCATCCTCAAACCAGATGTGACTTATGCTGATGCAGTGGAGAACATCGATATCGGTGGGCCATCTATGCTTCGCTCAGCTGCGAAAAATCATGCTAGCGTAACAGTTGTGGTAGATCCAGCTGACTACGCAGTGGTTCTTGACGAATTGGTAGAAAATGGTGAGACTACTTACGAAACTCGCCAACGTTTGGCAGCCAAGGTTTTCCGTCACACAGCGGCTTATGATGCTTTGATTGCAGAGTATTTCACAACTCAAGTGGGTGAAAGCAAACCTGAAAAGCTCACTTTGACTTATGACCTCAAGCAGGCCATGCGATATGGGGAAAATCCTCAACAGGATGCATATTTCTACCAAAAAGCCTTGCCGACTGACTACTCGATTGCATCTGCTAAACAGCTTAACGGGAAAGAATTGTCATTCAACAATATCCGCGATGCGGATGCAGCTATTCGTATCATCCGTGACTTCAAAGATCGTCCAACCGTTGTGGCTCTCAAACACATGAACCCGTGCGGTATCGGTCAGGCTAATGACATTGAGACTGCTTGGGACTACGCTTATGAGTCTGATCCAGTGTCTATCTTCGGTGGAATTGTCGTTCTCAACCGTGAGGTGGATGCTGCGACAGCTGAGAAGATGCATGGTGTATTCCTTGAAATCATCATTGCACCAAGCTATACGGATGAAGCGCTAGACATTTTGACCAATAAAAAGAAAAACTTGCGTATCCTTGCCTTGCCATTTGATGCTCAAGAGGCTAGCGAAGTGGAAGCAGAATACACAGGTGTAGTTGGTGGACTTCTGGTGCAAAACCAAGATGTGGTCAAGGAAAGCCCAGCCGATTGGCAAGTGGTGACCAAACGCCAACCAACTGAGACAGAAGCAACTGCTCTTGAATTTGCTTGGAAGGCCATCAAGTACGTGAAATCAAACGGTATCATTGTGACCAACGACCACATGACACTTGGTGTTGGCCCGGGTCAAACCAATCGTGTGGCCTCTGTGCGTATTGCCATTGAACAAGCTAAAAATCGTCTTGACGGAGCTGTGCTTGCTTCCGATGCCTTCTTCCCATTTGCCGATAACGTGGAAGAAATCGCTAAAGCAGGTATTAAGGCCATCATCCAGCCGGGAGGCTCCGTCCGTGACCAAGAATCCATTGAAGCAGCGAACAAGTATGGCTTGACTATGGTCTTCACAGGAGTGAGACATTTTAGACATTAAGAATGCTAAAGGGAAGAAAACAGTTTCTTTCCTTTTTTGCGTAAAAATGCGGAGTGAAACAAGATTAAAACGAACGTTTGTGATATAATGTTAGTAAATAATTCGCAAAGAGGTTGAGAGATGAAGCTGTTAGTTGTCGGTTCGGGTGGTCGTGAACATGCGATTGCTAAGAAGTTGCTTGAGTCAAAAGAGGTAGAAAAGGTTTTTGTTGCCCCTGGGAATGACGGGATGACCTTGGATGGTTTGGAATTGGTAAATATCTCTATTTCCGAACATTCTAAATTGATTGAGTTTGCAAAAGCCAACGATATTGCTTGGTCATTTATCGGGCCAGATGATGCCCTTGCTGCTGGTATCGTGGATGATTTTAATGCAGCTGGTCTCAAAGCCTTTGGTCCGACAAGATTGGCAGCTGAGCTAGAGTGGTCCAAAGATTTTGCTAAGGAAATCATGGTCAAATATGGCGTTCCGACAGCAGCCTATGGCACATTCTCAGATTTCGAGGAAGCCAAGGCCTATATCGAAAAGCAGGGTGCGCCTATCGTCGTCAAGGCGGATGGCTTGGCGCTTGGGAAGGGTGTCGTCGTTGCTGAGACGGTTGAGCAAGCGGTCGAAGCCGCTCACGAGATGCTTTTGGACAATAAATTCGGTGACTCAGGTGCGCGTGTGGTCATCGAGGAATTCCTCGACGGTGAGGAGTTCTCTCTCTTTGCCTTTGTCAATGGGGACAAGTTCTACATTATGCCAACGGCTCAGGATCACAAACGTGCCTATGATGGCGACAAGGGCCCTAACACGGGAGGGATGGGTGCCTATGCGCCAGTTCCACACTTGCCACAGAGCGTGGTTGCCACAGCGGTTGAGACTATTGTCAAGCCAGTCCTAGAGGGGATGATTAAGGAAGGTCGCCCTTATCTGGGTGTTCTTTATGCGGGGCTTATCTTGACAGCTGATGGACCTAAGGTTATCGAGTTTAACGCTCGTTTCGGAGATCCAGAAACGCAAATTATCTTGCCTCGTCTGACATCTGACTTTGCACAAAATATTACGGATATCCTCGATGGCAAGGAGCCAAACATCACCTGGACTGACAAGGGTGTGACTCTGGGTGTGGTTGTCGCATCCAATGGTTACCCGCTAGAATATGAAAAGGGTGTTGAATTGCCAACCAAGACAGAAGGCGACATCATCACCTACTATGCAGGGACTAAGTTTTCGGAAAATAGCAGAGCACTGCTGTCAAATGGCGGACGTGTCTATATGCTCGTCACCACAGCAGACACCGTCAAAGAATCCCAAAACACCATCTACAGCGAACTTAACAAACAAAACACAGAAGGCCTCTTCTACAGAACAGATATCGGAAGCAAGGCGATTCGATAAAGATATAAGAAAAGGCGACGTAGTCGCCAAACACGATAATGGTCGCCGTGGTGAAAAGACCAGAACAGATTCTGTTCTGGTCGGGGGAAAATTTGAGACCTTAGGCTCAAAGTTTAGGAATGAAACCGAAGGTTTGCTTCCGTCCCCACCACCTAAGACCATTATCAAAAAAGAAGAAAAGGAAAAATTATGACTAAACCAATTATTTCCATCATCATGGGCTCCAAATCCGACTGGGCAACCATGCAAAAAACAGCTGAAGTCCTAGACCGCTTCGGCGTTGCTTACGAAAAGAAAGTTGTCTCTGCCCACCGCACACCAGATCTCATGTTCAAGCATGCAGAAGAGGCCCGTAGCCGTGGCATCAAGGTTATCATCGCAGGTGCAGGTGGCGCAGCTCACTTGCCGGGCATGGTAGCGGCAAAAACCACTCTTCCAGTCATCGGGGTACCTGTCAAATCACGTGCACTTAGTGGCGTGGACTCGCTCTACTCCATCGTACAGATGCCGGGTGGGGTGCCTGTTGCGACAATGGCTATCGGTGAAGCTGGTGCGACAAACGCAGCCCTCTTTGCCCTCCGTCTCCTTTCAGTAGAGGATCAGACTGTTGCGACAGCATTGGCAGATTTTGCAGAAGAACAAGGAAAAATCGCAGAGGAGTCTACAAATGAGCTCATCTAAAACAATCGGCATTATCGGTGGTGGTCAACTGGGTCAGATGATGGCCATTTCTGCTATCTATATGGGTCACAAGGTTATCGCGCTGGATCCTGCGGCGGATTGCCCGGCCTCTCGCGTTGCGGAAATCATCGTGGCTCCTTATGACGATGTGGATGCCCTTCGTCAGCTGGCGGACCGCTGTGATGTTCTCACTTATGAATTTGAAAATGTCGATGCTGACGGTTTGGATACTGTCATTAAGGATGGACAACTTCCTCAGGGGACAGACCTACTTCGCATTTCTCAAAATCGGATTTTTGAAAAGGACTTCCTCTTAAACAAGGCACAAGTCACTGTGGCTCCTTACAAGGTTGTGAATTCTAGTCAAGACTTGGCGGAGATTGACCTGTCCAAAAACTATGTCCTAAAGACTGCGACTGGTGGCTACGATGGGCATGGGCAAAAGGTCATTCGTTCAGAAGCAGACTTGGAAGAAGCCTATGAACTAGCAGACTCAGCAGACTGCGTTTTGGAAGAATTTGTCAACTTCGACCTTGAAATTTCTGTTATTGTATCAGGAAATGGCAAGGATGTGATAGTTTTCCCAGTTCAGGAAAATATCCACCGAAACAACATTCTTTCAAAAACCATTGTGCCAGCCCGTATTTCAGAAAGTTTAGCTGAAAAAGCTAAAGCCATGGCAGTACGAATTGCTGAACAGCTGAACTTGTCTGGCACCCTTTGCGTGGAAATGTTTGCGACAGCTGATGATATCGTGGTCAATGAAATTGCGCCACGTCCACACAATTCAGGACACTACTCAATCGAAGCCTGTGACTTCTCCCAGTTTGATACTCATATTCTCGGTATTCTCGGAGCACCATTGCCAGCTATCTACCTACATGCTCCAGCTGTTATGCTCAACGTACTAGGTCAACATGTCGAGATTGCTGAAAAATATGTCACAGAAAATCCAAGCGCCCACCTCCACATGTATGGTAAAATAGAAGCGAAGTACAACCGCAAGATGGGACATGTGACTTTGTTTAGTGATGTGCCGGATGAGGTGTGGGAACTGTGAACGAAACATTGGAGTTATTATGAAAATCTCGAATATAAAATTACATAATTGGAAGTCCTTTAAAGATATAGATATAAGTATAAATGATTTAATGATAATTATTGGACAAAATAATCATGGAAAATCTAACTTATTATCATCTCTTTTATTCTTCTTTGACGGAATAAAAATTAAGGAGGATGATTATTTCAAAGGGGCTGAGGAGTTATTTGTTGAGGTCGAATTTAAAGAGTTGACTAATGAAGAGCAAACGACATTTGCAAAATATGTTACTGAAGCTTGTGAGATGAAAGTAAGAAAAACCGTAAAAATGTCGGGTACTCCTACTTATAATGGTTATACTAAGAGATATTCTGAAGAAAATGCGTGGCTTGAGGATGATGAATTTAAGAAATTACTTAAAAATATTGATCTTGAAAATAGTCCGCTTTCTAAATTAAAAAAAATGATATCCTCTGAATTTGAGGGCAATTCAAAAACTAAGCAAGTTGAAGAGCTAAAAAGCTTGAGGGAAGAATATATCAGGTCTCATGGTATTAAAAAGAATTATGTTTTAGAAGAGTCAAATTTTTTAGGGAAAGCAAATATTGCACAAGGTTTGCTTGGTGATGTTTACTATCTTCCGGCCTTGAAAGATACTTCTGATGAATTAAATTTAAAAGCAAGTTCAATGTTCGGTAAATTATATAATGAAATCCTATTATCTGATGTAAATCAAAATTACTCACAAGCTGTAAAGAATCTGCAAGATGCTATTTCAGTATTGAATCAGAGAAATGGTTCGGTAGAAAAAGAGGAAGATCTAGATGAAATTTCAAAATTAGAAAATGACTTGTCAAATCAACTCAAAGACTGGGGAACAGAAGTTAAAATACAATTCAAGACTCCGGATGTGCCAGAGGTTATGAAATCTTATATTGAAATCTTGTTTGATGACGGAGTTGAAACTGATATATCTCATAAGGGGAATGGTTTACAGCGTACATTTTACCTGTCTTTGATTAAACTTTTAGCTGAAAGATCTAGTAAAGAGGTTGGCGAAAATGAAACCTCCACTAGACAAGCCTCTAAATCAAAATATTTTTTATTTGAGGAACCTGAATTGTTTCTGCATCCTCAAGCACAAAAGCAATTATTTGATGATTTAGTAAGTTTATCTGAGGGAAACCAGGTCTTTGTTACTACCCACTCTAATAATTTAATTGATTTAGAAAAGTATAAATCAATTTGTATTGTGAGAAAGACTGATAGCGGAGAATCTGAAGTTTCAAAGTGTGATGAAGAACTTTTTCAACGAGAAAATGACAGGGATAAGTGGAAGTATCTAAATTGGATAAATGCTGAAAGAAGTGAATTGTTTTTTGCTGATAAGGTTATCTTAGTGGAGGGAGATACTGAGGCAGTTAGCATTCCAAGTATTGCAAAGAAGTTGGGAATCTATAAGCATAGTTTTACTATAATTAATTGTGGAAGTAAGGATAATATTCCACTGTATATGAAGTTGCTAAATAAATTTAAAATACCTTACGTTGCAATTTATGATGTGGATCATCAAGAAGGGAAGTCTTTAGAAGCTATTGCAGTTTCTGATAGAAGTACAAGAGCAATTAGAGAGTGTCTTGATGAAAACTTGGGTTCAACAATTAGTATGGAGAATGATTTTGAAGATGTACTTGGATATAGACCTAGCGGGAACTCAAAACCACTGGCAGCATTAGAATGGATTAATAATAATCAAATACCTGTAATGCTGGAAAATAAGATTAACGAAATATATATGAATTAACAGAGGAGGAAACAATGATCAACCGATACTCTCGCCCTGAAATGGCGAACATTTGGAGTGAAGAAAATAAATACCGTGCTTGGCTTGAGGTGGAAATCTTGGCTGATGAGGCATGGGCTGAGTTGGGGGAAATCCCTAAGGAAGATGTGGCTTTGATCCGCGAGAAGGCGGACTTTGACATCGACCGTATTTTGGAGATCGAGCAAGAGACTCGTCACGATGTGGTGGCTTTCACACGTGCGGTTTCTGAAACGCTTGGTGAGGAGCGCAAGTGGGTCCACTATGGATTGACTTCTACTGATGTGGTGGACACGGCCTACGGTTACCTTTACAAGCAGGCCAACGACATCATCCGTCGTGACCTTGAAAACTTCACCAACATCATCGCTGATAAGGCTAAGGAACACAAGTTCACCATCATGATGGGTCGTACCCACGGTGTGCACGCTGAACCTACAACCTTTGGTCTTAAATTGGCAACTTGGTACAGCGAAATGAAGCGCAACATCGAGCGTTTCGAGCATGCGGCTGCTGGAGTGGAAGCTGGCAAGATTTCTGGTGCGGTTGGTAACTTTGCCAACATCCCACCATTTGTTGAAAAATATGTCTGCGACAAGCTTGGTATCCGTGCCCAAGAAATCTCAACACAGGTCCTTCCTCGTGACCTTCACGCTGAGTACTTTGCAGTTCTTGCCAGCATCGCGACTTCTATTGAACGTATGGCGACTGAGATTCGTGGTCTTCAAAAATCAGAACAACGCGAAGTGGAAGAGTTCTTTGCCAAAGGTCAAAAAGGGTCTTCGGCAATGCCTCACAAACGCAACCCTATCGGTTCTGAGAACATGACAGGTCTTGCGCGTGTTATCCGTGGTCACATGCTTACAGCCTATGAGAACGTCGCTCTCTGGCACGAACGTGACATTTCACACTCATCAGCTGAGCGTATCATCACACCAGATACAACCATTTTGATTGACTACATGCTTAACCGCTTTGGAAATATTGTCAAGAATTTGACAGTCTTCCCAGAAAACATGATCCGTAACATGAACTCTACGTTTGGTCTTATCTTTAGCCAACGTGCCATGTTGACCTTGATTGAAAAAGGCATGACCCGTGAGCAAGCCTATGACCTTGTGCAACCAAAAACAGCCTACTCTTGGGACAACCAAGTAGACTTTAAACCGCTTCTTGAGGCAGATCCAGAAGTAACATCACGCCTCACACAAGAAGAAATCGATGAAATTTTCAACCCAGTTTATTACACTAAACGAGTAGATGATATCTTTGAACGTCTTGGTTTAGGATAATTAAAATAAAATCGAAGTTCTATTACTCTATTTACTGGAGTAGAAGAACTTCGGTTTTTCTTGTTTATTAAAGCTCTTTTGCTAAAAAGATTCCCAATATTTTAGTAAAATTTCAACTAATTTAATCGATCTTCATTGACATATAGAAAATACAGTTTTGATGGGATATAATAATCATAGAAAAAAGCCCAAGCGTTAGGCTCAGGCTTTCTTCTTAGTGATCACGGTCACATGAAATGAATTTGATTTTGTAGTAATCCGCTCGTTTATAAGTTTCGCTGTAAGCGAGAACTTGACCAGTAGACTCTAGTTTAGTAGTCTTGGTTTGTAAAACGGTTGGGAATTGCTCATCGACCCCGAGGACCGAAGCCGCATGTTCTGGAGTTGGAAATGCTATTTCATTGATTTCTTCAAAATGTTCATCATTCATGTGAATGTGATAATCCAATTTGAAACGGTTATAGATAGAGCTATAATATTCAAGATTTGGATAATTTGCGTTGATGTATTGTTCTGGAATGTAAGATGTATGGTAGATGTACACAACACCACCTGTTTCGCGAACGCGTTCAATCTTGTAGTAGAACTGATCACCACGTAGTCCAAGTTTTTCTAAGTAGCTTAGTTTGTTTCCACGCTCAATAGAAAGGACGGTAACTTTATCATCTTTAGTTTCAAAAACTTCTACATCTGAAAACTCTACGAGTTTGTGTTTGCGTGCGCGTGAAACGAATGTACCCTTTCCTTGTTGACGGACAATATAGCCATCCTTGGCAAGGTCGTTTAAGGCGCGGACAACTGTGATAGAACTCACATCATACATTGCAATCAATTCAGCTTCAGTGTAGAATTTATCTCCACTGGCAAATTGACCAGAAATGATTTTGTTCTTTAACTCATCTTTAATATATTGATACTTTGGAATTGCCATATTTTCACCTCGATTTTCCTTCTCCGTTAAAGATTTTACCATAAAACTGGAAAGAATAGTAGCCTTTTGAATAAAAAAATTAGAATAATAGGCTATAAGGTTAATTTACATAGGAATAAATAGAAAAACCTACATTTTTATACATGGTGCTAAAATGTTGTTATGACTATAAATTACAAGATTTTTATAAGTTTTTTGTGTAAAATTTAGTGAAAAATGAAAAAAATTGTGAAAACCTATTGACAAATGCAGGATATTGAGATATATTTACTATATCAACAAATGAAAGCGTAAACTTTAGTTGTCAGAAGGTAAGAATATGACACGATTTGAGATACGGGATGATTTTTATCTCGATGGAAAATCATTTAAGATTTTATCTGGCGCCATTCATTATTTTAGGGTTCCTCCAGAAGATTGGTATCATTCGCTCTATAACTTGAAGGCTCTTGGTTTTAATACAGTAGAGACTTATGTGGCCTGGAATTTACACGAGCCTCGTGAGGGTGAGTTTCACTTTGAAGGAGCTCTGGATTTGGAGCGATTTCTTCAGACAGCACAAGATTTGGGTCTCTACGCTATCGTTCGTCCGTCACCCTTCATCTGTGCGGAGTGGGAATTCGGTGGCTTACCAGCTTGGCTTTTAACCAAAGATATGAGGCTTCGTTCCTCAGATCCTGCCTATATTGAAGCTGTCGGTCGCTACTATGACCAGCTCTTGTCACGATTGGTTCCACATTTGTTGGACAAGGGTGGCAATATCCTCATGATGCAGGTTGAAAATGAGTATGGTTCTTATGGAGAAGATAAGGCTTATCTAAGAGCAATTCGACAGTTGATGGAAGAGCGTGACATAACCTGTCCTCTCTTTACATCAGATGGTCCATGGCGAGCTACTCTGAAAGCTGGAACCTTGATCGAAGATGACCTCTTTGTGACAGGGAATTTTGGTTCTAAAGCTCCGTACAACTTTTCACAGATGCAGGAATTCTTTGATGAATATGGCAAGAAATGGCCGCTCATGTGTATGGAGTTCTGGGATGGCTGGTTCAATCGTTGGAAAGAACCGATTATCACACGGGATCCCAAAGAGTTGGCAGATGCAGTTCGAGAGGTTTTGGAACAAGGTTCCATCAATCTTTACATGTTCCACGGTGGTACAAACTTTGGCTTCATGAATGGTTGCTCAGCTCGAGGAACCTTGGATTTGCCACAAGTTACATCTTATGATTACGATGCCCTTCTAGATGAGGAAGGAAATCCAACTGCCAAATATCTGGCAGTAAAGAAGATGATGGCAACACATTTTCCAGAGTATCCGCAGTTGGAACCACTCTACAAAGAGAGTATGGAGTTGGATGCTATTCCACTAGTTGAAAAAGTTTCCTTGTTTGAAACCTTGGATAGCTTGTCAAGTCCTGTAGAAAGCCTCTATCCTAAAAAGATGGAGGAGTTGGGACAAAGTTATGGCTATCTACTCTATCGAACAGAAACAAACTGGGATGCAGAAGAAGAAAGACTTCGTATCATTGATGGTCGAGATAGGGCCCAGCTTTATGTCGATGGTCAGTGGGTTGAAACCCAATATCAGACAGAGATTGGGGAAGATATTTTTTATCAAGGTAAAAAGAAAGCGCTATCTAGATTGGATATCTTGATAGAAAATATGGGGCGTGTCAACTATGGACATAAGTTCTTAGCAGATACGCAACGTAAGGGAATTCGGACAGGGGTTTGTAAGGATTTGCACTTCTTACTAAACTGGAAACACTATCCACTCCCACTAGATAATCCTGAGAAAATTGATTTTTCAAAAGGATGGACAGAAGGGCAACCAGCCTTTTACGCTTATGACTTTACAGTCCAAGAGCCAAAAGATACTTACCTAGACTTATCTGAGTTTGGTAAGGGAGTTGCCTTTGTCAATGGGCAGAATCTAGGACGTTTTTGGAACGTCGGCCCGACCCTCTCGCTTTATATCCCTCATAGCTATCTCAAGGAAGGTGATAACCGCATCATCATCTTTGAAACAGAAGGTGAATATAAAGAAGAGATTCATTTAACTCGTAAACCTACACTAAAACATATAAAGGGGGAAAATTTATGACAATTGTAGGATGCCGTATCGATGGACGTTTGATCCACGGACAAGTAGCCAATCTTTGGGCTGGAAAACTAAATGTTTCACGTATTATGGTTGTAGATGACGAAGTTGTCAATAACGACGTTGAAAAGAGTGGTTTGAAACTTGCGACACCACCAGGTGTAAAATTGAGTATTTTGCCAATTGAAAAAGCGGCAGCCAATATTCTTGCTGGTAAATACGATAGCCAACGTCTCTTTATCGTGGCTCGTAAACCAGACCGCTTCCTTGGCTTGGTCGAAGCAGGTGTACCACTTGAAACCCTTAATGTTGGGAATATGTCTCAAACACCAGAAACTCGCCCCATCACACGTTCTATCAACGTAGTAGACAAGGATGTGGAAGACTTCCACAAATTGGCAGAAAAAGGTGTTAAACTTACTGCTCAAATGGTTCCAAATGATCCAATTTCAGACTTTTTGAGCTTATTAAAATAGGAAAAAATTTTTAGGAGGTCATTGTTATGATACAATGGTGGCAAATTTTACTTCTCACTTTGTACTCAGCTTATCAAATCTGTGATGAGTTGACGATCGTTTCATCTGCAGGTTCCCCTGTATTTGCTGGTTTCATTACTGGTTTAATCATGGGAGATGTGACTACTGGTTTGCTTATCGGTGGTAACTTGCAATTGTTCGTTCTTGGGGTTGGTACCTTCGGTGGTGCTTCTCGTATTGACGCAACTTCTGGTGCAGTTCTTGCGACAGCCTTCTCTGTTTCACAAGGAATTGATACAGCACTGGCGATTACAACAATCGCTGTGCCAGTAGCAACTCTCTTGACTTACTTCGACGTTCTTGGACGTATGACAACTACTTTCTTTGCTCACCGTGTGGATGCTGCAATCGAACGCTTTGACTATAAAGGTATTGAACGCAACTACCTACTTGGTGCGATTCCTTGGGCTCTATCTCGTGCCCTTCCAGTCTTCTTTGCGCTTGCTTTTGGTGGTGAATTTGTACAACACGTAGTAGACTTCGTTACAAAATACCAATGGGTTGCAGATGGTTTGACACTCGCAGGACGTATGCTTCCAGGTCTTGGATTTGCAATCTTGCTTCGTTACCTTCCAGTTAAACGTAACCTTCACTACCTTGCTATGGGATTTGGTTTGACAGCTATGTTGACTGTTCTTTACTCATATGTAACAGGTCTTGGTGGAGCTGTTGCTGGTATCGTAGGCACTCTACCGAAAGATGTTGCTGAAAAAATTGGTTTCGTGAACAACTTCAAAGGTTTGTCTATGATTGGTATCTCTATCGTAGGTATCTTCCTTGCAGTGCTTCACTTCAAAAATAGCCAAAAAGTAGCTGTAGCAGCACCTTCTACACCATCAGAAAGTGGGGAAATCGAAGATGACGAATTCTAATTACAAACTTACAAAAGAAGATTTTAACCAAATCAACAAACGTAGCTTGTTTACTTTCCAATTGGGTTGGAACTACGAACGTATGCAAGCTTCTGGTTACCTTTACATGATTTTGCCTCAATTGCGTAAAATGTATGGGGATGGAACTCCTGAATTGAAAGAAATGATGAAAGTTCATACTCAATTCTTCAATACTTCACCATTCTTCCACACCATCATCGCTGGTTTTGATCTTGCCATGGAAGAAAAAGATGGTGTAGGTTCAAAAGATGCCGTTAATGGTATCAAGACAGGTTTGATGGGACCATTCGCTCCTCTTGGAGATACAATCTTTGGTTCACTTGTACCTGCTATCATGGGATCTATCGCAGCAACTATGGCTATCGGTGGTCAACCTTGGGGTATCTTCCTTTGGATTGCAGTTGCAGTAGCGTATGATATCTTCCGTTGGAAACAGTTGGAATTTGCCTACAAAGAAGGGGTTAACCTTATCAACAACATGCAAAGTACCTTGACAGCTTTGATTGACGCTGCATCTGTACTTGGTGTCTTCATGATGGGTGCTCTTGTAGCAACAATGATCAACTTTGAAATTTCTTACAAATGGGCAATCGGTGAGAAGATGATTGACTTCCAAGACATCTTGAACCAAATCTTCCCACGCTTGCTTCCAGCAATCTTTACTGCCTTTATCTTCTGGTTGCTTGGTAAGAAAGGTATGAACTCTACTAAAGCTATCGGTATTATTATCGTACTTGCTTTGGCTCTTTCTGCCTTTGGTAAATTTGTACTTGGAATGGGCGCATAATTTATGACGCAATCATTAATTTTGGTGAGTCATGGTCGCTTCTGTGAAGAACTTAAAGGTAGCACTGAAATGATCATGGGCCCACAAGACAATATCTATACAGTAGCTCTTCTTCCAGAAGATGGGCCAGAAGAATTTACTGCAAAATTTGAAGCTGCTATTGAAGGATTGGATGATTTTCTAGTCTTTGCGGATCTTCTCGGTGGAACACCATGTAACGTGGTAAGCCGTTTGATTATGGAAGGTCGTGACATCGAACTTTACGCAGGGATGAATCTTCCAATGGTGATTGAATTTATCAATGCGAGCCTTACAGGCGCAGATGCGGACTACAAGAGCCGTGCTGCAGAAAGCATTGTGAAAGTCAATGACCTGTTAGCTGGCTTCGATGATGACGAAGATGAATAAGATGTGACAACGTGAAAATCAGAGGGAAAATAGGCGATAGGAGGATGGAGCGATTCTCCGACGATAATCGATCTTTTTCCCAAAGATTTTAGTTGGAACTCGATTCAATAAGATGTGATAACGTGAAAATCGTTAGAACATTTTATATAGAATATAGATGGGAATGGGGCTTACTCCCATTCCCATATTTAATAGGAAAAGAGGAAATCAATGCTACATTATACAAAAGAAGACTTGCTCGAATTGGGTGCAGAAATCACTACACGTGAAATCTACCAACAACCTGATGTATGGAAAGAAGCTTTTGAATCTTATCAAGAACAACGTGAAGAAATTGCAGCTTTCCTACAAGGGATTGCTGATAAACATGACTATATCAAGGTTATCTTGACAGGTGCTGGGACTTCTGCTTATGTGGGAGACACCTTGGTACCTTACTTTAAGAAAGTCTATGACGAACGCAAATGGAATTTCAATGCTATTGCGACAACAGATATCGTTGCCAATCCAGAAACTTATTTGAAAAAAGATGTTGCGACTGTCCTTGTATCTTTTGCTCGTAGTGGTAACTCGCCTGAAAGTGTTGCGACTGTTGATTTGGCAAAAGCCTTGGTGGATGAGCTTTATCAAGTGACGATTACTTGTGCTGCAGATGGTAAATTGGCTCTTCAAGCTCATGGAGATGACCGCAATCTCTTGCTGTTGCAACCAGCAGCCTCTAATGATGCTGGATTTGCCATGACTTCTAGCTTTACGTCTATGATGTTGACGGCTCTCTTGGTATTTGATCCTACAGAATTTGCTGTGAAAGCTGAACGTTTTGAAGTTGTGTCTAGTCTTGCTCGTAAAGTCCTAGACAATGTAGAAGATGTTAAAGAACTTGTTGACCTAGACTTTAACCGTGTCATCTATCTAGGTGCTGGTCCATTCTTCGGTCTTGCTCATGAGGCTCAGCTCAAGATTTTGGAATTAACAGCTGGTCAAGTGGCGACTATGTATGAAAGTCCAGTTGGCTTCCGTCACGGTCCAAAATCACTGATCAACGAAGATACAGTTGTTTTGGTCTTTGGTACAACGACAGACTACACTCGCAAGTACGACTTAGACTTGGTTCGTGAGGTTGCTGGTGATCAGATTGCTCGTCGTGTTGTGCTTTTGAGTGATCAAGCCTTTGGTCTTGAAAATGTCAAAGAAGTGGCCCTTGGTTGTGGCGGTGTCTTGAACGATATTTACCGTGTCTTCCCTTACATCGTTTATGCCCAACTCTTTGCCCTATTGACTTCACTCAAGATAGAAAATAAACCAGATACACCGTCTCCTACAGGTACAGTAAACCGTGTGGTACAAGGTGTTATCATCCACGAATATCAAAAGTAAGACAGTGTTTATGAATTCTTGACAAGAGGATTTGTAAATCATTTGATAAACCATAGATTGTCAATTCGCTTTCTATGGTTTGTTTGCTTGAGAGAAATAGTAAAAGGAGAACAGAATGAAAGCATACACAGAGCGTGTATTTGGAAATGTTGAGGGCAAGGATGTCTTGGCCTATCGCTTTGAGACTGATGGTGGCTACCAACTTGAGGTTATGACTTATGGTGCGACCATCTTGCGTTATATCACACCTGATAAGGCTGGAAATTTTGCCAATGTTATCTTGGGATTTGATGATTTTGATAGCTATGTAGGCAATAGTCCTAAGCATGGAGCTAGCGTAGGTCCTGTAGCAGGACGTATTGCAGGTGCGACCTTTGAGCTTAATGGCAAGACCTATGACCTTGAAGTCAACAATGCTAGCAACTGTAACCACAGTGGTTCAACTGGTTGGGATTCGAATTTGTTTGAATTGGTTGAAGTGAGTGACCATGGTCTGACCCTCTACACAGAGCGTACAAATGAGACAGGAGGATTTCCTGGAAATCTTAAGATTTGGATCAGTTATCACTTAGAAGAAAATGGAGCTTATGAGGTTAGCTATAAAGTAACAACTGATCAAGATACCTTGGTCAACCCAACCAACCACAGCTATTTCAACTTGTCTGGTGATTTCACGCAGACAATTGATCGTCATGTCTTCCAACTAAACACAGAGGGCATTTATCCAATCGCTCCCGACGGTGTTCCTGCCAAAACTCCAGATGCCAATCGTGATGTGGTTAAACACATCTACAATGGTGCCTTATTGAAAGACATCTTTGCAGAGGACGATGAGCAAATCCAGTTGGTATCTGGCTTAGATCATCCATTTGCCCTTCCTGCAGGTCATGACAATGCTGGATTCCTTTATGACCAAAACTCAGGTCGCTTCCTGCTTTTCAAGACAGAGGCTCCTTGCTTTGTGGTCTACACAGCAAACTTTGTGGATGAGAGTGTCATCATAGGAGCTCGGCCAATGGTACAGCACAATGGGATTGCCCTTGAAGCGCAGGCTTTACCAGATGCCATTCACAGCGACCTCAAAGACCAAGTCATTCTTAAAGCCGGTCAAACCTTTACAAGCAAGACACGTTATGAGCTTGTTGTGAAGTAAAGAAAGCTGGGAAAAAGTCTTTAAATTTAGAAAAACACATATTGTCGGGTGCTGAAAGTTTGATAATATGTGTTTTATTATGGAAAGATTTATAGTTCGTTGAATCAATAGCAGGACAAATAAGTTTATAAAATATTATGAAAAATCAGTTTGAATTTCTCAATCAACTTGTTCATATTCTATTTCAATCTACTATACTTTCTCTTATCCTGAAATGATGTTATTACTCAGCATCTCTTGAGTTGTCTGGCTTGACTTTCTTGGTGGGAATTATATAATGTATGTAATAAAATCGATTACAACTGGAAAAGAGGACCATTTATGACCTATGAATACAAGAGCCACATTTATTTAGCAGAGGCAGTTTTAAATGTAAAGGATTTGGTCAGTCAAACAGCTTTTTATCAGCAAATCATTGGTTTAGAAATCTTATCTCAAACTGAGACAGAGGTCATTCTGGGACTTGGAGGAAAAGCCTTGGTACACTTGATTCAAGCGCAAGAGAGCGATGAAGTAAGGGAACATTATGGTCTTTACCATCTGGCTATTCTTTTGCCGACACGCAAGGCTTTGGCAGATGTCTTAAAACACCTGACAGATTTACAGATTTCTCTTGTCGGCGGTGCAGACCACGGTTACAGTGAGGCCCTTTATTTGGAGGATTTGGAGGGAAATGGCATTGAACTCTATCGAGATAAGCCGGTTTCCACATGGGATATTCGAGAAGATGGACGCATTATCGGAGTGACGGAGGCCCTTGCGGCAAAGGATATCTATGAGTTGGGGGAAAGAGTAGAGCCCTTTATCCTAGCAGAAGGTACGAGAATGGGGCATATCCATCTGTCCGTCAAGGATAGTCGAAAGTCCAGCCAGTTTTATCAAAAGGTGTTAGGACTAGAGGATAAATTCAGTGTGCCTAGCGCTAGTTGGATTGCAGATGGAGACTACCATCATCATTTAGCAGTCAATGAATGGGGAGGAAAAGGTCTGGCTCTGCGTAAGCAAGACTTGCCAGGTTTGGCTTATTATGTTATCGAAGTCGCACATAAAGAAGAACTGTTAACGATTGCCCAGCGAGCACAAGAAGTTGATGCACCAATCAAATGGCTGACATCGAGCCAGTTGGAAATCACAGACCCAGATGGAATCGTGACCCGTATTCGTTTAGCAAGATAGACAGGCTGTGATGAAAATCAGAGCATAAACTGTAGAAAGCACCCCTTATCCTAGTCAGATATGTAGAAAATTTGATATGATAGTAGGGAACAAGGAGAAGAATACAATGACCAGTGAATACCAGAAAATGATAGCGGGAGAGGTTTACCGTCCATCGGACCCAGAATTGCGGGCCTTGGCTCAGGCTTCTCGCCAAAAACAGTCTGCCTTTAACAAGGAAGAAGATCCCTTGAAGGGAGTCGAAATCATCAAGGCTTGGTTCGGCTCGACTGGACAAAATATCTTTGTCAGTCCACGCCTGGTGGTTGATTATGGGGTCAATATTCATCTAGGGGAAAATTTTTATTCTAATTGGAACTTGACCATGCTGGATGTTTGCCCTATTCGCATTGGAGACAATGCTATGATTGGTCCCAACTGTCAGTTCTTGACTCCCCTCCATCCATTGGACCCGCAGGAACGTAATTCAGGTGTGGAATACGGAAAGCCCATTACCATCGGTGACAATTTCTGGGCTGGAGGTGGTGTCATTGTCCTTCCTGGAGTGACACTTGGAAATAATGTCGTTGCTGGAGCAGGGTCCGTAATTACCAAGTCCTTCGGTGACAATGTTGTCCTAGCGGGTAATCCTGCGCGCGTGATTAAGGAAATACCTGTGAAATAAAGCGATTGGGAAAAAATTTTTAAGATAAGAAAAAGGCATCATATCAACGTTTTTGAAACATTTGATATGATGCCTTTTATCATAAATCAGATTGACTTTTTCTTCTTACTATTGAGTGTTTACCTAGATTTGTTATAGATTTTACGCAAGAAGTTCTATAAATTTTTTCTCTTTTTGGCATTTTTGGTCAGGGAAACCTGATAAGTATCCTGTTCTTTAGTGAGGTAATGGATGATTTGAAAATCGTCTGTTTGAGCCTTGAAATCCACTTCGTAGACAGTGGTGACTTGTTTTCCATCATTGCTAGTATCAATCGAGATGAGGTCTAACTCAGTACAGAATTGTGATAGTCCAGATTGGATAGTTTGAAGTTGCTTTTCTTGGTTCGCAATTGTGATGGTCAATAGCCTGCGACGTTGATGATTGCTCTTGCTTTGTTGCTTCTCTAAAAGAAGCCATACTGCTAAGATAAAGACAGTGAAGAGAATAGCTAGAGCTAGGTAGCCTGTCCCTGCTGCTAGCCCGATAATCATGGCAAGGAAAATAGCAATTAGTTCCCGTGAACCACTGGTAGCTGAACGAAAACGAATGAGGCTAAAAGTTCCTGCAACGGCGATAGAGGTTCCTAGGCTGCCATTTACCAGAAAGATGACCAAGGTCATCAAGCAGGGGAGTAGGGTCAAACTGACCGCAAATTCCCGTGTATAGAGGGTACGGTGTTTGTAGGCCCAGGTCAGCGTCAAACCTAAAATCAGGCTGACCAAGAGAGCCAGAAAGAGCTGGATAGGGTCTGCAGTGGCAGTTGTATCGTTGAAAATAGAATTAAAAAGATTAGACATAAGTAGTACCTACACTTTCTGTGCTTGGTCGTGGGCTATAGTCCAGCCCTTGAGACTTGTGGTAGGCACAGCTGTATTTTGAAAATTTCTGCTCTACCAGTCCATATTGGTCGAGAATATCTTGTAGCCATTGGGGTTTTCTACCAGGTGCTTTAATTTCCATGATGACAATGTCCTCGTTTAGTAGAGGGCAACCGTCCTTTCCTGAGAATAAACTGACATTATTATCACGATAGGTTAGATTTTGGTCAATGGTGATACGAATTTTATTGTAGGGAAATTCGCTAATCTCTTTCTTTTCCTTGAGAGAAAAACGGTCGTAGTAAATATACATACGAGGGATAATTGCTTGCTGATATTCCTCTTGGAGTTGTTGAATTTTTTCAATTATCATTCGGTCCTTGATACTGCTATCCAGCTGTCCCTTGGTCATAAACTGGGTGATAGACTGGGGAGTCGATAAGAGACGATGTTTTCGTCCGACACCAGCTCTGTCCTTAGATTTGATTTCTAAAAATACCTGACTATCAGGCTGGACTTGACTGAGATAGGTTCGCATCCGAATCTTTTCTTTACGCTTAGTACCTTGGCTATCATCTTGAATCATATCAAATTGCTCTGTATCAAAGTAGATATTAGAAATGGTAGAAGTTGGATAATCATCCTCGACGAGGTATGTTTTTAAGTCTTCTATTAAGTCATCCAAGTCAGTCTTGGTAACGATATATTTGGTTTCAATTCGTTTAAAGCTTGTTTCAATTGGTTTCATAAATCCTGTCTCCTTTATCAGAATGTTTCAGTACACTATCTTATTAGAAGATATGTGTGCCTGGGCAAGTTAAACTTGCTTGTAATTAGTCTAGGGAACTTTCCTAAAACTTTTGTTAAAGATACCTTAACTGAAACTGAACTTAAGAAAACTTTCAGAAAAAGTTTAGATTTTTTTCAGACTCCCCCTGTAAACTAAACCCAAGCTAAATGAAGGAGAGGAAACAGCTATGAAATCAAAAAAATGGACCCTAATCTTAACCAGTTTAACAGCTCTGACCTTGCTGGCAGCTTGTGGGCAGTCAACGACCAAGTCAAGTACAACTGCAGCGGCAGATACCACTGCTATTACAACTTTAACTAAAAACAGTCAATCTTCCTATTTTACTGAGAAGGACTATGATACTTCTTATGATGAAAGTACAGCTTCTAAGATTGAGTTATCTGGCTCATCAGCAAACGTCTCTGGAGATGGGGTGACAGTCTCTGGATCAACAGTGACCATCACAAAATCTGGGACCTATGTGATTTCAGGTCAGTCTGACGGAGTGCAAATCAAGGTCGAGGCAGATAAGTCGGCAGATGTTCATCTAGTCCTAAAAGGTGCGACCATGACTAATACCAATGCAGCAATTTCTGCGACGTCAGCTGGTCATGTCTACTTGACTCTGGCAGAGGGAACCACCAACAGTCTCTCTGACTCAAGCTCTAACAGTGATGAAAAGGCAAATGCCGCTCTCTTTTCTAAGGTTGATTTGACCATCAATGGCTCAGGGATTCTCAATGTAGATGGCAAGAAAAGCAATGCTATCAAGGCTAACGACACCCTCCACATCACAGGTGGAACCTTTAACGTCACATCAGTTGGCGATGCCTTTAATGTCAATGATGAACTTAATGTCACTGGTGCGACCATGACTATCGATGCTAAGGAAGATGGTGTCAAAGTTGACAATGATGACGATATGACTGTCGGAAATATGTATTTGGCGAACAATACCATAACAGTCACAGCAGGCGAGGACAGCATTCACGCTTCTGGAAATCTAGTGATTGATAGTGGTACTTACACAGTCAAGAATGCGACTGAAGGAATTGAAGGGAAATCCATTACGATCAATGGTGGTGATATCAATGTCTACTCGACAGATGATGGTGTGAATGCAGCTAATAAAAATGCCCAGCAAAGTGATATTTACTTTACCATGACAGGTGGCAATCTAACTGTTGAAGTCGGTCAAGGGGACACAGATCCAATTGACTCAAACGGGAATATCATGGTTACCGGTGGAACCATTAAATTGATAGGACAATCAGGCTTTGACTTTGATGGAACAGCAACTTACACAGGTGGGGATATCTACATCAACGGCGAAAAACAAATAGATATTGTCAATTCTATGCCTGGAGGCGGAGGTCTGAATGGAGGTCCTGGAGGTCCAGCCCCTGGTGGACAAGGATAAACAAAAAAGGATAGCATTCAATTAGAATGGCTATCTTTTTATATGGGTGATAAATTGATATGTTACGAGGGATTTTATAATCGTAGCTTTCAAAGGCTAAATTGTTCAGTCATCCGTTTTTGTTTACTTAAATTTCTTGAATTTTAAGAAGGTATTGAGTAGTTTTCCCTTAAATGTTTTGTTTTGGTAGGCGATTGTGAGGGAATTGAAAAATTCAACTGCTAGGTGTTCTTGGTGACCGAGCTCCATCTAGCTTGGGGTTGCTTCTGGGGAAAAGACGCCTAATTTGATGCGGAGTCCACCTTTTTTCATCTTGAACTGATGCATACCATACATCTTGATATCAAGGCTTGTATCGGACATGAGAGTAGCAGTATCACCTGCCATAGAAATTTTTGTATCGGCATACGGAACGCCTGTTTTTTCAGTATCTAGACTGATAAAGATTTTTTGATAAGTTGGTTGACCGTACTCTCCAATCAACTCCTCACTTCCTGTCCACCGTGAACTCCAGCAAATACAAAATGTTCAGGGTGAATTTTAAAAGGAAGTGCTTGGTCACCCATTTTATTTAGTCCTTGGTTGAAGGCGAAGAAATCTCTCAAAGTAAATCCATCCACGTAAGCAGCTTGTAGGTTACGTCCCTTAACCGAATTCTTAGAAATGCCATGCCGCATTTGGTATGATTCTGCTAGACGGTCAGCGTAGAGTTCGAGGATTTTTTGACTTCCAAGGGCTAATTTGGTTTCAATTAGGTCTTGAAAATTTCTTAGTCTGTTTCATATAAAAATGAGTAAAATGAATTCCCATTACCAAGGTCATTAGAGTTGCGATAGCAATGACGATGGTTGGATTAGCCGAGAAAAGTAGAGGGAAAATAGGCCTTTAAAAAGTGGACAGAAAAGACCATTTCGGAGTATAGAGAGGAAGTTCAAAAACATTTTTAGAAATAAGACATGTGCATTATAAACATCAGATACGAATCTGGTGCTTTATTTTTTAAAGAATTTCAACTTTTTTCTTGACAAGTGAGTAAACACTCACTATAATAGGCCTATATTCAGTAAGTGAGTAAACACTCACCTAGGAGGAAGCATATGAAAAAATTGCTACATTTACAAGATTTGGATAAGTCTTTTTGTCGTCAAATGGTTTTGAATCATGTCAGCTTTGAATTGCAGCCGGGAGAAATTATAGGCTTAATAGGTCCGTCTGGTGCTGGTAAATCGACTATGATTAAGACTATGTTAGGGATGGAAAAAGCTAACGGAGGGGTTGCTTTGGTATTGGATCATACTATGCCCAATCGTCATATTTTAGGAGATATTGGTTATATGGCCCAGTCAGATGCCTTATATGAGGCTTTGTCAGGTCAAGAAAATCTGGAATTTTTTGGTCAGCTAAAAGGGCTATCCAAAAGAGATCTGACAGCTGAAATTGCCCATGTGGCTCAAGTTGTGGATCTGACAGAGCATTTGAATAAAACGGTATTCGGTTATTCTGGAGGAATGAAGCGACGCTTGTCTTTAGCCATCGCGCTTCTGGGGAATCCTCAGCTCTTGATTTTGGACGAACCGACAGTTGGAATCGACCCTTCTCTTCGGAAGAAAATCTGGAAAGAATTATTCGCGCTTAGAGACAATGGGGTTGGGATATTAGTTACTACCCATGTTATGGATGAAGCAGAGTTAACGGATAAGGTCGGCTTATTATTAGGTGGAAAAATCATTGCTTTTGATACACCGCAACACTTAAAAGAAAGTTATCAAGTTTCAAGTATTGAAGAAGTATTTTTGAAAGCAGAAGGAGAGTAAGATGAGAACCATTGCTATTGCTAAAAAAGTTATCAAAGAATTGCTTCGTGACAAACGAACCTTGGCTATGATGTTTGTAGCGCCGGTATTTATTATGTGGCTGATGAACCTCATGTTTTCAGCTAGTACAACCGTGAATGTCAAGTTAGCGACACAAGATCTACCAACTGGTTTGATAACGAAAATGGATGAGCTTGATCATGTGGACATCGAGACTTATCAAGACTTAGATCAGGCCAAAGAAGCGCTAGCAAATGAAAAAGTCGATGCTGTGATTTCTTATAAAGACGGTGAGTATCAGGTCGACTACGCAAATACAGATGCCTCCAAGACATCTATGATACGACAAGTGTTACGAACAAGTATCGTCAGTGAAGGCACCGATCAGTTACTATCTCGTATCAAACAAGCTCTTCCACAATTGAAATTAGATG
This sequence comes from Streptococcus mitis, assembly GCF_002860865.1. Classification (GTDB taxonomy): domain Bacteria; phylum Bacillota; class Bacilli; order Lactobacillales; family Streptococcaceae; genus Streptococcus; species Streptococcus mitis_AT. Next base: position 97,038 of record NZ_PKIE01000003.1, read on the forward strand.
CAAAGGCGCCTGAAATCAAAGAATCTTACCAATATGGAGATAAAAATACTGGATTCTTTGCACGTATGATTCCAATTTTAATTGGCTTTGTGGTCTTCTTCTTTGTCTTTTTGATTTCTGGTATGGCACTTTTGAAAGAGCGCACAAGTGGAACCTTGGACCGCTTGTTAGCAACCCCAGTGAAACGTTCTGAAATTGTCTATGGCTATATGTTGTCTTACGGTATTATTGCGATTTTTCAAACGGCAGTTGTCGTCTTAGCAGCAATTTGGCTACTAGATGTAGAAGTTGTAGGAAATATTTTAAATGTTATAATAGTTAATGTGGTACTGGCTCTTGTAGCACTAGCTTTTGGAATTCTCTTGTCTACTCTAGCAAAATCAGAATTTCAAATGATGCAATTTATTCCTCTCGTGATTATGCCTCAACTCTTTTTCTCAGGGATTATTCCATTGTCATTCATGGGAGCATGGGCTCCAACTGTGGGGAAATTTTTGCCATTAACCTATTCTGGTGATGCAATAAGCCAGATTATTCTTTACGGACACAATCTTGGTGATATTTTGCCAAATCTTGGTGTTTTAATGATTTTCTTGATCATTTTAACAATTCTCAATATTGTTGGATTGCGTCGTTATCGTAAAGTTTAGAAATCAACATAAATAATGCTAAAAAGGTGTGAAGATTAGATGGATAAGACTGTTTTTGAATCGTTTGAAGATTACTTAGAAGAAGCGAATTACCCTCAAGGAAAGAAAAAAATCATGCAGGCAGCAGTGGATCTCATATCAACTAGGAGTTACCATGGGACCTCAACTCTTCACATAGCTGAGCGTGCTGGACTAAGCCAGGCAACTTTGTTTAAGTATTTTAAGACGAAGGATGATCTACTGACGGCTATTTTACATCCTGTAGTCCCAGGCATTTTCAGTAGTTTTGTTGAGGAACTCTTAGCTTTTGAAACGACAGAAGAGAGGGTTCGTTATCTCGTCCACGATCGTATGAGCTATCTCAAAAAAAATCGTGCTTTGATGAAAATCATTCTGCAGGAGAGTTTTTCAAATAAGAAACTAAAAAATGAACAGATTTTTATCTGGAATGCTATTCAAGATAAACTTCGAGTGCTTCATAAAGAATTGCTAGCAGATCCACGTGTAAATCCAGAGTTAACGATTCCTCAAATGGTTCGTATTTGTGTTGGTCCATTGTTGGCTTACTTCGCTCAACTTTATATCGTTAGCGACAACGGAGAAATAAAGGAAGAGGACCTAGACTTATTAGAAAAACAGATTTTAGGTGGTTTGTGGAAATAAGGGAGTTCTAGAAGAGCTAAGATTTATTTACTTGACTTTCAAACAAGCTAAAAAAGACATGTTCTGCTTATTTCAGATTCATGTCTTTTTTGTTGTTGGATTTTGTATTCTTCATAAGTCCTCAATCGCTTTGCCAAAACAGAAACCGACTTCTCCAGCGGTGCAACGATTTCTCAAGTGTATGGAAGAGGAGATTTCTGGCTTGCTAAAGAGAATTCCTTGACACTCGGTCAGCTTTTGATACAATAGTACAAAATTAGAGGAGGTGAGTTATGATTCAAAAACATGCGATTCCTATTTTAGAGTTTGATGACAATCCTCAGGCGGTCATCATGCCTGATCACGAGGGGCTGGACTTGCACTTGCCCAAGAAGTGTGTCTATGCTTTTTTAGGTGAGGAGATTGACCGTTATGCGAGAGAAGTAGGGGCGGACTGTGTCGGCGAATTCGTTTCAGCCACCAAGACCTATCCAGTCTATGTCGTTAACTACAAGGGCGAGGGAATTTGTCTGGCTCAGGCACCTGTCGGCTCCGCTCCAGCAACCCAGTTTATGGATTGGTTGATTGGCTATGGTGTGGAGCAGATTATTTCCACTGGAACCTGTGGTGTGCTAGCTGATATAGAAGAAAACGCCTTTCTAGTCCCTGTTCGCGCTCTGCGAGATGAAGGAGCTAGTTATCACTATGTGGCAGCTTCTCGTTATATGGAAATTCAGGCAGAGGCTATTGCTGCTATTGAGCGAGTTTTGGAAGTCAGAGGGATTCCCTATGAAGAAGTCATGACCTGGACGACAGATGGTTTTTACCGAGAAACGGCTGAAAAGGTGGCTTATCGCAAGGAAGAGGGCTGTGCTGTTGTGGAGATGGAGTGTTCTGCACTTGCGGCAGTAGCGCAATTGCGTGGGGTCCTCTGGGGAGAGTTGTTGTTTACAGCTGATTCTCTAGCGGACTTGGACCAGTACGACAGTCGTGACTGGGGTTCAGAAGCTTTCGAAAAGGCCTTGGAACTCTGCCTTGAAATTGCCTTTCAGATCTAGCTACTCTCCTTCTTTTTATGGTACAATGGATGTATGTTATTCAAATTATTTGTGAAAAAACTTGAAAGAGTCTTTGGTGGACTTTCGCCAGCACGTCGGATTTTTTTAAGTTTCGCTGGAGTTATTTTGGTAGGCTCTCTCCTTTTGAGCTTACCTTTTGTTCAGGTAAGTGGTTCTCAAGCCACTTATTTTGACCATCTTTTTACGACGGTGTCCATGGTCTGTGTGACTGGCCTTTTTACGCAACCAGTGGCTACGACCTATAATGTCTGGGGGCAGTTGATTTGTATGCTCTTGATACAGATTGGTGGTTTGGGGCTCATGACTTTTATCGGGGTCTTTTATATTCAGGGGAAGCAAAAGCTCAGTCTTCGCAGTCGTGAAACCATTCAGGAGAGCTTCAGTTACGGGGAGACTCGGTCGCTGAAGGCCTTTATGCGCTCCATCTTTTTGACGACTTTTCTGGTGGAGGGCTTGGGTGCCTTCCTGCTAAGTTTTCGTTTTATTCCTGAGTTTGGCTGGGGACGGGGTATTTTTACCTCTATCTTCTTAGCTATTTCAGCCTTTTGTAATGCTGGTTTTGATAATTTCGGCAGTAGCAGTTTAGTGGCTTTTCAGACGGATCCCTTGATCAATCTGGTCATTGCTGGCTTGATTATCACGGGTGGTCTGGGATTTATGGTCTGGTTTGACTTGGCAACCCAGTTTGACAAGAAGAAAAAGCGCCGTCTACGTTTCCACACCAAGCTAGTCCTCTTCTTGACTGCAGGGATTTTGCTGTTTGGGACAGTATCCACACTCTTTACGGAGTGGTACAATCCTGGAACGATTGGCAATCTCAGTGTCCCAGAGAAAGTGCTGGTTAGCTTTTTCCAAACCGTCAGCATGAGAACGGCCGGTTTTGCTTCTATTGACTATACTCAAGCTCGGCCTGTGACCTTGTTTATCTATATCCTACAGATGTTTCTCGGAGGAGCGCCTGGAGGAACGGCTGGGGGGCTCAAGATTACGACTTTCTTTGTCTTATTGGTCTTTGCGCGTAGTGAATTGCTGGGCTTACCTCATGCTAATGTTGCGCAGAGAACCATTGAGGCTCGAACAGTCCAAAAATCCTTTAGTGTCTTCATTATCTTTTTGATGACCTTCTTGTTGGGCTTGATGTTGTTGGGAATTACGGCAGAAGGAACACCGCGATTTATCTACCTCATGTTTGAGACCATTTCAGCTCTTGCGACAGTTGGGGTAACGGCAAATCTGACGCCAGAACTGGGCAAGCTAGCTCTCAGCATTGTCATGGTGCTCATGTTTATTGGCCGTATCGGTCCCTTGACCTTGCTGGTTAGTCTAGCGGATTACCAGCCTGATAAGAAAGATTTGATTCAGTATATGAAAGCAGATATTAGTATTGGATAAGAAAGGAAGAATGATGTCAGATCGTACGATTGGAATTTTAGGTTTGGGGATTTTCGGGAGTAGTGTCCTGACAGCCCTAGCCAAGCAAGATATGAATATTATTGCCATTGACGACCACGCCGAGCGTATCAATCAATTTGAGCCTGTTTTGGCGCGTGGAGTTGTGGGCGATATTACAGATGAGGAGCTCCTCAGAACCGCAGGAATTGATACCTGTGATACGGTTGTAGTCGCAACAGGGGAAAATCTGGAGTCTAGTGTGCTTGCAGTTATGCATTGTAAGAGTCTAGGTGTACCAAGGGTTATTGCCAAGGTCAAAAGCCAGACAGCTAAGAAGGTGCTGGAAAAAATTGGTGCCGACTCGGTGATCTCGCCAGAATATGAAATGGGGCAGTCTCTAGCGCAGACCATTCTCTTTCATAATAATGTTGATGTCTTTCAGTTGGATAAAAATGTGTCTATCGTAGAGATGAAAATTCCGAGTGTTTGGGCAGGTCAAAGCCTGAGCCAGCTAGATTTGCGTGGCAAATACAACCTCAATGTCCTAGGATTTCGTGAACAGGAAAATTCACCGCTGGATGTCCAATTTGGCCCTAATGACCTCTTGAGGGCAGATGCCTATATCTTGGCGGTCATTAATAACCAGTATCTAGATGACTTGGCAGAATTAAATTCGTAAGGAGGGAGCACCCCCTCTTTTTTGATGTCCTAGATAGCAAATAGAGGCAGAACACCTTGTATTCCAGTAAAAGTCCTTCAAAAACTGGACTTTATGGTAGAATAGAAAGAAGTGACAAGAGAGAGTAATACTCTTCGAAAATCTCTTCAAACTACGTCAACGTCGCCTTGCCGTAGGTATAGGTAACTGACTTCGTCAGTTCTATCTGCAACTTCAAAGCAGTGCTTTGAGCAACCTGCGGCTAGTTTCCTAGTTTGCTCTTTGATTTTTATTGAGTATAAGAAAAAATCAGTCCCCTAAAGGAGTAGATTATGAAGTTATTGTCTATCGCCATCCCTAGCTATAATGCCGCAACCTATCTTCATTACTGTGTGGAGTCGCTAGTGATTGGTGGTGAGCAAGTTGAGATTTTGATTATCAATGATGGGTCTCAGGACCAGACTCAGGAAATCGCTGAGCGTTTAGCCAGCAAGTATCCTAGCATCGTTAGAGCCATCTATCAGGAAAATAAAGGCCATGGCGGTGCGGTCAATCGTGGCTTAGCGGAGGCGTCTGGGCGTTATTTTAAAGTAGTGGATAGTGATGACTGGGTAGACCCTCGTGCCTATTTAAAAATTCTTGAAACCTTGCAGGATCTAGAGAGTGAGGGGCAGGAAGTTGATGCCTTTGTGACTAATTTTGTCTATGAAAAGGAAGGTCAGTCTCGTAAGAAGAGTATGAGTTACGAGTCAGTTTTACCTGTCCAGCAGATTTTTGGCTGGGACCAGGTCGGAAATTTCTCAAAAGGCCAGTATATCATGATGCACTCGCTGATTTACCGGACAGATTTGTTGCGAGCGAGTCAGTTCCAACTGCCTGAGCATACCTTTTATGTCGATAATCTCTTCGTCTTTACCCCCCTTCAGCAGGTCAAGACCATGTACTATCTACCTGTTGATTTCTATCGTTATTTGATTGGGCGTGAAGACCAGTCTGTCAATGAGCAAGTGATGATTAAGCGCATTGACCAGCAACTAAAGGTTAATCGACTCTTGGTAGACCAGCTTGATTTATCTAAAGTGAGCCATCCCAAAATGCGAGAATATCTGCTGAATCATATTGAGATTACGACGGTGATTTCCAGTGCCCTGCTCAACCGAGCTGGAACGGTGGAGCATCTGGCAAAAAAACGCCAATTGTGGACCTATATTCAGCAGGAAAATCCAGAGGTCTTTCAGACTATCCGTAAGACTATGTTGAGTCGTTTGACCAAACATTCAGTCTTGCCAGCCCGCAAACTTTCCAATGTCGTCTATCAAATCACCAAATCTGTTTATGGATTTAATTAATATAAGTATTTTATAAGAGGGATTTAAGAAAAATTTTAACTTTTTCTTAATCCTTTTTAATTTTAGGAGATTATACTAGAGTCATCAAATAAAGAAAAACTCTAAGGAGAATCCTATGAAATTCAATCCAAATCAAAGATATACTCGTTGGTCTATTCGCCGTCTTAGTGTCGGTGTTGCCTCAGTTGTTGTGGCAAGTGGCTTTTTTGTCCTAGTTGGTCAGCCAAGTTCTGTACGTGCCGATGTGGTCAATCCAACCCCTGCTCAAGTTGTGCCAGACGCGACTTCGGTGAGTGAAAAGAGCGACTTACCAGCAGAACTTCTCAAAGAAGCAGTCGATACAGCTCTTCCTTCAGAACAGGTAGACTCAACACCTAAAGCAAGCTTGGATGCTACAAGCTCTCCAGAAAAAGTGAATGTAGCTGATAAAGACCAAGTGGTAGCGCCAAAAGAAGAAGTGCAAGCAAAACCAGAATCTAAGAAAGAAACAGAAGATGCGGTTAAACCTGCGACAAATCCTGCGCCTGTAGTTATTGGACAAGACCGTGAAGCAAGTGAAGCTCAACCAGCAACCACTCCAGCCGAAGTTCAAAAAGGTGTGGCTGACAATACTAAAGACACAGTATATGTTCCAGCTACTTACTTGGACAAAGCTAACTTCCCAGGCCCATTCACAGCCGGTGTCAACCAAGTCATTCCATATGAATTCTTCGCAGGTGACGGTATGTTGACTCGCCTTATCTTGAAAGCTTCAGACAAGGCTCCATGGTCAGATAACGGTTCAGCTAAAAATCCTGCTCTCCCACCAGTAGAAAAATTGGGCAAAGGCCTTTACTTCTACGAAGTAGACTTGGCTGGTACCCAAGGCAAATCTGACAAAGAGCTTCTAGACTTGTTAAAACAAAATGGTACGCAAAGCTATAAAGCTACTATCAAAGTTTACGGTGCGAAAGACGGCAAGGCGGACTTGAGCAACCTCGTAGCGACAAAAGATTTGGATGTCAACTTGAATGGCTTGACCACCCCAGCTGAAGTGCAAAAAGGCGTAGCCGACAACACTAAAGACACAGTAGATGTCCCAGCTACATACTTGGACAAGGCTAACTTCCCAGGTCCATTCACAGCCGGTGTCAACCAAGTCATTCCGTATGAATTCTTCGCCGGTGACGGTATGTTGACTCGCCTTATCTTGAAAGCATCCGACAAGGCTCCATGGTCAGACAACGGCTCAGCTAAAAACCCCGCTCTACCACCAGTAGAAAAATTGGGCAAAGGTCTCTACTTCTACGAAGTGGACTTGGCAGGTACTCAAGGTAAATCAGATAAAGAGCTTCTTGACCTCTTAAAACAAAACGGCACTCAAAGCTATAAAGCTACTATCAAAGTTTACGGTGCGAAAGACGGCAAGGCGGACTTGAGCAACCTCGTAGCGACAAAAGATTTGGATGTCAACTTGAATGGCTTGACCACCCCAGCTGAAGTGCAAAAAGGTGTAGCCGACAATACTAAAGATACGGTGGATGTACCAGCTACTTACTTGGACAAGGCTAACTTCCCTGGTCCGTTCACAGCCGGTGTCAATCAAGTTATCCCATACGAGTTCTTCGCTGGTGACGGTATGTTAACACGCCTTATCTTGAAAGCATCCGACAAGGCTCCATGGTCAGACAACGGCTCAGCTAAAAACCCCGCTCTACCACCAGTAGAAAAATTAGGCAAAGGCCTTTACTTCTATGAAGTGGACTTGGCAGGTACTCAAGGTAAATCAGACAAAGATTTGCTTGACCTCTTAAAACAAAATGGTACTCAAAGCTATAAAGCTACCATCAAAGTTTACGGCGCTAAAGATGGCAAGGCTGATTTGACAAATCTCGTAGCGACTAAAGAATTGACAGTGAACTTGCATGGACATCAGTCTCTTACTCCGATGCAGTCAGGTTTCGCCCCATCTTCTAATGGTTCAGCGATGCCGGCTCCAATGATGAATAGTCATCAAGATGCGTCTAAGATGAACGCTCAAATGCCTAGTGCCAATCAAGATGAGATGAAATCTAAAATGCCAGCTGCTAGTCAGGATAAGATGATGCCTAACAAAGAGCAGGACAAAACCATGAATGCTAGCCAGCCTATGGCAACACCAAGCATGAAACAAGGTCAAGATCAAACTCCAGCAGCATCAAGCCAAATGTCTGATGAAGGCAAGATGACATCTAATAACAAGGTATCAAGTCCAATGATGGCTGATCAAATGAAAGACAAAAAAGACATGCTTCCATATACTGGTGAAGCCCAAACATCAATGGCTACTCTTGGATTCTTTGGACTCGCCTTGGCTGGACTGCTAGGTGGACTCGGCTTGAAAGCTAAAAAAGAGGAAAATGACTAGTCTAGCTACAGACTTTCTATCTAGGATTTGAAAAATCCAGATATCGTTTAGAATGTTCGTAAAGAGATTAAAATAGTGTTATACTATTGTGGTATAGCACTGTTTTTTTCAAAGGAGAGACAGATGGGAAAGACAATTTTACTCGTTGACGACGAGGTAGAAATCACAGATATTCATCAACGTTATCTAGTTCAGGCAGGATATCAGGTTTTGGTGGCCCATGATGGAGTAGAGGCCTTAGAAATCTTCAAGAGAAAACCAATTGATTTGATTATTACAGATATCATGATGCCTCGGATGGATGGTTATGATTTGATTAGTGAGGTTCAGTATCAATCTCCAGATCAGCCTTTTCTCTTTATCACGGCTAAGACCAGCGAGCAGGACAAGATTTATGGCCTGAGCTTAGGGGCAGATGACTTTATTGCCAAGCCCTTTAGCCCTCGTGAACTGGTTTTGCGTGTCCACAATATTTTGCGTCGCCTTCATCGTGGAGGTGAGACAGAGGTCGTCAGTCTCGGGGATTTATGGATGAATCATGGTAGTCATGAAGTCCAAGTCGGAGATGTGGCGCTTGATTTGACCGTCAAATCCTTCGAACTTCTATGGCTTCTAGCCAGCAATCCAGAGCGAGTTTTTTCTAAGACAGACCTCTATGAAAAGGTCTGGCAAGAAGACTATGTGGATGACACCAATACCTTGAATGTTCATATTCATGCTCTTCGACAGGAGTTGGCTAAACATGCTAGTGCAGAAACACCGACCATCAAAACCGTCTGGGGCTTGGGCTACAAAATTGAGAAAGCGCGAGGTAGTCAATGAAATTAAAAAGTTATATTTTAGTAGGGTATATCATTTCAACACTCCTAACGATTATCGTGGTTTTTTGGGCTATCCAGCGAATGCTAATTGAAGAAAGAGAAATTTATTTCCTAGTGGGTATGACTCTTGTGGCTAGTTTTATCGGTGCTGGGATTAGTCTCTTTCTCCTATCGCCGGTCTTTACTTCGTTGGGCAAACTCAAGGAACATGCTAAGCGGGTAGCGGACAAGGACTTTCCATCAAATCTGGAGGTTCAAGGCCCTGTAGAATTTCAGCAATTAGGCCAAGCTTTCAATGAGATGTCCCATGATTTGCAGGCGACCTTTGATTCCTTGGAAGAAAGCGAGCGAGAAAAGGGCTTGATGATTGCTCAACTTTCGCATGATATCAAGACCCCCATCACTTCGATCCAAGCGACGGTAGAAGGGATTTTGGATGGGGTTATCAAGGAAGGAGAACAGGACCATTATCTAGCAACTATTGGGCGCCAGACTGAAAGACTCAATAAACTGGTTGAGGAGTTGAATTTTTTGACCCTAAACACAGCTAGAAATCAGGTCGAAACGACCAGCAAAGACAGCATTTTTCTGGACCAGCTCTTGATTGAGTGCATGAGTGAATTTCAGTTCTTGATTGAACAGGAGGAGCGAGATGTTCACTTGCAGGTAATCCCTGAGTCTGCCCGTATTGAGGGAGATTATGCCAAACTTTCTCGTATCTTGGTAAATCTGGTCAATAACGCTTTTAAATACTCAGCTCCAGGAACCAAGCTGGAAGTGGTGGCTAAGGTGGAGAATAACCAGCTTTCAATCAGTGTGACTGATGAGGGGCAGGGCATTGCCCCAGAGGACTTGGAAAATATTTTCAAACGCCTTTATCGTGTCGAAACTTCGCGTAATATGAAAACAGGTGGTCATGGATTAGGACTTGCGATTGCGCGTGAATTGGCCCATCAATTGGGTGGGGAAATCACCGTTACTAGCCAGTACGGTATAGGAAGCACCTTTACCCTCCTTCTCAATCTCTCTGGCAGTGAAAATAAAGCTTAGTAAGTGTCTAGTGTTTTGAGGTAAATAGAAAATATTGAGCTAACGGAAAATTCCGTTAGTTCTTTTTTGTATTTTAGGAGAAAAAATGTCAGATAATATTGAAATTGTTATGGATATTGATTCGTTAGAAATTTTCGATGTAATAGATCTTGATAAGAATGAAAATATGGTTGATTGTATCCCTGAAGGAAATTCTGAAGAAAAGGTATCTCCATACGATGACCTCAATAGGGTTTGGCTTAGAAACGGGTATTATTATAAGCCGTCTAGTCTACTTTGGGAAGTTATTAAAGATAATGTTATTCATGAATTGTATCCTAGAAATAAACATGGCAAATATCCTTACTACAGAAGAGCAAGAGACGGAACATGGGGACAATCTAGCCAATTGACTCAGGATGAAGACTTGTGGTTGACTCTAGAGTTTAATCCAGAATTGATGGGGTATGTGTAGGAAAACAAATGATATATCTTAATTCTACATTTTGTTAATATCAAAAAAACTGGCATCTAACCAGGTTAAGGAGGAAACAAATGAAACCATTAGTAAAAATATTTACTAAAGTGACCATGTATACTTTTTTAGGTTACGCTTTGTTTATGATTAGGTTGGTAGGTGGAGGTCAAACTTTATTGTCCTTAATACTAATTAGTTTAACTGTAACTGCCTTAATTTATTGCTGTACGGTTATTGAATCATTTTTAAAACAAAGAAAAAAATCCAATAGGCGATAGTGAATACATAAGTGAGAGAGTTCTTAATAGATTTCTTAAAGAATGCATTAAATCCAATCAACAAAGGACTAAGAATGGTTGATAGGACTAAAATGATATAGAAAGCGGTAAGAACTATATTATAGCTAGGATAATTCGATAAAAGTTCGAAAGCTTTTGGTATTAAGCTACTGAAAAAACTATTTACAGCAGTTTTCCAAGAGGATAAATCGGGATTTGTACTCATCTTATCCAATATTGATTGAAAATTAGCTGGGATTTGATTATTAACAGAAAACACTGTTGTTAGAATAGTAGTGGAGGTAGAAAATGGATAACAATGATTTACTTTTTAGGAAACCACCTAACAGACTGGAAAAACTTATGGAGGATCATGGGGTTACTTTGAAAGAGGTTAGTAAAAATACGGGTATACCTATAACTACACTTTCTGGGTACAAAAAAAATCAGCGTACTCCTAAAAAAAATAATGCAGAGATACTTGCTAAGTATTTCGGTGTCTCGGTTGCTTATTTGATGGGGATTGATGATGCTCCTAGTATTGATGGAAGTAAAAAGATGACTCCACTCCAGTCACTTGTTAAAAACAGTAAATTATCTCTTAAAGAAATAAGTGAGACAACTGGTATAGGATACTCTACACTTGGAAATTACAACCAAGGAAGTAGAAGTCCGAATGCAAAAAATGCGCAACTACTATCAGAATATTTTGGAGTATCTATCCCATATCTCCTCGGTTATGAAGAGAACTTTACGGCTAATAAACCAAACGCAACAATATCGATAGAGTTAATTAAAGAACTTTATTCTATCAGTGAAAAAAGGGCAAAACTTCTACAGGAATACATAGAACTTGATAAAAAGGAAAGAGATATTATCAAACAGATAAAGGAAATAGTTCGATAATTTATTGATTGTCCCTTTAAAATAGAATTTCTCATTATACATTATGATATAGCTGTGAATAAATCACCATCAGCTGGTGATAAGAAAGGATAACCCAATGACAAGACAAGCGCAACAATCACGTGACCTAGTATTGAAAGAAATTATGAAGTCACAAAATATGACAAGAACGAGAGCACATTTAATTTTGAAAGAGCTAGAGGAATTTGGTTTGTTTCAGTTTTCTGATACTGGTCAGTTTTTGTTGAAAGTAGGTGTTTAGTATGAAGCGAATTTCTGCAAGCCAGATTCAATCAAGTGAAAGATTTTATAGAATACCAAAAATATTTGTTGAATCGCCACTTTATAAACCGATGAGTACAGATGCTAAATTTACATACGCTATCTTGAAAGACCGTTTTGAACTATCTCTTAGAAATAACTGGATTGATAAAAATGGAGATGTCTATCTGATTTATACAATTACTGAACTTCAAGAAATTTTAGGCTATGGTAATAAAAAAGTTATTAAACTAAAAAAAGAGCTCCAGGAATATGGCCTCTTAGAAGAGGTTCGACAAGGTTTGAATAAGCCTAATCTACTGTACTTGGGCAATATTGACTATCAAGTTTTCCCTGCTGAAGAAATTCACTCCAACCCATCGGAAATGGCGGAAATGTCAAAACGACACTTCCAAAAAAATCAAGGAAATGTTAGAACGACATGTCAAAAAATTTCGAAACGACACGCTAATGATACTGAGAATAACGAGACTGAATTATCTAACGATACTAATCGATACGATTGCGAGTCATCTTTATCTGATTTATCAATCTCTGAAGCATTTAAAATGGGGCAACATGGTTTCCTTTCTCCTCAACTAGTTCAGAAACTCAGTTTATTTGGAAAAGATGCAAAAATTCTTGAAAATAAAATCTATCAATCGAAACGTCAAGTTGAGAAGAATTACAACAACCTCTTAGCTAATCAGGAAATTTATGGAGAGATGTGGCTGCAGGATCTTGAACGTGAGCTTGATAAATTGATTTTCAAAATCAAAACAGGAGAGGTTGAAGGAAAATCAATACAGAATGTTCCAGCGTACTTCTACAAAATGATGATTCATTTTTGGAAGATGGCTTTGCTCATTGAAAAAGAAAATGGTTTCCTTGAGGTATCAGGACAAAGTGAGCACGCTAGAAAATTCCCTAATGAGTGCCCTAGTCTGATTGCATACTATTATCCAGATAAACTGTCGGAGACGAAACTGAATCACTATTTAGCTGAGTTGTCTAAAGATATCGCAACATGTTAAGAGAAAGATGGTTGACTTTCTGGAATTAAGATAGTTCCATATTTGTAAAATACTTGACCTGAGCAAGTCATGAAACTACTTTTGTTCTTTGAAAATTGAATATCTCCACTGTCCTGATTAGCGCAGTCTAGGCATAAAAAGAAGAATAGGGGCGGTGTGTATCTAGAAAGTATATCTAGTGCTGACTGCATGATGTAAAGTCACGGTTGACTTGTCCCGTAAGACGAAAGAGTTTGCGATTTCTAAACTATAAATCGTGCGTAAAAAACACAGTAGAGATGTACGGCATCAACTCGGCATGGCTGTAAATCAGTCTTTGATTCAAAAAGGAGGACAATATGAATCAAATAAAATCAACTAGTGAGGTTACACTCACTGACTTAAGACGACTAGGTTTGCAAGGTGATGCAACTGCACGGCTTGCAAGTGGTGAAGAAATGAAATTAACTAGTAAGTATGGTCTTATTCCTAAAACAGGATATGTGGCAGGAAAACTTCAAACCGTTGAAATGATTGCAGATTACTCTAAAATCTATAGAGATATACGCACCATTAAACGTGGAGACATTTTAGTTGCCAGACGAATTAAACAAGGAAATAAATCAATCTTACAGCTAACCGGTAAAGGTTATCACCGACCTAGCGGTAAAATTTAACAGATAGAGTCCTCATCTATCTGTTTCATCAAGGAGAGGAGATTTGATATGTTCTAAATATCCTATCTTTGATTAAGCGGATAGATGAATGAAAATCAAGAAAAAAATTGATAAAAAACTCTAAAAATAGTAAAATAAAAGCATAAAATAAATATTTTAAGAACGTTTTTAAACAAAAAGGAGAAATCAAATGGAAATCATGAATGAAGTTAAGAAAGTTATGTTGGCTAGTGTTATCGCAACTGCAAGTGTTGGAGTAACGACGCAAGTTACTGCAGAAGAGGTAAAACCTTCAGACCAAATTTCAGAGAACCAACAGAAGACAGTAACTCAAAAAACAGTTACAGAAACTGATGTTGCTATCTCCCAAGCAAATGTGGATCAGGCAAACGCAGTTGTAAAAAACCAGGAGGAGATTGTAAAATCTAATCAAAACGAGGTAAAAGATGCAGAGAAAGTAGTTGGAGAAACTACAGAAGCTGTTACTCAAGCGGAGAAAGCTGTCAAGGAAGCTACTCCTAAAAATATCCAAGATGCAAAAGAAGATGTCTCTGTAAAAGAGGCTGCTGAGAAGAAGGCTAAAGAAGAACTGACCTCTGCTGGAGAGGAACAAAAGCTAGCTGAAAAGAATGTTAATGATCAGGAAGCAAATGTCAAAGAAGCTACTAGAAAACTTGTTGACAAAACAAAAGAAGTTACAGATGCAAAACAAATTGTAGCTGAAAAACAAGCTATTTTAGACGGCACTGGAGTTTCAGGCATTGTTGCTAATGCTGAAGCAGCTAAGCGAAACTTAGAAATGAGCGAAAAAGTTGCATCACAAGCTCGAGAAGATTTGGTGACTGCTAAAAAAGCGGATGACCAACGTGCTTCTAAACTGAAACAGGCAGAAGCAGAGGTAACGAGTACAGAAAGAACTAGGTTTGTGAAAGCGCAGGAGTTAGATCAAGCGATTACTAAAGCTACTAACTCTGAAAATCAGTATCGAGTAGCTAAAGAAAATCTATCTAAGGCTCAAAGTATTCTGGATAGTTTGACAACAACCTCTATCACTTATCCTGCTGGCTATGCTGAAGCTTTAAAGGCTTACTTCAATAACCCGACTGAAGAAAATTCAAATAAATTACATGAAATTGCCAAGAAAGGAATGACTGCTGCTGGATTTAGCTCTCCAGATGGTGGTGAGACTTATTACGGTAATACAAACTCTCCATTTAAACCCAGTGAAGTAGATAAAAAGACTGTGATTGCTGATGTCAATCATTTATCTGCTGAAGTTCAAGATGAACTTGCCATTTTCAATGCACATTTGATTAATGATTTCCGTCGATTGATGGGAACAGATGATATTCCAGTTTTAGTGAATCGAGATATGCAGAAAGTGGCACAGAAAGCAACTCAGCTATCAACTAATCAGTACGGGCATGACCTAGATGCTTTGAACACTGTTGCGAAAGAAGTTGGTTTAAATCAAGGTAATCAAGGTCTGCTTGCTGAAAACATAGGCTTTCAAAGTGCAGGTAATGTAGTAACATTAGCTGATCTGAAACAACAGGCATACGAAAACGTGATTATGATGCTGTTTTATGATAAGCATGCTAATTGGGGCCATGCTTTAAACTTTGCAGGACTTGATCGTGAGTCGGTTACGATGCAGTATATTGGTGTAGCAACCCGAAAGACAGATCTTGGTTTGATTGCGATGCACTATGTTGGAACAGATTCTAAAACAATTGATTTGCTGAAAAATGGTTTCCATCAAAATGTTAAAATTGATACTAAGAACAATCTAGCTAGTCTTCAGGAAAGAATTCAAGTAGCTAGAAATTCTGTGGCACAGGCTCAGGATACTTATGATACTGCGGAAACGAATCGTAAGGATGCACAAGCTAGAAAAGAACAAGCACAGACAGAATATACTCAAGCAGAAGTTACTGCGCAAAATGCAGTGACTAATCGTAATGATATTCAGAATATTGCTTTAAAAACTCCTGAAGCAGAAGCTAAGTTAAAGCAGGCGGAAGCAAATCTTGAAAAAGCTAGTTTAGAAAACAAACAAGCGCAAGAGGCTTTGGAACAGTTGAATGCAGACGTGCAAAACAAACGTGAAGTACTTGCATTAGCTAAAGATAAACTAGCTGAAAAACAAACTGAATGGAAATCGCTGAATGAAGCTTTGACTGCTGAGAAAGATGCATTGATTGCTAAACAAGGTGAAGTTGCTCGAATTAAAGAACTTGTCCTCAGTCGTCAAGCCTTACTTTCAGAATCAACTGAAGCCTTGAAGGCATCAAAAGAGCGAGTGGAAGTTTTGCAAAATGCCCCACAACTCTTAAAAAAGGCAAAACTGAATCTTGAAGCTGCTCAAGAAGTTTTGAAAGAAAAGAGATCAGCTCTTGAGTTAGCACTAGCAAAACTAGAAGCTGCAAAAGTAGAACAAAGAAAGGTATTAGAGGCTCATAAAGAGTTGTTGTCGGCTTATCGTGATTATCTGGAAGCACAGCAAGAAATTAAGAATCAAAAAGAGTTGACAGTTCAGCAAGCAAGTATTGAACAAGATGGAACTCATTCTAATACAGTAGTTCAAAATGGTAAGACTGCGAAGTATGTGCACGAACAAGTTGCAAAAGTCAAAGATCCAGTCTATCAAGCACCTGCTGCAAGATATGAATTACCTAAGACGGGGGAAAAATCATCCAGTCTTTGGTTCTTTGGAATGTTAACTATTTCACTTTTAAGTTTGTTGAAAATCAAACGAGAATCTAAGGAAAATTAAATTAAATTAAGTAAAGTCATCAAGGTTTCTTGGTGACTTTTTGATTGGAGAAAGAAATGAAAATTATACATTTTAGGGCGAGAGCTCCTTCAAATTATATCGTAAGTGAATAATATTGAATACTATATTAAGAGTTAAAGGAGAAATCATGAAATTCAATAATGAAACAAGAGCATTCGGATCAATCCGAAAAACAAGACGTTGGGGAACGTGTGGAGTAATTCTTGGTCTAGCTGCCTTAGGATTGATGACTAGTCCAGTTAGAGCAGATGAACGAGTAAATCCAAATCCTGCTACAAATGCGAAAAGTTTACAAGATGCCCCAACGGTGGATTCTACAAAAGACCAAGGTAGTGCAGAAAAATCAACAGGCTCTGTTGAAGTTACTGTTAACCGAGAAAAAGTAGAGTCTGCGGTATCGGCTGCTAAAGAAGCAGGTTTAATTGTAAAAGAAACTGAAGTTGATGGTGGTTTGGTGACTAATCCTGATGTGTTAGCTAAGAAAACTGCTGAAATTGAGTCTACTTATGAAAAACAAGCGACTACTGTTGTAGATGAGTCTAAGAAGTACAAAGAGGAAGTAGAAACTCGTAAAGAAGAGATTAAAACTATTACTGCTGAGAACAATGAAAAGCAAGACTCTTATAACAAAGCCAAAGCTCAGTATGATAAAGATTTAGCAGACGCTACTACTAAAAATGCTCAGATTGATAAAGAAAATCAAGAAAAGAATGAGCGTTTAAAAGCTGAAAAAGAGCGTGTAGCTAAAGAGAATGAGCGTATTAAACAAGAAAATGCGCTTGCCAAGTCTAACTATGAGAAGGCTTTAGCTGATCAAACAAAGAAAAATGCTGAGATTGATAAAGAAAACGCAGAGGCTAAGAAAGCTTACGAAGAAGCTTTAAAAACATGGACTGTTGAAAAAAGTAAGTCTGATGCTGATTTAACGAAGTATAAAGAGCAGTTGGCTCAGTATCAGAAGGACTTAGCTGAAGCAAAGCGTAAAAACGAAGAAATTGCTAAGAAGAATCTTTCAGATAAAGATGCTTATGCAAAAGCAGTAGAAGCTCGTAGGAAAGAAAATGAAGCTATTCTTCAGGCTAATAAAACTGCTTTAGACGCTTATGAAAAAGCTTTAGCTGATTTAAAACTTAAAAATGAGCAGATTGATAAAGATAATGCAAAATCACAAGATGAGTACAATAAAGCATTATTGAGGTATCAAACTGCTCATGCTCAATACGAAAGTGATTTAGCTGACTATAACCGTAAGTTAGCTGCATTGAGAACTCAGAGAGTTCAAGGTAGTGCGAATGGTGTTACTATTTATGGTGAATTTGATGAATCGAAGCGTGGTTCATTAGAATATTACTCTAGGCTGACTGCGGTTTTTGATTCAAGTGTTCCTAATCTTGAGGTAGTAGATGGTTCTTTGGGTGCAAATGTTAATACAACTATGAGTTTAGATAAGGATTTGCAACACGATAGATTAGAGAATAAAGATTTCTATGGTCATTCTGATTCTAAAGGAACTTATGGTGGTTCTGTAATCACAGGAATCAAACAAGGTTCAACATTCACCTTACACGACATCGGTAAAACTAAAACAGGCAAAACAATTTCTGCTAAGTTTGTAGCGCGCAACACTCCTGTCCCTGAGCATAAAATTGCAGGTAATCCTTCAACATATACTCGTTTGAATGTTTGGTGGAATAAGGTTACAAACGACAAGGATGTTTCATCTGTAAATTTTAACCCTTATAATTATCTTAATGTTGAATGGGATATTCATTACTTTGATGAGAAGTCAGGTAAAGCTATTGATTTAGGGCTTATTACTATTTACTCTGATTTAGATTACGCACAGGCAGTGCGACATACTTATGGGGACAATGTGGTAGGTGTTGTAATCAACCCAACGGATTCTCTGATTAAGGAAACTACAGTCAATGGACAAACACATTGGATGGGTGTAAAAACTGATGGTGTTTACAAACATAATGATCCAAGTGGGTTGGAACGTTATAAAATTGGCGATCCTGATTATATCGATGTAGATGATTACAGAGCAACTCCAGAAGGCACAATTGTAAGTGCAGGTCACGGTTCTATTCAACACTTAACTTACTTAGCGCGCGGAGATAAACCTTTACATACATACACAGAATCACAATCAGCTTCTTACCGTAAGTATTGGAATGATGAGCGTAGAGCTAACGGGCAACAAGATGATAACGATGATGAAATCTTCGCAGCTGGTTACACCTTCCAGGTTTGGGGTGGTCGTTCTGTGGTTAATCAGTTAGTTCCACCGTCTCCGCTAAAAATACCAATTCAACCAAGCTTAATTCAAAAGAATAAGGATACTATTGAGAAACCTACACCTAAGTCGTTATTACCAGAAATTCCACCAGTATCTGATACAGGTGAGGTTCCTTTGCCAAAAGAACCTCCTAAACCAGACGAATTTACAAACCCAAGACCAGATGAACCAGAGTATAAGGAGAAGGACAAGACTCCATTGACACCTCCTAAGGAGAAACCTTTATTAGCCTCGCCAAAAGATGAACCAGATAAACCTCACGTTCCTATTCCGAGTGAACCTCCTACACCGGACTTAAAGCCTGTGCCAAATGAGGTCGCGCCGAGAGAAATTAAGGTTACATACACTCGCTTGAAAACTACGCCTACTGTAGAAAAGTTAGTTAAGAACTCTGCAGGTACAAATGTGAATAATTCGTCAGTACCCAAGTTATCAGAAGTTGTTTGGGACTTGAAAACTAAACCTCTTGCAGCAAACAGAGAAGAAACTACAATTTACGAACTAACAGACAACTTACCTCAAGGATATCGTTTAGATTTAGCAAAAACTGTAGCTCAAAACTCAGATTTTACAATAACTTATGATAAAGCTAAACATCAGTTAAAAGGGTTATTGAAATCTGAAGGTTTAGCTAAAGTTAATTTGGATTTAACTAAAGTATTTACCGCACCTGTTCTTAAAGTGTATGGTACAGTAACGAATGATGGTGCAACCTATAAGAATAACTTCCGTTTGAATTTAAACAATGAGTTTGAGTCTTATTCAAATATTGTTAAGGTAACAACACCAGGTAAACCGAATGATCCAGACAATCCGAATAACAACTTAATCAAACCTCTCAAACACAATCATAACAAGGATGGTGTTATCATTGATGGAAAGACAGTTCTAGCTGGTTCAACGAATTACTACCATATAACCTTGGATTATGATCAGTATAAAGGGATAAAGGCAGATCCATCTGCTATTCTAAAAGGCTTTGGTGCGATTGATGATTATCCAGAAGAGGCAGTAACTATTAATAAATCAGATATTCGTTATATTGATAGTGAAGGAAAAGAAGTTTCTGGTATTTCAGTGTATCAGTATGATTCTATTGAAGCTGTTGATAATGATAAGGTTAAAGCCTTTCTAGATAGTTCTGAGATTAAGCCTAAGGGAGCTTTCCAAGTATTTTTAGTGGATGATCCGGAAGCTTATTTTAAGCAATATATCAAAGCAGGAAAATCTGTTACAATTATTGATCCAATGGTAACTAAGGAAGAACTGCGAAATACAGGAAAATCATTTGAGAATACAGCTTACCAAGTTGATTTCGGTAACGGATATAAAACTGATACAGTTGTAAATAATGTTCCTACTGTTAAACCAACCAAAAAGAATCTTAACAAGGAAGGTGTTAACATCGATGGGAAACAAGTCTTGGCAGGCTCTGTCAACTACTACAAGGTAACGGCAGATTATAGCCAATACAAGGGCATTGAAGCAGATAAAGACCGTATTGGTAAAGGGTTCTATATCGTTGATGATTACCCAGAAGAAGCTGTTACCATCAATCAAGACGGTGTTCAAGTAACGGATTCTAAAGGGCAAGTGGTTAAAGGGTTGAGAGCTACTATATATGAAAGTCTAGACAAAGCTCCAGTAGGAGTTCAAGAATCTTTGAAAAAACAAGGATTTATCCCAAAAGGAGCGATTCAAGTATTCAAGGCGGAGAATCAAGAGGAATACTACAAGACCTACGTTCAAACTGGAGAAGTTCTGACTATTACCAACCCAATGACTGTCAAGAAGGAATTGGGTCAAACAGGTGGTAAGTATGAGAATACAGCTTATCAAGTTGATTTTGGTATAGCTTATGTAACTGAAACTGTAGTCAATAATGTTCCGAAGATTGAACCTAAGAAAGATGTGGTGATTGACCATCTAAGTAAAGAAAGTTTAGATGGCAAAGATGTCAGGTTGAATCAAACGTTTAATTATAAATTAGTTGGTTCCTTGATACCAAAAGATCGCTCAGAACAGTTATTTGAATATAAGTTTAGAGATGACTATGATGAAACACATGATGATTATCAGAGTATCTATCAAGTGTTTGCGACTGTAGATTTTGAAACAAGTGATGGTCAAAAATTCAAAGCTGGTGATGAATTAACTAAGTTCACAAGTCAAGTAGTAGACAAGGCTAAAGGTAAAGTAGATATTAGCTTTGATGATGCTTTCTTGAAGTCAATTTTAGAAACATTAGAGTTTCAAGCAGAAGCATATCTACAAATGACACGTATTCAGTCAGGAACAGTAGAAAATACTTACTCTCATACAGTTAATGGTGTGGAAGTTGTTTCTAATACGGTTGTGACTCATACTCCAGAAGAACCAAAAACTCCTGAAGAACATCCGCAACAACCAGAACGAAGCTTGCCATCTACAGGTGAGCAGGCTTCTGCAGAATTGTTGTTAGCTGGTCTGGCAATGGGGGGTACTGCTGCAGGCTTGCTCTACAGCAAGCGCAAGAAAAAAGAGGCTTAGAATACTCTAGGAACCTTTGAAATAAGCTATTTTTATGGTATAATAACGGTAAATCGTAGAGGAGTAGGATTATGAAATTTGGAAGTGATTTTTCCTGGTTATGGGTAGCTATCATTAGGATTTTTACAGCTCCCTTTTATATCATTCTTTGGTGTATTAATGTTGTGAAATCAGCGTTTGGAGTTGTCATACTTTGGATTGTATCTAAATGTTGTGTTGGATTAGTTCTGTTTTTGCCTTTTTGGCTTTTGATTGATATCTTACACTGGATTACTCCTTCGGTAGGAGATGCTTTTTTCCGATGGTACGGAATTCATGTTATGGGTTTTGTTCAACGTGCTTGGATTGATGGCGCAGTTCATGAATTTCCAATACCTGCAGGTGGAACTAATTTCCTTCCCTATCCACATATTGAGATTCCGATTATGATAGTACTTACTCTTCTAGTAGCTACTGTTCGGACGATTTATCGTGAAGAATTTGATGAATTATAAAAATGTGTTTGGCACTGTAGAAATCTCTGCAGTGCCTTTTGTTATAAAAAAAGAAATTAAAAGAGGTAAAACAAATGGAAATCATTACAAAAATTATTACTGGTCTAGGTGGAGTTGGAACAGTTACGGGTCTTTTCTGGATCTGGGCTGGTGCGGTCGACTTTATTCAAGGAAGAAAGAACAAAGATAAGCAAAGACAAGATGATGGGTCTGATTCTATGACTAATGGTGTATATCTGGCCATAGCTTCTGCGGGGATTGCAGCCGCAATCGTTGCAGCACTATCTCAGATAAAATTTTAGGAGTAGCCTATGAATTTAGATATTAGAGAGCTAACTAGTTCTCTTTCCAGTTACAGCTCGGCGACAAACCAAGCTGTAAATATGATGGCTGATGCAGTCAGACCTATTGGGTATATCCTTTTAGGTCTTTTTTTCTGGTTTGAAATGGCATCGTGGTCACAAATGGTCAAGTCGAGAGGAGGTTCGCTAACCCAAAAGATTTGGCTAGAGGCCTTGATGAAGTATTTATTTGCCTTAATCATGATTTCTGCCTCATCTCAAATTTGCGATGCCATTCTGGAATTGCTTAATATTATTGTGAAAGTAATTGCTCATGTAGTACCTTCACAACTTGATAAATATCAATATGCGCAAGGTGCTGTCAAAGGTTGGTTTGAAAAAAGTATTTTTGGTCTAGTCGGTGGACTAACTGAATTCATAGCTAATATAATACTTGGAATTATTATCTTCCTAAGGTATTTAGACTTGTATATGCTTAAGGCTTTAGCTCCATTATTGGTAGCTTTCTTTATGATGGATTCTTTACGAACTGTCACGATTAACTTCCTGAAATATTTTGCAGCTTCAGCCTTTATCGGAGTTATTCTAATTGTAGTATCTGTTGTATATAATGGTTTAGTCACTACAGATATGTTAAAAGTGGCAGCAGGAACTAGCGGAAGTTTGGGGACAGCCTTTGCGTCAATTGCTAAAGGTGTAATATACATCTTTACACTTGTTGGAACTAGTCGAAAAGCCAAGCAACTTTTAGGAGTATAATCCATGTCTAGAGAAATTAGAATTAATCGATGTTACCTATGTTTAGAGAGTTTCTATAGAAAGAGGTGACTATCGATGGAAACGTTAAAAGAGATAGGAAATAAACAATTTAATGATTTACAAAAGCAACATGGTACAAGAGAGTTGAAAGATAAAATAACTTCTCTTGAACAAGAAATAACACGTCTTTCTTGGTTTGCCTATGAACATGAATTATTATCGGAGCCTTTATTGGAGTGGATATTGGATGGTAGGGTTAAGATAGATGAAATTCCTTGTGCTGTTCGGATGAGTAGTTATGGTGATGAACTATATATTTATGCTTGGCGCTATGCAGAAGCTAAGCAAGATGCTTTTTATGGCATGAGAATTCTTACCCTTCTTCAGGAAGATATAAAGCACTGTGTTATAGCCGATAGTATCAGTCAAACAGAGTATGTTTACCGTTTGGAACAGTGGATTAAATATATGGCTCGTGGTAAAATGGTCTTCAAAGGAGATGAAAACTTTGAACGCTATTTTCAGGAACAAAAGGCGTCTAACAGAAGCCTATTCGATACTGAGGGGTTATGAGAATGAAATCAAATTGTTAAAGAAACAGTTAAGCATTCTTAATAGAGATTTGCCAAGAATTGAAGAATCGAATTATAGTGAAAGAATGATTCTTTTTAGTAAGGCTATTCAGAATAAACGTATTATTATCACGGTGCGCTATAACCTAAATTATAAAAAACAGGTTGAGATGCTTTATTTTAGCTTGGATGATGGTCAAGGAAAGACTAAATACGCTCATCAGTTACAACTTCAAGCCCTCTATGGTCATTATGATGGATTATTTAAACAATTGGTAATAAGGGATTTTCTTATAAGAGATCCTAATAGAGGATATGGCAGTCTATTATTAAGGGAATCTCTTCTTCATATTAGTCAATTATTTGGAGTAAAGACTAAAATTGTTGGAAAGTTGTCTTTTGTAGACGAAGTAGACAAGGTAAATCATCAACGTCGAGATCATTTGTACCAAAAATTTGGTTTTTCTATCACAGATGGAAGAATTTCGCTTGATGAGATTCCTGTAGCTATGCTTGTAAAGGAACGTGATAAATAACTGACATAACACTAACAGTTCTAAACGGACTGTTTTTTTGATGGGAAGGAAACTAATTGAAAAAAATTGGATCAGAATTTTTAAGAGAATTTGAAAACGAGGACAAGCCAATTCTATTTGGTCTAACTACTAGAATGCTTGTTCTATACCTGTGTTTGATAATAGCTGTCTCAGGGACAATTGCTATTTACTTCTTTGGTCTACCTGATTGGTACATCTATCTTTGGGATGCTCTATTTGTCGTTCCTGGAGGAATGTACGGTACGGGAATGACTAAGCGAATGCGGATTAAAGAAAAAATCAATTTCTTTTTCCGAATCCAACAACGAACCTATGAGACAGAATTTGGAAAGGTAGGAATGTATACGAAAGATGAGTTTATTCAAAAGCAAAAGAGAAAAACTAGAAAAAGCAGAAAAGAAAAAAATTGATCGTTTGCGTCGCCAGATGAAACCTACAACGCAAAACACGATCAATTACACACGTCTACATGAAGATGGATTGATGCACATTGCACGTGAGAAGTATTCTCGTAGCTTTATGCTAGGGGATGCTTCTTACTCGACAGCTCAACAAGATGAAAAAGAGAGTATCATCGATACAACGATGGATGCTCTTAATTCACTGGATGAGGGTAGTAACTACCAGCTCCTAGTCATTAATCGTCGAGTATCGGATAACTCCTTGCAGAATATCTTGTTTGAAGAAACAAACGATGGCTACGATGACTATCGTGAGGAGCTAAATGAGATGATCAAGGAGCGATTTACGACACATGCTAACAACTTCGAGGTACATAAGTATGTGACCATTTCAACGAATGCGGATGACCGAAAACAGGCTCAGTTGTTACTACAAGATATTGGAGTTTCCCTAGGGACTCAGTTCCAGGAGGCTGATATTACATTTAGGGATATGAATGGTTTGGATCGCCTAAAGGTCTTTTCTGAGCTACTACGAGGTAACCCGTATGTCAATTTTGATTACAAAGAAATTGCTTTGACAGGTTTATCCACTAAATCATTTATTGCGCCAAACAGGATTGAATTTCAAGAAAAACGCATGATGATAGATGATAGCTGGGTCAAGGTACTCTATGCACACCGCTATCCTAACTGGATGTCTGATCGTCTCATTCGGGATTTAACAACACTAGGTTTTGAACTAGCTATTACTATTCATGCAGAACCCTATGAGAATGTTGAAATCTTAGAGAAAATTGACGATGCAGAAACAGATGCTGAAATTGGGAAACTTCGTTCTAAACGCAAGGCGGCTCAATCTGGTATCTTTGATGATGCGGTTGTGGCTGGTCGTGACCAAGAAATCTCAGAAGCTACCAAGAAGTGGCGAGACGAGATTACTGAGTATGATCAGAAAATCTTTTCTGGTTTGATTGCAGTGTATTTTAAGGCAGAGAGCCAAGAGGAACTACAACGTAACGAACAGAAGATTAAGCGTGCTGGCCGTAAATTAGGGGTAGAGTTTGATGATCTTTATTATTATCAAGAAGAGGCTTTGAATACGATTCTACCTATCGGGGAGTGCTTCTTGAATGTGAAGAAGAATTTTATGAGAAAGATGACGACAGCTAATATTGCTACGCAAGTTCCTTTTACCAACGTGGACTTGAAGTCTGAAAGCTCACTTGCTCGCTACTATGGACAGAATCAATTATCAAACAATATCATTACACTAGATCGAAAACGTGATCTGAATACGGGTTCAGGTGTTGTACTTGGTACCTCTGGTTCTGGTAAATCTACTACGATTAAAGGTGGAGAAGTCATTCCAACTTTGCTGAAATATCCAGAAGACCGAGTTATCATCGTGGATCCCGAAGATGAATATTCTGATATTGGCCGTGCTTTCGGTGCTCAGATGGTGGATATTTCGATTGGTTCTAAAACACATATCAATCTTTTGGATCTACCAGATCTGGATCGCTTGGATGATGAGGATGACGACCCAATAGGGGATAAAGCAAACTTGTTGATGGGATTGTTTGAATCGATTCTGTCAGAGGTGACAGATGCCCAGATTGGGATTATTGACCGAGTGACAGGTGTGACTTATGAACGCTATTTGACGGAGAATTATACCCCAACATTAAAAGAGTGGCACCAGGTCTTGAAAGAACAACCCGAACCCGAAGCACAAGACTTAGCTTTAGCAGTAGAGACCTATACAACTGGTTCTCAGGATATTTTTGCTCACAATACCAACGTGGATCTCAATCATCGCTTTGTTATCTTTAATCTGAAGAAGTTGTCGCACAAATTGAAGCCGTTCGCTTTGATGGTGATTCAGGATTATATCTGGAATCAAATTGTAGAGAATCAAGGGAAATGTACTACATGGGTTTACTTTGATGAGATGCAGATTCTATTTAAAAATAAGGCTCAAGCAGACTTCTTTACTACGTTGTATTCACGGATTCGGAAATACGGTGCGATTCCAACAGGAATTACACAGAACGTAGAAACGCTAGCTGCTGTTGAAGAAGGTCGGAAATTGCTCTCAAATAGTGAGTTTATGATTTTACTCAAACAAAAACCCCAAGATTTGGCTATCCTAAAAGAGATTGTCAATCTGACTGATAAACAGATTCGCTACTTAGCACGGCCAAAAGCTAAAGGTACTGGCTTAATCGTAGCTGGGCCAGTTGTGGTACCTTTTGAAAATCCAATACCAAAGAATACTAAGTTGTATAACTTAGTCGCAACAGACGCTTAGGAGTCTCATTATGAATCAGGATCAAGGCAGACCAAACACAATCGGTCATAAGTTAGATCAAAAACTGGAGACGGTTCGGAATAATTACCGAACGGTTCAACAAGAGAGTGCTAAGCAAATGAAGGAGCTAAAAGAACAAACACGTTCTAAGCGCCATATAGTGAAGAAGAGTCGTAAACAATTTAGAGCTTCAAAGGCCAAGGTAAAATCTCTAAAAAAGGCATATAAAAGTTTACAGAAACAAGGAAAATCATTAACTCCAGAAGGTGCTAAAAAGTTAGCGTCACTCAAGAAAGAACTGGATAAGGCAAAACTAGAGAAGAGAGTTGCTAAAAAAGTCTTCAAAGTTGCTCAAGAGGCTAACGGTGGTTCACGTAAGAAGAAGTTTTATCGTGCTACTAAACAGGCTTTAGAACGTTCTGCGAGTCAACAAGCTAGTTCTGCAGCGCATCAGGATGATACGCTATCAGATTTAGCACGAGCTAAATATCGGTATCAGGATATTCAGATTCAAGGGAAACGGATCAAAACGATTGGGAAGTATAGCGGTAAACTTGGCCAAGGAATGGTTAAATCGAGCTATAGCCTTGGAAATAGAGTCTACAATAAGGCTAAGGGTAGAGGTTTCACTCGAACTCCAAGAGAATTTTCTTGGGAAGGAAAACTCTCTCGTCGTATTAAGGCCTATAAGAAACGCTTAGCTACTTCTAAAGCAGGGAAAGTTGCTAAGAAAGCGAGGAAGTTTTACCGTGTAGGTTCTAAACCTCTTAAAGTTATTCTCAAAAATCCATTTAGCTTAAAGGCTTATCTGATTGCTTTTGGTCTGCTTTTGTTTCTGGCTATACTTGGTATCGGTAGTTCAGGAATTACCCGTCAAGATGAATTTGATATGAATGATACCTGGTTGTATCTTTCAAAATTGGATCGTGAAAAATCGAATGACAAGGTAGATTATTGGACAAAAATTGACGATCCGCTTTTGTACTTGAATTATAAGTATGATGATATTTCAGATAAGCTTCGTATAGACGGGAATAAATATTTTTCACAACAGAATCGTGGAAAACTTTACTTAGATACCTTATGGAAGAATTTGAATGGGGATAAAGACAATCTTAAAACGATGGAAGAGCTTTATACCAAAAATAATCTCTATAAGCTTGATAAGGACGAGTTAGAGGAGTATAAACAACTCTTAGAAATTGCTAGAGATAGCGGAAAATATATGTTGCTTCAAGAACTAGATAATCCATTTTATACAGAAGAAGAACCTGAATCACAAGCACCGCTTCAGATTATTGAGCGGTTTGGGTATAAAACTAGGACGGAAGTTTTTAATGGATCTGTTTTGCAGGCTTCAGGAGGTCAGTCTCTGTTAGCTGTTTTAGATGGGAAAGTTGAAGTTAAGGGGAGTGACATAGAAATTAGTGATCAGGACTCCAAGTTTCTGTATAAGAACGTAGATACGATTCGCTATAAAACAGGTGATCACGTCAAAGCTGGAGATATTATTGGAAAGGTAGCACCTGAAGGAAATCAAACTGTTTATTATCAAAAGCTAGAACCTGATCGTGCAAATAAGAAAGATAAAGATGGGAATATCAAGAAGAGTTGGACTTATGTCAATGTCGGCTTTTACTTCCAGCGTGTAGAATATACCCAAGCAACGTCGGTTGTGAGCAGTATTGAAACATCTGGAGATAAAGGAAGACGTGCAAGAGCTTTTGCGGATGCAATCAAAAAAAATATACCAGAAGCAACAGATGAAGGAATCGCAGCCGTTTTGGGAGGATTTGATATTGAGAGTTCCATCACCTTTAAACGCTATGAAACAGACTATCTAACCAATAATCAGTTTGATAAAGTCGCTAAAGAACCAACTGCAGAAAATCTAGTTGGTAATTGGGGAGCCTTTCAAGCTATGTACCCTACCTTGCCTCTAAATGAAAGAGGTTATCTAGTCAACGGTTTGCACTATATCGGGATTGGGATTGGTCAATTTACTGGCCCTCGTGCTCTTGCGTTGTGGAATTTTGCAAAATCTGTGAATGGAGATATTTGGTCTGCGGAAGTCCAAACAAAATTTCTTCTGGAGGAAGATGATCCAACTAGACGTGCAGCATTCAGAAGAATTGTAACCTCAACTGGTTCTGTAGAAACTCTTGCGGAGGACTTCTTGAATGCTTGGTTAGGAGTCCCAGGAAATAAGCTTTTAGAACGGCAATCTGCAGCCCGTCAATGGTTGAATTTCTTAAAAAATAAAGGAGGAGGTTCGACAGGTATTTCTAGCAAGCAAGTTCCATCAGAATATAAAGATAAGCTACCTTATGGTCTACCTACCGATCAAGCAATTCTAGAGGGTCAAGGTTATCCAGGTAATGCCTATGCACTAGGAAATTGTACTTGGTATGTCTATAACCGTTTTGCTCAGATTGGAATAGGAATTTATCCGTATTTAGGAAATGCCAATCAATGGGTTGATAGCGGTCAAGCTCAAGGATATGACATTTCAACGACTCCTAAACCAGGTTCTGCAGTTGTATTCATGAATGGTGTAGCTGGAGCATCACCAATTTATGGTCACGTGGGATTCTGTGAGTATGTTAATAGTGATGGTAGCTTCTTAATGTCAGAAATGAACTTTGGTGGTTTATACTTATCGACTTGGCGAACCTTGACACCACAATCAGGCATATACTTTGTTACCCCTAAATAAGAAAGGAAAAGAATGTATAATCAAAAGTTAATCAAAATGGTAAAGGGATTCCTTATGGGAGTTGCTGCTATTTTATGTATTGTCCTGGGCTATTCTATTGCCCGAGTACAGCAGAATTTGAGACAGAATAGTCAAGTTCAGGAAGAGGCAAAGCAGAAACCAGAAGAGAAACAACAGGAACAACTATCTCTTACTGAACAGCAGGTCGAGGACTTTCTAATTGCTTACTATACCAAGAAGGATTTAGAAGAGAATCGCCCGCGCTATAAGCCTTTTATGACTGATTCTATGTATCAGGAAACTGTTCAAGAAGAACAAAAACCAGTCAACCAGACCTATAAGGGGTATGTGGTTGATCAAGCTTTTGAATCAGGCTCTATCTACATTGATAAACAACATAAAATTGCATTAGCTCAGGTTCAATATACTAGTACTACCTTAACAGAGAAAGATAATAGAGCTTCTAAGGGGCTAACTGGTAGTACTAAGGCGACAATTCGATTGACCTATGTAGAAAAAGCAGGGAAACTATTAATCAATAAAATAGAGCCTATCGTATTGACTGAAGCGAGAGGGCAAAGTATAGGAACTTATTCAGATACTAGCAGTTCAAGCTCGACTCCAGTTTCATCTACATCAACGGCAACACCTACATCTTCTGAACCAACAACCGCAACTAGTAGTAACCAATAAGGAGAATTGAATGAATAAAAAAATAGAACAACTTGAAGGTAAGCTTGAGAAAGTGAGGAAAGATAAGAAAAAAGCGCAACGACAAAAAGAAGAAGCAGATAAAAAAATCAAGAATTACATAAATCAAGAAAAAGATTTGGAAGCACAGCTTTTTATTGCACTATCAGAAGAGAGTGGCTTATCCTATCAGGAAATGAAGGAACTCATTCTTCCAGCACAATCAAGTAACCAAGGAGTGAATCATGTATAAAATTATTAATCAATTGACTAATCAAGAGGAAACATTTGAGAATCGAGATGATTTATTATCAAGGCTAGAAATCATCAATGAGCGAATGAAGAGTAATAGAATAACCGGAACATATCAGCTTTATTCTCTTAATCCTGAAGGTGAAATCCTACAAGAACTTAGTCTTGAAATACCTTTTGTTGGGATTATTGATCAGTTGCTGGAAAATTTTGGTACGAGTACTGGAAAGAAAAAGAGAGGTTTTCTTCATTTTTTAGCAAAACATAAAGAAAATACCTCCTTACCAGCCGAACGAGAATCCCAATCTCAACCAGAGCCTGAGCTAGAAGAACTAACGTTAAAGAAAGAAGCAGACAGAAATCGACAAAGAATTGCAGAGCTGGTGGCTAAAAAGCCTCAGAATGATATTGTAGAGGAAAAAACTTTGGGAGATAAGGATACTTTCTCATCCGATGAGTGGACTACAGAACACTTCAGTAGACTGGATGAAACAGAGGCGGTACAGGAAGGACGAGTAGAACCTACACAAGAAGTAGTTTCTAGTGTTGAAAAATCAAGTCAGGAAGAAACTGGATCTCTTCCTGTTAAACAAGAAGATAAGGGCAATGTTGAGCCTTCCTTCTCTCTTTCTCATGCGACGACAGTAGAATTGCCTTCAGAGGTCATTGATAGCTTTGAGGCTCAGACCCTCACTTATAAGCAGTCTATTAAACATAAAATTCAGTCTAACGAAGAATTCATCAAGGAAGCAAACGAGGAAATTATTGAGTGTCAAAATAAAATCAATGAGTTGCGACAACAGATTCTTGCCAAAGAGAAACAAGCTAGTCAACTGAAGGATCTTTATTTCAAAATTGAAGAGGTGAGCTAAAATGGAACAAGAACAAGTGGTAGTCCAATTAGGACGGGCAACTCTTGTGACAGGAGAAATCATCTTAAAAGGCCTCTTTCTGGTGAGTTCTAAGGCAGTTGAAATGTATCAGGCCAGAGGGGAAAATGTCCTCTTTACTGGTGAGACAGACTGGAATAAATTCATGGCAACGGCAGACACTAAAGAAGTCCAGCAATTACTACATAATGAAGTCAATCTCGAGGCAGTTCGAAAAGAACTGGGCCAATATGGGATTGGCTTTTCTTTTTATACACACCCTGATGGTAAGACAACTCTTGCTTTCAATGCAAAAGATAAAGGAGTTGTCGAACAAGCCTTTAAGGATGTCCTAGAAGGCATCACAAGAGATCCTAAAGGATTCAATGAGCGAAACCTTAAAAATGGGAAAACAACTTCTTTTGAAGAGAAATTGCAACATTTCAAAGCAGTGGAACAAGAGAAAATTTCTTCCTTCCAGGTGAACATTCATACGAAGGAGTTTGTTCTTCCAGAAAATATCGAACCACAGATTGGAGGAAAAATGAAGTGATTACAGAAAAGAAGAAACGGAGACTTAGACCGTATTTGTTGTTAGGAATTGGTCTATTCTACCTTTTTCATTGGTTCTTTAAACTATGGCTGTTGGCACCAGATACTGATTCAGTAACAGATGTATTTGGATTTGGAAAGCTTAACTGGATGAACAACCATCTGGGCGATAAATCTTGGTTTGATTTTCAATTCACACTAGCTTCTTTATTAATTGGTATGGGCGGATTTTTGATTGCTTTTCTGCTGTATTTGAGAGTATCTGATACGGGGACTTACCGCTATGGAGAAGAACATGGATCAGCTCGTTTTGCGACAAGAGAAGAGTTGATGAGATTCCGAGACGAAGAACCTGAAAAGAATATGATTTTTACCCAGAACAGTCAGATGGGACTATTTAATAACCGCTTGAGCTTTGAAAATCAGATTAATAAAAATATTCTGGTGTATGGAGGTACAGGGGATTCAAAGACACGTAGTGCTGTAAAACCGAATATATTACAAGCTAACTCTAGTTTTGTAACTACAGATACTAAAGGGATTTTGATTCATGAAACAGGGAAATCACTTGTAGAAAAAGGCTATAAGATTAAGATTTTTGATTTGATTACTTTCCTGAATTCAGATGGCTTCAACGTTTTTAGATATATTCATAATGAAATGGATATAGACCGAGTGGCAGAGGCAATTACAGAGTCTCTCAACAGAAATGGTCATGAAAGTGATCCTTTTTGGCCTGCAGCAAATAAACTCTTGATGCGTTCTCTAATTGGCTATCTTTATTTTGATGGTCAAATCGATCACTATCTGCCTAATTTGGGGCAGGTTACAGATATGATTCGAGAATTGAGAAGGAAGCATCCAGAAGCGGAGAGTCCGGTTGAATTGATGTTTGAAGATTTGGAGAGAAGGAGCCCAGGGAATTATGCCTGCAGGCAGTGGGAACTATTCAATAAAAACTTTGATGGTCAAACACGGGCTTCTGTTTATGCCATTTTTGCGACTACCTTCTCAGTCTTTGACCATGAGCAACTAAGAAAGATTATTGAAAA
This sequence comes from Streptococcus mitis, assembly GCF_002860865.1. GTDB lineage: Bacteria > Bacillota > Bacilli > Lactobacillales > Streptococcaceae > Streptococcus > Streptococcus mitis_AT. The sequence continues at coordinate 129,815 of NZ_PKIE01000003.1, forward strand.
AGATACGCTGGAGATTGAAAAATGGAATATTGAGAAAACAGCAGTTTTTATTCATATTCCAGAAGTGGATCCAGCTTACCAGTTCTTATCTGCCCTTCTTTTTAGTACCATTTTTGATGTGCTAATAAAAACTGCAGATGCAGTTATATTAGGTGAGTATCCAAAAAAGACTAAGGAAGACCTATTACATCTACAGGTGTGGGCAGATGAGTTTGGTCAGATTGGGAAGATTCCTAATTTACCACCAATTATCTCTGTTATTCGTTCACGAGAGATTTCTATCAAGATGATGGTGCAATCTCAAAGTCAGATTGAAGTATTGTACGGTAAAGAAAATACAAAGACGATTATCAATAACTGTGGTGCTATTCTTTATTTAGGCTCCAATGACTTAGACACGCTTAAGTACCTATCTGAGCGATCAGGTAAGCAAACTTTGAATGATCAGAATTATAGTGAGAGCAGAGGAAGAAATGCCAGCAGTTCTAAGCAAAACTCCAAAATTGGTCGAGAACTGTTGACACCGCATGAAGTGGCTACGATTGGAACAACAGAAGCCCTACTCTTCCTATCCAAACAAAATGTTTTTCGAGATCAAAAATTTAACCTGGATACGCATCCAAGAGCCAATCTCCTAAGCAATGGCCCAAACGATGACAATTGGTATCGATACAAGCGCTATCTGAGCGATATTGATGAGTGGAAAGACCAGGTTGGGGAAGAAAATGTTATTCATATCGGGATTGAGGAAGTGGAGGAAGTTCCTCTCAAAGTGAGTTAGGAATCTTTGGATATACAACTTTCTATAAGTTGACTATCTTTTCTTCAGATGAACTTAAGTTGATGGTAACTAAGAACCAGAGTGCAGAATATATCTTAGTATTTTATGATATAATAAGTGGAGAATGCTGAAGGAGGGATGATATGGCTGTTTCAAAGTTTTATGCAGTATGGCGGAAAGAATCCGGAGAAGAAGAGATTGTGAATGCCTTTCAAGCACTAGCTTTAAAGGGGCGAGCACAAATTATCACGACACCAAAAGAACAGGCGACTCTTTTTGATTTGGAAACGGGTCTCAAGGTTAATCCAAGAAGTAGCCAGAAAAAAGATGGTCGCTATGTAGGTCAACCATACTTTAGTTACTATCCAGGTGAAGAGAGCCCGTTAAAGGGGTTAGAAAGTAGCTTTGAATATTCCTCTGAGCTGAATGCTTTTATCGAGGCTTTTAAGACTATTGAGAAATTTCAGATTGAATATGACGATCATACGGCTTATATTTTTCCTAAAGCTATTTCTCTGATGCAACGGATTGTATTTGAAGATGAAGACTTTGTTATTCTAAAGCTCTTGATTGATATTGATGGGACTTATCCTTATTCTGAATACTACCGTTTAAATGGTCAACTAGGTATTGAATTTTATAAAACGAGTAGACCAGAACCTGCTAAACGGATAAAATTAGCTAAAAAAGGCATTCCCTTGTTTGAAGCCGAAGCTCACTTCCCTGAATCTACTAAAATTTATGTTCCTAAAGAATTTACTTCACCTGAACAGGTTAGAAGTATTGCTGCTAGAGTGAGGGAAGTTTATCAGAAAACAAACTATAAACTGTATGGGAATTTTGACAAATACCACATAGAAGCATTTGTCTTTTTAGATGATAATGAAAGGAAGTACCAAACTTTGAAAACTTATGAGGAACAGTGTCAGGAACTCCTGACAGAAATTGAGCGATTAAGGCTATCCTATATTGAAAAATCAGAAAAAGTTGATCAACTTGATAAAAACATCGAGGAAGTGAAAATACGCCTGAGAAAGTATCACGAAGAGGAGGAGTATTATAAGAAGTTAGAAAAGGAGAATCAAAAACTGGAATATGCTAATCAGAAACTGAAGCAGGAAAAAGGAGAAATTCTCTCCGAAAATCAACGTCTAACCAATAAATCGCAACGTTTACGTAAACTGAAAAATGCAGCAGAAGAGAAGATAGAGTATTTACAAAAACGATCGTTCTGGCAAAGACTTTTAAATAAATAAAAATAGTAGGTAATGAAACAGTTCTAAAGAAGAGCTGTTTTTTTGATGGAAAGGATAAAGTATGAATTTAGAAGAACTCAAGCAACGGCGAGATGAGCTTGTGCAAGACAATGCTTGGATGGATAATTTAATTAAGGAAAAAGAGGAAGAGTTATGGGAATTGAAGGTAAGAGGTATTGCAGCTTCTGAGCTAGCGAGATCGGCATTGGAATCTGCTTTACGCTCTGCAGGAATTGTAGATACCTTTTACGGTCCAGATAATGGAAAGAAAGGAAACGAAATAGAATGAATACATTACCACAAAAACAATTTAAACGAATGAAGCGTGAAGTTGAGGAAGAAACTGCTCGAGGGATTGGTTATTTTGAGGGGATTTTAGAACATATCCCTTCTTACCCCCTATCTGAAGCCGTAAAAGAGTTGGCTTTATCTAGCTGGATCACTCCTCATACAGATGTCATCGATGTCCAAAATATGATTGTTACTGAATCTATAAAATGGATGAATTACCAGGACTTCAAAGAAGTTGCTCCCTACTTGTTTTCTTACCCTCGAGAGCAACGAGAGAAAGATTTATTGGTTCAACCAGTGAAAATCTCCAGAGAGTATTTTGAGGAATTACAAGCCAATGCAGAAGAATTATTTTACTTGAAGCAAGACTTGCTTCAGGTTAATAATCAATTAGATGCTAGGATTCGGGAATTGGAGATGGATCAGCTACCCAATGGCGATCAGGTCATTGGAGTTGATCTGGAAGCTGAGGAGGTATTGTTACTACGAACTCCAGAAAATGCTCAGGTTGAGGAGTGGGAGGTTCGTAAAGATGGCTTGATTACTGATTATCGTTCCAATCTTTCAGAATATGCTCAAATTGTAGATACTTTGCTTGAAATGAAGAATCCAGAGATTGATACGATTCTCTATGAAGAAGTAATCAACTATTCTAAGAAAACTTGGCCAGACTCAGAACCCATTCAACTTCCAGAAAATATCAAGGAACTATTGAATCAAGAGGGCAAGCTTGATCCCTCATATTATCAAATAGCCCAGTTTGAAACAGTAAAACAAGCCTATATCTATGGGATGATTTCACCTAGTTTCCAGGAACATTTCCCTCATTATTCAGATTTCGTTAGGAACTATGTCGAAGATAGGGAAGAATATGAATTTTTCGATTATCGTACAGAAGCCGTTGCACTAGCTCAGGAAATTCTGGTACCACGTTTAGGAGATATTAACCAGATTTTAGGAACGAATAGTCAGGAGTTAATCGTTCAAGAAGTCACTGGATATTCTCAGGGTGAAAGTTGGGAACTAGCTTATTTACGGGATACAAAGACGGAAGATAGAGAATCTGTTCGCTTCTATCTTGAAAGTGAGATTGGAGCTTGGTATAAGGGAAGTTTGACAGAGTTGGCTGTTATCCGCTTTGATAATATTGATTTAGAGAAAGGTTTCAACGGACACCAGGAAGCGATCTATTATATCGATGAGAACTTGTTGGTTCATGATAAGCTAAAACAAGCCCAACTTCATATTCCTGATTTAAAACACTTTGTAGAAGCAGAAGAACTTGAGAGAGAACAGACACAAGATATAGTAGCAGAAAAAGAAGAGCCAGAATTTTCATTGTAGGGAGGTAACAGATGGCATTAAGTAAAGAAGAAGCCAAAAGATTATCTATTATTTCTGTTGCAGAGCAACTAGGCATAGAGTTAAAGCGTACAGGAAGCTATAGTTATACCTGGACAGAGCACGATTCATTTGTAATCGATACAAGGAAAAATGAATTTCACTGGAATTCAAGAACTGAATTTGGAGATGTCATTCAGTTAGTTCAAACCATACGAGGTGTTTCTTACAAGGAAGCGATGTATTTTTTAGAAACTGGAGAATTTAAGGAAGTCGATGTAGAAGCTCAGACGGCCCCAAAAGAGCCTTTTAGCTATTACCTGGAAAGATATGAGCGTCAGGATTTCAGCGCCTCTAGAAGCTATTTGAAGGCAGAGAGAGACCTTTCAGATGATACGATTAACTTCTTTATTAGCCAAGGGAGTATAGCGGAAGCAATCCGAAAAAAGGGAGACTATTTTGAGCCTGTGATTGTCTTTAAGTATAAGGACAACACAGGCTTTTTAGCTGGAGCGAGCCTTCAGGGAATAGTAGAGAATCGGGAGCACTATCCTGAACGTGGACGCCTAAAACAAATTATGAGAAATTCAGACGGACAACTAGGCTTTTCAATTGATATTGGCACCCCAAAACATTTGGTCTTTGCGGAAGCTCCAATCGATCTAATGAGCTACTATGAGCTTCATAAAGATAGGCTTCGGGATGTCCGCTTAGTAGCTATGGATGGAGTAAAAGAAGGAATCATTAGTAGACGGTTTATGGAATTGTATGCAGAGATAAATGATAAATCCTATCAAGTCAATCAGAATACTGGGAAAGCTCTAGAAGTAGTCGCTAGAACAACGAACTATTTTAAAGATGGTCAGCATCAGGATATGATTATCTTGGCTGTAGATAATGATATGGCTGGCCATAAATTTATAACTAGTCTGCAGGAAAAGGGGATTCCAGTACAGATTGCGATTCCCCCTATCCTTCAGAGAGACCAGGAGAAGGAAGATTGGAATGACTTTCTGAAGGGAGGGAATAACACTCCTAAAGAGTTAGCACATGTTTATACAGTAGACGAAAAGTCCTGGCATTATCAGGGCTTTTTTGAGAAGGAACTAGCTCTTGCAAAAGCGCAAGAGCTAACTACACAGGATGTAAAAGCCTTTGTGTCAGATAGGCAATTGACAAAGGAAGAAGTCCGTCAAGAATATCAAACAATTATTAATCAAGAGAGAGGAAGAAAAAATAGTATGTCGGAATCGTACGAGAATGAAACTAAGTATGAAGCAGAGGATGTACCAAGTAGTCCAAAAAAAGATGACGGATTCGTTATTCAACCAGAAGCACAGGATATAATTGATTCTGGAGAGATCAAACAATGGGCTAAACATCCAAATATCTACTTTGTAAAAGGGCTACGTCAAGTAGCTTTAGAACTGACAGAAGAAGGAAAATTTGAACAATCATCTCAATATCTCCCTAATACGAAGGAGGAAAGAGAGGTGGTAAACAAGTTACTGTCTAAACAAAAAGATCAAGGTGAACTAGTCCTAGAAGATGATCAGAGTTCTGTATTGAACATAGACACTAGTAATTTATCTCCCGAAGATGCGGAATGGCTAAAGAAAAACTGGAATAATATTAGCTTCTCAGTAGAACCTAAAAAACAGATGGTCATCGATGGAGATAAAACGGTAATCTTTGAAAAGCCTTCTGATCCGGTTGGAGATACTTATGAAGCGCAAGAAGAAAATCAGAGCACAGAAAAAGCTCTTGAGACTTCTCAAGAGCAAAGTATGAATTCAGAGTATCAAAAAAATGAGAGGACCAATGGTAGTCAGGGGTCTTTACAGCCCAAGGCTGAAGGCAGTCCCACACCCGTACCAGAAGTTGGTACCTTTGAACGCTCTGTTACCAGTCGCCCTACGTTATCCTCTCATTTATTATATTTTAGCATAAACGAAGAGTTTCAGTCAAGTAATGATGGTCATTATCATTCTATTTCCTCGAATGAATTAGCTAAATTGAATCGTACAATTCGTAGTCAAACTATTCAGAATGCAGCGCAGTATTATTTGGATGAATTGGCTAACTCTAAGATTTATTATGTCACTCCTGATAAGACTGTACAAGTAAATTTTGAAGAGAAGCACTTCATGCACTTAACAGGGATTAAGCCACTTGCACCAGGGCAGACACCTGAAAAAACTTTACGTGATTTTGCAGAGGGAAACGGGCACTTTGATAATATTCTTTTGGCTAACAATGATGCAGCTTTTGACAAAATCAACGTCCTGTCAGATCTTTCAGTCGCAACAGAAAGTACATCTTTCTATTTTGATGATTTAACTAATCTTAGACGATATAATGGGCGCTTTGACAGCCTTATAAAGTCTGATGATAAAGATATTATTTTACTGTTTAAAGAGTTGGAAGAAGAAAATTATATTCCAGTATCAGTATTTCAATCCAGAGCAAAACTGGGCAAGGAACTGGAGAAGGCAGATAAAACTCCTATTCTTGCTGTATTCCGTGAACGTAATGGGCACATTGAACAGCTATCAATCAATGAGGACTATATTAAGGATGGGGGCAAAGAATTGCAATCCATTATGAAAAACGGCTTGTTTGAGGCAATTCAACTAAATGAGATTGACAAAAATAACTACAATGTCCGCCTTCAATGGGCTGAGGATCGCCCAGGTGGCCCGAAATTACCGTTTAAAGAGACAGAGCTGATATCTTATCAAGATTTTGCTAGAGAGCTTTACAAGGCCAATCAGAGCTTCTATCAGCTATATCAGGAAGAGCTAAAACAAGTGACTGGTGGTCATCCAGAAGCCTATATATCTCCAACTAAGATCCAGTTTAGTATCTACGCTCCCGATGGTGAACTGATTCAGGATAGCATCCGTTACAATATTGGTGAGGAGATTAATCCAATCGCTCATGAAGAAAGACTTGGTACACGAGAGATGAGAGAGAATCCAGAGCTGATGAAGATAGATAGGGCATTATTCAATCAATATCATCTGGAGAGATTGGCGAGCGAACTAGATATTTCTCAGTTCAGTTACGCTTTGGAAGATACTCCTTATGCAGATCAACTTTTATCCCAAGTACCTTATGGAGTGTTAGAAAACAGCCCGATTGGTTTTTCGGATAGTAGTCATGACAGTCGTCTAGGATTTATTTCTTTTGATGGAATGGATAGTGTTGAGATCGAAAATTTATCTGCTTGGTTTGAGAAGTTGGGAGTTAGAGATTCGCCTCAAGAACAAATAGCTCTTGTAGAAAAATGGCAGAAAGAAATTAAAGAATTATCGGAAAAAGTTGAACAAACCATTGTCAACATTCGAGATGAATTTGAAAAGACACCAGTCAAGAATTCGCAAAATACACTAGATAATCCATACGAAAAAATTTATCAGTATAACCGAAAAGACGAGAGGGATCGTGATTTGGATGGTGATGGTATTTCTAATTCCGATGAGATGTTGCAAGGAACAGATCCATACAATGGTGCTTCTAACCTTCATAAAAAACAGGAAGATAGAGAAAGAATGATAGATGCTGAAGCTGAAATTGGAGCTATTATAACCGATGCAATTGCTACTAAAACTTCAGAACAAACCATTTCCCAGTTAGTCGCAAATAAAGATACAAAAGCTTTAGCTGAACACTTGAAAGAGGGAATGAAGAACTATTTAGATTCAGAACAGTTTAAATCGTTTTTGGATACGATGAGTAAGTTTCACAACTACTCACTCAACAATATTCATTTGCTGAAGATGCAAAATCCTAATGTTTCCCAAGTTGCTAGTTTCAATAAATGGAAAACAGATTTTGACAGAACAGTTAAAAAGGGTTCAAAAGCTCTGAAGATTTGGGTTCCGTATCAAGTGAAAACCAGCATTCCTGTTCATCAAAAGGAGTTAGATTTTACTCCAGCTGAAAATGAAATGGAACAGAAGGAAATCATCGTTACTCGATTCAAGTTAGGGAATGTCTTTGATGTATCTCAAACAGAAGGAAAAGAATTGCCAAAAGCAATTAATGAATTAACTGGAGATGTTAAAGATTATGAAGATTTGTACCGAGCAGCCAAAGCTGTTTCAATGGATAATCAGGTTCCTATCAGTTTTGAAGAAATTAAAAGAGAGAGCACAAATGGTTATTACTCTCCAGATGAAAATCGAATTGTTATTTCAAAAGGATTAAAGGGTCAAGAACAGATTTTAAAAACCATTTTTCATGAAATGGCTCATGCAGATTTACATAGAGGAAGCAATGCCCAATATGGGGACGACCAATATCGTAAGCAAGAATTACAAGCTGAAAGTGTCGCTTATGTCGTGGCTAATCATTTTGGTTTTGATACGAGTAGTTATAGTTTTGGATATTTGGCTATTTGGGCGAAGGATAAAAATGGTTTTGAAGATATGGTAGAACAACTGCAGGTTGTTCAGAAAGAAGCAAAAAGTTTGATTGATCGGATGGATGCTAAGTTAGAATTAGTGAAAAATAAAACTCTGACGAAAGATAAGTTTGCTGATAAACTCCAACAGGCAAAAGAAAAATCTGAGCAGTTGGGGAATCAAAAGGCGGAGGCTGTAAAGCAGGTGGAAGAAAAAAAGTCCCTGAGCAACCCTCAATAATGGAGGCATTAGTCCGTAGGAATAAAAACAAAAAAGGAGAAACGGAAGATGATTGAACATCTAAAACAAGAAACTTTTGATCTTTTAATGGAGATATTTTTTGAGGATGAGGCTACAGATTCGCCAAAAGTGAATGAAGTTAACCAGCACATTTCACGTAAGGAATGTCTTTACATTCTTCGTAGAGATATGCGAATTAAAACAAACTATAAGCTAGAAGAAGTAGAAATGTATCCCATTGCACTTAAAGAAATTGAAGGGATGAGTGATGAACGATTTGAACAACTAAAAGACGAAATTCTTAAAATGGAGATGGTTGATACAATGGAGTTTCTACTGGAAGACTTAAAAATTTAGTCAAACTTCTCCCTCGTGATAGGATAACATTCCTACTTGCAGGGATTAGGGGATTGGGGATTTCCCCAAAGATTTAAAAAGTCAAGAATAGTCAGGGACAACACCCTGACTAACTTTGACCTTTTTAAAAACAGCATTTGGGTACCCAAGTGCTATGCTTGCCAGAAGAAAAGGGGCTTAGCCCCTCAGTCAAAAAATACTAGAATAAAGGTGATGATTTTTGAAAAATGGAGAAAAACGAAAACGAATGATTCAGAAAAAAATTCGTTTGACGGAAGAAGAGGCACGGTTTATTTCAACTAAAGTTGCAGAATCTGGAATGACAAATTTTAATGCCTTTGCCCGAATTATGTTGATTATGGGCGAGGTCAAAATCTTAAATTTTGAAGAATTGAGAGAACTGCGTAAGGAAATAAATCGGATAGGGGGCAATATTAATCAGGTCGCAAAAAAGGTAAACGAAGATGATCAAGCTAGTCTCAATGAATTGAGTCAGATTCTTGAATTGCAAAAACATTTGAAAGATACAGTCAGCCAGTTTATCCAAAAACAAGAAAATCAAACAAAGGAACAAGAGAGATGGTTGTAACAAAAGTTCTTCAGATAAAAGGAGTGGCATCTCTAGGAAGATCTACAAAATATATTGAGGACGAAGCAAAGACGGTCGAAATGACAGACCTAAAAAGTCTGACAAATGCATTGCGCTATATTGAGAATCCCTCAAAAACAAGTTTACTGGAGAATGATGAAGTAGAGTTTCCAGCAGTAGTTAAAGATGGTCGAGTAGTCAAGCAACTTGTATCTACTTATGGAATTACAGATGCGAGTACAGCGACAGAAGAATTTCTTTTGACAAAAAAGAATGCGGCTCAACGATCAGGGACAAAAGAGCTATCGGATATTCAAAATCCGAATCGAGTGTTGGCTCATCACATCATCCAATCATTTTCTCCTGAAGATGATTTGACTCCACAAGAAATTCATGAGATTGGTCGTAAAACAATTTTAGAATTAACTGGTGGACAACATGAATTTGTCATAGCGACTCACATGGATAAAGGACACATTCATAATCACATTATTTTTAATTCTACTAATTCTGTTACTTTAAAAAAGTTTCGATGGCAAAAAGGAACGAAAAAAAGTTTAGAGAATATTTCAGATAAGTATGCTGACCTAGCTGGAGCTAAAATTCTCAAAGAGAGATTATGGACTAATCGAAAAACGTATCATGCTTACCGAAAGAAAAATTCATTTCGTTATGAAATTAAATCTCGTTTAGATTTCCTTTTAAAACATTCAAGCTCCTTAGAAGATTTCAAGTCTAAGGCACGAGCTTTAAATCTGATAGTTGATACTTCAGGAAAGGAAATCAAGTATCGTCTAACTGATCAAGATCAAACCAGAAATGTTCGAGATCGCACGTTATCAAAAAAAGGAAATTATTCTTTAGAGAAAATTTCTGAGAGAGTAGTTGCCAACGAGGTGACTTTTTCTGTCGATGAAATAAAATCCGAATATGAAAAGATGGTAGCAGAACGAGAAGATGATTTTGAAATGAGAATCACAGTTGAAGAATGGCAGGTGATGGAAGAAACGAAAAATGGAATCTATCTTGAAATGGAATTTGGGATTAGAAATAAGGGAACCATTCTTATACCTGCTCATCAGATTGAAAAAGCAGAAGATGGCTCTTATGAAATTTTTATTAGGAAAAACGATTTCTACTATTTTGTTAATCCTGAACACGCTGATAAGAATCGGTATATGAAGGGAGAAACAGTCGCTTCCCAGTTGTCGTATGATAATGGAGAAATGATTGTACGGAAAAATCCGAAAATTTCCAGTTTGGATCAGCTTGTTCGTGAATATAATTATCTATCTGCTCATGGAGTGACAGAAGGACAGCAATTTGATGAATTGTTAAATCGTTTTGAAGAGGAACTGGAAGAAGTAGATAACTTGCTTGATAAATTAGATCAACGATTGGGTGAGCTTAATAAAATTCAGTCTGCATTTCTTGCATTGGAGTCAAGTGATCCTCGGGAATCGAAGTTAGCTATTTCTATTCTGAAAGATCTGAGAGTAGATCCTAGCACTCGAAAATCTGAAATCGATAAACTTGTTAAGGAGGCGACCTTTGAGCGCCAGGCTTTGTATCAACGAGTAGAAACAATTACAAAAGATTATAAGTTACATCAAGACATTGAGAAAAATGTGGAACAGCGTAAGGAAATAGAAACTTCATTGTAACAAAAATAATTATAAACATAATTATAAACATGTTGACAAATATAATTATAATGGTATAATAGAAATATAGAAAAAGGATGGAGAAATAGAATGAAGATTATCACATTTGCCGCTATCAAAGGCGGTGTTGGAAAAACAACTTTGACATTTAATTATGGAGAATGGTTGGCTCGCAAAGGTCATAAAGTTCTCTTTATAGATTTAGATCATCAGTGTAATTTGACTCAGTGCTACAATATTTACGAAAGCAAGAATACGATTGCGAATGCCTTCAAAGGAGGTGACGTGGATATTAAGCAAGTCAAGGAAAATATCAGTCTAATTCCAGGATCGGTTCAACTTGACACTGTAGAACGAGATCTTGAGAACAGCGATAAGAAAAATATGCTACTTTATCTTTGGCTAGAGGATAACTACGAAAAGCAGAAGTTGGATCAGTTTGACTATATCTTGATTGATTGTAGACCAGATTTTGCGACAGCTACTAAAAATGCTGTTGCGGTCAGTCACGCTATTATTAGTCCATTGACTCCTTCAGAGTTTGGTTATAATGCCAAATTCAATCTATCAACTCGGTTAGAAGCATTCAGAAAGGATGTAATTGACTATCGTACAAGAGAATCATACATTACTGCTGAGTTATATTTCTTAGCAAATATGATTCGACCAAACTACGGATCATCGAGAGAATTACTGGAAGCCCTGGGACTTGAAGCCAAAGAAAAGGGAACAGATAACCTTCTAGGAATTGTACCAGCAAAAGAGTTATTCAATCATTCCACGATTGATAAGATCTCTATTGCAGATATGGAGGAGAATCCTGAACTTTATCAAAAACACAAAAAGTTTTTCACTGAGCTGGAGCAGACTTTTTCAAAAATTTATGATACAATATAATTATATTTATAAATACAAATACAATTATAAATATAATTAGAAGGAGATTGTTATGGCATTCACACCAAAAGAAAAAGAGATTTCGCAGATTATCGAAGCAACCCACCAACCTGAGCAGGTTTCAGAGGTAGCCAACTTTGAAAGTTTTGAACGCAAAAAGCAATTCCAGTTTACTTTGAAACCAAGCAATCGGAAAAAATTAGATGAGATTGCTAAAGCAGCCGGCGCAAAATCTGCATCAGATTACCTTGATAAACTTCTCGAAAGTTTATCGCTATAAATATAATTATAAACATAATTATATTTATAATCAAGAAACCTTCCCAATAATAAGGGAAGGCTTTTATCTTTGCTGAAAAAAATATTTGAACTCCTGAACTAAAATCTTTATACTTTTTTATTATGATTTTAGTTGGGAGTGTTTTTATTTTGGATACAAAAATTATTGATGAAAGAGAATTTGTAGAGAAATTTAAAGATAAAAATTTACAAGAATTTCATAAATTTGTAAGTGACTATGATAACTATATTGCTCCCACAATGAGAGCTAGAGGGTACAAATTTGTAAACTATGCTGAGAGAACCGTTACTTTTACGTTTGGCCAGGTAACTTTTTCAAGAAGGCGCTGGTATAAGAATGGGAAATGTAGAATTCCAGTAGATGAGAAGTTAGGTCTAGAGAAACGTATTGCCTATTCCAAAGAATTGCTGTATCAGATCACTAAACTAGCTACAATGTTACCGTATCGAAAAGTTGTGGAAGTTATTGAACTGATGTACCAGGTTTATATTACTAAAGACACAGTGTTAAAAGCAATTAAACTAGCAAGTCAGTTGTTAAATGAAAAAGAAGATTATCGTTACTATAGTGATGAGGTAGTTGTCAAGAAAATTGAGGCACCTGTCATTTATCTTGAAGGAGATGGTGTTTGGATAAAGGTCAGTGGAAGAGAAAAAGAACAACAGAATAAAGAATTATCTCATTTTGTCATTCATACCGGAACGGAGGTGTACGGAAAGAGGAAAATTTTAAAAAATAAGGTGGAAATTGTGTCGCCCAATAATCGAACAGCAAGAAAAAGAGTAGTAGATTATATTTATAATCATTTTAAAATTACGTCAGATACTCTACTTGTGACAAATTCAGATATGGGTCACGGTTATACTCCACATTTATTTAAAGAGATATCACATGATCTAGGAATTAAACATCATCAACATTTTTGGGATCGATACCATCTGAACAAAGAAATAAAAAAGTTGGTCAAGCCGTATTCAGTAGAGCTACTAGATCAATTTATGAAAGCCATAGACAGTCATTGCAAGCAGAAATTGAAAACAGCTATTGATACACTAGAATCATTCATTCTGCTTAATCAGAACGAAAAGAAGATTGATACATTTAAGGTTTTTAAGAATAGAATCCTTGGAAATTTTAAATATACGCAACCTCCTGAGCAGAGGAATCTAGATACAGCAAGTTTAGGAATTATTGAAAGCCAGCATCGGAAAATCAGTTATCGGATGAAAAATAGAGGAATGTATTGGTCATTAGACCATGCCGATGCAATGTCCCATCTTATTTTGTTGTCTTACAATCAAGAACTTCGAGATTTATTTTTTGGTAATTGGATAAATGAATATGAAAAATACCGCTCAGAAGGAATGAGCGGTGCAAAAGTACGAAAAAAGATTGATCAAGCTCCAAGGAGTTTAGGGACGATTGTAAATGCCTCCTGGAAGGGCCGAAAACAGAGAGACAAACAACGTTTTGTAGGGAAAAAAATCAATAAATAAAACGTTATAAACTCAGTAAACTATTGACTTATAGTAATAAATATTGTATAATGATCTTATTAATAAAAAAGAGGCACGCAGCAACGTACCTCTCATAAAGATAAACAATTGGGACTTGTTTATCAGTAAGATTAATACTATCAGAAATTTTAGTAGATGTCAAGGCTGAGCAAGTAAAATTGTTTAGCCTTGTTTTTACATTTCCGTTTTTGATGTATTTTTTTACTACCTCAAAAAAATAGACACAAACTAAAGCTTAAAACCCCTTTACAAATCTAGCCATTCATGGTAGAATGGATTTTGTGTGAAATACCAGCAGGAAAGCATGAAGCTCGTCAACAGGTGTCTTATGATAAGTAACCTTGGCTGTTTAGGCGAAGGGCATCTGCACGAATCAGGGCTTTCTAAGTGACTATTTCCACCGAAATATTATTTATATCAGGAGGACATTTACATGTCACGTTATACAGGACCATCTTGGAAACAAGCCCGTCGCCTTGGCCTTTCACTTACAGGTACAGGTAAAGAATTGGCACGTCGTAACTACGTACCAGGACAACACGGACCAAACAACCGTTCTAAATTGTCAGAATACGGTTTGCAATTGGCTGAAAAACAAAAACTTCGTTTCACTTACGGTGTAGGTGAAAAACAATTCCGTAACTTGTTCGTACAAGCTACAAAAATCAAAGGTGGAATCCTAGGTTTCAACTTCATGCTTCTTTTGGAACGTCGTTTGGATAACGTTGTTTACCGTCTTGGTCTTGCGACTACTCGTCGTCAAGCTCGTCAATTCGTAAACCACGGTCACATCCTTGTTGACGGAAAACGCGTTGATATCCCATCATACCGTGTAACTCCAGGTCAAGTGATCTCAGTTCGTGAAAAATCATTGAAAGTTCCAGCTATCCTTGAAGCAGTAGAAGCTACTCTTGGACGTCCAGCATTCGTATCATTCGATGCTGAAAAATTGGAAGGTTCATTGACTCGCTTGCCAGAACGCGACGAAATCAACCCAGAAATCAACGAAGCACTTGTCGTTGAATTCTACAACAAGATGTTGTAATATTTTATTGAATCAGATAGGCTTTAGAGCCTTGATATTGAGCACTTTGGGGCGCTTTCCCTTAGTGCTTTTTTTGTTTTTACAATAGCTTTTAAGCATGCAGCTATAAGTATCTATACGCAACTAGACCTGTATAGTTTAAAGTGATATAATAGTCTAAAAAGAGGTACTACTATGAATGTTTTAGAAAAAAATACACAGGTAAATTTTAAGACTAACAGAGACTTGTTAGAGAAGGCTAAAGCTGTTATCACAGCACAAAATCTTGATATGACAGCTAGTTTCAACTTGTTTTTAGAACACATTGTAGAAAATAAAGCCTTGCCATTTGAAACTCAAGTAGATAAAGAAAGAGAAGAACTTCTATCAGGGTTGCGTGCTGAAATTGCTCGTAGCTTTGACGATTTAGAACATGGAAGAACTTACAGCCTTGATGAAGTGAGGGCTAACCTTGGAATTTAACGAGAACGCATATAGACTTATTATCTCTGAAACGGTACAAGGACAGCTAAGAGATGTTAAAGATTATATCTCAGCTAACTACTTTTCAGAACAGGCAGGAGCAAACACAGTTAAGAATATTCTTTATGGTTTGGAACGTCTTGAAGTTTTCCCGGAAGCAGGATTTGATGCTGATGAAAGAGTAGGAGGCATTATATACCCACCCCACAAAACTCGATGCATCATTTTAGGCGATTACTTAGCCTTCTATCATATTTTAGAGGATAGAAAAGCTGTCTTTGTATCAGATATTATTCATAGTAAACAGGACTACATCCGTTTGTTCAAGAAAAAATAGCGCCTACACATGAAGGCGTTTTTGTTTGGGAATGACACGATGTTGATGATATACATCTGGTGTGATATAATATTTTGGCCCCCTCACTTTAAGGAAGGGAGGTGTTATATATGCTAGAGTTACTTTCCCTTTTTCTAGCTCCGTTACTTGTTAACGTACTATCTGAGCTTTTCAAGCTATGGATAAAGAAACGTAGCAAGTAGCTTTTAACCCTTTGAGAGGGTAGCAAAAAAGCCCCATCGGTGGCACGATGGGGCTTTTTTAGTTACATATGCTAGAAGCATTGTTTTCCCTTTATGCTTTCATTCTAACACACAACCCCCGATATTTCAAGCTTTTGTTTTGATATGTCCTCAGAGGTCATTAGCAATCTTATAACACTGAAGCCTGTGGTTTGAGTCCACTTTACTGAAATTAGCCCACGCGCTACCAAGTTCCATTCTACAGCAAAGAAATCAACTCTTTTCTAGGGATTTCCGCCCTCATTTTTCTCTTTTGTGCTAAAATAGACTTATAAATTGAAAATAAGGAATGTTTATGAAATCGGGTAATGGTTTTTGGAAAGGCTGTCTCTATTTTTGGGGCTTCTTGTTCTTACTGGGCCTTTTGGTCCAATATGCTCTTCCACTTGCGGCTTGTGTACTGCTAGGCTATGGTGGTTATCGCCTCTATAAACGTTGGCGCTATCCTCTTTTGCAGGATCGTTCGCTCGACGATCGGATTGAGCTTTTAAAAGCTCGGATTCGTCAGGCGGACAAGGATATTCAGCAGTTAGAGGGAGTCTTGGTAGAGAAAGGCTCAGATTCCTATAAGAGTTTGGCTAATCAAGTATTGATCGAACTGCGGGAAATTCATCAGGAGGCGGATCGTCTCAAGTCCTATATCGATGCTGATGTCTACAACCGTATTGACAAAAAGGTTCGTACAGTAAGGGCAAACATCGATGTTCAGCTAGAACGTTTGGATAGGGAAAGTCAGGTAGATCTTGAAAATGCGGAGCCAGAGGAATTAGCTCCAGAATTGTCTCAGACTTTGGCTAATATTGCCATTGACCATCAGGCTATTTTAGACAAGATTGCTACCTCGGCTGAGGGTGATAAGGAAGAATTGACTGCTATTCATAGTTTGAAGATGGAGAAATTCCAAACGATTTTAGAAGGCTATTTAAAGATTAAGGCCAATCCTAAAAACTATAATCGGGCAGAAGAACGCTTAGAGCAAGCTAAAGCAGCTATCGAACAATTTGATCTTGAGCTGGACCAAGTTTTGAGAGAACTCAATGAAACAGATATGCGTGATTTTGATATCAGTCTGCGTATTCTAGAAAAAGATCGTAAAGAATAGGTTAGAAACAAAGGAGTAACCATGACAGAATTTAATTTTGATATTGACCAGATTGCCAATAATACGGTAGCTAAGGTGGATAAAACAACCCAAATCATCGAGACCAATACTGGCTCAGACAAGACCTTGACCTTCCTTGAAAAGTTGAGCCCTGAGCAGCAAGAAGGAATCAAGGCGCACGTGCCGCAGTTGGTAGACCAGTTTGTCACAAATCAAAATGCTCTTTTAGATTTTGGACAATCTGCTGTAGAAGGTGTGAACAATACAGTTAATCGTATCTTGTCAGAACAAAAGAAACTGCAGATTCCCCAAGTGGATGATCTACTCAAAAATACCAACCGTGAGTTGCAAGGCTTTGTAGTAAAATACAAGAACGCTGAGATTGCTGAGTTAGAAGAGAAGCCAAACTTTTTGCAACGATTGTTTAACAAGAGTAAAAATACGCTACAAGAATTTTACTTTGACTCAAAAACAGTGGAGCAAAAGCTCGATGGCATGGCTGCTGCAGTGGTCAAGCAAGAAGATGTGCTAGCTCGAAATATCGTCTCAGCTGAGATGTTGATCGAGGACAATACCAAATCCATTGAAAATCTAGTGGGAGTGATTTCCTTTATCGAAGCCAGCCAGACAGAAGCTGGTAATCGCGCTGCCGAACTGAAAGCCCAAGCTGACCAACTCGATACAAGTACGGTAGAATACCAAACCAAGTCACAAGAATTGGCCCGCATAGCAGAAGTGGTCAATACCCTCGAACAACAGCACACTGAGTATGTCAGCCGTCTCTATGTTGCCTGGGCAACAACACCTCAGATGCGCAATCTTGTGAAGGTATCATCTGATATGCGTCAAAAATTGGGCATGCTTCGTCGTAATACCATTCCAACAATGAAGCTTTCCATTGCCCAACTTGGTATTTTGCAACAATCTATGAAATCAGGTGTTGTGGCAGATGCCATTGTCAATGCCAATAATGCTGCTCTTCAGATGCTAGCTGAGACCAGCAAGGAAGTGATTCCACAGATGGAACGAATTGCCCAAAACCCGACAGTCGCTGTCGAATCTGTTACCAAACTGGCTGAAAGTCTGGTCGCTCAAAACCAAGGTATCGTCGCAGCTATTGAGTTGGGACGTCAGAAACGTGCCCAACTAGAAACAACCATCGTTAAGTCCGCAGAAATGATCAACGATTCTGTCAAACTACGCGATGAGAAAATCGTCCAAGCCCTTCTAGACCAAGGAAAGGCTGCCCAGAAAGAAGTACAAGAATAACACACAAGTCCCCTATAATGTAGATTCGCAGGGGATTTTGCTTGGCTAGGAGCCCTTACCAACCATTGTTAGTGGCCAGTAAGCAAGTTTACTCTAAAATAGAGATAAAAGCATGGGAAGCCTTTTCCCAATAGGGCTTTTATGGTACAATAGAAGGAAGTAAAGGTGTTGTTTTTCAATCTTATCAACGCCTTGGATGAATGAAAAGGAAGAGTCCCTATGTTTTTCAGATTTAAGCAAATAACTAGCTTGCATATATATATATATATATATATATATATATATATATATAAACTCGCGTTTTCATACCCATTTTCAAAACCTACCAATTTCCTTGGTAGGCTTTTTGCGTTGTAGAAATGGGGTATGAACATGGCTTACACTTTATCAAGAGAATTAGAACAAGACCTCATCGTTTCAGCGCCTGAGTTGCAGGCTAGTTATGCTGCTATCGTAGAATACCTAGAAGCTATCAACCAGAAAGAAGCATCTGGAAGAAATTCTCAGGAACTCCAGAATCAGCTTGCTATTCAGCTGAGACGTTTAGAAGATTTAGTGCAGGGTTATATCCAAATAAAGAAGAATCCACATCACTACCTAGATGCAGATAAAGACCTGACAGAATCCTATCAAGCCATAAAAGGTACGGAGCAAGATCTTCTCAAAAAATTGCAACATCTCAATCAAGCAGCCTTGCAGGATTTCCATATCAGCCAGAGACTCTCTCCCAAAGATGAGACTGCTATTCCTGTAGCAGGTAAAGCCAAAACCAAACAGGAATTGGCTATCGAGCGGGATTTGATTAACCAGCTGACAAAGGGAGAAAGTCAATGGGTGTATCGACCTGAGTTAAATACAGAAGACCTCCTATGGGGAAACTTTTTTGCCAAGCTGGAAGCCAATAATGTCCGCATTTTGCAAGACCATCCCCTTACAAATTCAGAGAAAAATCAAATCAAAAACCAGCTCAATTTCGTCAACTTTTATGAAGCAGCCAAGTGGATAGCAGGGGAAAACGGTATTGCCAAGGTGCAGGTTCAACGTGAAGATGCCAGTCTAGGCACCATTCGCTTGGAAGTCTTGTGGAGAAACAATGTCGCTGGTGGCAAATCCAGCTATGAGGTTGTCAACCAAGTCATCACAGGCGGAGAAGGGATTCGCCAGCGTCGCGGGGATGTGACTTTGTTAATCAATGGTCTGCCCATGATTCAAATCGAACTGAAAAGCCGTTCTCATCCTTATATGGATGCCTTCCGTCAGATTAAAAAATACGACCAAGAAGGACAGTTCAGAGGTATTTTTTCAAGTCTTCAGATGTTTGTTGTCTCTAATGTCACAGACACTCGCTACATCGTTGCTGCCAAAGCCAACAAGCTAAATGAGCGCTTCTTGACCAAGTGGGTGGATAGTGAAAATAGACCTCAACATCAACTATTTGACTTTGCAGAGTCTGTCTTGTCGATACCGAGAGCCCACGAGATGGTCATGCAGTATTCTGTCATCGATGATGACAAGAAGGCCTTGATTTTATTGCGTCCCTATCAGGTACATGCCATTGAGGCCATTCGTGAAGCCAGTCGCAAGCGCCAGTCAGGCTATATTTGGCATACGACTGGTTCAGGAAAAACCCTGACCTCCTATAAGGTTTCGCGCAATCTGCTTCAGATACCATCCATTGAGAAGACAATCTTTGTGATTGATAGGACAGACCTTGACCAGCAGACGACCAGTTCTTTTCAGTCTTACGCAGAGAACGACATGATTGATATCGACGAAACCGATGATACACAGGAATTGGTTAAAAATCTGGCTTCTGATGACCGCCGTGTCGTTGTGACGACCATCCAGAAAATCAATGCTATGATTCGTCAGTTTGATGAAGGGCGTCACCAAAAGGTCTACAATCGTATCAAACAACTTAAACTAGCCTTTGTCGTTGATGAATGCCATCGTGCAGTGACTCCTGAACGCCAGCGCCACCTAGAGCATTTCTTTACAAATTCTCTCTGGTATGGGTTTACAGGGACTCCTATCTTTACAGAAAATAAGCGTGAACAAAAAGGAGACCTCGCTCAGACGACCGAAGAGCAGTACGGTGACTGCCTCCACCAATATACTGTTAAAGAAGCCATCCATGACAAGGCGGTTCTTGGCTTTAATGTGGAGTATCAGACAACCATGCCTGGTTGGGCAGAAGATGAGATTGACGAGGAGCGTTATGATGACGAAGGCCACATGCTTGCCGTTTTAGATGCCATTCTCAATCGCTCAAGACGCAAACTCGGTTTCCAAAATGGGGTAGGAAAAACCTATGAAGCCATTTTGACCGTCAAAAGCATTGCCCGTGCGCAGGCCTATTATAACCTGATTAAGCAAGTCAAAAATGGAGAAAAGTCTCTAAGCATTTCGGAAAATGTTAAAAAGGTCTTGCCAGACTTTCCTAAGGTTGCTATTACTTACTCTGTGACAGAAAATGAAGCAGACTCCTATATCAACCAAGCCTACATGGAGGAAAGTCTAGAAGACTACAATACCATGTTTGGTACCCACTTTAGCCTAGCAACCATTGCTTCCTACAACAGTGACCTCAACGACCGTCTGGCCCGTAAGAAAGAACGCTTTGCTTTTCGTGAGGAACAATTGGACCTGGTTATCGTTGTGGACCGCTTGTTGACAGGCTTTGATGCCCCTTGCCTATCGACCCTGTTCATGGATCGTCAGCCCATGAAACCCCAGCATATCATTCAGGCCTTTTCACGAACCAATCGCCTCTTTGATGAAGGCAAGAAATTCGGCCAAATCGTTACCTTCCAAACGCCTGACCGCTTTAAAGAAAAGGTGGATGAAGCTCTGAGCCTCTACTCAAATGGTGGCGAAACCAGTGTCTTAGCCCCGGAATGGCAGGAGGAGAAGGCCAAGTTTCTGGAGAAGGTTCATCAACTATTAGCCATCGCTCCAAGTCCAGAGCAGGTGCCTGATTTGGATACAGCGACAGATGCAGAATTAAAACGCTTTGCCAAGGCCTTCCAAGAATTTGACAAGCTCCTATCTTCGATACAGGTCTATTCTGACTATGATGAGAAAGTCATCCTCAGAGAAATTGGCCTCAGCCTAGAAGACATCGAGAACTTTGCCGGCCAATATCAAAATGTCATCGAAGAACTACGCAGACGTAGAAAAGAAGAACAAGAAGATGAAGGTGTGCTGCTGGATATCGAGTATGAGCTCGAATCCATCCGCACCGACGAGATAAACTATCACTATATCCTCTCTCTCATCCAAGCCCTGATCGAAAATCGGGAAAATCTCATTGGTAAAAAGGAAAAGAGCCTGGTAGATAACTATATCGAAGATTTGAACAAATCCAATCCCAAGTTATCCAACCTCATCTCCAAACTCTGGCAGAATGTCCAAGCAGATGCCAAGAGCTATCAGGGTCAGTCTATCATCCATAAGTTGGATGAGATGATTGAGTTAACAACCCAGAAAAAGATTCGTGAAACGGCAGATTATTGGCAGATAGGAGAGGATGAACTCCAGTTCGTAGTGGACAACTACCGCATCGGACGAGACAAGCAAAATGGCGAAAAAGCCATCACCGAGTCTCAGGATTATCTGGCCTATAAGGAAGCCCACGGAGACAAGGCACTACCAAAACTCAAATACAAAAAAGCCCTCAAAGAGGACTATATGCGCATGATTTCAGAGGATATCTTACCGCTAAGAGGGAGATAAACTACCGATTTGACTTTTCTTATTTGCTAGATGTTTAACTTTATCTTGTCAAATCAGACTTTCTATTGTTTCAAAATAGGTAAAATTGAAGAATAGAATAGCATAGTTGCCTATCTAAAGTGCAAAAATAGCAAAAATTGAACAAAAGAAATGACAGATGTATGTCCTAAAGTTCAAAAATGGCCGAAATTGAAGAATAGAAATCAAAAAAGAAAATCTAAAGTGTAGAAATAAGAAAATGGAGTAATAGAAAGAAGGAACATTATGGAAAAATTATTTATTATTGGAAATGGGTTTGATATAGCGCATGATTTAAAGACGGATTATCTATATTTCAAGAAGTTCGTTTATCAGCAGGCGTATGGAAAAGATGATTTGTTAGAGGCGTTGCAAAGTGAAAATGCCATAAAATTGTACCTAAATAGAATTGACGAAGAAATATTGCTAGAAGAAATAGACGATTATAGTATTCCTGAAATGCAAAAGGGACCAGATTGGGGAGACCTATATCCAGATGATGTAGATTTGTATAAGTTGTTGTACCAGTTAATGGGTCAAATTACGGAAACTGAGAAATTTTGGTCTGATTTTGAAGCGAAATTAGCAGATTTTAATAAAGTGTCTATTGCTACCATGGATTTTCTGGATAGTGATGGCGATTTGGATGGTTCTTTGATGGCTAATAATGCTGATGAGATAGGAGAAATTCTAGCTAAATATATATATTATTCTTTAAATAAATTATTTAAATTGTGGATAGAAGAAACATATTCTGATTGGAAGGATAGAATTCTGACTAAAAGTGAAGAGTCGCACTCTAAATTATTAAAGGATACAGTTTTGAAAAATTCTGATGCATTATTTATCAATTTCAATTATACAAAAACGTTAGAGGATTTATATAGAATTCCTGAAGAGCAAGTTTTTCATTTACATGGAGTTATTGGTGGGGAAGGATTTGTTTTTGGACATGGTTGTGATGATGAAGTAAGTGATTTCAATCCTCTTGATGTAGGAGCATATCTTGAAGAAGTTGTTGAAAAGTTAAAGAAACCAGTTGACAATGTATTGACTAATTATAATGAACTTTTTGAAAGATTATCTTCTGTCAAAGAAATTTATTTCATCGGATTTGGAATTCGTTCGGAACAAAGATGGGTAGACAGTCCATATTTAAAAGAAATATTTAAAAAGACTCCAAACGCAGATATTTTACTTGATAGTTATTACCGATTTGGAAATATAGTACAAATGAAAAGAACTCTGAAAAAATTAGGTGCAGATAAAGCATATAAACTAAGATTAATAGATACAAGGGACAATCAATTGCTATAAGGAGGATAAACATGACAAAGAAACCAAGTTATCGCTTTACTGGCTATGCTGAACCTTGGGAAGAAAAGAAGTTGAGGGAAACTGAAACTCTTTTTACAGATGGCAACTACGGAGAAGCTTATCCGTCAGAGAAAGACCTTACTACTAGTGAAAATGGTGTCCCTTTTTTAAGAGGTAGTAATCTTGTAAATGGAGTTTTGGATGAGACTAATGCAAATTATATAACTCATGAAAAACATGAAGAATTGACATCTGGTCACATTGAATTGGATGATATTATTTTAGCAGTGAGAGGATCATTAGGAGCTATTGGATACGCTAAAGATGAGAATGTTGGATGGAACATCAATTCACAGCTCGCAATTATTCGGACTAACAAAAATGAAGCTAAAGGGGACTTTCTTTTGCAATTTTTTATTAGTACAAAAGGGCAAAGAGAATTGTTATCGAGAAATACTGGAACGGCATTAAAGCAGTTACCACTTAAGCAACTGAAAGATATCCCAGTCCCCCTCCCCTCCCTCCCCGAGCAAACTGCTATTGGTTCTTTCTTCCAAGATATTGACCAGCTCATTAGCCTTCAACAGTGTAAGTTAGAGGTGCTCAAAGAGCAGAAGAAAACCTACCTCAAACTCCTCTTCCCAGCCAAAGGACAAATCAAACCAGCCCTTCGCTTCGCAGGATTTGAAGATGAGTGGAAAGAAGTGAAGTTGGGGGAAGTTACGGATAGGTATGATAATTTAAGAGTTCCAGTTTCAGCAAATGAAAGAGTTTCTGGGGCTACTCCATATTATGGGGCTAATGGGATACAGGATTATGTAGATGGTTATACACATGATGGCGAGTTCATTCTCATTGCCGAAGATGGTGCAAGTGATTTAAAAGATTATCCAGTACAATATGTAAATGGAAAAGTTTGGGTAAATAATCACGCTCATGTTATTCAAGGTAAAAATAATCTGATAAACAATATTTTTTTATTATTTGCAGTAAAACAAATTAACATTGAACCTTTTCTAGTAGGAGGAGGAAGAACGAAGCTAAATTCGGATATAATGATGAAACTTCCTTTACATCTCCCCTCTCTCCCTGAACAAGAAGCTATCGGTTCTTTCTTCCAAGATCTAGACAAAGCTATTGCCAAGCAAGAGGAAAAAGTCAACCAGCTCAAAGAAAGCAAACAAACCCTACTCAGAAAAATGTTTATCTAAGATACAAAGACCGTCAAAAGCCCAGTGATTCGTTTTTAAAAGAGTTTATCGTAAAATGAGTGCGAACGAAGTGAGCTTTTAGAGGATATTTTCCGCCATGGTGGTATCCTATACAATAACAAAGTTATTGTATAGGACGGGATTTTTTAGACTCTGGGCTCAAAAATTAGGGATGAAATTCCTTGGATTTCTAAAATCATCCACTGGATAATTTTACCTCCCGTCCGCACTATTTAAGGAAAATATAAAAAAGAAAAATATTTTAAAACATGGAATACTACTAACAACATAAATTGATAGGAGACCCTATGTCACAAACAGATTTATCAAGAGAACTCTACCAATCCCTCTGGAATGCGGCAGATATCCTGCGTGGCCAGATGGAAGCCAATGAATACAAGTCCTACCTCTTGGGCTTGATTTTCTACAAGTACCTATCCGACAACATCCTCCAAGCCGTCTGTGATAACTTGGACGAGACTTTTGAGTCCTTCCAGCAAGCACAGCTTCTCTACGAGGAAAACTTTGCGGATGCAGATGTCCGTGAAGACCTCATCGAGGTCTTAAATGACGAGCTGGGCTATGTGATTGAGCCTTCTCTAACCTTCACCAAGCTGGTTCAGTCTATCCATGAAGGAACCTTCCAGCTAGAATCTCTAGCCCAAAGTTTCCGTGATATCGAGCAGGCCAATGAAAAATTTGAAAATCTCTTCGAAGATATCGATCTCTATGCGAAAAAGCTAGGCAACACACCACAAAAGCAAAATAAAACCATCTCTGAGGTTATGAAACAGCTCAACGACCTCAATGTGTCTGGTCATGCTGGTGATATCTTGGGTGATGCTTATGAGTACTTGATTGGCCAGTTTGCCAGTGATTCTGGTAAAAAGGCTGGAGAGTTCTATACACCTCAAGCAGTCTCTCACCTCATGACTCAGATTGTCTTTGCAGGGCGCGAGCATCAAAAGGGCATGTCGGTTTACGACCCAACCATGGGTTCTGGTTCTCTCTTGCTCAATGCCAAGCGCTATAGTAAGGAAGCTTCGACGATTTCTTACTACGGCCAAGAGTTGATTACTTCGACTTTCAACCTTGCTCGCATGAATATGATGCTTCATGGAGTTGCGATTGAGAATTATCACCTCAGCAATCACGATACACTAGACGAAGATTGGCCGACGACCGAGCCGACAGACTTTGATGGGGTTTTGATGAACCCACCCTATTCACTGAAGTGGTCAGCAGATAGTGGCTTCCTGCAAGATCCTCGCTTTTCAAGTTATGGAGTTCTTGCACCTAAGTCAAAAGCAGATTTTGCCTTCCTGCTTCACGGTTTTTACCACCTCAAGCATAATGGTGTCATGGCTATCGTACTTCCTCACGGAGTTCTCTTTCGAGGAGCAGCCGAGCAAAAGATTCGCCAGCATCTATTAGAAGAAGGCGCTATTGATACAGTTATCGGCTTGCCAGCAAATATCTTCTACAATACCTCTATCCCGACAACTATTATCATCCTTAAAAAGAATCGCACTAACAAGGATGTCTTCTTTATCGATGCCTCAAAAGAGTTTGAAAAAGGGAAAAATCAAAACAATATGACCGAAGACCATATTGCTAAGATTTTGGAGACTTATCAAAAACGCGAGAATGTCGAGAAGTTTGCCCATCTAGCCAGCTTTGAAGAGATTGTTGAAAATGACTACAACCTCAACATTCCACGCTATGTTGATACCTTTGAGGAAGAACCCGTAGTTCCCCTCGCCGACCTCGCCGATCAGCTCGCAGAGATTGATAAAGAGATTGGAGAGGTAGAAACCAGACTCGCACACATGCGCAGCCAGCTAGTAGGCACAACACCAGAAGCCCAAGCAGAATTAAGCGCCTATCTCGAAAAGTTGAATGAGATTTAGAGAGTAGGGGAAGAATGAAAAAACGCAGGTTCACTTGAGCCTGCGCTTTGGTTTCCGCAAATTTGGGAAAAGACCATATTATTTCAAAAATTTTTAGGAATGAAAATAAAATATTTAATATTTAGTCATGAAATCTCCAAGATTTTTGATTTGTTGTTTAATGATGTGGTATTGTTCAGTTGAGCTTTTAGGGAGAACATATCTTGTAGATCGTCCCTTACCTTCTATCTCAATATACTTTTTATTTTGTAGAGATTTCAAATTTTCTCTAAATTTATACTCAGTCATGAGAGAATTTTCGAGGACATCATTTTTAGTAATACTACCATTTTTAATGATATATTCAAGTATTATCTTTTCATTATCTGATGTATCCGCATAAGAAGACAATAAGTCTACTTTCCAGATTGTAACAACAGTACTATCAAAGGTAGTGCTTACCTCAGGGATTTTTAGTTTATATTTTTCGGAAATATCAAAAATTTTTGGTCCACCTGATCCAGCTTTTTCGGACATCCCAATTCTACGGAATAATGAAGAGATTGTACTATTTCGCGTTTTGGAAGTTCCGCCATGTATAAATTCGGGAATAGAAATTTTCATCTTACCTGGATTTTTAAATTCATAGAAGTCTTGATAAGCTGTAATAACTATAGGAGAATCAAAGTCATAGTAAGCATGCATTAAGCAGTTTACTAAAGCTTCACGTATAGATTCAGATAGGTCTTTCTTGAATGGTAAACGGTGGGCAGATTCGTTATTAAACTCAAATCTATCATTTGTTGTAGTAGTTAATTTCTTATATGCTAAATTGAAAAAATCAAACATGTTTAAATCAGGGTACATCATATCCCCTGTTGAAATTCTATCGTTCCACCTAGTTGAAAGGGAGGTATCTTTTTCAAAATAGTCTAATTGAAATTTGGGATAACGAGAAATGATAGAATTGTACTTTCCAAAAAATATTAGTCCTCCTGCGGTTAATTTATATGTATTATCAATCCTGTCTTTTTTAAATACACCAATTTCGATTAGAAAATCTCTCAACGAAATGCTATTATATTTTGTATTACCAGTAAGTTCAATTAATAATTGCTTGTAATGTTCTATTGTATCTAAATTTAAATCATTTTCGTCAAAATTATTAAGTAACTCACTATCAATATCATCATGAGAACTAGTCATCAGATATTTAAGTTCTTCTTTATCAAGTCGAACATCGCCTTCACCTAATCTTTTATATGACTCACGATAATCATTTTTTAGATGGACGGGTTTTTGGTGAGGATTCGCTTCTCTTACAGTGATTACCATGAGTTGTTTATTTTTACCTGGAATGTCAATGTATTCAATGTCATTATCGGTAAGTAAGTTACAACTAACTTTTTGTTTGTTTGCGACTAAAGCGAATAAATTGTCTCGTATTTTTTGAGGATTATTGACTCCTTGGTAGGGGTCAATATTTTTTTCGTCTATCCCGAGAATTATTTTCCCGCCATTTGTATTTGCAAATGCTGAGTAGGTTTCCCAGAAAGACTCTGGAAGATCGTTTTTGGCTTTTTTGTATTCTAAATCAACCCCTTCAAATTTTAAGTCCATATTTTTCCTTCCTAAAATATAATGTTGCTTAAATTTATTTTTTTAAATGATTGTCACGCGAAAAAGTAAATTTGATAGATAATTAAAATCTTTGATTTCATCGTATTTCTAAGATATATTTTAAAATATTCACGCGAAAATCACGCGAAAATCACGCGAATATTTGTAATCAAAATTCAATTGAAAAATGTAGAATTTTCAATAATAAAATAGATGGATTTAAAATCTATTTTATTATAACACAGAGATAAGAAAAAATAGATAGTGAGACAAGTTTAAATAGGATTACTCGCTATGAAATGTTAATTACTTTTGATGGCTTAACAAATATTATCAATAATGTAGTCATTCGGTTGATTTTTATTGTAATGTACTGAAATTAACAAAAAGAAAAAACGCTTGAATCAGCGTTTTTCTTTTGTATTGATTCGTATTGAATGCTTACTTCACTTCTGTAAACACAACGTGTTTGCGAAGTTTTGGTGAGTATTTCTTCAATTGAAGACGGTCTGGAGTGTTACGTTTGTTTTTAGAAGTAAGGTACAAGCGTTCACCAGATTCTTTGTGTTCAAGTGTAATATTTACGCGCATGGTATCTCCCTTCTATTATTCAGCTGATGCAGCTTTAGCGATTTTACGTCCTTTGTAGTATCCTTTAAGTGATACGCGGTGAGAACGTGAGTAATCTCCAGTAGTTTCGTCAAAGTTTACAGATGGAGCTGTTACTTTGTAGTGTGTACGACGTTTGTTTTTCTTCGCTTTTGAAGTGCGACGTGCAGGTACTGCCATTTTGATTTCTCCTTTAGGTATTTATATTCGATTCAATCTACTGATTTTCATCAACCATACTAGGATAACACATTTTTTTTGTAAAGTAAAGTTACTTGACAAAAAAAGATGAAAAAATTAAAAGGTCATCAATTGAATTAATCGAAATTTTCTGAAAATTCAAGAATTTTCTTCTGTTCATTGCCTTTAAAATGTGCTATAATAGTAAAAACTGAAATGGGAGGGAACAAATGACTGAATTAGCTAAACGTCATCGCAGTAGCATTTATGATAGTATGGTTAAATCACCAAACCGTGCTATGCTTCGTGCGACTGGTATGACAGATAAGGACTTTGAAACACCGATTGTGGGAGTGATTTCGACTTGGGCGGAAAATACACCATGTAACATCCACTTGCATGATTTTGGGAAATTGGCTAAAGAGGGTGTCAAATCTGCAGGCGCTTGGCCTGTGCAGTTTGGGACTATCACTGTAGCGGACGGGATTGCCATGGGAACGCCTGGTATGCGTTTCTCTTTGACATCTCGTGATATCATCGCGGACTCCATCGAAGCGGCTATGGGTGGTCACAACGTGGATGCCTTCGTCGCTATCGGTGGCTGTGACAAGAACATGCCTGGATCTATGATTGCTATTGCAAATATGGATATTCCAGCTATTTTCGCTTATGGTGGAACCATTGCACCGGGAAATCTTGATGGCAAAGACATCGACTTGGTTTCTGTTTTTGAGGGTATCGGAAAATGGAACCACGGTGACATGACAGCTGAGGACGTGAAACGTCTTGAATGTAATGCCTGCCCTGGCCCTGGTGGCTGTGGTGGTATGTACACTGCTAATACCATGGCGACTGCTATCGAAGTTCTCGGTATGAGTTTGCCAGGCTCTTCATCTCACCCAGCTGAATCAGCTGACAAGAAAGAAGACATCGAAGCAGCAGGACGTGCTGTTGTTAAGATGTTGGAGCTCGGTCTCAAACCATCAGATATCTTGACTCGTGAAGCCTTTGAAGATGCTATCACTGTAACTATGGCTCTAGGTGGTTCTACAAACGCCACTCTTCACTTGCTTGCCATTGCCCATGCTGCCAATGTTGACTTGTCACTTGAGGACTTTAATACAATCCAAGAACGTGTGCCTCACTTGGCTGACTTGAAACCATCTGGTCAGTATGTCTTCCAAGACCTCTACGAAGTCGGTGGTGTGCCTGCGGTTATGAGATATCTCTTGGCAAATGGTTTCCTTCATGGAGACCGCATTACATGTACTGGTAAGACTGTTGCTGAGAACTTAGCTGACTTTGCAGATCTTACACCAGGTCAAAAAGTCATCATGCCACTTGAAAATCCAAAACGTGCAGATGGTCCGCTTATCATCTTGAACGGGAACCTTGCTCCTGACGGTGCGGTTGCCAAGGTATCAGGTGTTAAAGTGCGTCGTCACGTTGGTCCAGCTAAGGTCTTTGACTCAGAAGAAGATGCTATTCAGGCCGTTCTGACAGATGAAATCGTTGATGGAGATGTAGTTGTTGTTCGTTTCGTTGGACCTAAAGGTGGTCCTGGTATGCCTGAGATGTTGTCACTTTCATCTATGATTGTTGGTAAAGGTCAAGGAGACAAGGTTGCCCTCTTGACGGATGGCCGTTTCTCTGGTGGTACTTATGGTCTGGTTGTTGGACATATCGCCCCTGAAGCTCAGGATGGTGGACCAATTGCCTACCTTCGTACAGGCGATATCGTTACGGTTGACCAAGATACCAAAGAAATTTCCATGGCCGTATCCGAAGAAGAACTTGAAAAACGCAAGGCAGAAACAACCTTGCCACCACTTTACAGTCGTGGTGTCCTCGGTAAATACGCTCACATCGTATCATCTGCTTCACGCGGAGCCGTGACAGACTTCTGGAATATGGACAAGTCAGGTAAAAAATAAACTCATACTCTTCGAAAATCTCTTCAAACCACGTTAACGTCGCCTTGCTGTAGGTATGGTTACTGACTTCGTCAGTTCTATCTACAACCTCAAAACACTGTTTTGAGCAACCTGCGGCTAGTTTCCTAGTTTGCTCTTTGATTTTCATTGAGTATCAAAAAGCAAGCCAACTTCGGCTTGCTTTTTTTCATCTTCAAAAGTTATTTGCTTGCTTAACGAGGTGGTAGTCCAAGGGCAATACGGCCGTAGCGACTGATTCGTGTAATCTTCCAGGCAGGCGACCAGGTAACTTCAACCTTGACATCTTCGATCCCCTCGATTTGTTTCAGACCTGCGACGATTTCAATAGGCAGGCTTTCGGCACAATCGCAGGCAGTGTCGGTGAAGGTCATGACAATCTTGCAGAGGCCCGTTTCATCCAGATTGATTTCATAAATCAACCCTAGATTGTAAACATCCAATTCCACATCTGTATCAAAAACCTTCTCTAGTTTTTCGATAATTTGGTCTTGCAAGGCCAAAGCGCGGTCATTGATTTTGATATCGTCTCTCATTACAGTCCCTCCACGTGATAAATATCCTCTATTTTCTCATAATTCTGACAATTTGGCAAGTTTTTGATGAATTTTCTGAAAAATATGATAAAATGAAGAAAATACTGAATCAAGGGGAAGCCTATGGAGCAGATTGGAAAAGTCTTTAGACAATTACGAGAGTCAAGAAATATCTCACTGAGACAAGCAACTGGGGGACAATTTTCGCCGTCTATGTTATCTCGCTTTGAAACAGGTCAGAGTGAGCTATCGGTGGAAAAGTTTCTATTTGCCCTAGAAAATATATCTGCCAGTGTAGAGGAAATCCTCTTTCTGGCGAGAGGTTTTCAGTATGATACAGATTCTGAGTTGAGAAAAGAAATCATAGATGTCTTGGATCCAAAGAATATAGCTCCGCTTGAGGACTTGTATCGCAGGGAGTATCAAAAGCATGCCCATTCTCAAAACAAACAGAAACATATTCTAAATGCCATTCTTATCAAGTCTTATATGAAGAGCATGGATGAAAGGGTAGAGTTAACGGCAGAGGAGGGGAAAGTCCTTCATGATTATTTGTTTTCTACCGAGATCTGGGGAATCTATGAACTCAATTTATTTTCAGTCAGTTCTCCCTTTTTATCAGTTCCTCTTTTTACCAGATATGTACGAGAAATGGTCCGCAAATCTGATTTTCTAATGGAAGTGTCTGGCAATCGAAACCTGTTTCACACTATACTATTGAATGGCTTTTTAGCTAGCATTGAGTGTGAAGAATTTACCAATGCCTCTTATTTTAAACGTGTCATCGAAGAGCATTTCTACAATGAAAATGAAACCTATTTCCGAGTTGTCTATTTGTGGGCGGAAGGTCTCCTTGATAGCAAGCAAGGTAGAGTCAAGGAAGGCCAGAAAAAAATGGAAGATGCTGTTCGTATTTTTGAGATGCTTGGCTGTAACAAATCTGCCGAATACTATAGAAATACGACTGATTGTTGAATATCTGCAAACTAAGAAAATTATTTGAAATTTTAAGCGATAGAACTGTTGGGCTCTCTCGTGCCACTAGAGAAATTCTATTGTTTCTTTTTGCTCATTTCATTTGTTGCATATATTCAAAAGTTTTTCTCTAGAATTTCTAAGTGCTATACTATAGTCATACTTCACATAAAACTTCTAACAAGAAGGGAGATTACCTATGAAACTATTGTTTAGGAATCAAGCTTATCGCCTCTTGACTTTGTCACGCTTCTTCAATGCTTTTGGTGCTTCAATTTTCAATCTGGTCTTTATCGTCTATGCATCGACCCTGCCACAAGCCTCGTTTGCGGTTGCTATGGCGAATATTGTCATGCTTCTTCCTACTCTCTTTACAGTTTTTGTAGGGATTCGGGCAGATTACACGAGGGACAAGGTCAAATGGATGATCTATAGCGGTTTGTTTCAGGCGGTTTTATTTTTTCTAGCAGCCCTAGTTGTCCAGCAAGCTAGTCTCTTTGCCTTTTCTAGCCTGTGCTTAATCAATGTCATTAGTGATGTGATTAGTGATTTTGCAGGTGGCTTGCGCATGCCTCTTATTAAGGAAAAAGTAGCTGAAGACGATCTGATGGAAGCTTACTCTTTTTCACAGTTCATCACCTATATTTCAGCTATTGGTGGTCAAGCTTTCGGAGTCTGGCTCTTAGGCCTATCGGTCAACAATTTTTCCCTCGTTGCGGGAATCAATGCCTGTTTTTTCCTCGTATCAGCCTTTATTCTCTTTTTAGGAAAAAGCAAATTGAGCCTGTCAATGTCATCTGCTGATGGTGAAATCCTAAAGAATGAGAAGCTTCCTATCAAAGACCAGTTCCTAACGATTTATCGAAATTTGCGTCTTGTTTTTCTTAAAAGTGGACAGAAAAACTTTGGTTTTATGCTCTTTGCTGTCTTGCTTATCAATGCCTTGGGTGGCGCTTTGGGTGGAATTTATAATATCTTCTTTTTGAGCCATTCTCTCTTGAATTTTTCTTACACAGAGGCACTATTTATCAATCAAGTCGGTGTCTTAGTAGCAGTCATCATCAGTAGCCTTACGGGCAATGATTATTTTGGGAAGCAGTCCTTGCCTAGATTGATGATGTGGGTGACCGTAGGACTCAGTCTAGTTGGTCTAGCTAATTTATTCAATCAAGTCGTACTTGGTTTACTATTTCTCTGTTCAACTCTGTATGTGTCTGGTAAAGTTCAACCAAAGATTAGTGCCATGCTCATGAAAAATCTAGCTCCAGAGGTTCTGGCTCGTACCAGTAATTTTTTAGGTCTCTTGTTTACCTTGTCCATACCTGTGGGAACAGCTTGTTTTTCACTTATAGCTGTATGGAATATACAGTTGACTTGGATGCTATTTGTTGGTCTTTCCTTGCTAGCTATTCTTTTGACAGTTATTAATCTTAAAAATGATATTTAAATCCTAATTTTTTTCTCACTGTTTTAATCCCTCTATTTATGGTAAAATAAGACTATTAAGTTTAAAGAGGATTCCCTATGAAATTACAAAAACCAAAAGGAACGCAGGATATTTTACCTGCTGAGTCTGCCAAGTGGCAGTACGTTGAGGGCTTTGCCCGTGAAATTTTCAAGCTCTATAACTATGCAGAAGTGCGCACGCCTATTTTTGAGCACTACGAGGTTATCAGTCGCTCTGTCGGAGATACAACGGATATCGTAACTAAGGAAATGTATGACTTCTACGATAAGGGTGACCGCCATATTACCCTCCGTCCAGAAGGAACAGCGCCAGTTGTCCGTTCCTATGTGGAAAATAAACTCTTCGCGCCAGAAGTGCAAAAGCCAAGTAAGTTCTACTACATGGGCCCAATGTTCCGCTATGAGCGTCCACAGGCAGGGCGTTTGCGCCAATTCCACCAGATTGGTGTTGAGTGTTTTGGCTCTAGCAATCCAGCTACCGATGTGGAAACAATCGCTATGGCAGCCCATTTCTTGAAAGAAATCGGAATCCAAGGTGTCAAATTGCACCTCAACACTCTTGGAAATCCTGAGAGTCGTGCGGCCTACCGTCAAGCCTTGATTGACTATTTGACACCGCTCAAGGAGACCTTGTCTAAGGATAGCCAGCGTCGCTTGGAGGAAAATCCTCTTCGTGTCTTGGACTCTAAGGAGAAAGAAGACAAGGTAGCAGTAGAGAATGCGCCTTCTATCTTGGACTTCCTTGATGAAGAAAGCCAAGCTCATTTTGATGTTGTGCGTCAGATGTTGGAGAATCTTGGAGTAGATTATATCATCGATACCAATATGGTGCGTGGTCTGGACTACTACAACCACACCATTTTCGAGTTTATCACTGAGATTGAGGGCAATGACCTGACAGTCTGTGCAGGTGGTCGTTACGATGGTTTGGTTGCTTACTTTGGTGGCCCTGAAACTGCTGGATTTGGTTTTGGACTTGGTGTAGAGCGCCTGCTTCTCATTCTTGAGAAGCAAGGTGTGTCCCTTCCTATTGAAAATGCCCTAGATGTTTATATCGCAGTCTTGGGCGAAGGAGCAAATGTCAAGGCCTTGGAATTAGTACAGGCTCTTCGCCAACAAGGATTCAAAGCAGAGCGTGATTACCTCAACCGTAAGCTCAAAGCTCAGTTCAAGTCAGCCGATGTCTTTACGGCTAGGACCCTCATCACCCTAGGAGAGAGCGAAGTCGAAAGTGGACAAGTGACGGTCAAGAACAACCAAACCCGAGAAGAAGTGCAAGTGTCACTTGAGACAATCAGCCAAAACTTCTCAGAAATCTTTGAAAAACTAGGATTTTAATGATAGATAAACCGGTCAGGAACCTACCCCTGACCTTTTTCTTTTGCAAAATGACAAAAATCATAAACTTTTTGACAAATATGCTTGTCAAAAAGAAAAAGATGTGTTACAATGTAAGCAAGTTAAGAGAAAAGGAGAAAGGAATGCTTAAAAATCGTCTAAAAGAGCTTCGGGCTCGCGATGGTCTCAATCAAACCGAACTGGCTAAGCTAGCAGGGGTTTCCAGACAGACCATTAGCCTACTAGAACGGGATGAGTACACCCCATCCATTATCATTGCCCTGAAAATATCTCAGATTTTCAACGAAACAGTCGAATCGGTATTTCGCTTGGAGGAGGACGAGTGATGAACAAGTATAAAGTAATCTATTATGTAGTTGCCATAGCTTTATTAGTCAGCGTATTTCTATTGATTGGGATGGACTTAGGATGGTTTAATCCCTATCAGAGTAACCAATTTATTTGGGTCTACTTTGCTCTTATCCCAGTCGTTGACTGGATTGAAAAGAAAGCAAACAATCTAGCAAGTGAAAAAGGAGAATGAATATGAAAAAGAAAAAGAAAGGTGTCTTGTTATTTTTAATGTCTATTGTCTTGGGAGGTTTCTTGTACATATTTGTAGATATGTTGAAGGCTGGTGCCGAATCCCACGAAATTATTTTAGATGTAAAAATCTTGATACCATGGATATCAGCTATTTGTTTAGTATTAGGTTTCATTAGCATTCTTTTGACGTTCAATTTCTTAAAGAAAAGCAGAAAATTTCACTCCTTGTATCAAGAGGAAATGGATGATGATCTGAATGAAACCTATTATGTGCAGATGTATCGGAATCTCGAGTTTGGAACTATTGCTTTTAATAGTGCAAGCGTAGCGATTTTATTGGCTCTTTTCATCTCAGGTAGTGAAGCATTTGTACTAAATAGAAGCCATCTAACCTTATCTCTTTCTTTTTTGGGATTAGTGCTGATTTTCAGTGTTCAAAAATATCTTTTTAAGACCATTGCGATTGTTCGTCAGTTTGATTTGGCATTTTTCTCTACACCAAAGGATGTCATGGACTTTATCAATTCTTACGATGAAGGGGAGCGCCAGGCTAATTTGGAACAGAGTTTTCGAATTTTATTCCAATTAAACCAGTATGTCTTGCCAGGTTTGTATATTTTGATTGATCTCTTTTCCTTACTGACAGGAGAGATTCAGTTACTAGCCTTCTTGCTTGTAGGAGCTATCCATATTTATATCAATGTGATGCAGTTACCTATGGTAAAACGTTATTTCAAATAAAGGAGTTTCTATGATTCGTGTTGAAAATGTAAGCAAAAGTTTTGGGAGCAAAAAAGCTCTTCATCAGATTTCTTTTGAGATTAAGGAAGGTGAAATCTTTGGTTTTCTTGGACCTTCTGGCTCAGGTAAAACAACCATGATCAATGTCTTAACAGGTCAGTTGGCTGCAGATCAAGGTAAAACAGTTTTGTTAGGCAAGAATTCTCAAGATTTAACCTCAAAGGATTTGGAACAAATTGGTATAGTTAGTGATGGCAGTGGTTTTTATGAAAAGATGAGTCTTTACAAAAATCTTCTCATCTATGCTAAGCTATATGGTCTCAAGTCAGATAGAGTAGTTCAGGTGCTTCAACAGGTTGGATTGGCAGATGCTAAAGATATTATCGCAGAAAAGTTATCTACTGGAATGAAACAACGAATGTTCTTGGCCCGTGCCCTTCTGAATGCTCCTAAGATTCTCTTTCTAGATGAGCCAACTAGTGGCTTAGATCCTACAACATCTAAGATGATTCATACCCTACTTCAAGAATTAAAGCATGCGGGGACAACTATCTTTCTGACCACGCATGATATGAATGAAGCAACTCTGCTTTGTGATCGCTTATCTCTTTTAAATAAGGGTAACTTAATAGAGTATGGAAGTCCGCAAGATATCATCCAGAAGTACCATGTGGATAAGAAAGTACATGTGGTTTATAACGATGGACGAGAACAGATAGTTCCATTTGAAGAATTGCCACATTTAGACACGACAGATTTGATGGTGGTTCACTCTTGTGAGCCAACACTAGAAGAAATCTTTATCAGATTGACAGGAGAAAAGTTAGATGTTTAGAAAATTAAATGCCCTACTATGGTTAAGAGTACAAGTTCTTATTAGCAATTCAAGTTTGTTAGCAACTTTATTGATGCCTTTTGGTATTGCTGTTCTATATAATGAATTCATGAATAAGAATGGAGAATTGAGTATGTTGCTCCTCTCTACGAGTTTGACCATGGTCTTGAGTATGGGAAGTGGTTATATGGTATCGATTATGATGGCAGAAGATAAGGAAAAGCGCAATCTTAAATCACTCATTCTAAGTGGTGTGACAGCAACAGAATATACTCTTAGTATGCTTGTTCTCCCTATTCTGATAATGTTACTTGCTATGATTGTACTTCCCATCTATCTTAAAGTAGATATATCTGGTTATTTATTTGCCTACGTTATCTATTTGCTCCTAGCAACGATTAGTATTATTTTTCTCAACCTTCTAATCGGTGCGGTGTCAGATACTCAATCTAAAGCGCAAGTTTATAGTATCTTCCCTATGTTAATTGTCTCTTTTTTACCTATGATTGCTCTTCAAAATGATACGGCTCAGAAAGTGTTGGATTACTCGTTCGTCGGTCCTATTGTAAATCTTTTAAATAAAAAAGGTGGGGAAATATCCTTTTCTAATATCGGCATGTTACTTGCCTGGGTACTTGTGTTAGGGATAGCAAACCTCTTTGTATTGAAAAACAGCTATAAAGCAAGATAGGAGACCTTTATGAAATTACTTAAAAACCTCGGCTGGTTTCTTCTAGCCCTTCTATCCTTTTTCTTTATCTATAGCTTCATTCAGGGGCTCGCGACTGCTTCGCTTGCCTTAGGCGCTTCCCCCTATGCTGTTACCTTGCTCTATGTGGCCTTGGCTGGAGTATACGTGTACGGCATTTACAAATGGTATCAGAAAGCTCCTGTTCATATTGAGAAGAGTGGCTTTAACCGATTTATTTGGCTCCCTGCCTTGGTTTGGTTCTTATCTCTGGTTGTCCAGTTTTTCTTGCCAGATGATCCTTCAGTAAATCAACAAATAGCGACAGACTTGACCTTGTCTCAACCACTTTTCTCATTCTTTGCTGTCGTTATTTTTGCTCCTTTGACGGAAGAACTCCTCTTTAGAGGAATGCTGGCACGCTATCTCTTCCCTAAGCAGGACAAGAGCAAACAGGTTCTGTTTCTTCTGGTATCCAGTGTTTTGTTTGCTTTGATTCATTTCCCAGGTGATGTGCAACAATTTTTAGTTTATACTAGTCTTGGTTTTAGCTTGGGCTTGGCTTATATTAGCAGAAAAGGTCTGGTCTACAGTATTTCTCTCCACGCTTTGAATAATTTAGTCAGCTTTTTGATGATTCTCATGCTATAATAGAGTCAGGAGGTCACATGAAACGAGTAATTTTATTAGCAGTGATTCAAGCAGTTGTTCTATTTTTCATCATTGGGGCGCTAGCTTATGCCTTTAAGGGCGATTTCTTCTACAACTATCTAGCAGTTGTCTTTGCCCCTATTGCAGGTGTCTTGCGCTTTGGGACAGCTTACACGACGGAAATCGTCTTGCCTCGAAAGGCAGCTGAAATCGCTGAAAAGCGCAAAGCAGGCAACAATTCAAAATAAAAGAGTCCGATGAAGTTCATCGGATTTTTGTATGGGCGCTAATTTTTAGGGACTTTACCTGATTTTTAAAGACTGACAAACTTTTCTGCTGATTTTCATGAAGAGCCTGCGCTTTTATGGTAAAATAGTAACAGAATAAAAGAGGAGAGAAAACATGAAACGTAGTATGTATGCTGGTCGTGTTCGTGAGGAACACATCGGACAAGAAATAACCTTGAAAGGATGGGTTGGCCGTCGTCGTGACCTTGGTGGTTTGATCTTTATCGATCTTCGTGACCGTGAAGGGATCATGCAGTTGGTTATCAACCCTGAAAAAGTATCTGCAGAGATCATGACAACAGCTGAAAGCCTTCGTAGCGAATTTGTTATCGAGGTGACTGGACAGGTCGCTGCGCGTGAGCAAGCCAATGATAAGTTACCAACTGGTGCAGTTGAGTTAAACGTGACAGCTCTGACAGTGCTGAATACAGCTAATACAACCCCATTTGAGATTAAGGATGGCATTGAGGCCAATGACGATACACGTTTGCGTTACCGTTACCTTGACCTTCGTCGTCCAGAAATGTTGGAAAATCTTAAACTTCGTGCTAAGGTGACCCACTCTATCCGCAACTACTTGGATGAGTTGGAGTTTATCGACGTGGAGACACCATTCCTTTCTAAGTCAACGCCTGAAGGGGCGCGTGACTATTTGGTGCCATCTCGTGTTAATAAAGGGCATTTTTACGCGCTTCCTCAAAGTCCGCAAATCACTAAGCAGTTATTGATGAATGCTGGTTTTGACCGTTACTACCAAATCGTTAAATGTTTCCGTGACGAGGACTTGCGTGGTGACCGCCAGCCTGAGTTCACACAGGTTGACTTGGAAACATCTTTCCTTACTGAGCAAGAAATCCAAGATATCACAGAAGGCTTGATTGCGCGCGTGATGAAAGAAACTAAAGGCATCGAAGTGACGCTTCCATTCCCTCGTATGAAATACGATGATGCTATGGCTCTTTATGGTTCTGATAAACCTGATACGCGTTTTGACATGTTGCTTCAAGACTTGACAGAAGTGGTCGAAGGTGTAGACTTTAAAGTCTTTTCAGAAGCACCTGCTGTAAAAGCCATTGTAGTCAAAGGCGCAGCGGACAACTACTCACGTAAAGACATCGACAAGATGACGGAAGTAGCCAAACAATATGGTGCCAAAGGTCTTGCTTGGGTCAAGGTGGTTGATGGAGAATTAAATGGACCAGTTGCTAAGTTCTTGACAGGCATCCAAGCAGAATTGACAACAGTGCTTGCACTTGAAGATAAGGACTTGGTTCTCTTTGTGGCGGATACGCTTGAAGTGGCCAATGCAACGCTTGGTGCCCTTCGTGGACGTATTGCCAAAGAGCTTGGTTTGATTGATAATGATAAATTCAACTTCCTTTGGGTTGTTGACTGGCCAATGTTTGAATGGTCTGAAGAAGAAGGTCGTTACATGAGCGCCCACCATCCATTTACTCTACCACAGGAAGAGACTGCTCACGAATTAGAAGGTGATTTGGCGAAGGTTCGTGCCATTGCTTACGATATTGTCTTGAACGGTTATGAACTTGGTGGTGGTAGCCTTCGTATCAACCAAAAAGACCTTCAAGAACGTATGTTCAAGGCTCTTGGTTTCTCAGCCGAAGAAGCAAATGACCAGTTTGGTTTCCTTCTTGAAGCCATGGACTATGGTTTCCCACCACACGGTGGCTTGGCTATCGGGCTTGACCGATTTGTCATGCTCTTAGCAGGAGAAGAAAATATTCGTGAAGTTATTGCCTTCCCTAAGAACAATAAGGCAAGTGACCCAATGACACAAGCTCCTTCAACAGTAGCTCTCAAACAACTAGAGGAACTCAGCTTACAAGTAGAAGAAGATGAAACAAGCAAAACGAATTAAGCGGTGGCGCTATTATCTGCGCCGCTTTGCTCATCAGATAAAAATTTTACGTGTCTTACAAAGCATCTCTCGCGAAAAATATGATGAGAAGATTTCGGCCTCTCTGGTCTATGGATTTTTATCAGCAGTAGCGGTCAATTTCTTTTTCCAACCAGGTCATGTGTATTCGAGTGGTGCGACAGGTCTGGCACAGATTATCTCTGCCTTGAGTAATCACTGGTTTG
Organism: Streptococcus mitis; assembly: GCF_002860865.1. GTDB lineage: Bacteria > Bacillota > Bacilli > Lactobacillales > Streptococcaceae > Streptococcus > Streptococcus mitis_AT. The sequence continues at coordinate 170,613 of NZ_PKIE01000003.1, forward strand.
GTTTTCATATCCCGATTTCGTTGACCTTCTATGCCATTAATTTCCCTTTGATGGTCTTGGCTTGGTATCAAATTGGGCATAAGTTCACCGTCTTTACCTTTATAACGGTATCCATGAGTTCCTTCTTTATCCAGTTTGTCCCTGTGGCGACCTTGACGGAGGATCCCATTATCAATGCCCTTTTTGGGGGTGTTGTCATGGGCTTGGGGATTGGTTTTGCTCTTCGAAACAATATCTCCAGTGGTGGGACGGATATCGTCAGCCTGACTATTCGCAAGAAAACGGGTAAGAATGTTGGTAGTATTTCTTTCTTGGTAAATGGGACCATCATGCTGATAGCAGGCTTGACCTTTGGTTGGGAATACGCTCTCTACTCTATGATTACCATCTTTGTCTCTAGCCGTGTCACAGACGCTGTCTTTACCAAGCAAAAACGGATGCAGGCCATGATTGTGACCAATCATCCAGAGAAGGTAATTGAAAAAATCCATAAAAAATTGCACCGCGGTGCAACCATGATCCACGATGCAGAAGGAACCTATAATCACGAAAGAAAGGCAGTTTTAATCACTGTCATTACACGTGCAGAGTTTAATGAATTTAAACAGATTATGAAACAGGTGGATCCAAGCGCCTTTGTCTCTGTCTCGGAGAATGTTCATATTTTGGGACGGTTCGTTGAAACAGATAATTAGTGATCAAAAAAACCAGCTCGAGCTGGTTTTTATTTTTCGATAATTTTGTGGGCGATTAACTGACGGTAACAAATTTGTTTATTGCTCTTAGCATCGTTGATAATCTGAAGAATCGTTTCAAATGATGTTCGACCAAGTTCTAGGCTATTGATATCGACATAGGCTGCCAAGTTGAGCTTGGGATTGACTGAGTCGAAGCTGAGAACAGGGACATCCAGCTGGTGTTTTGCGATGTAATCACAGACCCCTGCAGCAAGGAGACTATCAATGGTAATAATAGCGTCAATATTTGAATCGTGTTTGAAGAGAAGTCTACTAAAGCGATAACCATTATCTTCAAGAAATTCAGTAGCAAAGCAAGTCAGATTAGTATCGAGAGGAAGTTGGTGTTGTTTTAGAGCCATCTCGTAACCTGTCAGACGGTCTTGTGTTACGAAGAGTCGCTTAGTCCCTCCAATGAAGGCAATTCGCTTGCAACCTTTTTTGATGAAATACTCTGTCGCATCAAAACCAGCTTGGACATTGTCATTATCGACAAGCGGAATGAAGGGAGATAGAGATTTACCTAAGATAAGGAAAGGAAATTGCTCGTCTGCTACTAACTTAACCAAAGGGTCCTCTTCTTTGGCATAAAGGAAAATCAAACCATCCACACGTTTACCGTAAACCATCTGTGAAATAGCTTTAAGGCGCTCTTTTTCATCTTTACCTGTTGCAATCTGAATAGCATAGTGGTTTTCAGAAGCGACTTGGGCGATACCACGGAGGACAGATGGGAAGAAAGGATTTTGATAGAAGGCGTCTGAGTCGTCAGGAAGGACCAAGCCAATAACTTGGGTATAACTGCTTACCAAACTACGAGCGTTGAGGTTAGGGTGGTAATTGAGCTCCTTCATAGCCTTGCGAACGCGTTTTTTTGTTTCGTCGCTAATGGTTGATTTATTTTGAATAACACGGGTTACGGTTGAAGGCGAAACACCAGCAGCCTTGGCCACGTCTTTAATCGTAACGGGCATAAAAATCTCCTATTTATGGTAATCTGGATCACGGAAATGCGTTTTATAAAAGATAGTGACCAGATAAAGGACAAAAAGAATGTTTTGTATAGTGATGAGGTTTGACATATTTTGGCCAAATAATCCCAAAATAAGCGTAATCAGAGTTGGTAATCCTAAACAGTTCAAGATAAAATGGTAGCACTCTTTAAAGGTTTTAAATGAAAAGAGGCGTGATTTCTTAGTGATATAAAGGAGAAGACTCGCCCCTAGAGAGACGATAAAGAAATTCAAACCAAAGAGGAAGCTAGCACCGAGAACTAGGAAGAGACTGATATAGACACGATTCTGCTGGTACCAGTCTTTAGAAATTGCTTGGGTCAAGCTATCTTTACTTTTGAAACTCTCAGTATCAATCGCTCGGTAAGAGACACGGGTCAGTTCTTTACTTTCCTTGCTGATGACTAGCTCATTCGTATCGAAATGCAGTTGCAGGTCCTTAGGTAATTCTTTGCTTGGGCTTGGACCGATTACAATAGAAGGCGCTTGACTAGCTGTTCCTGTATAAGTTAATTTGCCATCAACAATTGTAGCGTGTTCAGAGAGATCCTGGACAACCTTATCTGTCAATGGTTCATAGACATTATCGATAAAGGTTTCTAGCGGATAAGTCTCCTGGGAGCTGTTTTGGATGGCAATAGGTACCATAGATAAGCTGATAAGGAAGATACTGGTAAAGAGAAGCTGAAACCAGTTGAGCCCGAAACGTTTGGACAGGGGCTTACGAAATCCCCAAATACTTGAAAAATAGGAAAATGGATATGGAAGCATTTGTATCTTTCTAAAAGGTGTTTTCTATATGAGTATTATTATATAGAGAAATGCGCTTTATTTCAAGTCTAGGAGAAAAATTGCTTGTTGCAAGAATATTATTTACAGTAGCAATCGCTAATACTCAATGAAAATCAAAGAGCAAACTAGGAAACTAGCCGCAGGCTGCTCAAAACACTGTTTTGAGGTTGCAGATGGAAGCTGACGTGGTTTGAAGAGATTTTCGAAGAGTATAAAATGAAAAAGGGTGGCGGGGATATATTATCCCTTGTCGCCACCACTTGTAAGTCCTGAAACAAAGTTCTTTTGTAGGAAGAAGAAGAGAATACAGATTGGAAGGGCGATGAGGATAGCACCTGCTGAGAAGTAGGCAATCTTCATGTTTTTCGCATTGTTAACGAAGGTTTGGAGACCAACGGCAACAGTAAAGTATTCTTTCTCACGAAGCAAGAAACTAGAGAGGATGTAGTCCCCGAAAGGTCCCATGAAGGCCCAGAGAGCTTGTACAGCAACCATTGGGCGAACAAGTGGAAGAACAATTTGCCAGAAGCGGCGGAAGTGTCCTGCACCGTCTAGTTTTGCAGATTCGTCTAGAGACATTGGCACTGTATCGAAGTAGCCCTTCATGAGCCAAGCATTCATCGGGATACCACCACCAACGTAGAGGAAGATGAGGAACCAGCTGTGGTTAAGGGCGTTCAACATAAGTGCCATAACGAAGAAGGCTGTCAAAGCGGCCATGGTTGGCACCATTTGGATAATCAAGAAGAAGACCAAACTTTGTTTACGAGCCAAGAAGTTGTAACGGCTGTAAGCATAACCAGCAAGTACGATAATACTTGTTTGAACAGCCATAGTAATTAAGGCGATAATCAAAGTGTTGAGGTACCAAGTACCGTACAAGGTTTCAGTGAAGAGGCCTTTAAAGTTATCAAAATTGAGGTCGATATTAGTATCTAGTTTAAAGGCTGAGACGTTACCTGCTTTAAAGGCTGACATGATGGTAATCAAAAGTGGATAGATAATCACGATTGATAGGCCAATTAAGTAGAGGTAAGTAAGGGTTTGAGTCAGTCTACGTTTGAGTTTAATTGAGTTATTCATCTTAGACGTCCTCCATATCAAATGCGTGTAGTTTCTTGAATGCGATCATAGAGATTGAGATGACAATGATAGAGATAATCAAGGTAACAGCTGCCGCCATTGAGTATTGAGGAGATGTACCTGTTGTCAAACGGTAGATCCATGAGATCAAGATATCGGTTGAACCAGCTCCACCTCCGACACTACCAGGTCCTCCACCATTGAAGAGGTACATGATAGAGAAGTTGTTAAAGTTGAAGGTGTATTGGCTGATCAAAGTAGGTGCCGCAACGGCCAAGATCATTGGGAAAGTGATGTTGCGGAATTTTTGCCAAGCATTGGCACCGTCAATATAAGCTGCTTCGTAAAGGTCGTTAGGGATAGATTGTAAGATACCTAAAGTCAAAACGTAGATGTATGGGAATCCAAGCCAACCTTGCATCATAATCAAGGCAATTTTTGTCCAAGTTGGATCTGTTTTCCAAGGAATAAGAGCACCATCAAGGAAAGGAAGGAATTTAGCAAAGATTGGCAAGACTTGAGTGTTGATAGCACCGACACTATCATTAAACATATTTGAGAATGTCAAGATAGTGATGAAGGCTGGGACAGCCCAAGGAAGAAGGAAAATAACACCAAAGATACGTTTTCCTTTGATAAATGGTTGGTTAGCAATGATAGCTGTGAAGATACCGATTACGATTTGTAAAGTTGAGGCAGCCAAAGCCCAGATGATAGTCCAAGAAAGAACGGAACCGAAGGCAGAACGGAAGGTACTCAAACTCCAGATGTTCGTAAAGTTCGTCAAACCAACCCAGTCCAACAATTTGTTTGGTGGCAAGTGTTGGAAGTCGTAGTTGGTAAAGGCGATCATCAAGGTTACGATAACTGGGAAGATAATCGCAAAAGTCATGGCAACATAAGATGGAATGATCAAGAGGTAAGGGAAGCCATTTTCATAGATTCCTTTGACCATTTCTTTAAAGGTAAGTGCTACTGGTATGCCATTGTTAATGTGTTTGGCAGTTGTATGTGCATCTTTGATATTTGCGAAATAAAAGAGTACATAAACAACTACAAAGATTAAATGGAAGGCACCGCGAATCAACATAAAGAGGGAATTGTCACGACCTGGTTTGTCACCAAGAGTGATGAGATTGCTCAATTCAGGGGCTGCAAGTGCTAGGAAGTAGAGGACAAATACAAAGGTTACACCAAGGAAGATAAAACCTTTGGCTTTTTGTTTATTGTAAATCTGTCCTAACCCAGGAATGATAGACAGCAGGGCTGCTTTACTAGGTTGTTGCTTTTCCATAATAACTCCTTTCATAGGATACTGGTTTCTATATAAAACCTAAACTATTTGTGTTTTTGTTGATAAATTCAAAGGGGGATTTGATTTCCACCCCCCTTGAACAAATTTCTTATTCACCAAATTTTTGTTTGATTGTTTCTTTGATCAATGTTACAGCATCGTTAGCTGCTGTTTTAGCATCTTTCTTGCCACTTACAGCATCAAAGAGCATATTTTTCGCTGGATCCCAAACTGCAGACATTTGAGAGATGTTTGGCATTGGTTGAGCGTTCTTGAACTGTTTGATAACAGCAGTTGTCAACTCATCGTTTTTACCTTCAGCGTATGAACGAGCCTCAGTGTTAGCTGGGATTTCGTTAGTCTTATCGTATAATACTTTTTGTTGTTCAGTTGAAACAAGGAAGTCTACAAATTTTTGAGAAGCTTCAAGGTTCTTAGTGGCTTGAGGGATGACCCAAGCTTTACCACCACCAAATGCAGCATATTCTTTTCCGTTTGGAAGAGTTGGGATAGTCGCAACACCGTAGTTTACTTTAGCATCTTTGAAGGCTTGAGCTTTCCAAGGTCCGTCGATGATAGCGGCTGTTTTACCTTCTTGGAAATGAGTTTGGATTAAGTTACCAGCACCTTCAGTATCTTGCATACCTTTAGGCCATTTTTCATACCAAGATTTAGCGTACTCTATACCTTTGATAGCGCCGTCGTTGGCAAGACCGATATCTTTAGCGTCTTTACCGTTTTGTCCGAATACGTAAGCGCCGTTACCAGCAAGAAGTCCGTATGCATAGTAGAAGTTTGTCCAGTCAGCTAGGAAAGCAGAAGTTTTTCCATCTTCTCCAGCGAAGGCATATTTGCTATCTTTAGCAAGGTTTTCTAAGTCAGCAAAAGTTTTTGGAGCTTCTTTTATCAAGTCTTTGTTGTAGTACATAACAAGTGACTCGATAACGGCAGGAGCACCGTAAACTTTACCATTAGCAGCTGTTACAAGAGATTTAGTTGTGTCGTCTGTTTTAGCACCATCGCTCAATTTCACTTCTGAAAGTTGTCCGTCAGAACCAAGGCTACCTACACGGTCGTATGGAGCCATCATAATATCAGGGACATTACCAGATTGGTTGTCAAGAGAAAGTTTATCAAGACCTCCTAGAGCATCACCAGTTTTAAGAGTGATTTTTACCCCAGCTTCTTTTTCATAAGCTTTAGCAACCTCTTCAATATAGCTCTTATATCCCTCGTCTACATATACAGTGAGTTCTTTCGCTTCAGATGAACCAGAATCAGCAGGCTTATCAGCAGTTTTGCTTCCGCAAGCTACCAAAAGCAAGCTAGCAAGTGTAACAGTTCCAAGCACAGCAGTGCTCTTCATGAATTTAGATGACATAGTGTATTCCTCCTAAAGAATAACAAATTTTATAATGAGGAAACGCAAACGTTTTCCTTTATGGGACTAGTATAGCACAAATAGAAAACGGTTGCAAGTGTTTTTTGTAAAAATTTTAAAAAAATTTCACGGGAATGGTAAGCGTTTTATTTGTTTGTAATAGAAGAAAAGTCGGAAAATATATTTTCATGATTTTACTGAAATTATTTAGGGAAACGATTGCCTAAATTTTGAACAAAAAATAAATTGCTCTAGACCAAAAGTAGGCTAAGTTGAGCCTTCTATTTATAGTTGAAGAAGATTTTGTAAATAGAAAAGAAAAATGTATATGTATACATAAAGAAGGACAAGTTTTTTTAAAAAAATAATCAAAAAGTTTTTTAAAAACGCTTGCAATTATTCCAAAAATAAAGTATACTTATCTTAACGCAAACGTTTGCGCCCAAAAATGAAAATTTAAACTACAAATACACGAGGTGTTGTTTATGAAAAAACGTCAAAGTGGTGTGTTGATGCACATCTCTTCTCTCCCAGGAGCCTACGGAATCGGATCGTTTGGTCAAAGTGCTTACGACTTCGTTGATTTCTTGGTTCGCACAAAACAACGTTACTGGCAAATCCTTCCATTAGGAACAACTAGTTACGGGGATTCTCCTTACCAGTCTTTCTCAGCCTTCGCAGGGAACACTCATTTTATCGATTTGGATATCTTGGTGGAGCAAGGTTTGTTGGAAGCAAGTGACCTTGAAGGAGTTGACTTTGGTAGCGATCCGTCTGAAGTTGACTATGCTAAGATTTACTATGCACGTCGTCCTCTTTTAGAAAAAGCGGTGAAACGTTTCTTTGAAGTTGGAGATGTTAAAGATTTTGAGAAATTTGCTCAAGACAACCAATCATGGCTTGAGCTCTTTGCTGAGTATATGGCTATCAAAGAGCATTTTGAAAATCTTGCTTGGACTGAATGGCCAGATGCAGATGCTCGCGTTCGTAAAGCTTCAGCACTTGAAAGCTACCGTGAGCAATTGGCAGACAAGTTGGTTTACCACCGTGTGACTCAGTACTTCTTCTTCCAACAATGGTTGAAATTGAAAGCTTACGCTAACGACAACCACATCGAAATCGTTGGAGACATGCCAATTTACGTAGCGGAAGATTCAAGCGATATGTGGGCAAATTCACATCTCTTCAAGACAGATGTCAACGGTAAGGCGACTTGCATCGCAGGATGCCCACCAGATGAGTTTTCTGCAACTGGTCAGCTTTGGGGTAACCCAATCTATGATTGGGAAGCAATGGACAAAGACGGCTACAAATGGTGGATTGAACGCTTGCGTGAAAGCTTCAAAATCTACGATATCGTTCGTATCGACCACTTCCGTGGTTTCGAATCTTACTGGGAAATCCCTGCTGGTTCCGATACAGCAGCACCTGGTGAGTGGGTGAAAGGTCCGGGCTACAAGCTTTTTGCAGCCGTTAAGGAAGAACTTGGTGAGCTAAACATCATCGCAGAAGACCTTGGCTTCATGACTGATGAAGTTATTGAGTTGCGTGAACGTACTGGCTTCCCAGGAATGAAGATTCTTCAATTTGCTTTCAACCCAGAAGATGAAAGTATCGATAGCCCACACTTGGCACCTGCTAACTCAGTTATGTACACAGGAACACACGATAACAACACGGTCCTTGGTTGGTACCGTAACGAGATCGATGATGCGACTCGTGAGTACATGGCTCGCTATACTAACCGTAAAGAATACGAAACAGTGCCACACGCTATGCTTCGTACAGTCTTTTCATCAGTTAGCTTCATGGCAATTGCAACTATGCAAGATTTGCTAGAATTGGATGAGACAGCTCGTATGAACTTCCCATCTACCCTTGGTGGAAACTGGTCTTGGCGTATGACTGAAGATCAATTGACACCAGCTGTCGAGGAAGGTTTGCTTGACTTGACAACAATCTATCGACGAATTAATGAAAATTTGGTAGAATTAAAGAAATAATACAATATCAGGAGACACCTTAAACATGTTATCACTACAAGAATTTGTACAAAATCGTTACAATAAAACCATTGCAGAATGTAGCAATGAAGAGCTTTACCTTGCTCTTCTTAACTACAGCAAGCTTGCAAGTAGCCAAAAACCAGTCAACACTGGTAAAAAGAAAGTTTACTATATCTCAGCTGAGTTCTTGATTGGTAAACTCTTGTCAAACAACTTGATCAATCTTGGTCTTTACGACGATGTCAAAAAAGAACTTGCAGCTGCAGGTAAAGACTTGATTGAAGTTGAAGAAGTTGAATTGGAACCATCTCTTGGTAATGGTGGTTTGGGACGTTTGGCTGCCTGCTTTATCGACTCAATTGCGACTCTTGGTTTGAACGGTGACGGTGTTGGTCTTAACTACCACTTTGGTCTTTTCCAACAAGTTCTTAAAAACAACCAACAAGAAACAATTCCAAATGCATGGTTGACAGAGCAAAACTGGTTGGTTCGCTCAAGCCGTAGCTACCAAGTACCATTTGCAGACTTTACTTTGACATCAACTCTTTACGATATTGATGTTACTGGTTATGAAACAGCAACTAAAAACCGCTTGCGTTTGTTTGACTTGGATTCAGTTGATTCTTCTATTATTAAAGATGGTATCAACTTTGACAAGACAGATATCGCTCGCAACTTGACTCTTTTCCTTTACCCAGATGATAGTGACCGTCAAGGTGAATTGCTCCGTATCTTCCAACAATACTTCATGGTTTCAAACGGTGCGCAATTGATCATCGACGAAGCAATCGAAAAAGGAAGCAACTTGCATGACCTTGCTGATTACGCAGTTGTACAAATCAACGATACTCACCCATCAATGGTTATCCCTGAATTGATCCGTCTTTTGACTGCACGTGGTATCGAGCTTGACGAAGCAATCTCAATCGTTCGTAGCATGACTGCCTACACTAACCACACAATCCTTGCTGAAGCCCTTGAAAAATGGCCTCTTGAATTCTTGCAAGAAGTGGTTCCTCACTTGGTACCAATCATCGAAGAATTGGACCGTCGCGTGAAAGCAGAATACAAAGATCCAGCTGTTCAAATCATCGATGAGAGCGGACGTGTTCACATGGCTCACATGGATATCCACTACGGATACAGCGTTAACGGGGTAGCAGCACTTCACACTGAAATCTTGAAGAACTCTGAGTTGAAAGCTTTCTACGACCTTTACCCAGAAAAATTCAACAACAAAACAAATGGTATCACTTTCCGTCGTTGGCTCATGCATGCTAACCCAAGACTATCTCACTACTTGGATGAGATTCTTGGAGAAGGTTGGCACCATGAAGCAGATGAACTTGAAAAACTTTTGTCTTATGAAGACAAAGCAGCTGTCAAAGAAAAATTGGAAAGCATCAAGGCTCACAACAAACGTAAATTGGCTCGCCACTTGAAAGAACACCAAGGTGTGGAAATCAATCCAAACTCTATCTTTGATATCCAAATCAAACGTCTTCACGAGTACAAACGCCAACAAATGAACGCCTTGTACGTGATCCACAAATATCTTGACATCAAAGCTGGTAACATTCCTGCTCGTCCAATCACAATCTTATTTGGTGGTAAAGCAGCTCCAGCCTACACAATCGCTCAAGACATTATCCACTTGATCCTTTGCATGTCAGAAGTTATTGCTAACGATCCAGCAGTTGCTCCACACTTGCAAGTTGTTATGGTTGAAAACTACAACGTTACTGCAGCAAGCTTCCTTATCCCAGCATGTGATATCTCAGAACAAATCTCACTTGCTTCTAAAGAAGCTTCAGGTACTGGTAACATGAAATTCATGTTGAACGGAGCTTTGACTCTTGGTACTATGGACGGTGCTAACGTGGAAATCGCTGAGTTGGTTGGCGACGAAAACATCTACATCTTTGGTGAAGATTCAGAAACTGTTATCGACCTTTACGCAAAAGCAGCTTACAAATCAAGCGAATTCTACGCTCGTGAAGCTATCAAACCATTGGTTGACTTCATCGTTAGCGATGCAGTTCTTGCAGCTGGAAACAAAGAGCGCTTGGAACGTCTTTACAATGAATTGATCAACAAAGACTGGTTCATGACTCTTCTTGACTTAGAAGATTACATCAAAGTCAAAGAGCAAATGTTGGCTGACTACGAAGACCGTGACGCATGGTTGGACAAAGTTATCGTTAACATTTCTAAAGCAGGATTCTTCTCATCTGACCGTACAATCGCTCAGTATAACGAAGATATCTGGCACTTGAACTAATACTCTTCGAAAATCTCTTCAAACCACGTCAGCTTTATCTGCAACCTCAAAGCAGTGCTTTGAGCAACCTGCGGCTAGCTTCCTAGTTTGCTCTTTGATTTTCATTGAGTATAAGATACAAAATTTATACTAATACATTTTGTAAAAAAGCGAGTTTCGATTGAAATTCGCTTTTTTAAATGTTGTGGATTTTAGTCAATCCTGTCTAAAAATAGGGAAATCCTAGATACAGTGAAGGATTTAAATGCTGGTTTTTACGGTCTTCAACCTCATGCTTCTTCGTAGTTGATTACCTCATATTTCTTGCATCCGTTTACATCAAGTATTATAATATAATTGTAGGAAAGAAGGTGTTTTTATGTGGAAAAAATATTTTTCAAAATATAGATGGACTGATTTATTTTGGATTTTATTTATCATTTTGACCTGCCTCTATATAGGTAATCACGATTTGTTTCCTCTCAATCATCAAGAATTCTCTTTTCGTGGTAGCATTTGGGGTCTGGTACTGGCCTTATATCACTTATTGTTCATTGATAAGTTTGTTATCTCGAATCGAAAATAAAGTTTAGGGCTATGCTTAGCTGTGTACCTTTATTGATTTTTGGAGGAAGCTTTTGTCTCTATTATTTATTATTTTAAATTTGTTTATCTTGTACAAGATCTATTCTTTGAGACGGGAGAAATCGAAATATTTGATTTATACGGCCTATATCATATTTGGGGTAAATGTAATATATGGTATTCAATGGCTATTAAGAGAACTGATTTCAACTATTTCCCCTTAATGTGTAGGGAAACTATAACAAAACGCATAAGATTAAGGTTTTGTGTCCTGTTCTTATGCGTTTTTGTAATATTGAAGATTTTCGGTAAGTTTTATACCTTTGGGAAGTCTAGTTTAGAATGCTTTCCCAACCAGAACCTCAGCTTCAATGGTAATTTCTGTCAGTTGGCTCCAGTCAATCTTGCTCTGGTCGATGTGAAAGAGTAGGGGCGTCATGCTGAGTAGGGCTTGAAGCTGCTCTGTTGTGATAGTCTTAGTCAGAGAGACCGTTTGGTTAGATAGGATGGTAAAGTATTCTTGGAAATGATTTTTGATATCTTGGTTAGAATAATCCTTGTTTGTCAGTTGGTCTTGTACCTTCTGGCGAATTTCTTTGAGGTGATTTTCCGTTGGAATAACCTTTATCAAGATACCGTCTTTGGATAAAACGCGACGAAATTCTCCATAGTTGGCAGGTGAGAAGATATCAAGTAGGATATCCATGCTGGCGTCTTTTATAGGAAGTCGTGCCAAGTCGCCAACGAACCAATTGACTGCCCAGTTGGCTTCACTTTTAGCAGCGATTTGGACAGAATCTTTGGAAATATCAAAGGCATAGAAGGTTTTGTCAGGATGACTTTCTTGTAGTTTGCGAGAATAGAATCCTTCACCACAACCGATATCTAAGACTGTGGTGCTAGTTTCTGAATTTGCTAACAAGTCAGATACAGCCTCTAAGATAGCGTGGTAAAAGCCAGATTCTAGGATTTGTTGGCGGTTTTGAAAGTTTTCCTTGTCGTAGTTGGCAGATTGCTTAATTTGAGGGGCTAGATTAACATAGCCGAATTTCGCCAGGTCAAAAGAATGGCGATTGTTACATTTGAGACTGTTCTCTAGCAGAGTCAGATTTTCTTGACAGATAGGACAGGAAAAGGCAGTCGCAGAAGCAAAACGCTGAAGTTTGGGTTTGAGATTTGTATTCATAGTTTAAGTGTATCAAAAGAGGCAAATGAAAGCAACTTTAGGAGTAAGTAGATGGGAGATTCAGTAGAAATAAAACTAATACTCTTCGAAAATCAAATTCAAACCACGTCAACGTCGCCTTGCCGTACTCAAGTACAGCCTGCGGCTAGTTTCCTAGTTTGCTCTTTGATTTTCATTGAGTATAATTCTCCAATTTATAAAATAAAATTGCTTTTATATCTAAATTGCTATATAATAATGATAAGGAGGAAATAAGTATGTTAAAAGAAGTATTGAGCGTCGCAAAAGTTGCGAAAAAATCATCACTCTTTTTGGGTGGTGTCGCATTTGGTACCCTTGGCTTGAAAATCTTAGCAAGTAAGGAAGCTAAAAAAGGTTATTCTAAAGCCTTGGCTAAGGCTTATAAGTTAAAAGACGAGCTAGATGCATCTGTTTCTGTTGTGAAGCAACATGGAGACGATGTCTTGCAAGATGCCAAATATTTGTACGAGCAAGAGAAAAAAGAAGAGCAATTAGATAGCCTTATAGGAGAATAATATGTCTTTTAAAGTGCTACATAGAGGATACCAACATATCCGACTATCATCTTCTTTTTCACTCACCTTGGATATTCAAGACTATCTTCGTTCCTTGGCGAGAGATGAAAAGGGGATTGAGTCTATCCAGTTTTACATGGATCAACAGCACTTTACTCTACGTATAAAAGAAGGCTTTTCTGTATTAGATAATGCAGAAGCCTTTTTAAAAAGAATTGATAAAGGGAAAGTTTCTGAGTTGATGACTCTTCCCATTCGTAGAGAAGAGAGTGCTTATTCTATTGTTTCAGGTGCAGCGATTAAGCGTATACTTTTTCGTAGTTTTGTGCCGTATCCTATTCGCTATATATGGACTTGTTATCAGGCCTTTGGCTATATTAGAGAAGCCTATCAAACACTAGCGCGTAAGGAACTAACGATGGAGGTTTTGGACTGTTCGGCGATTTTATTGTCCTTGTTTATGAACCAATCCAAGACAGCTAGCAATATCATGTTTATGCTTGATTTGGGGAATCATTTAGATCAGTGGTCCTTGAAAAAAACGGCAACAGATTTAGAACAAAGCCTTCTTGCAAAAGAGAGCGATGTATTCTTAGTGCAGGGCGATACGGTCGTTAGTATCAAGAGTTCCGATGTTCAAATAGGAGATGTCTTGGTTCTATCTCAAGGAAATGAAATTCTGTTTGATGGACAAGTAGTTTCAGGTTTAGGTATGGTCAACGAAAGTTCCTTGACGGGAGAGAGTTTTCCAGTTGAAAAAAGAGAATCTGATTTGGTTTGTGCAAATACAGTATTAGAAACTGGAGAGTTACGTATTCGTGTAACCGATAATCAGATGAACAGCCGAATTTTACAACTGATTGAGTTAATGAAGAAATCTGAAGAACACAAGAAAACGAAACAACGCTATTTCATCAAAATGGCGGACAAGGTCGTCAAATATAATTTCTTGGGGGCTGGGCTAACTTACCTATTGACAGGTTCTTTTTCGAAGGCTATTTCTTTCCTATTAGTCGATTTCTCCTGCGCTTTGAAAATTTCTACTCCGGTAGCTTATTTGGCAGCTATCAAGGAGGGGTTGAACCGTGAAATGGTGATTAAGGATGGAGATGTTCTGGAGAAATATCTGGAAGTTGATACCTTCTTATTTGATAAGACTGGGACAATCACAACTAGCTATCCTATAGTTGAAAAGGTGTTGCCTTTTGGGGACTACAGTGAGGAAGATATTCTCAGAATCAGTGCCTGTCTTGAGGAACACATTTATCATCCTATTGCTAATGCCATCGTCAAGCAAGCTGAGATAGAGGGGATTGAACATGAGGAAATGCATGGGAAACTCCAATATATCGCAAGCAAGGGGATTAAATCTCATATAGATGGCCAACCAGTTCTTATTGGGAATTATGTTTTGATGCAGGATGAGCAAATTCATATCAGTTCAGAACAAAATGCTTTAATTGAAGAGTACAAGAGTCACTACAATCTCTTATTCTTGGCTTATCAGAATGAATTGATTGGAATGTTCTGTATTCATACTCCTTTGAGAAAAGAAGCAAAAGCAGCCTTGGAGAAACTTAAGGCACAAGGGAAAAAATTGATTCTGGCAACAGGGGACACCATGGTTAGGACAGAGGAATTAGTCAAAGATTTGCCCTTTGATCAGGTCTATACAGACTTGAAACCTGATGGGAAATTTGAGTTAGTAGAGGAACTGCAGAAAGCAGGTCACACTATTTTGATGGTTGGGGATGGGTTGAATGACTCAGCGGCTCTAACCCTATCAGATATTGGTGTGGTGATGAATGAGAGTGCAGATATTTCTAAGCAGATGAGTGATATCTTATTGTTAGATAATCGTTTGGATTTCTTCCAAGAGTTGGATTGGCTATCATCATCTTTGCAAACACTCATCAAGAAGAATATTCAAGATACCGTTGTCGTAAATAGTAGTTTGATTGGCTTTGGATTGTTTAATTGGCTCAGCCCTTCAAATCTTTCTATCTTACATAATCTAACAACCTTACGCATAGTCCTGCGTAGCCTGTCTATTAAGGCTAGATAGATGTGGTTATCAACAACAAAAAGGAGTTACCTTTCTCGAGGTTAACTCCTTTTTTATAGGTAAATGTTGAACAGCTTAGTAAGTCAATACAAAGTATTTTTTCTTACCGCGACGGATAACAGTCAGTTCATTCTCTAACTTATCTGCGTCACTCAAGACATAGTCAAGGTCTTGGATGCGGCCGCCGTTGACGTAGATAGCTCCGTTTTGGACGTCTTCACGGGCTTGGCGTTTTGAGTTAACCACACCAGATGAGACGAGCAGTTCCACGATATTGTGATTTTCATCTGCTTGAACTTGGTAGTTTGGCACTCCACGAAGTCCTTGTTTAAGCTCTTTAACAGAAAGGTTTTTGATGTTTCCTGCAAAGAGTTGCTCAGTGATGTTGAGGGCTTCTTTGTAGGCTTCTTCTCCGTGAACAAGTGTTACGACTTCACGAGCCAAGACTTTTTGAGCCAAGCGTTCGTGTGGAGCCGCTTCAAACTGTTTACGGATGTCTTCAATCTCATCAAGTGACAAGAAAGTAAAGATCTTCAAGAAGCGAACAGCGTCTGCGTCCATAACGTTCATCCAAAATTGGTACATTTCGTATGGAGAAGTCTTTTCAGGATTGAGCCAGACTGCGTTTCCTTCTGATTTACCAAATTTCTTACCAGTTGCATCTGTGATCAATGGAACAGTGATTACATGGCCAGTCTTGTCAGCCTTACGACGAAGCAATTCGGTACCAGCTGTCATATTTCCCCACTGGTCGGAACCACCGATTTGAAGAGTGACATTATGGTCTTGGTTAAGGACAAAGAAGTCATAACCTTGCATGATTTGGTAAGCAAACTCAGTGTAAGAAATTCCTGTTTCGATCCGTTTTTTAACAGACTCTTTACTCATCATGTAGTTGACAGTAAAGTATTTTCCGATATCTCGGAGGAAGTCAATGAAGCTGATGCTGCCAAACCAGTCGTAGTTGTTGACCATGACAGCTTTATTTTCGCCATTTTCAAAGTCAAGAAAACGAGAAAGTTGTCCTTGGATAGACTTGACCCAGCCATCTACTGTGTCTTTTGTTTGGAGACTACGTTCAGCATCTTTGAAGGACGGATCTCCGATGAGACCTGTAGCACCGCCAACGAGCGCATAAGGTTTGTGACCTGCTAGCTGCAAGCGACGACTTGTCAAGATTGCGACAAGGTGGCCTAGGTGAAGGCTGTCAGCAGTTGGATCGTAGCCAGTATAATAAGAAACTTGACCTTCTTCTAGGGCTTTACGCAAAGCTTCTTCATCAGTCGTTTGAAAAATCAAACCACGCTCTTTTAGCTCATCAAAAATGTGCATGTGTCTTTTCTCCTTTTTAAAATTATTGTTTCTAACTATTGTATCACAAACTTGGGCAATAGCCTAGCAGAATAGGGAAGAAAGTGGCTATTTTATTGAAAGTTTCCCTTTTGTGGTATAATAGATAGAGTGAGGAAATCCATGCAAAATCAATTAAATGAATTAAAACGAAAAATGCTGGAATTTTTCCAGCAAAAACAAAAAAATAAAAAATCAGCTAGACCTGGCAAGAAAGGTTCAAGTGCCCAAAAATCTAAATCCTTAGAGAAGCCAGCCATTTTTCCAGCTATTTTACTGAGTATAAAAGCCCTATTTAACTTACTCTTTGTGCTCGGTTTTCTAGGAGGAATGTTGGGAGCTGGGATTGCTTTGGGGTACGGGGTGGCATTGTTTGACAAGGTACGGGTGCCTCAGACAGAAGAATTGGTACATCAGGTCAAAGATATTTCTTCGATTTCAGAGATTACCTATGCGGATGGGACGGTAATTGCTTCCATAGAGAGTGATTTGTTGCGCACTTCTATCTCATCTGAGCAAATTTCGGAAAATCTGAAGAAGGCTATCATTGCGACGGAAGACGAACACTTTAAAGAACATAAGGGTGTAGTGCCCAAGGCGGTGATTCGTGCGACCTTGGGGAAATTTGTAGGTTTGGGTTCCTCTAGCGGGGGGTCAACCTTGACCCAGCAACTGATTAAACAGCAGGTGGTTGGGGATGCACCGACCTTGGCTCGTAAGGCGACAGAGATTGTGGATGCTCTTGCCTTGGAACGTGCCATGAATAAGGATGAGATTTTAACGACATATCTCAATGTGGCTCCCTTTGGCCGAAATAATAAGGGGCAGAATATTGCAGGAGCTCAGCAGGCAGCTGAGGGGATTTTCGGTGTAGATGCAAGTCAGTTGACTGTTCCTCAAGCAGCATTTTTAGCAGGACTTCCACAGAGTCCCATTACCTATTCTCCTTATGAAAATACTGGAGAGTTGAAGAGTGATGAAGACTTAGAAATAGGCTTGAGACGGGCTAAGGCAGTTCTTTACAGTATGTATCGTACAGGTGCCTTAAGCAAAGACGAGTATTCTCAATATAAGGATTACAATCTTAAACAGGACTTTCTCCCTTCAGCTACAGTCACAGGTGTGTCACGAGGCTATTTATACTTTACAGCCTTGGCAGAAACTCAGGAACGTATGTATGATTATCTAGCTCAGAGAGACAATGTCTCCGCTAAGGAGTTGAAAAATGAGGCAACTCAGAAGTTTTATCGCGATTTGGCAGCCAAGGAAATTGAAAATGGTGGTTATAAAATTACTACTACCATAGACCAGAAAATTCATTCTGCTATGCAAAATGCAGTTGCTGACTATGGCTATCTTTTAGACGATGGAACAGGTCGTGTAGAAGTAGGGAATGTGCTTATGGACAACCAAACAGGTGCTATTCTAGGCTTTGTAGGTGGTCGCAATTATCAAGAAAATCAAAATAATCATGCCTTTGATACTAAACGTTCGCCAGCTTCTACTACCAAACCTTTGCTGGCCTACGGTATTGCTATTGACCAGGGCTTGATGGGAAGCGAAACGATTCTATCTAACTATCCAACAAACTTTGCTAATGGCAATCCGATTATGTATGCTAATAGCAAAGGGACAGGAATGATGACCTTGGGAGAAGCTCTGAACTATTCATGGAATATCCCGGCTTATTGGACCTATCGCATGCTTCGTGAAAAGGGTGTTGATGTCAAGGGTTATATGGAAAAGATGGGTTACGAGATTCCTGAGTACGGTATTGAGAGCCTGCCAATGGGGGGTGGTATTGAAGTCACAGTTGCCCAGCATACTAATGGCTATCAGACCCTAGCAAATAATGGTCTATATCATAAAAAACATGTAATTTCTAAAATTGAAGCAGCAGATGGTAGAGTGGTGTATGAGTATCAGGATAAACCGGTTCAAGTCTATTCAAAAGCTACTGCGACAATTATGCAGGGCTTGTTGCGAGAAGTTCTGTCCTCTCGTGTGACAACAACCTTCAAGACGAATCTGACTTCTTTAAATCCTACTCTGGCTAATGCAGATTGGATTGGGAAGACTGGTACAACCAATGAAGATGAAAATATGTGGCTCATGCTTTCGACACCTAGATTAACCCTAGGTGGCTGGATTGGGCATGATGATAATCATTCATTGTCACGTAGAGCAGGTTATTCTAATAACTCTAATTACATGGCTCATCTGGTAAATGCGATTCAGCAAGCCTCCCCAAGCATTTGGGGGAACGAGCGCTTCGCTTTAGATCCTAGTGTCGTAAAATCCGAAGTCTTGAAATCAACAGGTCAAAAACCAGGGAAGGTTTCTGTTGAAGGAAAAGAGGTAGAGGTCACAGGTTCGACTGTTACCAGCTATTGGGCTAATAAGGCAGGAGCGCCAACGACCAGTTATCGCTTTGCTATTGGTGGAAGTGATGCGGATTATCAGAATGCTTGGTCTAGCATCGTGGGGAGTCTACCAACTCCATCAAGCTCCAGCAGTTCAAGTAGTAGCTCTAGCGACAGTAGTAACTCAAGTGCTACACGACCTTCTTCTTCAAGGACGAGACGATAAGTTCTATGAACTGTGCTAAATGAAGTGGCTAATCAATTGATTGCCACTTTTTTCTTTTTCCCTTTCGTGTTACAATAAAGGTATGAATCAGTATCAGAAAAAGATTATTAAAGGAACCATTTATTCGCTTCTATCCGGCTTGATATGGGGAATCTGTGGAATTTTAGGAGAATATTTCTTTACTCATTATCAAGTGTCCTCTGGCTGGATTACCTCTATGCGTTTGACACTGGCAGGGAGTCTTGTGCTCATTTGGTCTGCAATGCAATTAAAATCGCAAGTGTTAGATATTTGGCGAGATAAGAAAAATTACCTGCCCTTTTTAGCCTATGCTATTTTGGGGATTTTTTCAGTTCAGTATTTTTTCTATCTCTGTGTAGAATACTCAAATGCAGCGACAGCAACTATTTTACAGTTTATCAGTCCTGTTTTTATCCTCTTTTACAATCGCTTGGTTTATCAAAAACGAGCGTCAAAAAGTGCTATTTTCTATGTTTTGATTGCCATGCTGGGCGTGTGCTTGATGGCGACAAAGGGAGATCTCTCTCAGTTATCTATGACTCCGCTAGCCCTTATAACAGGTTTGCTGAGTGCCATGGGGGTCATGTTTAATGTTATCTTGCCCCAGCCTTTTGCGAAGCGCTATGGTTTTGTACCCACGGTTGGGTGGGGGATGATTTTGGCAGGTTTATTTAGCAATGTCCTCTCGCCGGTTTATCAGCTTTCCTTTGCTCCTGATATTTGGAGTATCTTGATTTGTCTCATTATCGCTTTCTTTGGAACGGCTTTTGCCTTTTTTATTTCCATGAAGGCTGTTTCCTTGGTTTCTCCCTTGGTGGTTTCCGTTATCAGTGCCAGTGAACCTCTCTCTTCTGCTCTCTTGAGTGTTTTGTTCTTAGGATTGGTAGTGGATTGGTCCCTTCTTCTAGCTATGGCCCTGATTATTTTACCCATGATTTTCCTATCGATAGAAGAAGCGAAAGAAAGTAAATAAAAAGTCTTTTCTTAATTCTAAAAGTGTGCTATACTAGAATAGTCAATAAAACACGGGGAGATAGTTGTGAAGAGTGTTTTTAGGTTGTATCGGTAGGGGCTTGCTTTTACCGACAGCACGTTTTATCTCACATCCCTAAAAATCATACCTAAAAACAAACAAAAAGGCTTCAAATTTGAGGCCTTTTTTGGTAGAATAGGTATCATTAAAATGAACTAGGAGGCGCCTATGACTGCCACAAAAATGAACGCTCAAGAAATTATCCAATTTATCGCCAATGCTGAAAAGAAAACCAGTGTTAAGGTAACCTTTGAGGGAGAACTCGCAACTGCTGTACCAAGCTCTGTTGTCAAACTAGGGAATGTCCTATTCGGAGATTGGAAGGACGTGGCTCCGCTTCTCGATGGTTTGGTAGAAAATCAAGACTATGTTGTTGAGCAAGATGCTCGTAATTCAGCAGTTCCCTTGCTAGACAAACGTGCTATCAACGCTCGTATCGAGCCAGGTGCTATTATCCGTGATCAGGTTGAAATTGGTGACAATGCTGTTATCATGATGGGAGCCGTTATCAATATCGGTGCTGAAATCGGTGCAGGAACCATGATTGACATGGGGGCTATCCTTGGTGGCCGTGCTATTGTTGGAAAAAACAGTCACGTTGGTGCAGGTGCCGTTCTTGCAGGTGTGATTGAGCCAGCTAGCGCAGAACCAGTCCGTGTTGGAGATAATGTTCTTATCGGCGCTAATGCAGTGGTTATCGAAGGAGTCCAAATCGGTAGTGGTTCAGTTGTCGCAGCAGGAGCTATTGTTACCCAAGATGTTCCAGAAAACGTGGTGGTGGCAGGTGTTCCAGCTCGTATTATCAAAGAGATTGATGCCCAAACCCAACAAAAAACAGCGCTAGAGGATGCGCTTCGTACCTTATAATTGTAAAAGTAATAAAGAGGCGGAACCCTTCTTCCAGCCTCTTTCTGCTATATCGGAGGATAGATAGATGTTAGATTTGATTCAGACTAGACGAGATTTGCACCAGATTCCAGAGATTGGCTTGGAGGAGTTCGAGACTCAGGCTTATTTGCTGGATGTAATTGAGAAATTGATTGAAGGTAAGGAATTTGTTCAAGTTCGTACTTGGCGGACAGGTATTTTGGTTTATTTGCAGGGAAGTCAGCCAGAGCGGACCATTGGTTGGCGAACAGATATTGATGGCCTGCCTATCGTCGAACAAACAGGCCTTCCTTTCGCTTCCCAGCACCAAGGTCGTATGCACGCCTGTGGCCATGATTTCCACATGACTATTGCTTTGGGCTGTCTTGAGCGAGCCCTTGAGGAGCAACCAAAGAACAATCTGCTCTTTCTGTTTCAGCCTGCTGAAGAAAATGAAGCTGGTGGCATGCTCATGTATGAGGATGGCGCTTTTGGAGACTGGTTGCCAGACCAGTTTTATGGACTCCATGTGAGACCAGATTTGAAAGTCGGCCAGATTGCGACTAATACTCATACACTCTTTGCAGGAACTTGCGAGGTGAAGATCCGTTTCAAAGGCAAAGGTGGCCACGCAGCCTTTCCACATGAAGCTAATGACGCCTTGGTGGCGGCTAGTTACTTTGTTACCCAGGTGCAGTCAGTTGTCAGCCGCAATGTTAACCCAATCGAGGGAGCAGTGGTGACCTTTGGCGTTTTTCATGCTGGAACAACCAACAATGTTATCACAGACACAGCCTTTTTGCATGGAACCATTCGGGCCTTGACTCAGGACATGAGTCTCTTGGTTCAAAAGAGGGTCAAAACAGTTGCAGAAGGGGTTGCAGCTGCCTTTGATATGGAAGTCGAAGTGGAACTCAAACAAGGTGGATACCTACCTGTTGAGAACAATCCAGCCTTGGCGCGTGAACTGATGAACTTCTTTGAAGAGAAAGACGGAATCGAGTTGATTGATATCGAGCCTGCTATGACAGGTGAAGACTTTGGTTATCTCCTTTCAAAAGTTGATGGCGTTATGTTCTGGCTTGGTATAGATAGTCCCTACGCCCTTCATCACCCTCAGATGAGTCCTAAGGAAGAAGCCTTAGCCATTGGGGTAGATGCGGTCTCTAGTTTCCTGAAAAAGAAGGCAGTAGAGTAGAGGGCTTGTCTATGAAATCGGAATTACGCAAGCAAGTCTTGCACGAAATGAAGGCTATCCCTCGAGAGCAAAAACAGTTTATAGACCAAGCTTTAACTGAGCGACTTTTACAACACCCCTTTTACCAAGAAGCCAAGGTCATCGCAAGCTACCTCTCTTTTCCTCATGAGTTTCAAACTCAGGAACTGATTGACCAGGCGCTGAGGGACGGCAAGAAGGTTCTGATACCCAAAACTTATCCCAAGGGGCGCATGGACTTTGTAGTCTATAATCCGCAACAACTAGCCAAAACTTCTTTTGGCTTACTGGAACCACAGGGAGATTTGGAAGTGGTGGCTGCATCTCAGATTGATTTGATTCATGTTCCTGGCTTGGCTTTTACGACGGAAGGATATCGGATTGGATACGGTGGAGGTTATTATGATCACTATCTGAAACATATTACTGGTCATACTTTGAGTACGATATATCCTTGTCAAATTCAGGACTTTAGCCCTGAAAATCATGATATTCCTGTTCAGGAGGTACTGATTGATGAAAGAAATCTTTGATAGGCGTTACCCTGTGACGAGTTTCTTCCTCTTAGTGACGGCCTTGGTATTTATACTAATGTTGGTGACCACAGGAGGAAACTTTTACAGGGCAGATACCCTATTTCGATTTGGAGCCATGTATGGGCCTGTCATTCGTCTCTTTCCTGAGCAGATTTGGCGTCTCTTCTCTGCTATTTTTGTTCATATTGGGTGGGAGCATTTCATTGTTAATATGCTTTCGCTTTATTACCTTGGTAGGCAAGTAGAGGAAATTTTCGGATCCAAGAAGTTTTTCTTTCTCTATCTCTTATCTGGAATGATGGGCAATCTCTTTGTTTTTGTATTTAGTCCCAAATCCTTAGCAGCAGGAGCCTCGACTTCTCTCTATGGGCTATTTGCTGCAATTATTGTTCTTCGCTATGCAACGCGTAATCCTTATATCCAGCAGTTGGGGCAATCCTATCTGACACTTTTTGTGGTTAACATTATTGGAAGTGTTCTGATTCCAGGAATCAGTCTAGCAGGTCATATCGGAGGTGCAGTTGGTGGCGCATTTCTAGCAGTTATCTTTCCAGTTAGAGGAGAAAGACGGATGTATAGCGCTAGTCAAAGACTGGTAGCGTTAGTCTTGTTCGTAGGACTCGCAGTTTTGCTTTTCTACAGGGGAATGGGATTGTAATGACTAATATGTAAACTTGAATAAGAAAAAAGCTACTTAAAAAATGAGTAGCTTTTAATGTGTTTTGGAACCATTCGAAACAACACAGCTCTAAAACTGAGCTAGAACTCCAGGAGATCGCAGTTGAGTTTTGGAACCATTCGAAACAACACAGCTCTAAAACCTCGTAGAAAAATTTTTCTCACGAAATTTCGTAATCGCGCCATTCGTCCCAGCTAGACTTCAGCTCGTCAGGTTCCAATTATCACTCTTATTATACCATATTTTCAGGGTTCAAGAAATAGTCTTGATCCAATACATACTGGGGAAAATCATAGATTTTCCGAGGCTCAACAAACAAGACGGACAGTTGATTGAGTTGGATATACTCTATTAAATTTACTAACTCATCCTTTGATAGATAGGCGGATGCATTGATGAAAACAAGGAGTTTCTTTTTAGAAAGATATTTAAAAACCTGGACAATTTCTAGCATCTTTTCAAAAGGTGTGTCACTCAGAGTTTCAACTTTGACTCCTAGCGCATCGATTAACTCTAGAATGGTGATTTCATCGTATTCTAGGTCTAGTTCATTTTCTAAACACTCAAATGCCAATAATTCTGTAATCGTGGCTACCAACTTTTCAATCATGGATTTGACTTCTGGTTTGTCATTGAGTTGATTTTCAAGGTCAGCATGTATCAGCTTGAGCATGGCAGGTGAGTTGAGATTGTATCCTAAGACATCCGTTATCACTAGTAACTCGGATTCTTTCAGAGCTTTTAGATTTCTATCAAACAACTTCAACTCTCCATCATCAGTGTACTGGTAGAATTGCTTGACGATAGTTGAAAAGGTAAACTGGTCTTCCAACACTAAAAAAGTTGCATTTTCAATAGCTAATGGTTCATCCAATAGTGGGAAATTAATCTTCATCTCTAGGCTCCTCTCCTAGAAAGACCAAGCGTGCATCGGAGTTTGCTACGCTGGTATTTCGCTCGCCATTTAAGTAAATCATGCGAGAAAACTGCTTTTCTGTAACGGTTAAGAGCGTAATGTTCCCTTTTTTAGGGTTATGAGTCTTGAGTCGCTCAATCATGGCGTTATTAGCAGAGTTGTTGAGCAAGAGCTTGCTATAGATGGAGAATTGGTGCATGATAAATCCCTCATCTATGAGGAACTTCCGAAATTTCCGATAGGCCTTGCGTTCCTCTATGGTATCAACTGGCATATCAAACATTAAAATCATACGCATATATCGATAACTCATATCCTAAACTCAGGAACTCCTTTCTCGGGTTGATTGAGAGCTTGGATGACTTTCTTAGTATAGTCACTGATGATATTGGACAGGTACATATCTTTATCATTGTAGTGGAAGGTGTCTGAGAAAATAGTAAAAAGTTCTCGCTTGATTTTGACAAAAGAACTATTTCGATTTTCATAGACAATTCTGTCAATAATCGGACGGAAAGGCTCCATAATATCACTGGCTAGGTTGAATTGATTGAACTGATTGGCATGTTTCAATCCAAACTGAGTTATGCAGCCAGACAAAACAATCTCACGCGCAAACATACTCAAAATCAAGGTGTAGCCATAGTCCAAGGCAGCATTAACATCACTATCTTGCTCACGACTAAAATCATTTCCAAACAAGGTGTTGAAATAAATACGAGCTGCGTGTCCCTCACGGTTACTAGGATCAAACAAATCCAACCCATGATAGAGATCGATGACTGACTGGCTCTTTTCCAGAAAACCACAACTCCCCAGATAAAAAGCTTGATTGAGAATTTTTTGTGCAATGATGGTTGTCCATATTTCCGCCTTTACATCTTCATTCCAAGCAATTTGACGAGAGAGTTGCAAACTGGAATCATGACGACCATAGTAAGGCATTAAGTATGCCGTTGGTAAGCGTTTATCATCACAAAAGATGACCAGAATGTTTTCATCCACCAAGCGTTTGATTAGCATAGTGGAGAGAACAATATCTGTCGTCTCCAAAAGCAGGATGTCCACCTCGGACAGGTGAATTAACTCTGTCCGAGAGGCATCTTTAAAAATCAAGTGGTTATTCTTGTAGGAGAGTTTAGAGTGCGTATTGACTATAACAGTTCTCCATCCCATTAGTCTTCTCCTAGTTTACTTAAGTCAATCCGAGTCTCGTAGAGACCAGTGATGGATTGGTGGATGAGGGTGGCGTTGAGGAGTGAAGAAGGTGTATAGTCTCTGTATCGTGGAATTTTTACTCCCAAGAACTCGAAGTCAGAAGCACTTCCTTGTGAAGTTAACTCGAATAAACCAGCATTTTTACTATTTCTTGGACCAATGAAACTGAAACATAACTTTTCGATATCAACTGTTTCCCAATCAATAAATGCTTGTCTGATTCTTTCTCCATTTTTTAATGCGCCTACATACTTATCGTTAAAGTCAAGTACAGATTCTAAAAGTTTAGCAAAATCATTTCGATGTTTCTCAACATACTCTAAGTGCTCTGGTTCAAGTGTTTTATTAATATTCTTAGCATGATACAAAAGAGTCGTATACTTTTCGGGGATGACCAATTCATTACCTTTATGAATTTCTCCTCGTTTATTGTTTGTCGATAGAATACTTGCCAGTCTTCTTCTTGTACCATCAGGAAACTCAAACAAACTATATTTAGGTAAAGTAATGGTTGATAGAATTTTTATGTATCCTTTTTCAAGAAGATAGTTTTCTTTGTTCTTTTCAAAATTTATTTTATCTAAAATAGAGATACCTTGAAATTCAAGAACAGTCTTTTGTTGTTTTTTCGCTCCTTTTTCAATAATAGCTTTAACTAAGACTGCGTATGAGTTAGAAATACCAGCGTAACCACCGTATTTTCGTGGGTCAAGCCCTTGTTTAATTGGGACAAGATTTTCTTTACTATCTTCTGAAGGTTTAGGAGATGGATTAGAATTGAACAATCCTCTAGGTTTACCTCTATCTAGACCATGTGTTTGAATCTCTGTCTTCTTCACAATATTCACCTGCGGAAGTGAAAGAACTTTTTTGATTGTAGCGAAATCTTTTTCTTTATTCCAAGCGATTTCTCCAGTATCATTGGAGTATTCGATATTCTCTCTTTTTACGATGGTTCCGTCTGCGTAATGCACCTCTTCTTTAAAGAAGTTCAACAAGTTTGAGTAGAAGAAATACTTTTCAGTTGCTTTTTCAACATCTTTAGGATCTTTGGATCTTGAGATGTAGCGCTTAAGATCGTACTTTTGATAGTCACCATAGACGAATTCAGGCTCTAGTTTAGGATATTTCTTAAGGATAGCCTTAGCCACTACTGCATTTAAATAGGCATCATGTGCATGGTGGTAGTCATTGATTTCCCGCACCTTATATAACTTAAATTCTTTACGGAAGTTGGAAACTAGATTGGATTTCAAAGTGATAATTTTGACCTTACGGTTCTTCTTATCCTTCTCAGTCACTTCTGTATTAAAACGGGCATCCAAAATCTGAGCAACATGTTTTGAGATTTGCCGTGTTTCAACTAGTTGGCGTCTGATAAAGCCAACTTTATCTCGCTCATCTAGCCCACCACGTTCAGCCTTGGTTAAATTATTAAATTTACGTTCTGAAATCAATTTGGAATCCAGTAATTGTTGCCAAAAAGCTTTTCTTTTTTGAACAACCTCTAAACTTGGAACATTATCAGATTTACCACGATTATCCTTTGAACTAGTCAAGACACGGTTGTCTAGAGAATCATCTTTTATAAAAGCCTGTGGGACGATGTGGTCAATGTCATAGCTACTTAGTTGGTTGATGTTAAGAGGTTCCCCAGTGTACATATCCTTCCCATTTTGGAGATAGTAAAGGAAGAGACGGTCGTTTTGCAGTTGAATATTATCTGTTGGATGTTCTTTTAATATATTTGAGTCAAGCCCAGGAGCTAGATTTTTTAGTGCATCTTCAATGCGTTTATATCTTTGTTGGGAATTCTTTTTCCCTCTGGCAGTTGTCTGATTTTCTCGGGCCATCTCAATCACAATGGACTCGGGAGTGTGGCCCATAACTTTGACAAGCTCATCGACAAGCTTGATACTTTGTAAAATTCCCTTTTTAATAGCAGGGCTTCCTGGAAGCTCTTGGACAACTTGTTTCACATCGTTTGTCTTATCAACCACTTGTGCTTTTTGAATAATGTCTTTGAATGAAAATCCGTCATCATTGATTAACTGCATAAAATTACGATTGCTGTAGCCGTCATCAATCAAGTAGTCAAGAATTGTTTTACCAGTTTTTTTATCACAGATACCGTTGATTAGCTTAGCAGAGAGTTTTCCCCAACCAGTATAATGTCGACGAGTCAGTGCCTTGATCCCTTTTTTATCAAAGAGAGAGTCATATTGAGCAAGGCGTTGCTTGATCATCTCACGATCTTCAAAGATAGTTAGTGTGTGGACGATATTTTCAAGAATCTCTTCATTCTTAGGATCATCCATAAACGCTTTATCCTTGATTATTTTGAGTAAATCATGATAAGTAGAAAGACTAGCGTTAAATTGTTTTTCAATTCCTTTTAGTTCGATTCCATCGTAGCCATCAACATTGTGTAGGTACTGAATGATGTCTTTTTCAGTTACTTTTCTTTTCTCTTTGAATAATTGATTGACAATTTGCTTCTTTTGCCCACTATCAAGGAATTGATAGTCTCTCAATCCCTCTGCAATAAATTTTACTTTTGTTAATTCATTGTAGACAGCAAATGTTTCATACAAGAGACTATGCTTGGGCAAAACTTTTTCCTCTGGCAGATACAAGTCATAGTTAGTCATCTTATTGATGAAGTCTTCTGCAGAGCTTGTTTGGTCAACAATTTCTTCAAAATTCCAAGGTCGGATTGCTTGGTCAGAGTTTCGAGTAAGCCAAGCAAAATCACCATTGCCACGAGCCAATGGGCCAACGTAGTAAGGAATACGGAAAGTCAAGATTTTCTCAATCTTTTCTTTATTTTCTTGCAGAAATGGATAATGTTCTCCTTGCCGACGGATAATGGCATTCATTTCTTGAAGATGAATTTGATGAGGAATAGAACCGTTATCAAAGGAGCGTTGTTTTCTCAAGAAATCTTCACGTTCGATTTTATCAAGGAAATAATCTACTCCTTCAAATTTAGAAAGAAGATTTTTGATGTATTTGTAAAATGCTTCTTGAGTGGTTTTGCCATCTATATACCCAGCATACCCATCTTTAGATTGGTCAGAGAAAAATTCATCATATTTTTCTTGAATATTGTTTTGGATGAATTGTTTTAAAGACGCTAAGTCTTTTTGGTGGTTTTCATAGCGCTCAATCATAGATGCTGATAGTGGAGCCTTGGTTGAAGGATCTGTGACAGTTAAGATTCCTGAGAGAAGAATGGCATCATAGAGTTTTTTAGCCACTAGGAAAAGGTCTGCAAAGTCATCTCCAATTTGTCCGAGTAAGTTTTCCAAATCCTCATCATAGGTATCTTTAGAGAATTGTAGTGGAGCTTTTTCTTCCAAGTCAAAGTGTTTTAGAATGCGTTCTCTCTTAGCAGATTTACTAATTTTATCAGTAAAAATTGCTTCTACTTGTGCATTTTGTCCACTAAGTGAACTTCCTTCAAAGGTGTTGTCGTAAATGCTTATAAACTCGCTAAAGATTTTTTGGATATCATTGTTTTTAATATCGAAAGATTCTTCATACAAAAAATGTCCGCGGTATTTAATCATATGCGCTAATGCTAGATAGATCAAGCGTAAGTCAGTTTTTTCTTTTGAGTCTGCCAGCTGTTTTCTCAAATGATATATAGTTGGAAATTTCTTGTGATATTCTTTTTCTTCTGCCGAGGTAGCAAAAATAGGATATTTACTTCCTCTTTTATCCTCAGGAACTAAGAAGGAGTCATCTAATCGATGGAAGAAACTACTATCCACCTTGCTCATTTCTTCAGAAAAGATTTCTTGAAGATAGCGAAGACGATTTTTTCGACGAGTATAGCGACGGCGTGCTGTTCGTTTTAGACGTCTATCTTCAGCAGTAGTCCCTTCATCAAATAATAAAGCTCCAATTAGATTTTTCTTAATAAAGTATTTATCAGTATTGCCCAGAACTTTCATCTTTTTTGATGGTACCTTATAGTCATCCGTAATGACGGCCCATCCGACGCTGTTAGTTCCGATATCGAGTCCGATAGAGTAGGATTTGTTGCTCATTTAGTGTTCTCCTTTTATTAAGTTTTTTGTTAGTAAATGATAATACAATACTTTCAGATGAATTTCTAATATAAAATATTATTCCATTTTATTTACATTTCTCTTGCTAATTTTAAAAGAATAATATACAATACAAGTGTTGGAACTATTCGAAACAACACAGCAAAGTTAAAATAAGGCTTTGTCCGTACACAACTTGAAAAAGTGCGCACCGATTCGGTGCTTTTTTGTTTTACTATACTAATTTATTCTACTCTTATTTTAATGAAAAAACAAATACAAGTATAGCGTTTTCATTAGTTTTTATGAAACAGGTAGATTCAAGTAGAGAATTTACTTAATTTATGTGTGGCTAATCTTGATATATAAAGAAGAACTAGGATAATTAAGCATCCTAGTTCTTTTTTATATAAATGATTTTGTTATTCCTTCTCAGCCAATTCTTTTCCAAGTTGGATGAGGTAATTTTTCAAGGCATCTTTGACTTGTGGGTGCTTGAGGGCGTAGTCAATAGATGTTTTCATAAATCCAAACTTATCCCCAACGTCGTAACGAGCTCCTGTAAATTCACGGGCAAAAACACGCTGTGTTTTATTGAGCGTATCAATAGCATCAGTAAGTTGGATTTCATTTCCAGCACCAGGAGTTTGATTTTCTAAGATATCAAAAATCTCAGGTGTGAGTAGATAGCGACCGATGATTGCCAAATCACTTGGTGCATCTTCGGGAGCTGGTTTTTCTACGAAAGTTTCAACGCTATAGAGTCCATTACTTCCTTCACCCTGAGGAGCGATAACCCCGTATGATGAAACGTCTTCGTGTGGTACAGGCATGACAGCAATGGTTGATGCGTGTGTCTTTTCGTAATCATTCATCAGTTGTTTTGTCAAAGGAACGGCATTCTCATTTGTGATGTCCATAAGGTCATCACCCAGCATAACAACGAAGGGCTCATTCCCTACAAAAGCTTTGGCTTGTAGGACAGCGTCTCCAAGACCACGAGGGTGAGTTTGGCGAATGAAATGGAGGCGCATACCAGTTGCTTCATCTACCAATTTTAACAAATCCGTTTTGCCTTTTTCCTTAAGATTGTATTCAAGCTCAAAGTTTGAGTCAAAGTGGTCCTCAATAGAACGTTTTGATTTACCAGTGACAACTAGAATATCTTCAATACCTGATTTGAGAGCCTCTTCCACGATAAACTGGATAGTTGGTTTGTCTACAATTGGCAACATTTCTTTGGCAAGTGCCTTAGTTGCTGGTAAAAATCGAGTTCCGAGTCCAGCGGCAGGGATGACTGCTTTTCTAACTTTTGATGACATAAGAATCCTTTCTTTAGAGGGTTAAGACCACTCATTTTCTGCTTTAAATTCATTGTTCATGATGTCATAAATGGCATCTTTGATATTGGTTCCGTTGTAAATGACTTGGTAAATGGCCTGTGTAATCGGCATATAGACTCCAAGTTCTTGCGCTAGTTCATAGGCTGCTCGAGTCGTTGAAATTCCTTCAATTACCATGCCCATATTAGCCTCTATATCAGCTAGGGATTCTCCACGACCAAGGGCATCTCCAGCTCTCCAGTTACGAGAGTGGATGGAGGTTCCTGTTACGATCAAATCTCCCACACCAGATAAGCCGCTATAGGTCAATGGATTAGCCCCGAGTGCTACCCCTAGGCGGGTGATTTCTGCCAGGCCTCGAGCGATGATGGCTGCCTTAGCATTGTCACCAAATCCTAAACCATGTAAGGCTCCAGCACCGACAGCGATAATGTTTTTAAGAGCACCAGCGGTTTCGACCCCGATAACATCCGTATTGGTATAAAGTCGGAAGTAGTGATTACTAAAGAGTTCTTGAACGTATTGAGCTGTTTGTAAATCTTTAGAAGCAGCAGTGATTAAAGTCAGGTCACGTACAATGGTCTCTTCTGCATGGCTAGGCCCTGAGACAACGACGATATCACTGCGGAGATGTTCAGGAATTTCTTCTTCAAGGATGGTTGATAATCGTTTATGACTATCGGGTTCTAATCCCTTTGATGCGTGCATGATGATAGCCTTATGGTCTAAGGTTTTTGCAACTTGTTGGGCAACAAGTCGTGTCACTTTTGTTGGGACAACAAACAAAATCGCATCTACATCTTTCAATGCTTCTGCTAAGTCGGTGTAGGCAATGATATTTTCATCTAGAACGACATCTTTAAAGTAGTGTTTGTTAGTATGATTGGTATTAATTTCATTGATTTGTTCGGGAATGTTTCCCCAAATACGTACCTCGTGTCCATTATCATTTAAGACTTGTGAAAGGGCAGTTCCCCAAGAACCAGGCCCCAAGACGGCGACGGTTTGTTTTTCCATGTTTTCCTCCTTAATAGAGTCCTTTCCATTATTCTATCATATTCTAGAGGATTTTGCACTTGCATTGCTGGGATAGTGGTGGCTTTGTTGTTTGAAAAATACACAAAAACCGAGCCTAAGTATTAAAGTCTTAGTCTCGGTTTTGATATTCGTTATAATATAGTTAGGTTTATTTCAACTGATCTGTAATGTCTTTTGATAGCAACATTCCCAGATGATAAGTTTTATTGATGTAAGCAATGACATCATTGATATTTTCAGTCGTGTGAATTTTCTCTTTGATGTCAGCTCTAAATGTTTCATCCTTTAAAAGTTGTTCTTGGTAGAGCCTTTGCAGTCTCTCCTTCTCGTACTTATTGAGCAGAAAAAGGAAAACCAAGCTAATTACAACTAGGACATAAGCATATTGGCTCATAGGAAATCTCCCTGTATGATAAAGAAGTAGTAGTGAGTAGATTGAATTAGTCAATTCAAAGTAGCAGAGCAAGTTAGCAAAACTTGATAAGATTTTTGATAGACCTCTAAGCCAAAGTCCGTATAGGCTTTAGTATTAGTTACTTAGATTGCTTTGCAATCAAGTAATTTAAAATATTACGACATGAACCAAACCAAATCGATATTATTGGGTTAGATGAATTAGTAAAGCGTTTAGACAAGTATCTCTAATTACGACGTAAAGAAACATAAATCGATAATATTTATGTTTCTTTGCTAGTGAAGCAGTTAGCTAGTCCGCATATAAGCGGCTAGCGTCTAACAATTAGGAACTTTAGTTCCAATAACTTGAAGATTACGACGTTTTAGGACATAAATCGATCATATTTATGTCCTAAAACTAGTGAAGCGCCTAGCCAAAGTCCGAATAGGATTTGGCGTTAGTTACTTAGATTGCTCCGCAATCAAGTAACTTTGGCGATTTACATCTTCTCAGGTGCTTCTACTCCAAGCAAGCGAAGGGCTTCTTTGAGAACAATTGCAGTTGCGTAGCTGAGGGCTAGACGGCTGTCGCGTTCTGGGGTTTCATCCAAGATGCGCGTATGTGCATAGTATTTGTTAAAGGCTTGAGCTAGGCTAATTGCAAATTTAGCAATGATAGAAGGTTCAAAGTTATCCGCCGCACGGTTAATAATACGTGGGAAGTCTTGGATGAGTTTGATGATTTCCCAGCTTTCAGCATCATTCAAGCTATAGTTGCCAGCTGTTTCTGGTTTGAAGTCTGCTTTGCGCAAGATAGATTGGATACGAGCGTAAGCATATTGAACGTAAGGTCCAGTTTCACCCTCGAAGGATACCATAGCCTCTAAGTCGAAGTCGTATCCATTTGTACGGTCGGTCTTGAGGTCATAGAACTTAATGGCTCCTACCCCGACAGCATGCGCTACCTGGTCTTTGTTTTCCAATTCAGGGTTTTTAGCTTCGATTTGGGCCTTGGCACGGCTAACTGCCTCTGCAACTGTAGGTTCTAGTAAGATGACATTCCCTTTACGAGTAGAGAGTTTCTTCCCTTCTTTTGTAACCAAACCAAAAGGAACGTGAGTAATGTCGTTACTCCAGTCGTAGCCCATCTCTTGTAAGACAGCTTTGAGTTGTTTAAAGTGGGCAGATTGTTCTTGGCCAACGACGTAGATAGATTTAGCAAATTGGTATTCGTTTTTACGGTAAAGAGCTGCAGCCAAGTCACGTGTGATATAGAGAGTTGCACCATCAGATTTTTTGATAAGGGCTGGATGTTCAATTCCATATTTCTCAAGATTCACAACTTGGGCACCTTCTGATTCAACAAGAAGGCCTTTTTCAGAAAGAATGTCTACAACTGCATCCATCTTATCGTTGTAGAAGGCTTCTCCATTGTAGCTGTCAAATTCGACTTGTAATTCATTGTAAAGACGGTTAAATTCCACCAAACTTTCATCACGGAACCATTGCCAAAGTGCGAGAGCTTCCTCGTCTCCATTTTCAAGTTTACGGAACCATTCGCGTGCTTCTTCATCCAAGCTAGGGTCATTTTCAGCTTCAGCGTTGATGCGGACATAGAGTTTAAGAAGTTCATCGATTGGATGAGCTTTTACAGCTTCTTCATCGCCCCATTTTTTGTAGGCAACAATCAACATCCCAAACTGTTTACCCCAGTCTCCCAAGTGGTTGACCTTGACCG
Organism: Streptococcus mitis; assembly: GCF_002860865.1. Lineage (GTDB taxonomy): Bacteria > Bacillota > Bacilli > Lactobacillales > Streptococcaceae > Streptococcus > Streptococcus mitis_AT. Next base: position 204,546 of record NZ_PKIE01000003.1, read on the forward strand.
TTTGATAACCGATTTTTTGGAAAATATGTGATAAGCTATCTCCGATAACAGTTGAGCGTAGGTGGCCAATAGAGAATGGCTTAGCGATATTGGGACTAGACATGTCGATAACAACATTTTCTTGTTTGCCAATAGTTTGGTCAGCATAGTGTTCTTTTTCAGTGATAACAGCTTGCAATACTTGAGCAGAAATGGCAGATTTATCAAGGAAAAAGTTAACGTAAGGTCCTGTTGCAACAACCTTTTCAAAGGCTTGGCTGTTAATTTTTTCAGCCAGTTCAGCCGCAATCATTTGAGGTGCTTTACGTTCGACTTTTGCAAGAGAAAAAGCGGGGAAAGCGATGTCTCCCATTTCTGAGTTTTTAGGGGTTTCCAGTAAATTTAAAATAGCCTCTTGGTCCAGGCTATCAATGATACTAGCCAATTCGCTAGCAATCAATTCTTTTGTATTCATTAAGAGCTCCTTTTTGGACTTTTCTACTATTTTATCACAATTTTAAAGAAAGAAGAAAAAATTTTTGAAATCTCCTATTTTTTTGGTATAATATAGTTATAAAAATAGTTATAAATATTCACATAAGAGGATTTTATGAGAAAAAGAGATCGTCATCAGTTAATAAAAAAAATGATTACTGAGGAGAAATTAAGTACACAAAAAGAAATTCAAGATCGGTTGGAGGCACATAATGTTTTTGTGACGCAAACAACCTTGTCTCGTGATTTGCGCGAAATCGGCTTGACCAAGGTCAAGAAAAATGATATGGTGTATTATGTACTAGCAAATGAGACAGAAAAGATTGATTTGGTTGAATTTTTGTCTCATCATTTAGAAGGTGTTGCAAGAGCAGAGTTTACCTTGGTGCTTCATACCAAATTGGGCGAAGCCTCTGTTTTGGCAAATATTGTAGATGCAAACAAAGATGAATGGATTTTAGGAACAGTTGCTGGTGCCAATACCTTATTGGTCATTTGTCGAGACCAGCACGTTGCCAAACTCATGGAAGATCGTTTGCTAGATTTGATGAAAGATAAGTAAGGTCTTGGGAGTTGCTCTCAAGACTTATTTTTGACAAGGAGAGACGGAAAATGGCGACAGAAAAGCTATCACCCGGGATGCAACAGTATGTGGATATTAAAAAGCAATACCCAGATGCTTTTTTGCTCTTTCGTATGGGTGATTTTTATGAATTATTTTATGAGGATGCGGTCAATGCTGCGCAGATTCTGGAAATTTCCTTAACGAGTCGCAACAAGAATGCCGACAATCCGATTCCTATGGCGGGTGTCCCCTATCATTCTGCCCAACAGTACATCGATGTCTTGATTGAGCAGGGCTATAAGGTAGCCATTGCAGAGCAGATGGAAGATCCTAAACAAGCAGTTGGGGTTGTGAAACGAGAGGTTGTTCAGGTCATTACCCCAGGGACAGTGGTTGATAGCAGTAAGCCGGATAGCCAGAATAATTTCTTGGTTGCCATAGACCGTGATGGCAATCAGTTTGGTCTAGCTTATATGGATCTAGTGACAGGTGATTTTTATGTGACAGGTCTTTTGGATTTTACGCTGGTTTGTGGGGAAATCCGCAATCTCAAGGCTCGAGAAGTGGTGCTGGGTTATGACTTGTCTGAGGAAGAAGAACAAATCCTCAGTCGTCAGATGAATCTGGTACTTTCCTATGAAAAAGAAGGCTTTGAAGACCTTCATTTGCTGGATTCACGATTGGCATCTGTGGAGCAAGCGGCATCTAGTAAATTGCTCCAATATGTTCATCGGACTCAGATGAGGGAATTGAACCACCTCAAACCTGTTATCCGCTATGAAATCAAGGATTTCTTGCAGATGGATTATGCGACCAAGGCTAGTCTGGATTTGGTTGAGAATGCTCGTTCGGGCAAGAAGCAAGGCAGTCTTTTCTGGCTTTTGGATGAAACCAAAACGGCTATGGGAATGCGTCTCTTGCGTTCTTGGATTCATCGCCCCTTGATTGATAAGGAACGAATCATCCAACGTCAAGAAGTGGTGCAGGTCTTTCTCGACAATTTCTTTGAGCGCAGTGATTTGACAGATAGTCTCAAGGGTGTTTATGACATTGAGCGCTTGGCTAGTCGGGTTTCTTTTGGCAAAACCAATCCCAAGGATCTCTTGCAGTTGGCGACTACCTTATCCAGTGTGCCACGGATTCGAGCGATTTTAGAGGGAATGGAGCAGTCTGCTCTGTCTTATCTTATCGAACAATTGGATAGAATCCCTGAGTTGGAGAGCTTGATTAGCGCAGCGATTGCTCCTGAAGCTCCTCATGTGATTACGGAAGGTGGCATTATCCGCACTGGCTTTGATGAGACTTTGGATAAATACCGTCGTGTGCTCAGAGAAGGGACTGGTTGGATTGCTGAGATTGAGGCTAAGGAACGCGAAAACTCTGGTATCAGTACGCTTAAGATTGACTACAATAAGAAGGATGGCTACTATTTCCATGTGACCAATTCGCAACTGGGAAATGTGCCTGCTCACTTTTTCCGCAAGGCGACGCTGAAAAACTCAGAACGCTTTGGGACCGAAGAATTAGCTCGTATCGAGGGCGATATGCTGGAGGCGCGTGAGAAGTCAGCCAACCTAGAGTACGAAATTTTTATGCGTATTCGTGAAGAGGTCAGCAAGTACATCCAACGTTTACAAGCTCTAGCCCAAGGAATTGCGACAGTTGATGTCCTGCAAAGTCTCGCAGTTGTTGCTGAAACCCAGCATTTGATTCGACCTGAATTCGGAGATGATTCGCGAATTGATATCCAGAAAGGGCGCCATGCTGTCGTTGAAAAGGTCATGGGGGCTCAGACCTATATTCCCAATACGATTCAGATGGCAGAAGATACCAGTATTCAACTAATTACAGGGCCAAACATGAGCGGGAAATCTACCTACATGCGTCAGTTAGCCATGACGGCGGTTATGGCCCAGATGGGTTCTTATGTGCCAGCAGAAAGCGCCCATTTACCGATTTTTGATGCGATTTTTACCCGTATCGGAGCAGCCGATGACTTGGTTTCAGGTCAATCAACCTTCATGGTGGAGATGATGGAGGCCAACAATGCCATTTCGCATGCAACAAAGAATTCCTTGATTCTCTTTGATGAGTTAGGTCGTGGAACTGCAACTTATGATGGTATGGCTCTTGCTCAGTCTATCATCGAATACATTCATGAGCATATCGGAGCCAAGACCCTCTTTGCGACCCACTACCATGAGTTGACTAGTCTAGAGTCCAGCCTGGAACACTTGATCAATGTTCACGTGGCAACCTTGGAGCAGGATGGGCAGGTCACCTTCCTTCACAAGATTGAACCAGGGCCAGCCGATAAATCCTATGGTATCCATGTTGCCAAGATTGCTGGCTTGCCAGCAGACCTTTTAGCAAGGGCGGATAAGATTTTGACTCAGTTAGAGAGTCAGGGTACAGAAAGTCCTGCTCCAATGAGGCAAACAAGTGCTGTCACTGAACAGATTTCACTCTTTGACGCGCCAGCAGACCATCCTATCCTAGCAGAATTAGCTAAACTGGATGTTTACAATATGACACCTATGCAGGCTATGAATGTCTTGGTCGAGTTAAAACAAAAATTATAAAGAATGAATTACTTGTCATTCTAGCTATATCAAGGGGACTTCTTTGACAATCCCTCACTTTTTTGCTAGAATAACATCACACAAACAGAATGAGAAGGAGCTGACACATTGTCGCTCCCTTTTGTCTATTTTTTAAGGAGAAAGTATGCTAATTCAGAAAATAAAAACCTACAAGTGGCAGGCCTTAGCTTCGCTTCTGATGACAGGCTTGATGGTTGCTAGTTCACTTCTGCAACCGCGTTATCTGCAGGAAGTGTTAGACGCCCTCCTTGCTGGGAAATATGAAGCTATTTATAGTATCGGGGCTTGGTTGATTGGTGTGGCCTTGGTCGGTTTGGTTGCTGGTGGGCTTAATGTTATCCTTGCAGCCTATATTGCCCAAGGAGTTTCATCCGACCTTCGAGAGGATGCCTTCCGTAAAATCCAAACCTTTTCTTATGCCAATATTGAACAATTTAATGCGGGAAATCTAGTTGTTCGCATGACAAATGATATCAACCAGATTCAGAACGTGGTCATGATGACCTTCCAAATTCTTTTCAGGCTCCCCCTCTTGTTCATCGGTTCGTTTATCTTGGCTGTTCAAACCTTACCTTCTCTGTGGTGGGTGATTGTTCTCATGGTAGTCTTGATTTTTGGTTTGACTGCTGTCATGATGGGGATGATGGGGCCTCGTTTTGCCAAGTTTCAAACCCTTCTTGAACGCATCAATGCCATTGCCAAGGAAAATTTGCGTGGCGTTCGTGTGGTCAAGTCCTTTGTCCAAGAAAAAGAGCAGTTTGCTAAGTTTACGGAGGTTTCAGACGAGCTACTCGGTCAAAATCTTTACATTGGTTATGCCTTTTCAGTAGTGGAACCTTTCATGATGTTGGTCGGTTATGGGGCGGTATTCCTCTCTATTTGGCTGGTTGCGGGGATGGTTCAGTCGGATCCGTCAGTTGTTGGTTCCATTGCTTCCTTTGTCAATTACCTAAGCCAGATTATCTTTACCATTGTTATGGTTGGATTTTTGGGAAATTCTGTCAGTCGTGCCATGATTTCTCTGCGTCGTATTCGAGAAATTCTTGATGCAGAGCCAGCCATGACCTTCAAGGATGTGCCAGATGAAGAGTTGGTCGGAAGTCTTAGCTTTGAAAATGTGACCTTTACCTATCCAATGGACAAGGAACCGATGCTGAAAGATGTGAGCTTTACTATTGAACCTGGTCAGATGGTTGGTGTCGTTGGAGCGACTGGTGCAGGAAAATCAACCTTGGCTCAATTGATTCCACGTCTCTTTGACCCACAGGAAGGGGCCATCAAAATCGGAGGCAAGGATATTCGAGAAGTGAGTGAAGGAACCCTGCGTAAAACTGTTTCTATCGTTCTTCAACGTGCCATTCTCTTCAGTGGAACGATTGCAGATAACTTGAGACAGGGTAAGGGAGATGCTACTCTATTTGAAATGGAACGCGCAGCTAATATTGCCCAGGCTAGTGAATTCATTCATCGTATGGAGAAAACCTTTGAAAGTCCAGTTGAGGAAAGGGGAACCAACTTCTCAGGTGGGCAAAAGCAAAGGATGTCGATTGCGCGTGGAATTGTCAGCAATCCACGTATTCTGATTTTTGACGATTCGACCTCAGCCTTGGATGCCAAGTCAGAGCGCCTGGTGCAAGAAGCCTTGAATAAGGATCTGAAGGGGACGACAACCATTATCATCGCGCAAAAGATTAGCTCGGTTGTCAATGCAGATAAAATCTTGGTTTTAGATCAAGGACGATTGATTGGTCAAGGTACGCATGCAGACTTGGTTGCCAACAATGCTGTTTACCGTGAAATCTATGAAACACAGAAGGGAAAGGAGGAGTAAAATGAAGACAGTTCAATTTTTTTGGAATTATTTTAAAGTTTATAAGTTATCATTTGTAGTTGTTATTCTGATGATTGTTCTAGCGACTCTTGCCCAAGCCCTCTTTCCAGTCTTTTCTGGACAAGCAGTGACGCAGTTAGCTAATTTAGTTCAAGCTTATCAAGATGGTAATCCAGAACTTGTTTGGCAGAGTCTATCAGGAATCATGGTCAATCTTGGTCTGCTGGTTTTGGTTCTATTTATCTCCAGTGTCATATACATGTGTCTTATGACGCGCGTGATTGCAGAATCGACCAACGAGATGCGCAAAGGCCTTTTTGGGAAGCTTGCGCGATTGACGGTTTCATTCTTTGACCGCCGACAAGATGGAGATATCCTGTCTCGTTTTACCAGTGATTTGGATAATATCCTCCAAGCCTTTAACGAGAGCTTGATTCAGGTCATGAGCAATATTGTTTTATACATTGGTCTGATTCTTGTCATGTTTTCGAGAAATGTGACGCTGGCCCTCATCACCATTTCCAGCACACCAGTAGCCTTCCTCATGCTGATTTTCATCGTGAAAATGGCACGCAAATACACCAATCTCCAGCAAAAAGAGGTAGGGAAACTCAACGCCTATATGGATGAGAGTATCTCAGGCCAAAAAGCTGTCATTGTGCAAGGAATTCAAGAGGATATGATGGCAGGATTTCTTGAACAAAATGAGCGTGTGCGCAAGGCAACCTTTAAAGGAAGAATGTTCTCAGGAATTCTTTTCCCTGTCATGAATGGGATGAGTTTGGTTAACACAGCCATCGTCATCTTTGCGGGTTCAGCTGTACTTTTGAATGATAAGTCTATTGAAACAAGTACAGCCCTAGGTTTGATTGTTATGTTTGCCCAATTTTCACAGCAGTACTACCAGCCTATTATCCAAGTTGCAGCTAGTTGGGGAAACCTTCAGTTAGCCTTTACTGGGGCTGAACGGATTCAGGAAATGTTTGACGCAGAGGAAGAAATCCGACCTGAAAAGGCTCCAATCTTCACTCAGTTGCAAGAAGGTGTTGAAATCAGTCACATTGATTTTTCATACTTGCCTGATAAACCTATTTTGAAAGATGTCAGCATTTCTGCTCCTAAAGGCCAGATGACTGCAGTTGTTGGGCCAACGGGTTCAGGAAAAACCACCATTATGAACCTTATCAATCGCTTTTATGATGTTGATGCTGGTAGCATTTATTTTGATGGGAAAGATATTCGTGACTATGATTTAGATAGTCTCAGAAGTAAGGTGGGAATTGTTTTGCAGGATTCGGTCTTGTTTAGCGGAACGATTCGAGACAATATCCGTTTCGGTGTGCCAGATGCTAGTCAAGAAATGGTTGAGGCAGCAGCCAAGGCAACCCATATCCACGACTACATCGAAAGCTTACCTGACAAATACGATACCCTTATCGATGATGACCAGAGCATCTTCTCAACAGGACAGAAACAATTGATTTCTATCGCTCGAACCCTGATGACAGATCCAGAAGTTCTCATTCTAGATGAAGCAACTTCAAACGTAGATACGGTGACAGAAAGTAAGATTCAGCATGCCATGGAGGCGGTTGTAGCAGGCAGAACTAGTTTTGTCATTGCCCACCGCTTGAAAACCATCCTCAATGCAGACCAGATTATTGTCCTTAAAGATGGAGAAGTCATTGAACGCGGTAGCCACCATGAACTCTTAAAACTAGGTGGATTCTACTCAGAACTCTATTACAATCAATTTGTCTTTGAATAAGAAAAAAGTTGTCCTATGCGGGCAGCTTTTTCTTGTCCATAGAAAATATTTATCACAGCCTTAAAAAAAACATATTAGACGAAAGTCATTTTGAGTGCTATGATAGGACTATCGTTAACATTCGAAAGGAGAGGCATCATGGCTAGAACGGTTGTAGGAGTTGCTGCAAATCTATGTCCCGTAGACGCAGAAGGCAAAAACATTCATTCATCTGTATCTTGTAGATTCGCAGAGAGCATTCGTCAAGTCGGTGGTCTCCCTTTAGTCATTCCTGTTGGTGATGAGTCAGTTGTACGCGATTATGTGGAAATGATTGACAAACTCATTTTGACAGGAGGCCAAAATGTCCACCCTCAGTTTTATGGAGAGAAAAAGACCATCGAGAGCGATGATTACAATCTAGTACGTGATGAGTTTGAACTGGCCCTCTTGAAAGAAGCGCTTCGTCAGAATAAACCAATTATGGCAATCTGTCGCGGTGTTCAACTTGTCAATGTTGCCTTTGGTGGAACCCTCAATCAAGAAATCGAAGGTCACTGGCAAGGACTGCCTTTCGGAACATCTCACTCTATTGAGACAGTGGAAGGAAGCGTGGTGGCTAAGCTATTTGGAAAAGAAAGTCAGGTCAACTCCGTACATCGTCAGAGTATCAAAGATTTGGCACCTAATTTCCGTGTAACTGCTATTGATCCAAGAGACCAGACCATCGAAGCGATTGAGTCTATCGACGAGCACCGCATTATCGGTTTGCAGTGGCACCCAGAGTTTCTGGTCAATGAAGAAGATGGTAATTTAGAATTATTTGAGTATTTATTGAATGAACTGTAACGACTGGAACATCTAGTCGTTCTTTCTTTTATTTTTTCAAAATTTTTGGAATATGGGATTTTTACGCAAACGTTTGAATTCTGATAAAAATTGGAGAAATTCGACAAAAAAACTTGAAAAAAACGAAGGTAAGCGTTATGATAGAAAAGAAGAAATATTGGAGGAATAACATGTCACATATTAAATTTGATTATTCAAAAGTTTTAGACAAATTTGTTGCACCACATGAAGTGGAATACATGCAATCACAAGTAACAGCAGCAGATGAATTGATTCGTAAAGGAACTGGTGCTGGTAGCGACTTCTTGGGATGGTTGGACCTTCCTGAAAACTATGACCGCGAAGAATTTGACCGCATCTTGAAAGCTGCTGAGCAAATCAAATCAGACAGCGATGTTTTGGTTGTAATCGGTATTGGTGGATCTTACCTTGGTGCCAAAGCAGCAATCGATTTCTTGAACCATCACTTTGCTAACTTGCAAACAAAAGAAGAACGTAAAGCTCCACAAATCCTTTACGCAGGAAACTCAATCTCATCTACTTACCTTGCTGACTTGGTAGAGTATGTTGCAGACAAAGACTTCTCAGTAAACGTAATTTCTAAATCAGGTACAACAACTGAGCCAGCTATCGCTTTCCGTGTCTTCAAAGAACTCTTGGTTAAGAAATACGGACAAGAAGAAGCTAACAAACGTATCTATGCAACAACTGACCGCCAAAAAGGTGCTGTTAAGGTTGAGGCAGACGCTAACGGTTGGGAAACATTTGTTGTTCCAGATGACATCGGTGGACGCTTCTCAGTATTGACAGCCGTTGGTTTGCTTCCAATCGCGGCATCAGGAGCTGACATCAAAGCCCTTATGGAAGGTGCGAACGCAGCTCGCAAAGACTACACTTCAGACAAAATCTCTGAAAACGAAGCTTACCAATATGCAGCTGTTCGTAATATCCTTTACCGTAAAGGCTATGCAACTGAGATCTTGGTAAACTACGAGCCATCACTTCAATACTTCTCAGAATGGTGGAAACAATTGGCTGGTGAATCAGAAGGAAAAGACCAAAAAGGTATCTACCCAACTTCAGCCAACTTCTCAACTGACTTGCACTCATTGGGTCAATTTATTCAAGAAGGAACTCGTATCATGTTTGAAACAGTTGTCCGTGTTGACAAACCTCGTAAAAACGTGATTATCCCTAGCTTGGAAGAAGACCTTGATGGACTTGGTTACCTTCAAGGAAAAGACGTTGACTTTGTAAACAAAAAAGCGACCGACGGTGTTCTTCTTGCCCACACAGATGGTGACGTACCAAACATGTACGTGACCCTTCCAGAGCAAGATGCCTTCACTCTTGGTTACACTATCTACTTCTTCGAATTGGCTATCGCTCTTTCAGGTTACTTGAATGCCATCAACCCATTTGACCAACCAGGTGTTGAAGCTTACAAACGCAACATGTTTGCCCTTCTTGGAAAACCAGGATTTGAAGAATTGAGCAAAGAACTTAACGCACGTCTATAATAGAAGAAAAGAGTGGTTTGTCCACTCTTTTTACTCTCTTTATCCATAGAAATTGGACTCAGCCAAGACTTGTGATATAATATAGAGAGCAAAAAGGCAGACGCCTAGAGACTTTATAGGAGAAACTATGTCAAAAGATATCCGCGTACGTTACGCACCAAGTCCAACAGGACTACTACACATCGGGAATGCCCGTACAGCATTGTTCAACTACCTTTACGCACGTCATCATGGTGGAACTTTTATTATCCGTATTGAAGATACTGACCGTAAACGTCATGTCGAGGATGGGGAACGTTCACAGCTTGAAAACCTTCGTTGGTTAGGTATGGATTGGGATGAAAGCCCAGAAACACATGAAAATTACCGCCAGTCTGAGCGTTTGGACTTGTATCAAAAATACATCGACCAACTATTAGCTGAAGGAAAAGCCTACAAATCTTACGTTACAGAAGAAGAGTTGGCAGCTGAACGCGAACGCCAAGAAGTAGCTGGCGAAACACCACGCTACATCAATGAATACCTTGGTATGAGTGAAGAAGAAAAAGCAGCTTACATCGCAGAACGTGAAGCAGCAGGGATCATCCCAACGGTTCGTTTGGCGGTCAATGAGTCAGGTATCTACAAGTGGCATGATATGGTCAAAGGTGATATCGAATTTGAAGGTGGCAATATCGGTGGTGACTGGGTTATCCAAAAGAAAGACGGTTACCCAACTTACAACTTTGCTGTTGTTATCGATGACCACGATATGCAAATCTCTCACGTAATCCGTGGAGATGACCATATTGCTAATACACCAAAACAGCTCATGGTTTATGAAGCACTTGGTTGGGAAGCTCCAGAGTTCGGTCACATGACCTTGATTATCAACTCTGAGACTGGTAAGAAGTTATCTAAACGTGATACTAATACACTTCAATTTATCGAAGACTACCGTAAAAAAGGCTATTTACCAGAAGCAGTCTTTAACTTTATTGCTCTTCTTGGTTGGAACCCAGGTGGCGAAGATGAGATTTTCTCTCGTGAAGAACTCATTAAACTTTTCGATGAAAACCGCCTCAGCAAGTCTCCGGCAGCCTTTGACCAGAAAAAACTCGACTGGATGAGCAATGATTATATCAAGAATGCAGACCTAGAAACTATCTTTGAAATGGCAAAACCATTCTTAGAGGAAGCAGGCCGTTTAACTGACAAGGCTGAAAAATTAGTTGAACTCTATAAACCACAAATGAAATCAGTAGATGAGATTATTCCATTGACAGATCTCTTCTTCTCAGATTTCCCAGAATTGACCGAAGCAGAGCGCGAAGTCATGGCAGGTGAAACAGTCCCAACAGTTCTTGAAGCCTTCAAAGCAAAACTTGAAGCGATGACAGATGATGAATTTGTAACAGAGAATATCTTCCCACAAATCAAAGCTGTTCAAAAAGAAACAGGTATTAAAGGGAAAAATCTTTTCATGCCCATTCGTATCGCAGTTTCAGGTGAAATGCATGGACCAGAATTGCCAGATACTATCTTCTTGTTAGGCCGTGAAAAATCAATCCAACATATCGAAAATATGTTAAAGGAAATCTCTAAGTAAGAAGGGTACAATAATGGACATCTGGGAAAAGATGTACGAAGAAGCACAGAAATTGTATAATCCACATGAAGTATCTGATTTTGTTTATGCTAATCATGTCGTTGCCGCTGTAGAAGCAGAAGATGGACAAATATTTACAGGTTTCTGTATGGAGGGAACCTGTGGTGTATTCCATCTCTGCGCAGAACGGGCGGCCCTCTTTAATATGTACCAATTTTCAGGACAAACTAAGGTTAAAAAAGTATTAGCCTTTCGAGACAAACCACCTTATGGTGGAAGTTCAGGAATGCCCTGTGGCGCATGCAGAGAGTTCCTCTTAGAGTTGAACGCTGAAAATAAAGATGCAGAATTCATGATGGACTACAATACAAGAAAGACAGTTAAAGTCGCAGAACTAATGCCCTATTGGTGGGGAGAAGAACGTGCTTCTAAGTTTAATGAACAATAGAAGAGTCAGTACAATTCTGGCTCTTTTTACTATAATTTGAAAAACTGTACTTGAAAAGAATTGAAAGATTTGTAAAAAAGTAGTTGACAAAAAATAAAAAGTCGGTATAATAGTAAGAGTTGAAAATAACAACTCAGGTCCGTTGGTCAAGGGGTTAAGACACCGCCTTTTCACGGCAGTAACACGGGTTCGAATCCCGTACGGACTATGGTATGTTGCGGTTGAAACACTTGATGAAAAAAAGTTTAAAAAAGTTTCAAAAAAGTGTTGACAAGCGAAAGCGACTGTGATATACTAATATAGTTGTCACTTGAGAGAAACGAGTGACAAAGACCTTTGAAAACTGAACAAGACGAACCAATGTGCAGGGCGCTACAACTAAGGTTGTAGTACTGAACAATGAAAAACAATAAATCTGTCAGTGACAGAAATGAGTGAGAACTCAAACTTTTAATGAGAGTTTGATCCTGGCTCAGGACGA
>NZ_PKIE01000004.1 GCF_002860865.1 Streptococcus mitis
AAATACAGTGTTGGCTTGGTCAATTTTCATGCAAAAAAGAAGGAAGGGATTCTCCAAGAAATCTTTGCTCGCTTTACAAATTTTAACTTTTATCGTTGGGTAATCTCGCAAGTTGCCATCGACAGTAGTCGTAAAAAACAAAGATACAAAGTGTGTTTCTCAGATGCGGCTTATGCCTGCCGTTTGTTTTTTAACTGTTCCCTTTCTTCTCTCCAGTTGAAAAACTACCTCAAGAAACAGTTATCTATTATTCGACCGAATCGAAAATATCAAAGAAAGATAAAGACCCAATCGGTAGTTGATTTCATCTATAGAGTAACATAAATCTCAAAAAATAGGGTGAAAAAACCTTTATTTGTCATGCAAAAAAATAGAAGATACGATAGAGAATCACTTTGATGATCTCAATCACACCTCCTATTCAAGTAGTTAGATCACTAACTTAATGACATTGAGAAATGAGCTTTCTTTTTTGTACAATAGACAGATTGTTGACAAAGTTTACAGTGAATGAATTTCTGAACAGAAAAACTAAAAAATTGGCTGGTAAATTTAGGAAAAAACTGAGCACGATGAGATTTTTTGTGTTATAATATTCTGTGAATAGCTATGCCTACGTTTAGCTATTGAATATTACGAAGTTAGAAACTTGGAAGATAGAGAGGATGCGATGTAATGGCTAGAGAAGGCTTTTTTACAGGTCTAGATATTGGAACAAGCTCTGTCAAGGTGCTTGTAGCTGAGCAGAGAAATGGTGAATTAAATGTAATTGGCGTGAGTAATGCCAAAAGTAAAGGTGTAAAGGATGGAATTATTGTTGATATTGATGCAGCAGCAACTGCTATCAAATCAGCAATTTCCCAAGCAGAAGAAAAAGCAGGCATCTCAATTAAATCAGTGAATGTTGGTTTACCAGCTAATCTCTTACAGGTAGAACCAACTCAAGGAATGATTCCAGTAACATCTGATACCAAGGAAATTATGGATCAAGATGTCGAAAATGTTGTCAAATCAGCTTTGACAAAGAGTATGACACCTGATCGTGAAGTTATCACATTCATTCCTGAGGAATTTATTGTGGATGGTTTTCAAGGGATTCGTGACCCACGTGGTATGATGGGGGTTCGCCTTGAAATGCGTGGTTTACTTTATACAGGTCCTCGCACTATTTTACATAACCTACGTAAGACAGTTGAACGTGCAGGTGTTCAGGTTGAAAATATTATTATTTCACCACTAGCAATGGTTCAATCTATTTTGAATGAAGGTGAACGTGAATTTGGTGCTACAGTGATTGATATGGGGGCAGGTCAAACGACTGTCGCTACAATTCGTAACCAAGAACTCCAGTTTACCAATATTCTCCAAGAAGGCGGAGATTATGTAACTAAGGATATCTCTAAAGTCTTGAAGACATCACAGAAACTAGCCGAAGGTTTGAAATTAAACTATGGAGAGGCTTATCCTCCCCTTGCAAGTAAGGAAACATTCCAAGTCGAAGTGATCGGGGAAGTAGAACCTGTTGAAGTCACAGAAAATTACTTGTCAGAGATTATTTCTGCACGAATTAAGCATATTTTTGAACAAATCAAACAAGACTTAGACAGGAGACATTTATTGGATCTTCCTGGTGGCATTGTTTTGATTGGTGGAACCGCTATTTTACCGGGTATTGTGGAACTTGCTCAAGAAGTTTTTGGTGTTCGTGTGAAACTCTATGTTCCAAACCAAGTTGGAATTCGTAATCCAGCCTTTGCGCATGTGATTAGTCTATCAGAATTCGCGGGACAATTGACAGAAGTACATCTCTTGGCTCAACGAGCAGTCAAGGGTGATGAAGGATTATTCCAACAACCGCTTAGTTTTGGGGGAATGATTCAGAAAACAGCTCAGTTTGTACAATCAACGCCTGTTCAACCAGCCCCTACCCCAGAAGTAGAGCCGGTGGCGTCTACAGAACCAATGGCGGATTTCCAACAAGCTTCACAAAATAAACCGAAATTAGCAGATCGTTTCCGTGGCTTGATCGGAAGCATGTTTGACGAATAAAGAGGAAAAATAAATTATGACATTTTCATTTGATACAGCTGCTGCTCAAGGTGCAGTGATTAAAGTAATTGGTGTCGGTGGAGGTGGTGGCAATGCCATCAACCGTATGGTCGACGAAGGTGTTACAGGCGTAGAATTTATCGCAGCAAACACAGATGTACAAGCATTGAGTAGTACAAAAGCTGAGACTGTTATTCAGTTGGGACCTAAATTGACTCGTGGTTTGGGTGCAGGAGGTCAACCTGAGGTTGGTCGTAAAGCTGCTGAAGAAAGCGAAGAAACACTGACTGAAGCTATCAGTGGCGCAGATATGGTCTTCATCACTGCTGGTATGGGAGGAGGCTCTGGAACTGGAGCTGCTCCTGTTATTGCTCGTATCGCTAAAGATTTAGGTGCTCTTACAGTTGGTGTTGTAACACGTCCGTTTGGTTTTGAAGGAAGCAAACGTGGACAATTTGCTGTAGAAGGAATTAATCAACTGCGTGAGCATGTAGATACTCTATTGATTATTTCAAACAACAACTTGCTTGAAATTGTTGATAAGAAAACTCCACTTCTTGAAGCTCTTAGCGAGGCAGATAACGTTCTTCGTCAAGGTGTTCAAGGAATTACCGATTTGATTACCAATCCAGGATTGATTAACCTTGACTTTGCCGATGTGAAAACAGTTATGGCAAATAAAGGGAATGCTCTTATGGGTATTGGTATCGGTAGTGGAGAAGAACGTGTGGTAGAAGCAGCACGTAAGGCAATCTATTCACCACTTCTTGAAACAACAATTGATGGAGCAGAAGATGTGATTGTTAACGTAACTGGTGGTCTCGACTTAACCTTGATTGAGGCAGAAGAGGCTTCACAAATTGTGAACCAGGCAGCGGGACAAGGAGTAAACATCTGGCTCGGTACTTCAATTGATGAAAGTATGCGTGATGAAATTCGTGTAACAGTTGTCGCAACGGGTGTTCGTCAAGACCGTGTAGAAAAGGTTGTGGCTCCACAAGCTAGACCTACTACCAACTACCGTGAGACAGTGAAACCATCTCATTCACATGGCTTTGATCGTCATTTTGATATGGCAGAAA
The DNA here is from genome assembly GCF_002860865.1 of Streptococcus mitis. Lineage (GTDB taxonomy): Bacteria > Bacillota > Bacilli > Lactobacillales > Streptococcaceae > Streptococcus > Streptococcus mitis_AT. The sequence goes on from NZ_PKIE01000004.1 coordinate 3,132, forward strand.
CGGCTGAATTGCCAAAACAAAATCAACGTCGCTCGGAACAAGCTCAAGGATCTGCTTTTGGTGATTGGGATTTACGTCGCGAGACAATTGTTCGTCCGACTGATTCAGTAGTGTCACCGGTAGAACGTTTTGAAATTCCAAATTCACAAGATGAAGATGAGTTGGATACACCTCCATTTTTCAAAAATCGTTAAGTAAATGAATGTAAAAGAAAATACAGAACGTGTTTTTCGAGAAGTCGCAGAAGCAAGTCTGAGTGCTCATCGCGAGAGTGGCTCAGTCTCTGTCATTGCAGTTACCAAGTATGTAGATGTACCGACAGCGGAAGCCTTGCTTCCGCTAGGGGTTCATCATATCGGTGAAAATCGTGTAGATAAGTTTCTAGAGAAATATCAAGCTTTAAAAGATCGAGATGTGACTTGGCATTTGATTGGTACCTTGCAAAGACGTAAGGTGAAAGATGTCATTCAATACGTTGATTATTTCCATGCATTGGATTCAGTAAAGCTAGCAGAGGAAATCCAAAAAAGAAGTGACCGAGTCATCAAGTGTTTCCTTCAAGTAAATATTTCTAAAGAAGAAAGTAAACACGGCTTTTCGAGAGAAGAATTATTGGAAGTCTTGCCGGAGTTAGCCAAACTAGATAAGATTGAATATGTTGGTTTAATGACGATGGCACCTTTTGAGGCTAGCAGTGAGCAGTTGAAAGAAATTTTCAAGGCGACCCAAGATTTACAAAAAGAAATCCAAGAAAAACAAATTCCAAATATGCCTATGACCGACTTAAGCATGGGAATGAGTCGTGATTATAAAGAAGCGATTCAATTCGGTTCCACCTTTGTTCGCATAGGTACAGCATTTTTTAAGTAGGAGAGAACCATGTCTTTAAAAGATAGATTCGATAGATTTATAGATTATTTTACGGAGGATGAGGATTTAAGTCTCCCTAATGAAAAACGAGATGAGCCCATTTTAACTCCAGTAAATTCTACACAGGAAAAGGCTCTCTCAACGAATCAAACACCAAGCACAAGTAGTACAAAAGAAAATAATATTACTAGACTGCATGCACGTCAACAAGAGTTAGCAAAGCAAAATCAGCATTCTACTGAAAAAGTAACAATTGATGTTCGTTATCCTAGAAAATATGAAGATGCGATAGAAATTGTTGATTTATTAGCAGGAAACGAAAGTATTTTGATTGATTTTCAATATATGACTGAAGTGCAAGCTCGTCGTTGTTTAGATTATCTGGATGGAGCTTGCCATGTTCTAGCTGGAAATTTGAAAAAGGTAGCTTCTACCATGTACCTGTTGACACCAGTGAATGTTATTGTAAATGTTGAAGATATTCGTTTACCAGATGAAGATCAACAGGGTGAGTTTGATTTTGATATGAGACGAAATAGAGTACGATAATGATTTTTTTAATTCGTATGATTTATAATGCAGTGGATATTTACTCCCTGATTTTGGTAGCCTTTGCTGTCATGTCTTGGTTTCCAGGCGCCTACGAATCAAGTTTGGGTCGTTGGATTGTAGCATTGGTAAAACCAGTGCTTGCTCCTTTGCAACGCCTGCCTTTACAGATAGCAGGTCTTGATTTATCTGTTTGGGTTGCGATTGTTTTGATTCGATTTTTAGGAGAAAATCTAGTCCGTTTTCTGGCGATGATAGGATGAATAAAGGGATTTACCAGCATTTCTCCATAGAAGATCGTCCATTTCTTGACAAGGGAATGGAATGGATAAAGAAGGTAGAAGATAGCTATGCTCCTTTTTTAACTCCTTTTATCAATCCTCATCAGGAGAAGCTATTAAAGATTTTGGCCAAAACCTATGGTCTTGCTTGTAGCAGTAGTGGGGAATTCGTCTCGAGTGAGTATGTTCGAGTTTTATTATACCCAGATTATTTCCAGCCAGAGTTTTCAGATTTTGAAATATCTCTCCAGGAAATAGTGTATTCCAATAAATTTGAACACTTAACGCATGCTAAGATTTTAGGGACAGTCATCAATCAATTGGGGATTGAACGGAAACTTTTTGGAGATATCCTAGTAGATGAAGAACGGGCGCAGATTATGATTAATCAGCAGTTTCTTCTTCTCTTTCAAGATGGATTAAAGAAAATTGGCCGTATACCTGTTTCGCTGGAGGAACGTCCTTTCACCGAGAAAATAGATAAGCTAGAACAGTATAGAGAGCTGGATTTATGCGTGTCTAGTTTTAGATTAGATGTTCTTTTATCAAATGTTTTGAAACTATCTAGAAATCAAGCAAACCAGTTGATTGAAAAGAAACTTGTCCAAGTAAATTATCATGTGGTAGACAAATCAGATTATACTGTTCAAGTTGGAGACTTGATTAGTGTGAGAAAATTTGGGCGCTTGAGATTGCTTCAAGATAAGGGACAAACAAAAAAAGAGAAGAAAAAAATAACCGTCCAGTTATTATTAAGTAAGTGAGGAAAAATATGCCAATTACATCGTTAGAAATCAAAGATAAAACCTTTAGCACACGTTTTAGAGGTTTTGATCCAGAAGAAGTAGATGAATTTTTAGATATTGTAGTTCGTGATTATGAAGATTTAGTTCGTTCTAATCATGATAAGGATTTACATATTAAAAATTTGGAAGAGCGTTTGTCTTACTTTGATGAGATGAAAGATTCGTTGAGCCAGTCTGTATTGATTGCCCAAGATACAGCTGAGAGAGTGAAACAAACAGCACACGATCGTTCAAATAATATTATTCATCAAGCTGAACAGGATGCACATCGATTATTGGAAGAAGCAAAATACAAGGCAAATGAAATTCTTCGTCAGGCAGCTGATAATGCTAAGAAAGTTGCTGTTGAAACCGAAGAATTGAAGAACAAGAGTCGTGTCTTCCACCAACGTCTCAAATCTACAATTGAGAGTCAGTTGGCTATTGTTGAATCTTCAGATTGGGAAGATATTCTTCGTCCAACAGCTACTTATCTTCAGACAAGTGATGAAGCCTTTAAAGAAGTTGTTAGCGAAGTACTTGGAGAACCGATTCCAGCTCCAATTGAGGAAGAACCAATTGATATGACACGTCAATTTTCTCAAGAAGAAATGACAGAGTTACAGGCTCGTATTGAGGCAGCCAATAAAGAATTGGCTGAATTTGAAGCTCAAGCTAAACAGGAAGTGGAAAACCCAACTCCTGTATCGAGTCCTCAAATTGAAGAAGAGACAGCTCATCCAGTTGGTCCAATGTATGAAGAACCAGAAGTAGCTCCAGTACATCCTTCGGCTCCAACACCAGCTACAGAAACGTTTGATTCAGCACCAGGATTTGATGCACCGCAAGAATCCGTTACAATTTTATAAGAAATAATCTGAGAACAATATCTTATCCTTATATTTCCAGCGAGCAGGAGATGGTGTGAGTCCTGCATTCCCTAATGATAAGATTATCCTCTCAAAAACTCAAGTCTGAAGCTAGTAAGATTTGACGTTCCCCACGTTACGGGATAAGAGGGAGAAAGACTAAATCTTTTTCCGAATAAAGGTGGTACCACGATTTTCGTCCTTTTTGGCAGTCGTGGTTTTTAATTTGTTATTATTTATAAAGGAGATACCATGAAACTCAAAGATACCCTTAATCTTGGGAAAACAGCTTTCCCAATGCGTGCAGGACTTCCTACCAAAGAGCCAGTTTGGCAAAAGGAATGGGAAGATGCAAAACTTTATCAACGTCGTCAAGAATTGAACCAAGGAAAACCTCATTTCACCTTGCATGATGGCCCTCCATACGCGAACGGAAATATCCACGTTGGACACGCTATGAACAAGATTTCAAAAGATATCATTGTTCGTTCTAAGTCTATGTCAGGTTTTTACGCACCATTTATCCCAGGTTGGGATACTCATGGTCTGCCAATCGAGCAAGTTTTGGCAAAACAAGGTGTTAAACGTAAAGAAATGGACTTGGTTGAGTACTTGAAACTTTGCCGTGAATACGCTCTTTCTCAAGTCGATAAACAGCGTGAAGACTTTAAACGTTTGGGGGTTTCTGGTGACTGGGAAAATCCATATGTGACTTTGACTCCTGATTATGAAGCAGCCCAAATCCGTGTCTTTGGTGAGATGGCTAATAAAGGTTATATCTACCGTGGTGCCAAACCAGTTTACTGGTCTTGGTCATCTGAGTCAGCCCTTGCTGAAGCGGAGATTGAATACCATGATTTGGTCTCAACTTCCCTTTACTATGCCAACAAGGTAAAAGATGGCAAAGGTATTCTTGATACAGATACTTACATTGTTGTCTGGACAACTACTCCATTTACCATCACTGCTTCTCGTGGTTTGACTGTCGGAGCGGATATTGATTACGTCTTGGTTCAACCTGCTGGTGAAACTCGTAAGTTTGTCGTTGCTGCAGAATTGTTGACTAGCTTGTCTGAGAAATTTGGCTGGGTTGATGTTCAAGTTTTGGCAACTTACCGTGGTCAAGAACTCAACCACATCGTAACAGAACACCCATGGGATACAGCTGTAGATGAGCTCGTTATCCTTGGTGACCACGTTACAACTGACTCTGGTACAGGTATTGTCCATACAGCCCCTGGTTTTGGTGAGGATGACTACAATGTTGGTATTGCTAATGGTCTTGAAGTTGCAGTGACTGTTGATGAACGTGGTATCATGATGAAGAATGCTGGCCCTGAGTTTGAAGGTCAATTCTATGAAAAGGTAGTTCCAACTGTTATTGAAAAACTTGGTAACCTCCTTCTTGCCCAAGAAGAAATCTCTCACTCATACCCATTTGACTGGCGTACTAAGAAACCAATCATCTGGCGTGCAGTACCACAATGGTTTGCCTCAGTTTCTAAATTCCGCCAAGAAATCTTGGACGAAATTGAAAAGGTGAAATTCCACTCAGAATGGGGTAAAGTTCGTCTTTACAATATGATCCGTGATCGTGGCGACTGGGTTATCTCTCGTCAACGTGCTTGGGGTGTTCCGCTTCCAATTTTCTACGCTGAAGATGGTACAGCGATCATGACTGCTGAAACGATTGAACATGTGGCTCAACTATTTGAGGAACATGGTTCAAGCATTTGGTGGGAACGTGATGCCAAAGACCTCTTACCAGAAGGATTTACTCATCCAGGTTCACCAAATGGCGAATTCAAGAAAGAAACAGACATCATGGACGTTTGGTTTGACTCAGGTTCATCATGGAATGGAGTTGTGGTAAACCGTCCTGAATTGACTTACCCAGCAGACCTTTACCTAGAAGGTTCAGACCAATACCGTGGTTGGTTCAACTCATCACTCATCACATCTGTTGCCAACCATGGCGTGGCTCCTTACAAACAAATCTTGTCACAAGGTTTTGCCCTTGATGGTAAAGGTGAGAAGATGTCTAAATCTCTTGGAAATACCATTGCTCCAAGTGATGTTGAAAAACAATTTGGTGCTGAAATCTTGCGTCTCTGGGTAACAAGTGTTGACTCAAGCAACGACGTGCGTATCTCTATGGATATCTTGAGCCAAGTCTCTGAGACTTACCGTAAGATCCGTAACACTCTTCGTTTCTTGATTGCCAATACGTCTGACTTTAACCCAGCTGAGGATGCAGTAGCTTACGAAGAACTTCGTTCAGTTGATAAGTATATGACTATTCGCTTTAACCAGCTTGTTAAGACCATTCGTGATGCCTATGCTAACTTTGAATTCTTGACAATCTACAAGGCCTTGGTGAACTTTATCAACGTTGATTTGTCAGCCTTCTACCTTGATTTTGCCAAAGATGTTGTTTACATTGAAGGTGCCAAATCACTGGAACGCCGTCAAATGCAGACTGTCTTCTATGACATTCTTGTCAAAATCACCAAACTCTTGACACCAATCCTTCCTCACACTGCGGAAGAAATCTGGTCATATCTAGAGTTTGAAGCCGAAGACTTCGTTCAATTGTCAGAATTGCCAGAAGCAGAAACTTTTGCTAATCAAGAAGAAATCTTGGATACATGGGCAGCCTTCATGGACTTCCGTGGACAAGCTCAAAAAGCGTTGGAAGAAGCTCGTAATGCAAAAGTAATCGGTAAATCGCTTGAAGCTCACTTGACAGTTTATCCAAATGAAGTTGTGAAAACTTTGCTCGAAGCAGTAAACAGCAATGTAGCTCAACTTTTGATCGTGTCAGAATTGACCATCGCAGAAGAACCAGCTCCGGAAAATGCTGTGAGCTTTGAAGATGTAGCCTTCACTGTTGAACGCGCTGCAGGCCAAGTATGTGACCGTTGCCGTCGCATCGACCCAACAACAGCAGAACGCAGCTACCATGCAGTTATCTGTGACCACTGTGCAAGCATCGTAGAAGAAAACTTTGCGGACGCAGTCGCAGAAGGATTTGAAGAGAAATAAGGTTGAAAAGTCTAGGGAAAACTCAATTTGAGAAGAAAAGACAACTAATCTTATAGACTATAAAACGCATTGTATCACGTTTTTGAACATCTGATACGATGCGTTTTTATTTATTTTGAAAATTTGCGAGGTGTGACTTTTTATACTCAACAAGAATCAAAGAGAAACTTAGCAAGCTAACAGCAGTAAGATAAAATACGAATTTGATATTGCGGATAAGATTGGTAAATTGTGTCACATTTTTACAATAATAAATTTGTGTAATTGCTTTTGATTTCTGAAAAGTATTATATTTTATTTCATATTATACAAATTTTTATTTTATAATATCAGAAAATACTTTTTTTTTTTAGCAAATATGATACAATTTTATTTGAAAAAAAATAAAAAGGAGATTTTATTATGAAATCAAAAACACTTGCTTTAATTAGTGGTATCGTCGGTCTTGTGGGAGGAATTTTACTTCTTATTGGTCCTTTTGTCTTGTTGGGAACAGCGGTAAATACAGCTGCTACAACTCTTAATGGAGGAGCTACTGCAGGGGCTGTTTCAGGTGTTGCCTTACTCTTGAATGCCTTGAAGATTGCAAATCTTGTTCTTGGTATCATTGCTATTGTTTACTATAAAGGAGATAATCGTGTAGGTGCAGCTCCGTCTGTACTAATGATTGTTTCAGGTGGAGTTAGTCTCATTCCATTCTTAGGATGGGTTGGGGGGATTCTTGCTATTATTGGAGGATCTCTATTTCTTGCAACATTGAAGAAATTCAAATCAGAAGAATAAAAGGTGTTTTAGCATGAAAAGAACAAAACATTTTATCGGTCTAGGAGTAGTCCTATTATCTATTTCTCTTCTCGTTGCATGTGGATCACAAAGTTCAAAGACCGCTTCAACAAGTAATGATGAGAAGACAGTAGCAACATCTAATACCTCAAAAGAAACAATCACTCTTGATACACCGGTTGTAACAGACGATGCGATTGAATCAATACGTACTTATGCAGATTATATAGATCTTTATAAAAAGATTTTTGATGATTATTTTACTAAAGCTGAGGAAAGTTTCAAAGGCACAGCTATGGAAAATAATGAGTCATTCGCTAAACTAAAAGAGTCAACTCAAAAATTATTCGGTGCGCAGAAAAAATTGTATGATTTGCTAGGGTCTACTGAAATCAAGGAAGATGATAAATCAAAATTGTCTCAACAATTGAAAGATTTTAGAGACAATTTGCAAAAACAGTTGAAAACTTTGACAGCTCAGCTACAATAAGATAGAAATTATTTTTTGTAGTAACTGAGAACAATTGGTAAAATTACACCCCAAATGTTAGAAATTGGGGTGTTTTTTAGAGATTAAATAATGAAGATGGAATAGAAACTACCAAAAACAATGTGATTGTCAAACAGTCCTTTCCTTTTTGGTTTTGACTAGCTTTTTTGTGAAAAATTGTGTAAAATAGAATAGATAAACGAGGGGAAACCTCGGAAAATTTAAAGGAGAATCCATCTAATGGTAAAATTGGTTTTTGCTCGCCACGGTGAGTCTGAATGGAACAAAGCTAACCTTTTCACTGGTTGGGCTGATGTTGATTTGTCTGAAAAAGGTACACAACAAGCGATTGACGCTGGTAAATTGATCAAAGAAGCTGGTATCGAATTTGACCAAGCTTACACTTCAGTATTGAAACGTGCTATCAAAACAACTAACTTGGCTCTTGAAGCTTCTGACCAATTGTGGGTTCCAGTTGAAAAATCATGGCGTTTGAACGAACGTCACTACGGTGGTTTGACTGGTAAAAACAAAGCTGAAGCTGCTGAACAATTTGGTGATGAGCAAGTTCACATCTGGCGTCGTTCATACGATGTATTGCCTCCAAACATGGACCGTGATGATGAGCACTCAGCTCACACAGACCGTCGTTACGCTTCACTTGACGACTCAGTTATCCCAGATGCTGAAAACTTGAAAGTGACTTTGGAACGTGCCCTTCCATTCTGGGAAGATAAAATCGCTCCAGCTCTTAAAGATGGTAAAAACGTATTCGTAGGAGCTCACGGTAACTCAATCCGTGCCCTTGTAAAACACATCAAAGGTTTGTCAGATGACGAAATCATGGACGTGGAAATCCCTAACTTCCCACCATTGGTATTCGAATTCGATGAAAAATTGAATGTAGTTTCTGAATACTACCTTGGAAAATAAATCTTGTAAGCCTAGGATTGATTTCTAGGCTTTTTATGTTAGTATGGTAGTATGATAAGAAATAAAAAACAAGATTATGTATTGGCCTACAAGCAACCAGCGTCAACAACATATAAGGGTTGGGAAGAAGAGGCCTTACCGATAGGCAATGGTTCTTTAGGGGCAAAAGTATTTGGGCTTATAGGGGCTGAGCGGATTCAATTCAATGAAAAAAGTCTCTGGTCTGGAGGTCCACTTCCTGATAGTTCAGATTATCAGGGTGGAAATCTTCAGGATCAGTATGGTTTTTTAGCTGATATTCGGCAGGCTTTGGAAAAGAGAGATTACAATCTGGCTAAGGAATTGGCTGAGCAGCATCTAGTCGGGCCAAAAACGAGTCAATATGGGACCTATCTGTCCTTTGGAGATCTTCTCATTGAGTTCAGCCAGCAAGGTAAGACTTTGTCCCAGGTGACGGATTACCAGAGACAGTTGAATATCAGTAAGGCGCTTGCGACGACTTCTTATGCCTATAAAGGGACTATGTTTAAACGAGAAGCCTTTGCCAGTTTTCCAGATGATCTCTTGGTTCAGCGTTTTACTAAGGAAGGGGCGGAAACTCTAGATTTTACTATAGAACTGTCCTTGACCCGCGATTTAGCTTCTGATGGAAAGTATGAGCAGGAAAAATCTGATTACAAGGAGTGCCAGCTGGATATTACTGATTCTTATATCTTGATGAAGGGACGGGTTAAGGACAATGACCTGCAGTTTGCTGGCTGTCTAGCTTGGCAAACGGATGGAGACATTAGAGTCTGGTCGGATAAGGTTCAGATATCAGGAGCCAGTTATGCCAATCTCTTCTTGGCAGCTAAGACGAATTTTGCCCAAAATCCTGCTAGCAATTATCGCAAGAAACTAGATTTGGAGCGACAAGTAAAAAATCTGGTGGAGACAGCTAAAGAAAAGGGCTATGACCAATTGAAATCAAGGCATATTCAGGACTACCAAGCTTTATTTCAGCGTGTTCAATTGGATTTGGGGGCTGAAGTTGACGCATCCACTACAGATGATTTGTTAAAAAATTATAATCCACAAGAGGGGCAGGCTTTGGAGGAGCTGTTCTTCCAGTATGGGCGGTATTTATTGATTAGTTCTTCCAGAGATTGCCCAGATTCGCTACCAGCTAACCTGCAAGGGGTCTGGAATGCGGTCGACAATCCTCCTTGGAATTCGGACTATCACTTGAATATCAACCTGCAGATGAATTATTGGCCAGCCTATGTGACTAACCTCTTAGAGACGGCTTTTCCGGTCATCAACTATATCGATGATTTGCGTGTTTATGGTCGCATAGCGGCTGCAAGGTATGCAGGAATCATTTCTCAGAAAGGGGAGGAGAACGGTTGGTTGGTTCATACGCAAGCGACTCCTTTTGGCTGGACGGCACCTGGTTGGGACTACTACTGGGGCTGGTCGCCAGCTGCCAATGCGTGGATGATGCAAACGGTTTATGAGGCCTACTCATTTTACAGGGACCAAGACTATCTCAGGGAGAAAATTTATCCCATGTTGAGGGAAACGGTTCGTTTTTGGAATGCTTTTTTACATGAGGATCAGCAGGCGCAACGTTGGGTCTCTTCTCCGTCTTATTCTCCAGAACATGGGCCGATTTCGATTGGCAATACCTATGACCAATCTCTGATTTGGCAGTTATTTCATGATTTTATTCAGGCTGCTCAGGAATTGGGGCTGGATGGGGATTTGTTGACTGAGGTCAAGGAGAAGTTTGACTTGCTTAATCCTCTTCAAATCACTCAATCTGGTCGAATCAGGGAGTGGTATGAGGAGGAAGAGCAACATTTTCAAAATGAGAAAGTGGAGGCCCAACATCGTCACGCTTCTCATCTGGTGGGACTCTATCCTGGAACTCTCTTTAGTCATAAGGGGCAAGAGTATCTTGATGCGGCGCGTGCTAGCCTCAATGATCGTGGAGATGGGGGCACAGGTTGGTCCAAGGCTAATAAGATCAATCTCTGGGCGCGTTTGGGAGATGGCAATCGAGCCCATAAATTATTAGCAGAGCAGTTAAAGTCATCCACCTTGCCAAATCTTTGGTGTAGCCACCCTCCTTTTCAGATAGATGGTAATTTTGGTGCTACTAGTGGCATGGCAGAAATGTTACTCCAGTCTCATACAGCTTATCTGGTACCTCTAGCCGCCCTACCCGATGCATGGTCAAGAGGTTCCGTTTCAGGTTTAATGGCACGTGGACATTTTGAAGTTAGTATGCGGTGGGAGAATAAAAAACTCTTACAGATGACCATTTTATCAAGAAGTGGAGGAGATTTGCGAGTCTCTTATCCAGGTATTGAAAAAAGTGTGATTGAAGTGAATCAAGAAAAAGCAAAAGTGAAATGCATAGAGAAAGATTGTATTTCAGTGGCAACAGCAGAAGGCGATCTGGTTCAATTTTATTTTTAAGAAGATGTTATACTCTTCTAAAATCTCTTCAAACCACGTCAGCGTCGCCTTACCGTATATATGTGACTGACTTTGTCAGTCTTATCTACAACCTCAAAGCGGTGCTTTGAGCAACCTGCGGCTAGCTTCCTAGTTTGCTCTTTGATTTTCATTGAGTATTAGAAGGCAGTAGTTTGAGACTGCCTTTTAATAAGGATTTGAGAATGTAAGCAGTTTCCAACTATTTGAAAAAGCGTTATAATGGTAGTAGAAAGTAATTTGTTTGAGAGAGGGTGAGTCTTATGGCTTATATTGAGATGAAACACTGTTATAAGCGTTATCAGGTTGGGGATACGGAGATTGTGGCCAATCGTGATGTGAATTTTGAAATTGAAAAGGGTGAATTGGTGATTATTCTAGGTGCATCTGGTGCAGGCAAGTCAACGGTTCTTAACCTTCTTGGGGGAATGGATACTAATGATGAGGGGGAAATCTGGATCGATAGTGTTAATATTGCAGATTATAGTTCCCACCAGAGGACCAATTACCGCCGCAATGATGTCGGTTTTGTTTTTCAGTTTTATAATCTAGTTTCCAATCTAACTGCTAAGGAAAATGTGGAGTTGGCTTCAGAAATCGTGACAGATGCCTTGAATCCTGAACAGGTTTTGACAGATGTAGGTCTGGCTCATCGTCTCAATAATTTCCCAGCCCAGCTTTCTGGAGGGGAGCAACAGCGAGTCTCCATTGCACGCGCGGTAGCCAAAAATCCTAAAATCCTCCTTTGTGACGAACCGACAGGCGCCTTGGATTATCAGACAGGTAAGCAGGTTTTGAAAATTCTCCAAGATATGTCTCGTCAAAAGGGAGCGACGGTGATTATCGTGACTCACAATGGAGCTTTGGCGCCCATTGCGGATCGCGTGATTCATATGCACGATGCCAGTGTCAAGGATGTGGTGATCAACCAGCATCCTCAGGATATCGACAGTTTGGAGTACTAGCATGATCAAGCGAAAAACCTATTGGAAGGACTTAATTCAGTCCTTCACAGGCTCCAAGGGGCGTTTCTTATCCATCTTGACTTTGATGATGTTGGGATCTCTAGCCCTTGTAGGCCTCAAAGTGACTAGCCCCAACATGGAGGCAACAGCTAATGCTTATTTAACAACTGCTCAAACCTTGGATTTGGCAGTCATGTCTAACTATGGTTTGGATCAAGCAGATCAAGAAGAATTAGAACAGATAGAGGGAGCAGAGGTTGAGTTTGGCTATTTGACAGATGTGACTATGGATAATGGGCAGGATGCCATTAGGCTGTATTCTAAACCAGAGCGAATTTCAACCTTTCAGCTAAGAGAGGGACGACTTCCTCAGTCAGACAAGGAAATCGCTTTGGCTACTCATTTGCAAGGCCAATACAGCGTGGGACAGGAGATTAGTTTTAAAGAAAAAGAAGAGGGTCATTCCTCTTTAAAAGACCATACTTATACCATTACTGGTTTTGTGGATTCGGCTGAAATCCTCTCCCAGCGAGATATGGGCTACGCAGCAAGTGGAAGCGGGACTCTGACAGCCTACGGGGTCATTTTACCTAGTCAGTTTGATCAGAAAGTCTACAATATAGCTCGTTTAAAATACCAAGATTTGTCAGGTTTAAATGCCTTCTCAGTAGCTTATGAAGAAAAATCCAAGCAACATCAGGAAGACCTTGAACAAGCTTTGTCAGATAATGGCAAGGCACGTTTGCAACTCTTGAAAAAAGAAGGACAAGAGTCTTTAGACAAAGGCCAAGAGACCCTTGACAAGGCTGAGACTAATTTGCAGGAAGGCAAGCATCGTTTAGCAGCTGCTCAAGCTCGTTTACAGGCTCAGGAAAGTCAACTAGCCTTGCTTCCTCAAGCTCAGAGAGAGCAGGCTAGTGCTCAACTTACCCAAGCTAAGCAGGAATTGAGCAAGGAAGAGGACAAACTAAAGCAGGCTGAACAAAATCTAGCCCAAGAAAAGGAAAAATTAGAAAAACATCAGCAAGCCTTGGATGAATTAGCTGAGCCCAAGTATCAAGTCTATAATCGTCAGACCATGCCAGGTGGTCAAGGCTACCTCATGTACAGTAATGCTTCAGCCAGTATTCGGGCAGTGGGCAATATCTTTCCTGTAGTGCTTTATGCCGTAGCGGCTATGGTGACCTTCACAACTATGACTCGTTTTGTGGATGAAGAGCGAACTCATGCAGGGATTTTTAAGGCCTTGGGATATCGTAGCAAGGATATTATTGTCAAGTTTCTCCTTTATGGTCTAGTAGCTGGGACTGTAGGAACAGCTCTAGGTAGTATACTTGGACATTATTTACTAGCCGGTGTGATTTCAAGTGTCATTACAAAAGGCATGGTGGTGGGAGAAACCCAGATTCAGTTCTATTGGACCTATAGCTTACTGGCTCTTGTCTTGAGTTGGTTGGCGAGTGTGTTACCAGCCTACTTGGTAGCTCGTAGGGAACTTCATGATGAAGCAGCCCAGCTTTTACTGCCTAAACCTCCTGTTAAAGGAGCTAAAATCATACTGGAGCGTATCGGTTTTATCTGGCGCCGTCTCAGTTTTACTCATAAGGTAACAGCTCGCAATATCTTCCGTTATAAGCAGCGGATGTTGATGACGATCTTTGGTGTGGCAGGTTCAGTCGCTCTGCTCTTTGCAGGTTTGGGAATCCAATCCTCTGTAGCAGGAGTTCCGTCTAGACAGTTTCAACAAATTCAACAGTATCAGATGCTAGTCTCTGAAAATCCTAGTGCGACCAATCAGGACAAGGTAGAGCTAGCAGAAGTGTTGAGAGGGCAGGATATCCAAGCCTATCAGAAAATCTATTCTAAAACGCTAGACAAGGATTTCAAAGGTAAGGCTGGTCTCCAGACCATTACCCTTATGATGACAGAGAAGGAGGATTTGACTCCCTTTATCCATCTGCAAGACCATCAGCAGGAGCTGACATTAAAAGATGGGGTCGTTATTACAGCTAAACTCGCCCAGCTAGCAGGTGTCAAGGTTGGACAGAGTCTAGAAATTGAAGGTAAGGAACTAACGGTCGCTGCCATTGCTGAGAATTACGTTGGTCACTTTATTTATATGAGTCAATCTAACTATGAGCAACTTTACGGACAGCTACCTCAAGCCAACACTTATCTGGTTACGTTAAAGGATTCTAGTGCGACTAGTATCGAAAGGCAGGCAGGTTTACTCATGAATCAATCTGCGGTGTCCAGCGTTGTCCAGAATGCTTCAGCTATTCGACTCTTTGACTCCGTCGCTAGCTCACTCAATCATACCATGACCATCTTGGTCATCGTATCGGTTCTATTGGCTATTGTTATCCTTTACAATCTGACCAATATCAACGTGGCTGAGAGAATCCGTGAACTCTCCACTATCAAGGTTCTCGGTTTTCATAATAATGAAGTCACCCTCTACATTTATCGTGAGACGATTGTGCTGTCCCTTGTGGGAATTGTACTTGGTCTGGTATCTGGTTTCTATTTACACCAATTTTTGATTCAAATGATTTCGCCTGCGACTATTCTCTTTTATCCGCAGGTAGGCTGGGAAGTATATGTAATCCCAGTGGCAGCAGTAAGTATCATTTTGACCCTACTTGGTTTCTTTGTCAATCATCATCTGAGAAAAGTTGATATGCTTGAAGCCTTGAAATCTGTAGAGTAAGGCGATTGTTTTTAGCTGATTGCCCTTGTATTTACACGTAAACAAAAATCCTCCGTTTCAAAGAGTAGGGAACTCTTTGTGACAGAGGATTTTTTCTATAGGGCTTTAGCAGCTGCAATTGCGGCTTCGAAGTTTGGTTCAGAGTTGATATTGTCCACGTATTCAACGTAGCGAATAGTATTGTCGGTATCGAGGACAAAGACTGCGCGTGCCAATAGGTGCCACTCATTGATTAAGAGAGCGTAATCACGTCCAAAGGAATGGTCGAAATAGTCTGAGAGCATGATGGCATTTTCAAGACCTTCAGCACCACACCAACGTTTTTGGGCAAAAGGGAGGTCCATGGAAACAGTCAAGACAACTGTATTATCCAGTCCAGCCAGTTCTTCATTAAAGCGACGCGTTTGAGTTGAGCAGATACCTGTATCGATAGAAGGAACGACACTCAAGACTTTTTTCTTGCCATCAAAATCAGATAGAGATTTTTTAGAAAGATCTGTTGCAGTGAGAGAAAAATCGAGCGCCTTGTCGCCGACTTGTAGTTGTTTACCTGTAAAGCTCACAGGATTTCCGAGGAAAGTTACCATAAGATACTCCAATCTTTTTTCTTCCATTTTAGCTGAAACAGTCGAAATTTTCCAATGATTTGACCGGAAATATGGGCATAGAAAAAACGTCATCTCACGTGTGAGAATGACGTTTTTCAGAGGCTTATTTTGCCAATCCTTCAGCAATCTTGTCAAGGTTGTATTTCATCATGTTGTAGTAGCTATCGCCTTCTTTACCTTGTTCTGCGATAGAGTCAGTAAAGATTTGTGCGTAGATTGGGATGTTTGTGTCTTGAGAAACAGTTTTCATTGGACGGTCATCCACACTTGATTCTACAAAGAGTGAAGGAGTTTTTGTTTGGCGAAGTTTTTCAACCAAAGTCTTGATTTGGTCAGGTGTTCCTTCTTCTTCAGTGTTGATTTCCCAGATGTAGGCACTTGGGACACCGTAGGCTTTAGAGAAGTATTTGAAGCATCCTTCGCTGGTTACGATAAGTTTTTTCTCAGCAGGGATGTTGTTAAATTTCTCCTTAGCTTCCTTATCAAGTTTGTCTAGTTTTTCAGTATATTCTTTGAGATTTTTTTCGTAGAATTCCTTGTTGCTAGGGTCTTTAGCGCTCAATTGTTTTGCTATATTTTTAGCAAAAATCATACCGTTTTCAAGGTTGAGCCAAGCGTGTGGGTCTTCTTTGCCTTTTTCGTTTTGGCCTTCAAGGTAGATAACATCAACGCCTTCGCTGACTGCAAAGTAGTCTTTGTTTTCAGTTTTCTTGGCATTTTCTACCAATTTTGTAAACCAAGCATTGCCACCTGTTTCAAGGTTGATCCCGTTATAGAAAATCAAATCAGCTTGAGAAGTTTTCTTAACGTCTTCAGGAAGTGGTTCGTATTCGTGTGGGTCTTGACCAACAGGAACGATACTGTGAAGATCAATCTTGTCACCAGCAATATTTTTAGTAATATCAGCGATGATTGAGTTTGTAGCAACAACTTTTAGTTTTTGACCAGAAGCTGCATCTTTTTTTCCGCTAGCACATGCTACAAGAGCAATGACGGAAAGAAAGAGAACGAGTAATGTACCTAATTTTTTCATTAGATCCTCCAATTTATTGGGGTTTTGCCCCTTATTTTAACAAATGTTTATTTTTCAGTTTCAAATATCGTTGTTTTGGAGCGATAAAGAAGCTAATGAGAAAGAAACTAGCGGCTGTAAGCACGATACTAGAACCTGCCGCAACGTTAAAGCTATAGCCGATAAAGAGCCCCAAAACTGAAGCTATCGCTCCAAAGGTTGAGGAAAGGAAAATCATGCTTTTCAGGCTATTAGCATACAGATAAGCAGTTGCAGCTGGGGTAATCAGCATGGCTACAATCAGGATAGTTCCGACACTTTGCATGGCTGTCACAGACACGAGAGTCAGGAGTACCATGAGAAGGTAGTGATAGAAATTGACAGGCATTCCCATGGCTTTAGCCAAGAGTTCATCAAAGGAAGTTATCAAGAGTTGCTTGAAGAAAATCCAGATTAACAAGAGAATGACTGCCCCAACACCCATAGTAATAAACATATCCGTATCTTGGACGGCTAGGATATTACCAAAAAGGATATGGAAAAGGTCAGTTGAACTTTTAGCGACACTAATCAAGATGATACCGAGGGCTAAGAAAGA
The DNA here is from genome assembly GCF_002860865.1 of Streptococcus mitis. GTDB lineage: Bacteria > Bacillota > Bacilli > Lactobacillales > Streptococcaceae > Streptococcus > Streptococcus mitis_AT. The sequence continues at coordinate 20,111 of NZ_PKIE01000004.1, forward strand.
AGAAAAGGTAATGCCGATGGCGGTATCGCTTTTGATAATCGAGTTCCCCTTGATGTAGGTAATGATGATGGCAGCTAGCAATCCAAAGACAATGGCTCCGATAAAGAAGTCAACGCCCAAGATGAAGGAGAGGGCTACACCTGGTAAGACAGCATGTGAAATGGCATCTCCCATGAGTGACATCCCGCGTAGAATGATGAAACATCCTACAGCTCCAGCTACGACCCCGACGACAATGGCTGTTATCAAGGCATTTTGTAAGAAATGGAATTTTTGCAATCCATCGATAAATTCTGCAATCATAGGTCACCTCCATTGAAAAAGAGTCGATTACCGTAAGCTTCTTTGAGATTGGCTTCGGTAAAGGTTTCTTTGGTTGGACCAAAGGCAATCACTTCTCGATTGACAAGCAAGACTTGATCGAAGTAGTGGGGAACCTTGCTGAGGTCGTGGTGGACGATGAGAACCGTCTTCCCAGCTTTTTTCAGATCTCTCAGCGTATTCATGATGATTTCCTCACTGACAGAGTCAATCCCAACAAAGGGTTCATCCAAGAGGATATAGTCGGCTTCCTGTACCAAACATCTGGCAATCAAGACCCGCTGGAATTGACCTCCAGACAGTTGACTGATTTGCCGTTCAGCATAGTCAGCTAGACCGACGATTTCAAGGGCTTCTTGCACTTTCTTCCAATGTTTAGCCTTTAAACTTCGAAAGAGAGGGATAGAGGGAAAGAGTCCTAACGAGACACATTCCTTGACTTTGATGGGAAAGTTGTAGTCGATATTGATTTTTTGTTCGACATAGGCGATTCGGTGTAAGGATTTTTTAACTTCCTTGTCATCGAGAAATGCCTGACCTTGATGTGGGATAATTCCCAGCATACCTTTTAATAATGTTGATTTTCCAGCACCGTTTGGACCAATGATACCGGTAATTGTTGGTCCTTGAAGCACTAGTGAAATATCCTTAAGTGCCAATGTTTCTTTGTAGGAGACACTGAGGTTTTCGATACGTATCATAAGCTTGTATTCCTCCTGCCTCTTAATATACATTAAAAAAAAAATTAAGTCAAGTTAATTTTTGAAAAAATTAAAATAATAACTGAAAAATGATGGAAAAGGAAAGTTCATTTTTAATTGCATTCCCAGGTAATTTTTGTTAAGCTAAAAACAAGTATAAATGAAAGCGAGAACAAGATGACACGTTATCAAGATGATTTTTATGATGCTATTAATGGAGAATGGCAGAAGACAGCTGAAATCCCAGCAGATAAGTCTCAAACGGGAGGTTTTGTTGATTTAGACCAGGAAATTGAAGACCTGATGCTAGCGACAACAGACAAGTGGTTGGCAGGTGAAGAGGTTCCTGAGGATGCTATCTTGGCAAACTTTGTCAAATACCACCGCCTAGTTCGTGATTTTGATAAGAGAGAAGCTGACGGTATCACACCTGTCTTACCTCTTCTTAAAGAATTCCAAGAATTGGAGACTTTTGCTGATTTTACAGCTAGACTAGCAGAGTTTGAGCTTGCTGGAAAACCAAACTTCCTTCCTTTTGGGGTATCACCAGACTTTATGGATGCTAGAATCAATGTTCTGTGGGCTAGCGCTCCAAGCACGATCCTTCCAGATACGACCTACTATGCAGAAGACCATCCTCAGCGCGAGGAGCTCTTGACTCTTTGGAAAGAAACCAGCGCAAATCTTCTCAAGGCTTATGATTTCTCTGATGAAGAAATTGAAGACTTGTTAGAGAAAAGATTAGAATTGGATCGCCGAATCGCGGCAGTGGTGCTTTCTAATGAAGAAAGTTCAGAGTATGCTAAACTCTACCATCCATATTCATATGAAGATTTCAAGAAATTTGCGCCTGCCCTACCTCTGGATGACTTCTTCCAAGCCGTTCTTGGACAAGTACCAGACAAGGTTATTGTAGACGAGGAACGTTTCTGGCAAGCAGCAGATCAATTCTATAGTGAAGAAGCTTGGCCTCTCCTCAAGGCAACCTTGATTTTGAGTGTTGTGAATCTTTCAACCAGCTATTTAACAGAAGAAATCCGTGTCTTGTCAGGTGCCTATAGCCGTGCGCTTTCAGGAGTTCCAGAAGCCAAAGACAAGGTCAAGGCAGCCTACCAGCTAGCACAAGGTCCTTTCAAACAAGCCTTGGGTCTCTGGTATGCCCATGAAAAATTCTCCCCAGAAGCTAAGGCAGACGTGGAGAAAAAAGTGGCAACCATGATTGATGTCTATAAGGAGCGTTTGGCCAAGAATGACTGGCTGACTCCTGAAACTCGTGACAAGGCCATCGTCAAACTCAATGTCATCAAGCCTTATATTGGTTATCCAGAAGAATTGCCAGAACGCTACAAGGACAAGGTAGTGGATGAGACTGCTAGTCTTTTTGACAATGCTCTTGCCTTTGCGCGTGTGGAAATCAAGCACAGTTGGAGCAAGTGGAACCAGCCTGTAGACTATAAGGAATGGGGTATGCCTGCTCATATGGTCAACGCCTACTACAATCCACAGAAGAACCTGATTGTCTTCCCAGCGGCCATTTTGCAAGCGCCTTTCTATGACTTGCATCAGTCATCTTCTGCTAATTACGGTGGTATTGGGGCGGTTATTGCCCATGAAATTTCCCACGCTTTTGATACCAACGGGGCTTCCTTTGATGAAAATGGTAGTCTCAAGGACTGGTGGACAGAGAGCGACTATACTGCCTTCAAGGAGAAAACACAAAAAGTTATTGACCAGTTTGATGGACAGGATTCTTATGGTGCAACCATCAACGGTAAATTGACTGTGTCAGAGAACGTGGCTGACTTGGGAGGAATCGCTGCAGCTCTTGAAGCAGCCAAGAGAGAACCAGACTTCTCCGCAGAAGAATTCTTCTACAACTTTGGTCGCATCTGGCGCATGAAAGGTCGTCCAGAATTTATGAAACTCTTGGCTAGCGTCGATGTGCACGCGCCAGCCAAACTCCGTGTCAATGTGCAAGTGCCAAACTTCGATGATTTCTTTACAACCTATGATGTCAAAGAAGGAGACGGTATGTGGCGTTCGCCAGAAGAGCGCGTGATTATTTGGTAATGCAAAAAATCTAGTCATCAGAAAAAGGCATCCAATCAGGTGTGAAAAACCTTGATAGGATGCCTTTTGTAATGGAAAGATTTGCTGGATAGTTTACTTAAATTGCGATAGTCATTATCATCATCTTGCTAGAAAAAAGGATTGAAGGTCTTTTCATGAGCAATAGTAGTAGCTGAACCATGTCCTGGATAGACATCGTAGTTTGGTAGGGTGAAGAGTTGAGTCTGGATACTGTGAAGGAGTTGCTCCATGCTACCAGTAGGAAGGTCGGTCCGTCCGATGGTTTCTCGGAAAAGAGCATCTCCAGTCAAGACTAGGTGAGCATCAGGGAAGACTAGGGAAACACCACCGATAGAGTGACCAGGAGTTGGTAGGACAGTGAAACGAAATTCCTCTAATTGATATTCCTCATGGAAGACAAAGGTGTGTTCAGCTGGTTTTGAGACTACATCTACCATATCATCATGACGAGGGAGGCCAGAGAGATTATCGACAGGAGTATAGAGCCAGCTGGCTTCGCTCTCTGCGATATAGACAGGAGGATTGCCAAAAGTCTCGCGCACCAAGTCCAGACTCATGATATGGTCATAATGGGCGTGGGTCAATAGAATGGCACAGATCGGTTTGTTGATCGTCTCGATGGTCTGACGAATAGCGTCCCAATGGCTACCAGGATCGACAACGATGAGATGCTTTTCACCTTCCAGATAATAGGTATTTTCATAGGCAACAGGATTGACGGTTTTATGGATTTTCATATTGGCTCCAATCTCAAAGAATGTACTAAGATAAGTATAGCACAGTTAGGGAGAATAGGTAAGGATTTAGAATGAATTAAAAAACCAGCATGACTAGATGAAGACAGGCTGGTTATCAATTTATCAATATTGGAGAGGTGTTAATTGCCCTTCATAGGTTGCATAAACTCCGTCATTAGCTTGTTTGATAGACGTGATGTTTAGAGTGCCGCCGTAGTTGGCTTCTCGTTTGTCGCTATATTCACTATAACTTATCCTATTGGGCAGGTTCTGGTCGTTAGCATAGTATTGAACGACTGTTTTTTTATAGCCTTGCTGGCTGAATAGGAACAAACAGCTAACTCCTAACACTAGGAGAGCAAAAATAGAAATAGCAGTTTTTTTCATAGGTGTTCTCCTTATAAACTAAATGATAAAAGAAAGTATCTTGAGGATTTTTAATTCCAAAATCCAGTCAAGGTACCAGTGTATGTGACACGAGTTCCACCGTTTGATCTTCGTACACTATCTATTTCAAGTGTTCCTTTGAAGGTTGAATGGAAACCATCATTATATTCTGAATAGTAGATAGTTGGTGGGATGTAACCATCATCGTTATAGTATTTTGTTACTGTTTTACTATAACTATGAGAATATATACGCTCATAACGAGGACCTTCAAAGTTATTTGTTGTATTGGTTTCAGCAGCATTGATTGGAACGGCAATGGATAGAGCAGTAGCTCCTAATAGTGTTAGTACAATTTTTTTCATAGGATACTCCTTTGTAAAATGATGTCATTCAAATATATTGACTTGAATGAAAGAGTGATAAGCATAGGGAGTTAAATTATATTTAGATTACAATATGGTTTCCGTTCTTCTATCTCTCCTTCTATCACCTAAATAGAAAATCTAACTATATAACATATTATAAAAAAACATTTCAGAATTATCAAGCAATTCTGAATTATTTTTTTCTTATTCTGTTCCAATCTAGTTTTCATATTCTTAAAAAAGTGATAAAATGGTAGGAAGAATTGGAGAGTATAGATGCCAAAAGAAGTGAATTTAACAGGCGAAGAAGTTGTCGCCTTAACCAAAGAATATTTAACAGAAGAGGATGTTCATTTTGTCCATAAGGCCTTGGTCTATGCGGTGGATTGTCATAGTGGTCAATATCGCAAATCAGGCGAACCTTATATCATTCATCCTATCCAAGTGGCAGGTATTTTAGCCAAGCTTAAGCTGGATGCTGTAACGGTAGCTTGTGGTTTCTTGCATGATGTAGTAGAAGATACAGATGCGACCTTGGATGATTTGGAAAGAGAGTTTGGTCCTGATGTGCGGGTAATCGTAGATGGGGTTACTAAGCTTGGTAAAGTTAAGTACAAGTCTCACGAGGAGCAGTTGGCAGAAAATCATCGCAAGATGCTCATGGCCATGTCTGAGGACATCCGCGTTATCTTGGTTAAACTGTCTGACCGCTTGCACAATATGCGGACCCTGAAACACCTTCGAAAAGACAAGCAGGAGCGCATTTCCAAAGAAACTATGGAAATCTATGCACCTCTTGCTCACCGTTTGGGGATTTCCAGCGTCAAATGGGAATTGGAAGACCTGTCTTTCCGTTATCTCAATCCAACGGAGTTTTACAAGATTACCCATATGATGAAGGAAAAACGCAGAGAGCGTGAGGCCTTGGTGGATGAGGTGGTCACAAAATTAGAGGAATATACGACGGATCATCACTTGAGAGGGAAGATTTATGGTCGTCCCAAGCATATTTACTCTATTTTCCGCAAAATGCAGGACAAGAGAAAACGGTTTGAGGAAATCTATGACCTGATTGCCATTCGTTGTATTTTAGATACCCAAAGTGATGTCTATGCCATGCTTGGTTACGTGCATGAGCTTTGGAAACCAATGCCAGGTCGTTTCAAAGACTATATCGCCAACCGCAAGGCCAATGGTTACCAATCTATCCATACGACTGTTTATGGGCCGAAAGGGCCGATTGAATTCCAGATTCGCACTAAGGAAATGCATGAGGTGGCTGAGTACGGGGTTGCGGCCCACTGGGCTTATAAGAAAGGCATTAAGGGGCAGGTTAACAGCAAGGAATCAGCCATTGGAATGAACTGGATCAAGGAGATGATGGAGCTCCAAGATCAGGCTGATGATGCTAAGGAATTTGTTGATTCAGTTAAGGAAAACTATCTGGCTGAGGAGATTTACGTCTTTACTCCAGATGGTGCTGTCCGTTCTCTTCCAAAAGATTCAGGACCGATTGATTTTGCCTACGAGATCCATACCAAAGTCGGTGAAAAAGCGACTGGGGCCAAGGTCAATGGTCGCATGGTCCCACTAACAACCAAGCTCAAGACAGGGGATCAGGTTGAAATTGTCACCAATCCGAACTCCTTTGGACCGAGTCGTGACTGGCTCAACATGGTCAAGACCAGCAAGGCGCGCAATAAGATTCGTCAGTTCTTTAAAAATCAAGACAAGGAATTATCTGTCAATAAGGGTCGTGAAATGTTGATGGCTCAGTTCCAAGAAAATGGCTATGTGGCCAATAAATTCATGGACAAGCGCCACATGGACCAAGTTCTTCAAAAGACCAGCTACAAGACAGAAGAATCCCTCTTTGCGGCCATCGGTTTTGGAGAAATCGGTGCGATTACCGTCTTTAACCGTCTGACTGAAAAGGAACGCCGTGAAGAAGAGCGTGCCAAGGCCAAGGCTGAGGCAGAGGAGCTTGTCAAAGGTGGCGAGATCAAGGTTGAAAATAAAGAAACCCTCAAGGTCAAGCATGAGGGTGGTGTGGTCATTGAAGGTGCCTCAGGCCTCCTCGTGCGGATTGCCAAGTGCTGTAATCCTGTGCCTGGTGACGATATTGTTGGCTACATTACCAAGGGGCGTGGTGTAGCCATTCACCGTGTAGACTGTATGAACCTGCGCGCTCAAGAAAACTACGAGCAACGTCTCCTTGATGTGGAATGGGAAGACCAGTACTCTAGCTCAAATAAGGAGTATATGGCCCATATCGATATCTACGGCCTCAACCGTACAGGACTGTTGAACGATGTACTGCAAGTTCTTTCAAACACAACCAAGAATATCTCAACGGTCAACGCTCAACCAACTAAGGATATGAAATTTGCTAATATCCATGTATCCTTTGGCATTGCTAACCTCTCTACGCTGACTACGGTTGTGGACAAGATTAAGACCGTGCCAGAGGTTTATTCTGTCAAACGGACCAACGGCTAATTGTCCTAGCTCTTACTAGAAAGGCTATTATGAAAATCATTATCCAACGGGTTAAAAAGGCCCAAGTGAGTATCGAAGGGCAGGTTCATGGGAAAATCAATCAGGGGCTCTTATTGCTGGTTGGTGTTGGACCAGAGGACCAAGAGGAAGATTTGGACTATGCTGTGAGAAAGCTTGTCAATATGCGGATTTTTTCAGACGCAGAAGGTAAGATGAACCTGTCTGTCAAAGATATTGAAGGAGAAATCCTCTCTATTTCTCAGTTTACCCTCTTTGCGGATACCAAGAAAGGCAATCGTCCAGCCTTCATAGGCGCAGCCAAGCCTGATATGGCATCAGACTTCTATGATGCTTTCAATCAAAAATTAGCGCAAGAAGTGCCTGTTCAGACAGGCATCTTTGGAGCGGATATGCAGGTTGAGCTGGTCAATGATGGGCCAGTTACCATTATCCTAGATACTAAAAATAGATAAGAAAGACCAAGCCCAGCCGGCTTGGTTTTTCTTATCTATCATAAAATGCTCCAAAAAGAAATCGGTTCTTGATAGGCCTTGGGGAAATCTTGTTTCAGGCTTTGGCAAGTGCGATAGGAAGGGATGATGTGTCCTAGGATGAGGAGAGTTCCCTGAAGGAAAAGTGGCACACCACTCAAACATATCAAGGAGAGAATCATCAGGCTATCCCATAGGAGGATTTGTAAGGCAAAACGCCAGAATCGCGGTCTAATCTGGGAATAGAGTTGACTGAAGTGGTCACAAAGTTGATTGGAAAGATAGGTCAATAGTACAGGATGAAAGAAGATGAGCCAACCGCTATAAATCAAAATCCAGTCCCAAGTAAGCCCCTCTTTAAATGTCAAAAATGCCAGCATGATTCCATCAATGACAAGGAGTTGAATGGTTTTGATGAAGATGATTTTTTTCATGCTAAAACCTCCTTTTCCTTAGAGACACTCCCATAAAGTGATGTGTTTATCGTAAAAGTCTGGATAGTTTTCTCTTAGATAGTCAGTCGTCAGATAATATAAAGTATAATGACAAGCAGTGACGATTGGCATAAGAGTGGAAAATCGCTGAGAACTAGTGAAGGCTAAGAGAACAAATAATAGAAAGTCGCTGATGAGCACCCCTAAATAGTAGAAGCGAATCATTTTATTGATTTGAGGATAAATCTCAGCAAATTGATTTTTTAGTTGGACGACCAAGCGAAATAGCAGGAGTCCCTGAGCAAGGAGGAAAATAAAACCAGTGAGCAAGAGCCAGTCGAAAGCTGTCTCGGATCTAGTGCTAAAAAATACAAGTAGTAGCAAATCGATGACTGCAATTGCTATAAAATGGATTCTATAGAGTTTTTTCATGACAAGACCTCCCTCTTTTATCTAACTTCATTCTACTCCAAAAGAATGGGAGTTACAAGTAAAATGATAAAAAATTTTAGTAAGGAGATTCTGTTAGATTTCTTTATTTGATTTCCCTCTTATTGTTCCACCTCTTCATCATTCCAGACAAATAAAGCTCCGATTGCATTGAGGATATAAAAGATGTATTTTCCGATATTGGCGAAGTTTCCTTGAATGCCAGCCTTTGTCAGCTGAACGAAATTGTAAATCAACCAAAAGCCCCACTGAGTTGTTAATTTTAATGCATTCAAAGCATTGGCAATGAGGGACAGTGCAAAGGCAATGGTTGTTACATATGAAAGGAGATTCATCTTGCCCCCATAGCCGATATAGTTGGTCACAAAGGCAAAGAGGAAGGCGATGATTGAAATGATGATGGCAGCCAATTTTAGTTGTTTTTGGCTCATTTGGTTGGGTCTGCCTTCTTGCGAAGCTTCCCATTTCTTAATAGCAAAGGTATAAATGAGGAAGGTGACAGGATAGGTAATGATGGCTGCCTTATTTCCAAGGATATAGTCAATGCTGCCAGACAAAATCGTATTGACAATCCCAAAGTAATTTCCCCATTTGCTTAATTTTCCCGTGAAACGAGTGGACAACATGGAAATCCCAACGTTGGTTACGGAAATCAATCCAAAGGGTACAAGGGCAGTCCATGGTCCCCAGTCTACGAATTTATCGAGACGGGAGTTGAGGTAGCCAGATGCAATCGCAATCCCAACGACCAGAGCAACTCCGAAGAGGTCAAACCATTTAGATGTCGCAAAAATTTTTAGTGATTTTTTCATAGTTTAAGGTATCTTTCTTGTTTTTTACAAACATTCTACAACTAAATGAGAGTAAAATCAAATGCTAGAAATAAAACCCTGAAAATTTGATTTTCAGGGTTGGTAGGGGACTTGAGAAATTAGTTGATTTTCTCGACATAGAGTTGTTTGGCAATGTCCATATTCACTTGTAAATCTTCATTTTTAGTGAGGATAGTGAAGGTATTGCTGAAGCCATCAAACTGCTTGACTTGGAGCGGATCACCGATGTGAAGTGAGTGCTCGTCCAGATAATGGAGAATGTCAAAACTATCGTGCACCCGAGTCAGACGATAGGAGCCAGCTTCCTTGATATCAGCTAGTGGTAGGTTATTGATTTCAACTAGAAGTTCTCCCTTGTCCGGAATGGTTCCTCCGTGGGGGCAGGTTTTAGGGAACCCTAGCAATTTATCCAGTCTTTCCACGAACAGGTCAGATACAGTATGTTCCAAGACCTCAGCTTCCTCGTGAATCTGGTCACTTGTATAATCTAAATGATGGACTAGAAAAACTTCAATCAAGCGATGCTTACGATAGAGCTCAGAGACCAATTTGAGGCCGAGGTCAGTCAGTAGATAGCCACATTCCTTGTCCTTGAGGATGAGATTTTCACTTTTCATCCGTTTAATCATTTCAGTTACGGCAGGGGGAGAGACTTGCATGCGGGCCGCAATTTCCTTGTTGGTGATTTTATGCAGGTCTATGCCAATTTCGTAAATACACTTTAGATAATCTTCTTTATTCGGGGTCATTCGTTTCCTCTTGTCTAATATCTCTATCTAGTATATCAAAAAAAGCTAGATTTCTCTAGCTATGACTTTTTATGTTATACTTATTGCAAGAGAAAAAACGAGGAGATGGATATGACGAAAATAGCTCTTCTTTCAGATATTCATGGAAATACCACCGCCTTGGAGGCTGTTTTGGCAGATGCTCGGCAGCTAGGAGTGGATGAATACTGGCTTTTGGGAGATATTCTCATGCCAGGGACAGGGCGTAGAAGGATTTTGGACTTGTTGGCTCAACTACCTATTACGGCTAGAGTTTTGGGAAACTGGGAAGACAGTCTTTGGCATGGTGTCCGTAAGGAATTGGATAGTACTCGTCCCAGTCAACGCTATCTCTTGCGCCAGTGCCAGTATGTTTTAGAGGAAATATCCCTAGAAGAAATTGAACTGCTCCACAATCAACCACTCCAGATCCATCGTCAGTTTGGGAATTTGACGGTTGGAATTAGCCATCATCTGCCCGATAAGAACTGGGGGCGAGAGTTGATTCATACTGGAGCGCAAGAGGATTTTGACCGCTTGGTGACAAACCCGCCTTGTGATATCGCTGTATATGGTCATATTCACCAGCAGTTGCTTCGTTATGGGACTGGTGGGCAATTGATTGTCAATCCGGGTTCGATTGGGCAACCTTTCTTTCTAGATGCCCAGTTGCGGAAGGACTTGCGGGCCCAGTATATGATTTTGGAGTTTGATGACAAGGGCTTGGTAGATATGAACTTCCGACGGGTAGACTACGATGTGGCAGCTGAATTGCAGCTGGCTAAAGATCTTAAACTTCCCTATTTTGAGGTTTACTATGAAAGTCTGGTCAATGGTATCCACCATACTCATCATCAGGAGTTTCTGAGAGAATTGGCCCAGAAAGAGGGCTATGATAGGGAGTTAGATACCTGGTTAAAGGGTGGTAATGATTGACATTACAACTAAAAAGGGTATAATAATAGAAAAAGAAGAGTAGAGGCAGGGGAGCCTCGTAAAAAGGAGAAGAGGATGCAAATTCCAAGTAGATTTACCATTGCGACTCATATGCTGATAATTATTGCCCTCGAGGGGAAGGAAAGCAAGGTGACCAGTGATTTTTTAGCTGCTAGTGTCGGGGTCAATCCTGTCATTATCAGAAAGACCTTGTCCCAGTTGAAGAAGGCAGAGTTGATTTCAGTAGCGCGTGGAACAGGGGGAACAGAGATTGTCAAGGACCTCAAGGACATTAGTCTATTAGACGTTTATCAAGCGGTTGAGTGTCTTGGTAAGACTGGTCAACTCTTCAGTTTCCATGACAATCCAAATCCAAATTGCCCAGTTGGAGCCCATATTCATGATGTTTTGGATCAAAAATTGGAGAGAATCCAGCTGGCTATGGAGGCTGAACTTGGTCAGACTAGTCTAGAGCAAGTTGTGGCCGATGCAGAGAGTCAAATGAAGGAGTGAGAGGGATAGATGCCCTCTTTTTCTCTATGTAAAATTGTGATAAAATAGAATCATTAAAGGAGGAAGAAATGTATCTCGTTATAGGAATTGTATTAGCCTTTATAGTGTCATTTTGGAAGGATAATAGAAGTTTGTGGAATCCAGTATTATTCTTATTATCCCTCATTTCCAGTTATTTTTATCTAGGCTACCTTTTTTATCAAAATGGGTATGAGAAGATTCATTTCGCTTTTTTTATATTTCCCTTTATTTTACTTCCTTTTTTGCTTTTTCTAAGTGGCATCTTTCTAATCTATAATGGGGTCATTTTGTTGAAGCGAGAGGGACGTTCAAAGGCTAATTATCTCTCCATGCTCCTTGGAATAGTCATTTTGCTATTTTTTGCTTTGATGTCATTTCGATTGGGAGGACGACATGAATTATTTTACACCAATCACTTTCTAAATATTTTATTTGCATTTATTGCTTATTCTTACTTTATTTTTGGTTTTGCTTTTGTGGCTTTTATTCTGTACTCTATCTTGTATCTCTTTATTCCTAAGAAGAAGCATTATGATTTTATTATCATTCATGGTGCAGGTTTGTTAGACGGAGAAAAGGTAACACCTTTGCTGAAGAGGAGAATTGATAAGGCAGTGGAAGCTTATCACAAGTCTAAGAATCCTCATATCAAAATCATTGCTAGTGGTGGTCAAGGAGGAGATGAGAAGATTTCTGAAGCGCAGGCTATTACAAACTATCTGCTTGAAGAGACCGATGTTCCCCAAGATGGGATTATCCTGGAGGACCAATCAAGGACTACCTACGAGAACCTTCTCTTTTCTAAGGAACTTGGTGAGAAGCTGGTAGCCAAACCTCAATTCCTCTTTGTAACAAATGATTATCATGTCTTTAGAACAAGTACCTATGCTCGTAAGTTAAAAATGAAGGGAGATGGCCTCGGATGTAGGACGGCAGGCTACTACATACCATCTGCTTTTATTCGGGAGTACGTGGCTCTCTGTGTTAAAATGAAATGGCTCTTCCTCGCCTTTTATGTTCCGATATTAGCTATCATTTTGCTAGCCTATAAAGGGGTTATTTGGTAGTTAGATTTTATTAAAAAAGACTTAGAATGCATATGAAAGTATGTATTCTAGGTCTTTTGTTTTGTATTCATTTGATTTTTGAAAGGTACTATCTATTTTTCCAGGCTTGGTAACGGGTATCAATCAATAACTGGGTAAGGCGTCCCATGGTTTCCCTTTCTTCTGGAGTGAGGGATTGCGCTTGGACAAAGAGATGATGAATGTGTTCAATAGCCTTGAAGGAAGACAAGTCATTGATGGAGCTAATACCAGCATCAAGAATGGTGCCAAAGAAGAGATCGAAGTAGAGCTGGAGTTCTTCGTCAGGGACTGTGGCCACCCATTCTTTGAAGGTTGTGTCAACTTGTTGGCTATCACTGTTGGTCTTATCCAGTTGGACGAAGTGCTTGTCCTCAATCTGCCAACTAAAGGTATCGTGCTGGGCGATACCACCTAAGGCAGTACTGTGCACGATGATTTGGTGGGCCGGAATTTCCAACATCATACCGATGATGGAACCTTGTGGTATGAAGACCTTGGTTTTATCCATTATCCTTTGATAGCTCTCAGTTTGTGTCAGTTCTTTGTGGAGACCGGGAGCATCAAAGGTATAAACTGCTGTGATCTGATTTTGCAAGTTTTTCTCAATTTGACTAGCAGCATAGATGGCTAGATTTCCTCCCTTGGAATGCCCAGCCAGAATGACCTTTTGCTTAGGATGTTGGGCAAAAAAGTTCTTTAAATAGCGAAGGGCGTGCTTTTGAGCAGGAATTTCCTTCATATAGGTCAGGTGGAAATCTTCCTTCCAGCCAATGATACTGTCATCTGTCCCACGAAAGACAATCAGATAGGTATCAAGAGTGAGGCGGTAGGTCATAGCAGCAAATTGCTTTTGCAGCTCAGGGTCGATGTCGTTGATAAAATGGGAGAGTTTGCAATTTTTGAAGCGCTTGTGTTGAGCTAGCTCATCCAATAGCTGGAGGCGATTTTTGCTGGTCAACATGTTAGGTTCTCTTGGAACCTGAGGTGCCAGGTCTAAAAGTCGCTGAGGAGCTGTGGAGACCAGATTATCAAAGGAGAGGTAGGTGATTTCTGTTAAGGCTAGAATGTCTAATTCATTTAAAGGAAGGTCGTAAAAGGAATCGTGTGCGACATCTTTCAGGTAGTCAAAAATATTGGTCATAAGAACTCCTTTCTTTTTATTTATCTTATCACAATCACATATAATTTACTAGTTGGTTTGTACGAGCTCTCTACATACTAACCTATAATGGTATGATTCAGACACATAGAAGACAGTTTGCTTTTATTTCAAACCTCTAAACATACTTGTTTGTATCTGTTTGTCGTCAATCCCATTCTCTTTTAAGAAATTTTTCATCTCATTTATATCATCAGGTTGGCCGGTTAAGAGATAAATAGCTTGGTTACCGTATTTCATAACCGCATTTTTTAAAAATGCTTGGCTTTGAGAAAAGGTTTCGCTAGTTTTATAAGTTAGATTCGGATTATTCTTACTAAGCTCTCTTAACTCATTATCAAAAATGTTTACTCCTTTGTCTAAATGATTAAGAATGATGGAGCGCTTACCAGCCCACTCTTTCACAACTGGACGTAGAGTAGAAATACCGACATCAGAGGCAAAACAAACCAGTGCTTGGTCATTGTCTTTAACAGATAAAGATGACTCCAGCCAACTCATCTCAATTTTACTACCAGCTGGTAAATGTGTTAAGGTTTCCTTAAACACGCTACCACTATTATGGGTTACAATAAGAATTTCATCCTCATCAGGAGTGGAAGCAAGGGTTAGCCATCGGCTAGCCTGATCCTCCTTTACTGGACTTTTGTCTGGACCAAACGAGCTGTCAGGAAGCTTAAACTGAGCATAGGAGCCAGCTTTCCATATTTGATTTTTTGGTTTTGTGATGTGAACTAAATACAAATCTCCGCTGGGATTTTCAATGGATTTTATCGATAAAGTTTGACTTCGTCCAAGATAGGTAATGATTCCCCAAGATATAAAGCCGAGCACTCCAAGTGTAGTTAGAATAATTATGAACATTTTTTTCCCTCGTTTCATTTTTAACTCCTATAGTGTAGTAATTTTCTATGAATGAATAATATTTTTTTTCATTCAATAATTTCCAAAAAATAAAGAAAAGATTTCTTTATTTCAGTATTCCTTTAATGAAGTTGGTTGCTAGTATTTCTACAGTTTTGCTAATATCTGGAAAATCATTTTCTGTGATATGCATATCCATGTAGTAAAATAGGTTGTAAACTTGTAAAATATCTTGAATTTTTTCTGGAGAATGGCCTTCAGCCTGCAAACGATGAGTAAAGGTTTTCACGAGAAATTGATGAAATGGATTCGTGACTTTTCCTTCTTCTGAGGAATAGTAGCTATGCAACTCATCTGCTATGGCAGGATTGTACCATTCTGCAAGGATTTTATTGGAAGAAACGAGTGCTCTGGATTGAGCAAAGAGTTGACTAATAAGATCAATCATATCAATTTCCCAATCCAGTTCTTCGACCATAGTTTGGCGAACACGGTTGTTTTCATCAATATAGATATCTAAAAAAATAGCTTCTTTACTTTCGTAATAGTTATAAAAAGATCCGACTGCCATATGAGCTTGTCTAGCAATTTCTGAAATTCCTGTCGCCTTGTATCCTTTTTTTGAAAAAACTTCATAAGCTGCGGATTTCAAAGTCTGTTTTTTGTCCAATTTGATTCACCTCTTTTCTGAATGAATATTAAATATTGTTCATTCACATCTTAACAAATCTTTTTCAGATTGTCAATCTGAAAGCCAGAACTTTTTACGGATACCACTCGATAAGGAGCGTTTCAATGTTAGAAGAGTATAGAGTGTCGTTTTAACTACACTCAAGGTTTGGAAGAATAGATATAAATTTTGGTTAAGGGGATGGATAAAAGAACTGAAATGAAGGTTGAAAAAATTAAAAATAAAAGGGTAGTGCTGGCACTATGTCTAAAAATAAGGTATGATATCAATGGGGTTATTCACTATCTGTTTTTGAGCTGTTGTGACAAGGAAATGTCAAAAAAGTATTAGATACTAAGCCCTCTATTTATACTAAAGGATTTAAGACTCCTAAAATTAGCAAAGGAGAATCAGATGCACAAGATTTTATTAGTAGAAGATGATCAGGTTATTCGTCAACAAGTCGGAAAAATGCTCTCTGAATGGGGATTTGAAGTGGTCCTGGTAGAAGACTTTATGGAAGTTTTGAGTCTATTTGTTCAGTCGGAACCTCATCTGGTCCTCATGGATATTGGTTTGCCCTTGTTTAATGGCTATCACTGGTGTCAGGAAATTCGCAAGATTTCCAAGGTCCCCATCATGTTTCTGTCTTCGAGAGACCAGGCTATGGATATTGTCATGGCAATCAATATGGGGGCGGATGACTTTGTGACCAAGCCTTTTGACCAGCAGGTTCTTTTAGCCAAGGTTCAGGGCTTGTTGCGTCGTTCCTATGAGTTTGGGCGTGACGAGAGTTTACTGGAATATGCTGGTGTTATCCTCAATACCAAATCCATGGATTTACATTATCAAGGGCAAGTCTTGAATTTGACCAAGAACGAATTCCAGATTTTACGAGTTTTGTTTGAGCATGCAGGCAATATCGTAGCGCGTGATGACCTGATGCGGGAACTTTGGAACAGTGACTTTTTCATTGATGACAATACCCTATCTGTCAATGTGGCTCGATTGCGTAAAAAGTTGGAAGAGCAGGGGTTGGTAGGATTTATCGAGACCAAGAAAGGGATAGGGTACGGACTGAAGCATGCTTGATTGGAAACAATTTTTTCTAGCCTATCTGCGTTCCCGTAGTCGTCTGTTTGTCTATCTGATTTCTTTGACGTTTCTGCTCTTACTCTTTCAGTTTTTATTTGCCAGTTTGGGAATTTACTTTCTCTACTTTTTCCTGCTGTGTTGCTTTGTAACCATTTTATTTTTCGCTTGGGACATATTGGTAGAAATGCAGGTATATCGTCAGGAAATTCTCTATGGGGAGAGGGAAGCTCAGTCTCCTTTGGAAAGAGTTTTAGCAGAAAAATTAGAAGCGCGTGAGATGGAACTTTATCAGCAGAGATCAGATTCAGAAAGAAAACTGACGGATTTACTGGATTACTATACCTTGTGGGTCCATCAGATTAAGACCCCCATTGCAGCCAGTCAACTCTTAGTTGCAGAAGTAGCCGACCGCCAACTGAAGCAGCAATTAGAACAGGAAATTTTCAAGATTGATTCCTATACCAATCTAGTTTTACAGTACCTGCGTTTAGAAAGTTTCCATGATGATTTGGTCTTGAAGCAGGTGCAAATTGAGGACTTGGTCAAGGAAATAATTCGTAAATATGCTCTTTTCTTTATTCAAAAAGGCCTAAATGTCAACCTATATGACCTTGATAAAGAAATTGTGACGGATAAGAAGTGGTTACTAGTGGTCATTGAACAAATTATCTCAAATAGTCTCAAGTACACCAAGGAAGGTGGTCTGGAGATTTATATGGAAGGCCAGGAACTCTGTATCAAGGATACGGGAATCGGGATAAAAAACAGTGATGTCCTCCGAGTCTTTGAACGTGGCTTCTCAGGATATAATGGACGCCTAACTCAGCAGTCATCTGGACTTGGCCTCTATCTATCTAAGAAAATTTCTGAAGAACTGGGGCACCAGATTCGTATCGAGTCTGAGGTTGGAAAAGGAACGATAGTGCGGATTCAGTTTGCTCAAGTAAACTTAGTCCTTGAGTGAGAAGAGACAATGAGTTTTTACCCAATCTCTTTTTGCTATATTTCAGGATATTTGAAGACTGTTTTTTACAAAACCAATAATAGAATTTTTAATACGGAATATAGTATAAATACTGGTTCAAAGTGAAGTTTTGTATGCTTTATACTTTTGTTGAGTATAAAATCTATAAACTAAGGGTGAATTACAAAAATTAATTTGAGATGAAGTGAATTGTAGACTTGGGAAATGTCTCCTATTCGATTTCAGAATGAATCGTTGATACAGGATTAAAAGAACTGCAGCTTTCTTTTTATTTTGAATGAGATAGGTGTATATAGATTTGTGTAACTGGTGTAGAACTGTTTCCAAGAATTTATTGAATGTATCGAATACACACATCCTATTGATTTTGAACCAGTTTTTAATTTCTAAATGTTATAATAGTTTTATCAAGTAAAAGGAGACTACCATGATTGGAGACAATATAAAATTCTTACGAAAATCACATAATCTGATATAACCAGAATTTTCACGGATTGTGGGTGTGTCACGAAATAGCCTAAATCGTTAGAAAAACTGAAAAAGCTTACTTTCAATAGAAGTGTTGGAAATATTCATTTTACATCTATCAAAGAAACATGGGATAGACCTATATTTTACAAAATAGCAAATTATATTTTGAATGATAGTAAAAACTGCAGAACTTGTGTGATTTACAATTATTGCACTCAATGTCTGAGTATTGCACTGTCTGAAATAAGGAATAGTAGAGATTGTTCTGAGATATGTAAAAAAACGCATTAGCAAGGAGTATCGTATATGCTACCATATCTTAAAACTATTAGATGGTATCTCTTCTTTAATTTTCTTTTTGGTGTAGTATCGAATATCTGCACAGCTTTGTTACCGTATTTCACGCAGGCATTAATCAAAGGGGATTATCAAGTAGCTCTATATGGTTACTCTATGTCAGTGGCAGGCTATTTGAGTTGTAACTATATCCAAATGATACTTGATTGGAAGCAGGGGATTATCTTTTCGACTACTTTGAAAAATGAGTGGTTTCGTTCACTTCTGGGACTCAGTCACCACGATTTCAAGCAGAAAACAGTAGCAGAGTATATTTCCTATCAATCTAATGACCTAGATTCGTTGGAAAAGGATTACCTTCCTCCATTGATGAGTTTTATCAAACAAATTTTACGTATCATCATTTACGCTTTCATTATTAGCAGAACAATTAATCCTATTGTATCACTGATTTTAATCTTTTCCACTGGAATTAGTATTCAAATTCCTAAAATCGTTGGGAAGTTGACCGCTAATCGTAGACAGGTTTACTTGAAAAAACAAGGAGATTACTATCGAACTTTGGAGGATTTGCTCATGGGACATCATTTGGTAAATAAACTAACTATGTCGCATTTTTTGAATCAACAAAAGAGCTCTCTAAAGAATTTGCAGGATAAGTATTTTAAGTATGGTTTGACAAAAATTACAGGCATCTTATTGACAGGTGTTTCTTTTGAATTCATTAGTCTTGTTCTGTTTATTTATTTAGCCTACTCTTTATCTCACCAGCAACTCGGTATTCCTGAGGTGGTGGCGAGTTTCGGATATATTAATGCTTTTTCTGAACCAATACAGGAAATCCTTTATGATTTACAAATGTTAGAGTCCGTAAAGCCTGTAATCAAGAGTTTTCAAAACATTGTTGGGAGACCCGTTTCAGTTCAAGCACCTCAACATTCTTTTGATACGATTACTTTGAAAAACATTTCCAAACAACTGGGAGAATCAAAATTGATAATTACTTCCGCTACGATTCAAAAAGGGGATAAAATTGCGCTTATTGGTAAGAATGGGTCTGGAAAAAGTAGTCTTCTCAACATTTTAAATGGAACAGATGAAGATTTTGAAGGACAAATTGTGCTAGATGGGCTTGTTTTGGACCATCTTTGGGGAAGATTCGGTATGATTCTGCAACAAGAACATACATTTATTTCAAGTTATGAAAATAATGTAACGCTATTCAATAGTTTCAATGAAAAATTCAGAGAAGAAGATTTTGAAAAAATTCCACCACAATCCCTGTCAGGTGGTCAGCAACAACGAATGTATTTAAATCGTGAGAAAAATCGTAAAAATCCATTGCTTATCCTAGACGAACCTTTCTCTGCATTGGATACTAATCAGTTTAAAATGGAATTGGAAAGAGTTCTGGAACTACCAAGTGCCGTCATTGTTACTTTACATCGCCAAAACGAATTATTAAGTAAGTTTGACCAAGTTTGGGAAATTAAGAATGGAGAACTTGTAATTTTGAAATAGCTAAATTATAAAGAATAAAACGCATAGTATCAAGGTTCAGGAGATATCGTTTTTCTTTTTCGGATAAGGATACAAAAATTTCTTCCTTTCTCTATCTTTTAAATGAATTGATTTCTTCAGAGAAAGATTGTAAATTTTTTGATATAATATGTAGGATGGACTGATGGATATTTAAATGATAATGTTCAAAAGAATCACAGGTAAGAATTAAAAACATGTCAGTTTGGACAGAACTCTCTCTACCATCATCCATGCAGAAACAAGATTATATGAAATAAAAGGAGTAACCAATGTCCGGAAACTATTCAACACGGGAATACCGTGAGAAATTATACGATGACCTTCATGTTCGATTGAGAGATACAGCGATTTTGATGTGTGCAATTTTTATTGCCTCTATCGGACTAAATATGAATTCAACAGCTGTCATTATAGGAGCCATGTTGATTTCACCTCTCATGACACCGATTGTTGGACTGGGATTCGGTTTAGCTATTTTTGATACGCGTTTAATCAAGCAATCTCTAGAGGTTTTATTGACTCAAGTGTTGGTCAGTTTGCTTGTCTCGACTCTGTATTTCTGGATTTCTCCCTTGTCTTATGCAAGTAGCGAGTTGATTGCACGAACCTCTCCAACCATTTGGGATGTCCTCATTGCTATTGCTGGTGGGATTGCTGGTGTGATTGGTTCAAGGAAAAAAGAAGCAAACAATATCGTGCCAGGAGTAGCCATTGCAACAGCTCTGATGCCACCTATCTGTACTGCAGGATATGGTTTAGCTAATGGAAATGTACGATTTTTATTTGGAGCTCTTTATCTTTTCTTGATCAACTGTGTCTTTATCATGCTAATCAACATTGTTGGAACAAGAATTTTGATGAGAAAATCTCCTTTAACTTCATTTAAAGAGCTGAGCATTAAATGAGAATTGGCTTGATATCTTTGATTGTATTGTTGATTCTTCCAGCTAGCTATTCGGCAGTTACTCTGACAATAGAACAAGCGCGCAAAGAAGGGATCAAACAGTTTGTAGGAAAAGAGTTCGCCAATTATACGGTTATTAATCAAGTCTACAAGTCAAGAAACAATGAATTGGTCTTGACGGTTGTTGGAGATCCGATTTCAGAAGAAGAATTAGAAACGCTCCACCAAAAACAAGCCTCTTACGGTATTCAATCTGTTCAATTGAAAGTCAATCAAGTTCAGAACTCGCCAACATTAGATAGTGAAGCGACCAAGGAATTTTATGAAAACATTGACAAGTATATTGATCAAAAACTCTCTGAAAAAGATTCACAAAACGATCTCGTAAAAGAAAATGAAGCAGACAAGGATTGAGGACAATGAACTGAATCGGTTTTTACGCCGTGTTTTTCTTGTATCTTCCTCTTTCTTACTTATAGCAGGTTGTTTTTGCTTGAATAAGAAATAAATTAGAAGTTCTATCATCTAAGAAAAATGATGAACAAAAAATCATTTAACTAATGGTGTGAACGTTTAGTGTTTATCAGCTCCATTCTCTGTAATTTTGGGGGTAAAATCCACACCATTTAGATAAAATTAGTTGAATTTGATTGGAAAAACGCTTTTATAAAAGCGGAGAAAAGTCTTGATATTACGCTGTTTTTAGTCCAACTGAAATTCATACTTTCCAAACCAGGCTTGAAAAAAGCTCGTAAAGCATCACAATTTAGTAAACGTTAAAACTTATTTAAACTTATTGAAAGCATTTCGTATCAAAAATACGGGATGCTTTTTCTGTTCACCCCAAATTTTTGTAACTAGGTGATACTTGAAATTAATACAAATTTGGTTGTTTTTGATAAATCTAAGCAACACTAAATGATGAAGTGAAAGGGGATGAATCTTTGATAGTATTCATTTATTGTGAAATATGATATACTTATTAATTAGATGGATGAATACTTCTAGAGTTAAATATAGCATAATAGGGACAGACTTTTTGGTTTATTTTTGTTTGTAGTCGGATTATGAAAGAATATCCAATATTATGCGATAAGATAGAATGTTACAAAAAAGAAAGGGGATGCAATCCGATGAAGAAAGACAGATTAATTGTATTGACAGATGCTGTTCTAGCAATTATTATGACCATCTTGATTTTAGAGTTAGAAAAACCAACAACACCAAGTCTTAAAGCTTTTTGGGATTTACGGCAAAATTTCTTTGCTTGTTTTCTTTCCTTTTTCTGGTTGGGATCGTTATGGATGGCACTAAACACATTATGGGAAAAGGTTGAGAAAATTTCCTCAGAAATTATTTGGTGGAATTTGTTTCTACTCTTGGAGCGGCAGGAGTTCTCTTTGGAGAATTTCATGCCATCCAAGATACCAGTCTGAATGATGTGGTGGACCGGATCTATATAAATGTCAAGGATTTACCGTTTCAGTCCTTGGGAGCTTTAGCTAATATCCTGTCTGATGTTAAGAAGGGACTGATTCAAGACAGTCATATCTGGTCTTTCTTCCAGTCATTTTTCAAACAATATCAGTTGATAATCAGCTTAAATCAGATCTATCAGTTTGTCTATCTTTCTCTGATGGAGATCATGTCCTATCTTCACTTTGATTATTGGAAAAAACGGCTCGGTCAGGAGCTAGTATGAATAAGGAGAACAAATGAGACGTTTAAAAATGTTATGGCATATTATGCAGGTTACGGGTTTTACTCGGTTTGCTCTGAGTTTTGTGACCTTTGTTTTTGGGTCAGGAGGCGTGCTTTTCCTAGTTGAACCTGCTATCACAAATTACGGAGACGGTCTTTGGTATGCTTTTGTGACTTCGACGACTGTCGGCTACGGGGATCTCCTAGCTGTGACCTTGATTGGAAGGATTACCAGTGTCTTCTTGACGATTTATGGGCTCATATTTTTTGGCTGTTTATCAGCTGTTATTTTTAATTATTATACCAATTTAAATAAGGAAAGAGGAGAGGACAAATGACTGCCAATTATTCAACACGGGAATACCGTGAGAAATTATACGATGACCTTCATGTTCGATTGAGAGATACAGCGATTTTGATGTGTGCAATTTTTATTGCCTCTATCGGACTAAATATGAATTCAACAGCTGTCATTATAGGAGCCATGTTGATTTCACCTCTCATGACACCGATTGTTGGACTGGGATTCGGTTTAGCTATTTTTGATACGCGTTTAATCAAGCAATCTCTAGAGGTTTTATTGACTCAAGTGTTGGTCAGTTTGCTTGTCTCGACTCTGTATTTCTGGATTTCTCCCTTGTCTTATGCAAGTAGCGAGTTGATTGCACGAACCTCTCCAACCATTTGGGATGTCCTCATTGCTATTGCTGGTGGGATTGCTGGTGTGATCGGTTCAAGGAAAAAAGAAGCAAACAATATCGTGCCAGGAGTAGCCATTGCTACAGCTCTGATGCCGCCTATCTGTACTGCTGGCTATGGTTTAGCTAATGGGAATGTACGATTTTTATTGGGGGCTCTCTATCTTTTCTTGATCAACTGTGTCTTTATCATGCTAGCCAACATTGTTGGAACAAGAATTTTGATGAGAAAATCTCCTTTAACTTCATTTAAAGAGCTGAGCATTAAAATGAGAATTGGCTTGATATCTTTGATTGTATTGTTGATTCTTCCAGCTAGCTATTCGGCAGTTACTCTGACAATAGAACAAGCGCGCAAAGAAGGGATCAAACAGTTTGTAGGAAAAGAGTTCGCCAATTATACGGTTATTAATCAAGTCTACAAGTCAAGTAACAATGAATTGGTCTTGACGGTTGTTGGAGATCCGATTTCAGAAGAAGAATTAGAAACCATTCGTCAAAAACAAGCCTCTTACGGTATTCAATCTGTTCAATTGAAAGTCAAGCAATTCCATAATTCGGCAAAATTAGATAGTGAGGCGACCAAGGAATTTTACGAAAACATTGACAAGTATATCGAACAAAAACTCTCTGAAAAAGATTTACAAAACGATCGCGCAAAAGAAAATGAAGCAGACAAGGAATGAGGATATTGACTTTATCTAACTCATGAAAGCAAATCTTGTGTGGTGGTTTGATCAATCACTACTAGCTCGGGTTAAATAATACTCTTCGAAAATCAAATTCAAACCACGTCAGCGTCGCCTTACCGTACTCAAGTACAGCTTGCGGCTAGCTTCCTAGTTTGCTTTTTGATTTTCATTGAGTAAAAATATAAAAAGCAACAGCTGTTTCAGTTGTTGCTTTTTCTGGCTCTGAAAAATGTTTCTCAGACTGTGATTGTTTTATTTCTCAACGCGTGATTTGTTGGCGATATCAGCTAGGATAGCTTGAACAAAATCATCTACTGAGACAGTTTGTGTTTCTTTTTGGCCGTAGCGACGAACGTTGACTGTTCCGTCTTCCATTTCCTTGTCCCCAACGATTAATTGGTAAGGAATCTTGCTTGTTTGTGAAGCACGGATCTTGAACTGCATTTTTTCATTGCGCTCATCTACATCTGCACGGACACCACGGTCACGGAGTTTCTTAGCTACTTCCCATGCGTAGTCTACGTGTTTTTCGTTAGATACTGGGATGAGGGTTACTTGGTGAGGTGCAAGCCATGTTGGGAAGGCTCCCTTGTAGTTCTCAATCAAGATAGCTGTGAAGCGCTCCATAGTAGAGATTACACCACGGTGAATCATGACTGGACGGTGTTCTTCGCCATCAGCTCCGATGTATTTAAGGTCGAAGCGCTCTGGAAGCAAGAAGTCAAGCTGGATAGTAGAAAGAGTTTCTTCTTTTCCAAGAGCGGTCTTAACTTGAATATCCAATTTTGGTCCGTAGAAGGCTGCTTCACCTTCGGCTTCAAAGTAGTCCACGCCCATTTCATCAAGGGCTGCACGAAGCATGGTTTGAGCATTTTCCCACATCTCATCGTTGTCAAAGTACTTGTGAGTATCTTGAGGGTCACGAAGAGAGAGACGGAAGCGGTACTCATTCAAGTTGAAGTCTCCGTAAACATCTATAATCAACTGAAGGGCGCGTTGGAATTCTTCTTGGATTTGTTCTGGAGTAACGAAGAGGTGACCGTCGTTAAGAGACATTTCACGTACACGTTGAAGACCAGTAAGGGCACCAGATTTTTCATAGCGATGCATCATCCCGATTTCAGCGATACGGATTGGCAACTCACGGTAAGAGTGAACATGATGTTTGAAGACTTGGATGTGGTGTGGGCAGTTCATTGGACGAAGGACAAATTCTTCCCCGTCACCCATGTCCATAGTTGGGAACATGTCTTCTTGGTAATGATCCCAGTGACCAGAAGTCTTGTAAAGCTCAACTGAAGCAAGTGGTGGAGTGTAGACGTGTTGGTAGCCTGAAGCCAACTCCTTGTCAACGATATAGCGTTCCAATTCACGACGAATAGTCGCACCATTTGGCAACCAGAAAGGCAAACCTTGTCCGACTTCTTGAGAAATCATGAAGAGGTCCAGTTCTTTACCGAGTTTGCGGTGGTCACGTTCCTTAGCTTCTTCACGCATTTGAAGGTAGTTTTTCAAGTCTTTTTTGTCAAACCAAGCTGTACCGTAGATACGTTGCATCATAGCGTTGTCGCTATTTCCACGCCAGTAAGCACCTGCTACATGGAGAAGGTGGAAGATTTGGATACGGCCTGTTGAAGGGACGTGTGGGCCACGGCAAAGGTCTACATATTCACCCTGACGATAGATAGTCAAACCGCCTTCGTCTTCTGAGTGTTCTTCAATCAATTCCAACTTGTAAGGGTCGTTTTTAAAGATTTCACGTGCCTCGTCTTTAGTCACTTCTTCACGAATTGATGGGAAGTTTTCTTTGACAATTTTTTGCATTTCTTCTTCGATACGAGGAAGGTCTTCGTTAGAGATTTGACCAGCTGTGTTGTCAGTATCGTAGTAGAAGCCGTCCTCGATGGCTGGACCAACACCCAAGTGAATGTCTGGGAAAAGACGACGAGCTGCTTGGGCAAACAAGTGAGCGGCTGAGTGACGCAAGATTGGAAGGGCATCTTCGTGGTCAGGTGTCACAATTTCGATGCTTCCATCTTCAGTGATCGCACGAGTTGTATCAATTAGTTTGCCGTTGAATTTACCAGCCAAGGCCTTTTTAGCTAGGGAATTGCTGATAGATTGGGCAATTTCAAAAGTTGTAACGCCAGATTCGAATTCACGAACAGCGCCATCTGGGAAAGTAATGTTAATCATGATGTTCTCCTTACTTATATTATTGACGAATGTGTTAACCCTATTCTGAAAACAGGGACAGAGGACTGTGAAAGCTAGAAAAACAAAAAGCGACATCCTCGAAAGGACGTCGCAACGTGGTTCCACCTTCATTTATGTTCCTCAAAAAAGAGGGACACCTCTGATTGGCTCTAACGTGGCCACCGTTTTATGTTTTCATAAAAAACTCAAGAGTAGTATCAGTTTAGGCTTCCTATGCGTTTCCAGCAACCACGCACTCTCTAGTAGAAAGGGACTAAGTGACTTGTCTCTATGGATTATTATAGCATGATTGTGAGATTTTTCAAGGATTTTGTGAAAGTTTTTTGTTTTTCATTTTTTGTAGAATATACTTGATACCAATACCGGAAGCCATGCCCACCAGAGCAAAGATTTCATAGGCTAAAAAGTAAAACCAGATAAATTCACCAAAGGTTATGATAGTAAAGCAAAAGAGCAGTCCGTTACCAATTAACCACCAAAGTGAGAAACGGAAACGGTAGCTATAGAGTAGCGATATAATCAAGATTACCAGAGGTGTAAAGAAGAGAAGATTGTTTATATAGAGTCCCTTGAGTGTAAGGGGGTCAGAAACAACTAGCAAGAACAACTCATAAAGTGGCCAATAAAAGAAGGATATGACCAGATAGTAGGGGAGATGGAAATAGAATCTACGCATGATAATCACCTCGTTTTAAAAAAACAGATAACTTAAATCTCTTGCTATGATTATTATAGCATGTTTAAAACAAGAAAGTAAATCTGTTGACAAAGAAGTTAGTTATTGGTAGAATAGGGATTGTCGTAAAGACAAATAACTTCTTCTTGGTTACAGGCATGCCAACCTGTCACTCGGATGAAGCCAAATAAAAAGGAGAAACATCATGGCAATCTCAAAAGAGAAAAAAAATGAAATCATCGCACAATATGCACGTCACGAAGGTGATACAGGTTCAGTAGAGGTTCAAGTTGCTGTCCTTACTTGGGAAATCAACCACCTTAACGAACACATCAAACAACACAAAAAAGACCACGCTACTTACCGTGGATTGATGAAAAAAATCGGTCGCCGTCGTAACTTGCTTGCATACTTGCGTAAAAACGACGTTAACCGTTACCGTGAGTTGATCAACTCTCTAGGACTTCGTCGTTAATTCAAGATACAAAGGCCGTCAAAAGCACAAAGCAAAAATAGGAAAATTGACGAAGAAACTTTAGTTTTTAGGAAATTTTATCTTTTTTGCCAAGTGCTTAGGCCGTGTTCAATTGAGCATATCTTGATAATGAAGCTACTCTAAAATGGGTAGCTTTTTTGTATGGATTTTAGCCCGGGCTCAAATCAGCTCTCTGACTTCAGAGGGCTTTTTTATTGAGGTTTTATCGGTCACAATTTTGGAGACTACAAAAACTGAGTAACCCACCTTAATAGCGGATTGTGTGTTTTATCGGTCACAATTTTGGAGACTACAAAAACCTCAAATGGTATCAGCTAATTACACCATAAAGGTGCGTAGCTACTCGGATTGAAAAGCCGAGTAGCTGTCTGCAAGCCCCCTCGGAGAGCCCACACTTTACGAAGTAAAGTATAATATGTTATACTCTACATGGAAGTAGTCACTGAATTCCAGTTAGAAATTACTTTGTAACTACGTTTTGAGGAGGAGTAAAATGCTTTCCTATGTTCGACATTACCCACTAGCGATAGCTAAATTAATGTGTCTGTGCTCTCCTAAAATCTGCTGATTTATTACTGACCAATACAGGAGGTTTTTTATGGGACAGACAATTATATCTGCTATTGGTGTTTATATTTCCACCAGTATCGATTATTTAATTATTTTATTTATTTTATTTGCACAGCTATCACAGAATAAACAAAAATGGCATATTTATGCGGGGCAATATCTAGGCACAGGCTTACTTGTAGGTGCGAGTTTAGTTGCTGCTTATGTCGTTAATTTCGTGCCTGAAGAATGGATGATTGGATTGCTTGGTTTAATCCCTATCTATTTAGGGATTCGCTTTGCAATTGTTGGAGAAGGTGAGGAAGAAGAGGAAGAAGAGGAAGAAATTATTGAAAGATTAGAACAAAGCAAGGCAAATCAACTGTTTTGGACAGTTACATTGCTAACAATTGCGTCTGGCGGAGATAATTTAGGTATCTATATACCTTATTTTGCTTCGTTAGATTGGTCACAGACCCTCGTGGCGTTGCTTGTGTTTGTAATCGGCATAATTATCTTATGCGAGATTAGTCGGGTGTTATCCTCTATTCCGTTAATATTCGAGACAATTGAAAAATACGAGCGAATCATTGTGCCCTTAGTATTCATTGTACTTGGACTATACATCATGTATGAAAATGGCACGATAGAGACTTTTCTGACCGTGTAGATTTTTTTGTTTCACTAGGATTTTATCCCGAGCTCAAATTGGCTCTCTGATTTTCAGAGGGCTTTTTATGTTGTCACCTTACCTCGACATACTCAAGTTTAATCTTCGGTTACGGTTCCTAGCACAATAAAACCAACTATATTCATTTGTTCTCATCTTGTTACGCAGTTGAAAATATGGTATACTTTTTCATGAGAATTTTCTAAATTTTTAAGATTCTATCATAGGAGGTTTGCATGCTTTCCAAATTTTCTGGAAGCCGACAAGACCAGCAATTTGTGTTACTTTTAGTTATTTTGCTAGCTACTTTAGGGATTTCTCTCTTTCTAGCAGTTTCAATGGGATCTGTTGCAATTGATCTAGGAGATACCTATCGGATTATTTTGAGCAGATTAGGATTTCCTCTTGAGATAGGAGAGGTTTCCAAGTCCACTCTTGTCATTGTATGGAACATGAGATTTCCCCGAGTATTGTTAGGTCTGATAGTGGGAGCAGGCCTTTCTATGTGTGGTAGCGTGATGCAGTCCACAGTGAACAATCCCATCGCTGAGCCTTATGTCTTAGGAATATCTGCGGGTGCAACTCTAGGGGCAACTTTGAGCATCATTCTTGGTTTAAAAGTGATGATTAGCCTTGGAGCTTTTCTTGGAGCTATTTTGGCAACAATTGCTGTCCTCATCATTGCCTCTATGCAGGGAAGGATGACAACATCTAGTCTGATCTTATCAGGAACGGTGGTCAATGCTCTCTTTCTAGCTTTTTCCAACTTTATTATCTCAGTTGGCGCTAATGCGGATAGTGTGATGACCATTAAGTTTTGGACCATGGGCTCGCTCGCTGGGACTTCCTGGGCAGACTTGGTCCTGCCAACTATAGTAGTAGGAATAGCCTTTCTATTTTTCTCTACTCAGTATCGTGTTTTCAATGCGATGATGATGGGAGATGAGGCTGCTTTAACTTTGGGAATTCCTTTACGCTTTTATTGGTATCTTTATGTGACCATGGTGGCTGTGCTGACAGCAGTATTAGTGGCAACCTGTGGGATTATTGGATTTGTCGGTCTGATTACTCCACATTTAGCTCGAGGGTTAGTAGGAACGAGTTACAAGAGGCTTTTTCCTGTTGCAACCTTGCTGGGTGCCCTCTTTGTCATTTGGGCCGACGTACTCTCCCGTATCATCATTCCAAACGCAGAGCTTCCTATTGGTATTTTCACAGCCTTAGTAGGTGCTCCCTTCTTTATCTACATTGTTGGAGGTCGGCGAAGGGAGGTGAGGAGCTGATATGGATTTGATTTGTCAGGATATTCACTTTGGACTGGGAGAGAAAAAAATCCTAAAGGGAGTTTCTCTTAAAGTTGAAGGGCATCAATTTCACACGATATTAGGACCAAATGGAAGCGGGAAAACCAGTCTACTTAAACTCCTCTATCGTCAGGAAAAGGCGGATAAAGGCTTGATAAGCTTAGATGGAAAGCCACTGGAGCATTGGTCACTCAAAGAAACAGCCAAGCAAATGGCAGTTGTAACCCAGTTTAACCAGCTGCAGTTTGATTGTACAGTTGAAGAAATCGTCTTGCTGGGAAGAACTCCCCACCTCTCTTTTTTACAGAAGGAAAAGGAAAGAGATTATACCCTTGTTCAAGATGCCCTCGTTAAGGTGGATATGCTTGAGAAGAAAACTCGTCTCTATTCGTCCCTGTCAGGGGGAGAGAAACAGCGAGTCTTACTAGCCCGCGCCTTGGCGCAAGAACCGACTCTCTTACTCCTAGACGAACCAACCAATCACCTGGATATCAAGTACCAGCTGGACTTATTGGCCATTGTGAAGGAGCTCAAGGTCAATGTTCTAGCTGTCCTACATGATATTCAACTTGCTTGTCGCTATTCGGATTATCTCTATCTGATGAAAGAGGGAGAAATCCTTTACCAAGGGACTCCAAAGGAGACCATCACCCCTGAGTCATTGCAAACTGTATACGGAGTTCAAAGTCAGGTTACTTGGACCGAGGATCAGCAAGCTATGATTCACTATTTATAAGAATGAAAAGGAAAACAAGATGAAAAAAACACTCAGTATTTTACTTGTAACAGTAGCTACCCTAACCATGGCAGCTTGTGGCAATACTACTACAGAAAAAGCTACCACACAATCTAGCACAGAGACAAGTCAAAAGGCTAACGCAGAGACGACTTATCCGTTAACGGTTAAGACCTATGATGCTAAAGGAAATGAAGTCGAACAAGTCTTTGACAAGGCACCTGAAAAAGTGATCACCAACAATCTTTCAACCACTGAAATCTTATTGGAGTTGGGGTTGAAGGATAAAATTGTTGGTATGCTCAATCCAGACAATGCTGTGACGGACAAATACAAGGACGCGATTGCGACGATTCCTCAAATTGGGGATAAAAAAACAGTCTCACAAGAGACAGTCCTTTCTTATGAGCCAGACGCTGTGATGGGTCGAAACATGATGTTTTCTGAAAAATCCTTGGGGACAGTTAGCACTTGGAATGAAAACAAAATCCCAGTTTATACTCAAAAAGCTTCTCTCTCAACAATTCAGCAAGATTTGGGGAATATTGTAGAAGACGTTAAAAATCTTGGAATGATTTTTAATGTGCAGGACAAGGCTAATGAATACGCAGCCCAATTACAAGCTAAAATCGAGGCTGTTAAGAAAGGAAACCCAGCAAGTCAAGGTGAAAAGAAAAAGGCTTTGATTATGGTTGCTTATAATGATGAAACCTTCGGTGCCTACAAGTCTGCTTTGCAAGAAAGTTTGCTGAACCAACTTGGTTATACAAACGTTGCTACGGGTACATCAGGCTTGACCTTGGAAAATCTCGTGTCAATGGATCCTGAATTGATTATCTATGTAACCAGCGATCGCAATAAAAAATTGGATGAAAAAGCAGTAGAGTTGATGAAGGCAAATGCTGTTTTGGAAAGCGTTCCTGCTATTAAGAATCAAAAAATCATGACCATCTCTTACGATGAATTGATGGACTATGGTCCAGCAGTGATTGATTCCCTTGAGAAAATCAATGACTTTATCAATAAATAATGAGTTTGATTGGGAAGGAATTCAAGTTAAAATCAGCCTTCCCTCTAGCTACGACCCCAATCAAACCTATCCGGCTATTTTATTGAATGATGGAAACTTGGACTTCCTATCGTCCCTTTCCGAATCTGTGATTTTAGTGGGCTTGACCTCTAAAAATCGCCTAGATGACTACACGCCCTGGAAGGCAGCTGCTCTGAGAGATGGAGCTCCAGATTTTGGCGGTCAGGCCAATGTCTATCATGATCATTTGTTCGGAGATCTTTTAGACAAGTTGCAGTCGCTTTATCGCCTGGACGAAACTCGCCTTGCTTATGGAGGCTACTCACTAGGTGGTTTGGCGGCAGTCTACAGTCTTTTCAGCTTTGACAAGGTTTCCTGTGTCTTCTCCATCTGCGGTTCCTTTTGGTATCCTGATTTTGTGACTTACTGCAAGGAAGAGACAGTGAAAAATCTAGACTGTTTGCTGTATTTACAGAACGGTCAAACAGAAGGAGTCAATCATAGTAATCTCTTAGCTCAAGCACCAGTCTATGCTGAGCAGATCCATACCAGTTTTCAGAAATGCTATCCGAACGGCCAGTTTGTCTTTGATCCTTATGGACATCATGAACAAGTAGCTGAACGATTCCTAGCTTTTTCTAGCTGGTTGGCCCAAAAATGGAAAATCGAATAAAAGATTTATCCCTTGGCTTTTGCCAAGGGATTGTTGTATTTGTTTAACCAAAGTTTTCTCTCTTTTTATCTGGATTCCATACGAAGCTCGCGATAAAGCTAAAGATGATAGTTAGGATAGCGAGGATAATGGCAAGGATGAGGGCAGGAATGCGGATAAACCACCAGAGTGGGTTTGGTTTTTTATCATTGTGCCATTGTTTCGTTTCGTCGTCTAGACGTTGAAATTCTGTTTGGATACGATTGGCGACTGTTTCAATGCCTTCATCATTCATTTTCTTGATATCTGAGATATCAATTGGATTTCCAAAGTTCATATCGACACGTTCACGGCTAACCAAGCCTTTCAAGGTCATAGGACCTGTATAGGTAACAGGCATGATACGAACCTTGGCCATTTTGGCAATCAGGGCAACTCCACCCTTGACATCGTTTGAGTGACGGCTCCCACTTGGAAACATGATAAGAGAGCGATCACTTTTTTTGAGAACATTGATAGGGTATTTGATGGCTGAGGCGCTAGGATTTTCACGGTCGATGGGAAAGGCGCCACACATACGAATCCACCAACCAAAGATACGGTTGGTAAAGAGTTCTTTTTTAGCCATAAAGATAAATTGTTTTGGCTTGGTCGCAAAGGCCATGTAAACAGGATCCCACCAGGTACGGTGAGGCGCAACCAGAATATAATTTTCATCTTGATTAGGAATTTTATCAGTATTATGATAATGGGCATTGCCATTGATGGACCATAGGAGTAAGACAACCAATCCACGTAAATAAGTATAAAACATGCGATCTCCTTCGATTATTTTCTTGTTATTATTATACCTTATCAAAGGAGGGCTGGCAAACTTTTCCCTTGACTAGGTCCATATTTGGGATGAAATTAGAATTCTTTTAGAAAAAATGGTATGATAGAATTTATGGATAAAAATAAGATTATGGGATTAACCCAAAGAGATGTCAAGGAAAGACAGGCTAAGGGCTTGGTCAATGATTTTACTGCATCGGCCAGTACTAGCACTTGGCAAATCGTTAAACGAAATGTCTTTACCCTTTTTAACGCTTTGAACTTTGCCATTGCTTTGGCCCTTGCCTTTGTGCAGGCTTGGAGCAATTTGGTCTTTTTTGCTGTTATCTGCTTTAACACTTTTTCTGGGATTGTGACTGAGCTACGGGCCAAACACATGGTGGACAAGCTTAATCTCATGACCAAGGAAAAGGTCAAAACCATTCGTGATGGCCAGGAAGTTGCTCTGAATCCTGAAGAATTGGTGTTAGGAGATGTCATTCGTTTGTCTGCAGGAGAGCAGATTCCTAGTGATGCCTTGGTTTTGGAAGGCTTTGCGGAAGTCAATGAAGCCATGTTGACGGGTGAAAGTGATTTGGTGCAAAAGGAAGTTGACGCCTTGCTTTTGTCAGGAAGTTTCCTAGCTAGTGGGTCAGTTTTAGCTCAAGTTCACCATGTCGGTGCAGACAACTATGCTGCCAAACTCATGCTGGAAGCCAAGACCGTTAAACCAATCAACTCTCGTATCATGAAATCGCTGGACAAGTTAGCTGGTTTTACTGGGAAGATTATCATTCCTTTTGGTCTAGCTCTCTTGCTAGAAGCCTTGCTTTTAAAAGGCCTGCCTCTCAAGTCATCCGTTGTAAATTCGTCAACAGCTCTTTTGGGAATGTTGCCCAAGGGAATCGCCCTGTTGACCATCACCTCTCTCTTAACTGCTGTTATCAAGCTTGGGTTGAAAAAGGTTTTGGTGCAGGAGATGTATTCTGTTGAGACCTTGGCGCGCGTGGATATGCTCTGTCTGGACAAGACGGGTACCATCACCCAAGGAAAGATGCAGGTGGAGGCTGTTCTTCCTTTGACCGAAGAGTATGGAGAGTCAGCACTTGCTAGCCTCTTGGCCAGCTATATGGCCCATAGTGAGGATAAAAATCCAACAGCTCAAGCCATTCGCCAGCGTTTTGTGGGAGAAGTAGCCTACCCTATGCTTTCCAATCTGCCTTTCTCAAGCGACCGGAAGTGGGGAGCCATGGAGTTAGAAGGTTTGGGAACAGTTTTCTTAGGGGCACCTGAGATGTTGCTGGATTCTGAGATCCCAGAAGCCAGAGAGGCCTTGGAGAGAGGTTCACGTGTCTTGGTCTTAGCTCTCAGTCAGGAGAAATTAGACCATCACAAACCACAGAAACCATCTGATATTCAGGCTCTAGCCTTGCTGGAAATCTTGGACCCCATTCGGGAGGGAGCAGCAGAGACGCTGGACTATCTCCGTTCTCAGGAAGTGGGCCTAAAAATTATCTCTGGTGACAATCCAGTTACGGTATCTAGCATTGCCCAGAAGGCTGGTTTTGCGGACTATCACAGCTATGTAGATTGCTCCAAAATCACGGATGAGGAATTGATTGCTATGGTGGAGGAAACTGCGATTTTCGGACGTGTTTCCCCTCATCAAAAGAAACTCATCATCCAAACACTGAAAAAAGCGGGGCATACAACGGCTATGACAGGGGATGGGGTTAATGATATATTGGCCCTTCGTGAGGCGGATTGTTCTATCGTGATGGCTGAGGGAGATCCTGCGACTCGTCAGATTGCTAATCTGGTTCTTTTGAACTCAGATTTTAATGATGTTCCTGAGATTCTCTTTGAAGGTCGTCGTGTGGTTAATAATATCGCCCATATCGCACCGATTTTCTTGATTAAGACCATCTATTCTTTCTTGCTCGCAGTTATCTGTATCGCCAGTGCTCTTCTGGGACGATCTGAGTGGATCTTGATCTTCCCTTTCATTCCGATACAGATTACCATGATTGACCAATTTGTGGAAGGTTTCCCACCATTCGTTCTGACTTTTGAGCGAAATATCAAACCTGTCGAGCCAAACTTCCTCAGAAGATCCATGCTTCGTGCCCTACCAAGTGCTCTCATGGTCGTCTTCAGCGTACTCTTTGTGAAAATATTTGGAAGTAGCCAAGGTTGGTCTGAGTTAGAAATCTCAACTCTACTCTATTATCTCTTGGGGTCAATTGGTTTCTTATCCGTATTTAGAGCCTGCATGCCATTTACCCTATGGCGTGTCCTCTTGATTGTTTGGTCAGTAGGAGGCTTCCTAGCCACAGCTCTCTTCCCAAGAATTCAAAAACTGCTTGAAATTTCGACACTTACAGGACAAACGTTGCCTGTTTATGGCGTCATGATGTTGGTCTTTACCGTGATATTTATCTTAACCAGTCGTTACCAAGCGAAAAAATAAAGAAAGGCTGCAATCTGTGGATTGCGGTCTTTTTAGGTAAAAGACTGCCAGCTGAAATGTGGTATAATAAGAGGTAATAGAGTTTGGA
This sequence comes from Streptococcus mitis, assembly GCF_002860865.1. GTDB lineage: Bacteria > Bacillota > Bacilli > Lactobacillales > Streptococcaceae > Streptococcus > Streptococcus mitis_AT. Next base: position 55,527 of record NZ_PKIE01000004.1, read on the forward strand.
AAGTGAGAGAAGATGATTTCAAAGAGATTAGAATTAGTGGCTTCCTTTGTGCCACAGGGAGCCATTTTACTAGATGTGGGGAGTGACCATGCTTATCTGCCTATCGAGTTAGTCGAAAGAGGAAAAATCGAAAGTGCCATTGCAGGTGAGGTCGTAGAAGGTCCCTACCAGTCCGCGGTTAAAAATGTTGAGGCTCACGACCTAAAGGAAAAAATCCAAGTCCGTTTAGCAAATGGCTTGGCAGCTTTTGAAGAGGCAGACCAAGTGTCGGTCATAACCATTGCTGGTATGGGTGGTCGTTTGATTGCTAGGATTTTAGAAGAAGGCTTGGACAAGTTAGCTAATGTAGAACGATTGATCCTCCAGCCAAATAATCGTGAAGACGACTTGCGTATCTGGCTACAAGAGAATGGATTTCAGATTGTAGCTGAAAGCATCTTAGAAGAAGCTGGCAAGTTTTACGAGATTTTGGTGGTGGAAGTAGGACAAATGAAGCTATCAGCCAGTGATGTTCGCTTTGGTCCCTTCTTGTCCAAAGAGGTCAGTCCAGTCTTTGTCCAAAAATGGCAAAAAGAAGCTGCTAAGCTAGAGTTCGCCCTCGGACAAATCCCCGAAAAAAATCTGGAAGAACGTCAAGTTCTAGTAGATAAAATTCAAGCCATCAAGGAGGTTCTCCATGCTAGCAAGTGAAATGATTAACGCGTATGAAGCCTTTTGCCCTCAGGAATTTTCCATGGAGGGAGACAGTCGTGGCCTGCAAATTGGAACTTTGGACAAGGATATCCAAAGGGTTATGGTGGCTCTCGATATTCGTGAAGAAACGGTGGCTGAAGCCATTGAAAAGGGTGTGGACTTGATTATTGTCAAGCACGCGCCGATTTTCCGTCCCATCAAGGATTTGATATCCAGCCGTCCACAAAATCAGATTTACATTGATCTCATCAAGCATGACATCGCAGTTTATGTAAGCCATACCAATATTGACATCGTTGAAAATGGCCTTAATGACTGGTTCTGCCAGATGCTAGGCATTGAGGAGACGACTTATCTGCAGGAGACAGGTCCTGAACGTGGGATTGGACGTATTGGGAATATTCAGCCTCAGACCTTTGGAGAATTAGCCCAGCATGTCAAGCAAGTCTTTGGCCTTGATAGCCTTCGAATGGTGCATTATCAAGAGACTGATTTGCAGAAGTCTATTTCAAGAGTGGCCATCTGTGGTGGTAGCGGGCAGTCTTTCTATAAGGATGCTTTAGAAAAAGGGGCAGAAGTCTATATCACTGGTGATATTTACTACCATACTGCTCAGGATATGCTGTCTGATGGTTTGTTGGCATTGGACCCAGGCCACTATATTGAAGTGCTTTTCGTGGAAAAAATCGTAGCATTCCTTAGTCAATGGAAAGAGGAAAAAGGCTGGGAACTAGAGATTTTACCTAGTCAAGCATCGACCAATCCTTTCCACCATATCTAGTTAGAAAGTGAAAACAATGAAAAAAGTTGCCATTATCGGAGCAGGGATTGTAGGTGCAACAGCTGCCTACTACCTCTCTAAAGAAAGTGATTTAGAAGTAACCGTTTTTGATCATGGACAGGGTCAGGCAACCAAGGCTGCAGCAGGAATTATCAGCCCCTGGTTTTCCAAACGCCGCAATAAGGCCTGGTATAAGATGGCGCGCTTGGGGGCTGACTTTTATGTGGATTTATTAGCTGATTTAGAGAAGTCAGGGCAAGAAATCGACTTTTACCAGCGTTCGGGAGTCTTTCTCCTGAAAAAGGATGAAACTAAGTTGGAAGAACTTTATCAACTAGCCCACCAGCGCAGAGAAGAATCTCCCTTGATAGGGCAATTAGCCATTCTGGACCAAGCATCAGCTAACGAATTATTTCCTGGCTTGCAGGGATTTGACCGCTTGCTCTATGCTTCTGGTGGGGCGAGAGTAGATGGCCAACTCTTAGTGACTCGTTTGCTGGAAGCCAGTCACGTCAAGCTGGTCAAAGAAAAAGTAACTCTGACACCTTTAGCATCAGGTTACCAGATTGACGAAGAGGTGTTTGATCAGGTTATTCTGGCGACGGGAGCTTGGTTGGGACACCTGTTAGAGCCTTTAGGTTATGAAGTAGATGTTCGTCCCCAAAAGGGGCAACTCCGAGATTATCAGCTTGCCCAAGACATGGAAGCTTACCCTGTTGTTATGCCCGAAGGGGAGTGGGATTTGATTCCTTTTGCAGGTGGGAAATTGTCCTTAGGCGCTACTCATGAAAATGACATGGGATTTGATTTGACGGTAGATGAAACATTGCTCAAACAAATGGAGGAGGCAGCCCTGCCTTGCTATCCTAGTTTAGTAGAAGCTACCAGAGCTGGTGAGCGTGTGGGAATCCGTGCCTATACCAGTGATTTCTCACCTTTCTTTGGGCAGGTGCCAGAATTGGCAGGTGTCTATGCAGCCAGTGGACTAGGTTCATCAGGTCTCACAACGGGTCCTATCATTGGTTACCACCTAGCACAACTGGTACAAAGCAGGGAAATGACCTTAGACCCAGCAAACTACCCAATTGAAAACTATGTCAAACGAGTAAAAAGCGAATAAGAATTTTACTGAAATTTTATCCTACCCCCTAGGATTGTAAATGACATTCCCTATCAAAAATGGTAAAATAAGAAAAAATCCGAGAATCGAGGAAAAAAGATGCAAGAAAAGATTTTGGTAACGGGTGGGGCAGGTTTTATCGGGACCCACACTGTTATTGAGTTAATCCAAGCTGGTCATCAGGTTGTTGTGGTGGATAACCTTGTTAACAGCAACCGTAAAAGTTTAGAAGTTGTTGAGAGAATTACAGGAGTTGAAGTGCCTTTTTATGAGGCAGATATCCGTGATACAGATACTCTTCGTGACATTTTCAAACAAGAAGAACCAACAGGTGTTATTCACTTTGCTGGTTTGAAGGCTGTTGGAGAATCTACCCGTATCCCTCTTGCCTACTATGACAATAATATTGCTGGAACTGTTAGTCTTCTAAAAGCTATGGAAGAAAACAACTGTAAAAACATCATTTTCAGTTCTTCTGCGACAGTTTACGGGGATCCGCACACAGTGCCCATCTTGGAAGATTTCCCACTTTCAGTGACCAACCCATATGGCCGCACTAAGCTTATGCTTGAGGAAATTTTGACCGATATCTACAAGGCAGACCCAGAATGGAATGTGGTCTTGCTTCGTTACTTTAACCCAATCGGAGCCCATGAGAGTGGTGATTTGGGTGAAAATCCAAACGGTATTCCAAATAACCTCTTGCCATATGTGACGCAAGTAGCCGTTGGAAAACTAGAACAAGTGCAAGTGTTTGGAGACGATTACGATACGGAAGATGGAACAGGTGTTCGTGACTATATCCACGTCGTCGATTTGGCCAAAGGTCACGTCGCAGCTCTGAAAAAAATCCAAAAAGGCTCAGGTCTAAACGTTTATAACCTTGGAACAGGGAAGGGCTACTCAGTTCTTGAAATTATCCAAAACATGGAAAAAGCAGTGGGACGTCCAATTCCTTATCGTATTGTAGACCGTCGCCCAGGTGACATCGCAGCCTGCTATTCAGATCCTGCAAAAGCCAAAGCAGAACTCGGCTGGGAAGCAGAACTTGGCATCACCCAAATGTGCGAAGACGCATGGCGTTGGCAAAGCAAGCATCCAAATGGATTTGAAGACTAAGATGGTGATGTCAATCATTGTCCCCTGTTTAAACGAAGAGGAAGTACTTCCTCTTTTTTATCAGGCTTTGGAAGCTTTACTTCCAGATTTGGAAACAGAAATCGAGTATGTCTTTGTCGACGATGGATCAAGTGATGGGACCTTGGAACTTTTAAAGGCCTATCGGGAGCAAAATCCGTCAGTTCATTATATTTCTTTCTCTCGAAATTTTGGCAAAGAAGCAGCCCTCTATGCAGGCTTGCAATATGCGACAGGAGATTTGGTGGTGGTGATGGATGCAGACCTCCAAGATCCTCCGAGTATGTTGCTTGAGATGAAAAATTTACTAGACCAAAATGCAGACTTGGACTGTGTTGGAACACGCAGGACCAGTCGGGAGGGAGAACCAGTTTTACGTAGTCTCTGCGCTAATCTCTTTTACCGCCTTATGCAAAAAATTAGTCCAGTAGCCTTGCCATCAGGTGTCCGTGATTTTCGCATGATGAGAAGGTCCATAGTGGATGCCATTTTATCCTTGACAGAGTCCAATCGTTTTTCAAAGGGACTCTTTGCTTGGGTCGGCTTTAAAACCCACTATCTGGATTATCCTAATGTAGAAAGACAGGCTGGCAAGACCAGTTGGAGTTTTAGGCAACTCTTTTTCTACTCCATTGAGGGTATTGTCAATTTTTCAGATTTTCCCTTGATTATAGCTTTTGTGGCTGGTATCCTATCTTGTTTTATTTCTCTACTTATGACCTTTTTTGTCGTGGTTCGAACCCTTATTTTGGGCAATCCGACATCAGGTTGGACATCTCTGATGGCTGTCATTCTCTTTCTTGGAGGCATTCAACTCTTGACCATTGGGATTCTTGGCAAGTATATCAGTAAGATCTATCTAGAGACTAAAAAAAGACCACTTTATCTTATCAAAGAAAAAAGCGACCTTCCTGATTTTACAGAAAAAAATAAAGAGAAAAGACTATAATTTTGCATGGAAATATGCTAAACTAGAAGGAGTGGAACGTTCCTGTCGATGTTAGAGTTAATCTTTAATCAAGGCACGTGTCGGACAGTTTCTAACAGCTTCTACGACGTCCTGACTAGGAGAGATTTCTTTTTCTAGTTGGTCAGGATCATCGTAAAAACGTACGATTCCATTATCGTGGTAATCAAATAATTCAGAATAAGTTTGGCAAAGACCACAGGCAATGCAGCGTTCAGGTATAAGTGTGATTTTCATATTTATATTGTAATAAGAAAAGTAAAAAAAAACAAGGAGTAAGGTATGGCAAAAGAACCGTGGCAAGAAGATATTTATGAGAATCAGGAAGAAACAAGATCAGAACGTCGTAAGAGAGAACAAGGTGGAGGAGTGCTGGCTAATCGTATCTTGACTATTTTAGCAAGTATTTTCTTTGTGATTGTAGTCGTGATGATTATTGTTCTGATTTATCTTTCATCGGGTGGGAGTAATCGCACGGCAGCCTTGAAAGATTTTCACGATTCAGATACAAAAGTAGAGCAAGTTTCTTCTACTTCTAGTAGTTCAGAGCAGGCATCTTCTAGTTCAGAGGAGAAGGCAGAAGAGTCATCTAGTAGCTCAGAACATCCAACTGATCCAGAAGGAACTACAAAAGTCTTAGCTGGAGAAGGAGAAGCAGCCATTGCCGCTCGTGCAGGAATCTCGATTGCTCAGTTAGAGGCTTTGAATCCTGGGCATATGGCTACAGGATCTTGGTTTGCTAATCCAGGTGATGTTGTCAAAATCAAATAGGAGTTGATATGAAAACAATTCAAATTGCTATTGACGGTCCTGCTTCAAGTGGCAAGAGTACGGTCGCAAAGATTATTGCCAAGGATTTTGGATTCACCTACCTAGATACAGGTGCTATGTATCGTGCAGCGACCTACATGGCTCTCGGGAACCAATTAGGAGTTGAACAAGTTGAAGAACTCTTAGACTTATTGGACCAGCATCCAATTAGTTTTGGGCGTTCAGAAACTGGGGAACAGCTTGTCTTTGTAGGAGATGTGGATATTACCCATCCTATCCGTGAAAATGAAGTGACCAATCACGTTTCTGCTATTGCGGCGATTCCTGAAGTTCGTGAGAAACTAGTTTCTCTCCAACAAGAGATTGCCCAGCAAGGTGGGATTGTCATGGACGGTCGCGATATCGGGACTGTTGTATTGCCACAAGCAGAATTGAAAATTTTCCTAGTAGCCTCTGTTGATGAAAGAGCAGAGCGTCGTTACAAGGAAAATATTGCCAAGGGAATTGAAACAGATCTTGAAACTTTAAAAGAGGAGATTGCTGCGCGTGACTACAAGGATAGCCATCGTGAGACTTCACCTCTCAAACAAGCAGAGGATGCTGTCTACCTTGACACAACTGGTTTGAACATTCAAGAAGTAGTTGAAAAAATCAAAGCAGAAGCTGAAAAAAGAATGTAAATGTAGAAAAGCCGATAGATTGATATCGGTTTTTTTCTAAATTTGTCAAAATACTAATTTTAAGGTATAATAGTTGCTGTTCGAGAAATTTTGATTTTCAAAGAATAGTGAATGATGATAAGGAGAAACCATGAACAACCTACCAAATTGCCCACAATGTAACTCAGAGTATGTCTACGAAGACGGTGCCCTACTGGTTTGCCCAGAGTGCGCTCATGAGTGGAATCCTGCTGAAGTTGCAGAAGTAGAAGAAGGTCTTGTCGCTATCGATGCCAACGGAAATAAATTGGCTGACGGTGATACAGTAACCCTCATCAAGGACTTGAAAGTAAAAGGTGCGCCAAAAGATTTGAAACAAGGAACGCGTGTGAAAAATATTCGCATCGTAGAAGGCGACCACAATATCGACTGTAAAATCGATGGCTTTGGTGCCATGAAACTCAAATCAGAGTTTGTGAAGAAAATTTAAGCATGTCAAAGCACTATAAACTAGTATTTTATAGCCGTATCTTCTTGTTTCTAGCGGCTTTTACGGGAGTTTATCTTGAAATCGCCAAGCATGGTGGATTTGGGATGCTTCTCTATTATACGGTTTTGTCAAATCTTTTAGTAGCGATTTTTACGCTCTATCTCCTAAAGGTTATGAGCCGTTTAGGTGAAAACTGGCAAAGACCAAGTCTCTTGCGCTTAAAAGGTGGGGTTACCATGAGTATCATGATTACCTGTGTGATTTACCATTTCCTCTTAGCGCCCATTGCGACTAATTTCTATACTCTGGAAAATTTCCTTTGCCACTATATCGTTCCCCTTTGGTTTTTAGCGGATACCCTCTTTTTTGACAAACAGGGTCAATACAAGATTTGGGATCCAGTTGTGTGGACGATTTTACCCTTGCTGTATATGATTTTTGCTCTTTTTAATGGCTTGGTACTGAAACTTGATGTTCCTAATTCTAAGGTCAGTCCCTTCCCTTACTTCTTTTTGAATGTAAACAAGGGTTGGGATGTCGTGTTTAAGTGGTGTCTGATTATCTTTGTTGCCTATATGGTGGCAGGATTTATCTTCTACTTTATCAAGCAAATCAAGAGAAAGTCATCCTAATACTCTTCGAAAATCAAATTCAAACCACGTCAGTTTCGCCTTGCCGTACTCAAGTACAGCCTGCGGCTATCTTCCTAGTTTGCTCTTTGATTTTCATTGAGTATAAGACACAAGGGATTCATTTTCGAGTTTAAGAAGGAGTCTATACACCAAAGAGACTTCTTCTTTTCTTGCTTGATAACCATCAAAAAATAGAAGATTAAGAGAAATATAGAAAGAGATTTCATGAAACAATTTTTAGAACGGGTCAGTATTTTGGCTCTCTCCCTCGTTTTGATTACCTCCTTTTCGATTTCAAGTGCTCTACCAGCTATGTTTGACTATTATCAAGGTTATCCTAAGGAACAAATTGAGCTCTTAGCGAGCTTGCCATCCTTTGGAATCATGATTATGTTATTACTAAATGGTTTCTTAGAAAAAATATTCCCTGAGCGCTTACAGATTAGTTTGGGCTTGTTGATTTTATCACTGAGTGGAACGGCTCCCTTCTGGTATCAGGCCTATCCTTTTGTCTTTGGAACACGGATTCTTTTTGGTTTGGGTGTTGGGATGATCAATGCCAAGGCCATTTCCATTATTAGTGAACGCTATCAAGGAAAAACGCGCATTCAGATGTTAGGACTACGCGGTTCTGCAGAGGTCGTAGGAGCTTCTCTCATTACCTTGGCAGTCGGTCAGTTGTTGGCCTTTGGTTGGACAGCTACCTTCTTGGCCTATAGTGCTGGATTTTTGGTGCTGACCCTTTATCTGCTCTTTGTCCCTTATGGAAAAGAAAAGAAAGAAGTCAAGAAAAAAGCGAAGGAAGCAAGTCGTTTAACTCGTGAAATGAAAGGCTTGATTTTTACCCTAGCTATAGAAGCGGCAGTTGTAGTTTGTACCAATACGGCTATTACTATTCGTATTCCAAGTTTGATGGTGGAAAGAGGGCTTGGAGATGCCCAGTTATCTAGTTTTGTCCTAAGTATCATGCAGCTGATTGGGATTGTGGCTGGGGTGAGTTTTTCTTTCTTGATTTCTATCTTTAAGGAAAAATTACTCCTCTGGTCTGGTATTACCTTCGGCTTAGGGCAAATTGTGATTGCTTTATCTCCATCCTTGTGGGTGGTGGTGGCAGGAAGCATTCTGGCTGGTTTTGCCTACAGTGTAGCCTTGACGACGGTCTTTCAACTTGTCTCTGAAAGAATTCCAGCTAAACTCCTCAATCAAGCAACCTCATTTGCAGTTTTAGGCTGTAGTTTCGGAGCCTTTACGACTCCATTCGTTCTAGGTGCGATTGGATTACTAACTCACAATGGGATGCTGGTCTTCGCCATTTTAGGATCCTGGTTGATTGTAACCTCTATCTTTGTTATGTACCTACTTCAAAAGAGAGCTTAGGATTGATTCCTAAGTTTTTCTTTTTGAATTTGTACCCAGACAGTTGTAAATTTTCTAGCTTGTTACGAGATTATTTTCTTGATAAAATAGAAGTTATGACAAGATATAAAGCAACTATTTCCTATGATGGTTACGCTTTTGCTGGCTTTCAGCGCCAGCCCTATGCGCGTAGCGTTCAGGAAGAAATTGAAAAAACCTTGACCAGGTTAAATAAGGGGCAATCTATTACTGTTCACGGTGCTGGTAGGACAGATAGTGGGGTTCATGCCCTGGGACAGGTTATTCATTTTGACCTGCCTTATCAAATGGATGAGGAGAAGCTCCGTTTTGCTCTAGACACTCAGTCCCCTGAAGATATTGATGTGATTTCGATTGAGCTTGTGGCGGATGATTTTCATTGCCGTTATGCTAAGCACAGTAAGACCTATGAGTTTATCGTGGATAGGGGCCGTCCCAAGAATCCTATGCGCCGTCACTATGCCACTCACTTTCCCTATCCACTCGATGTGGAACGCATGCAGATGGCAATCAAAAAGTTAGAGGGAACCCATGATTTTACCGGTTTTACAGCCTCTGGGACTAGTGTAGAGGATAAGGTTCGCACCATCACAGAAGCTAGTCTTAGGGTTGATGAGACAGGCCAGTTTTTGACCTTTACCTTTTCAGGAAATGGTTTTTTGTATAAGCAGATTCGCAATATGGTGGGGACACTGCTCAAAATCGGCAATAACCGCATGCCAGTAGAGCAGATTGACCTGATCTTGGAGAAAAAGGACAGGCAGCTTGCAGGTCCCACTGCAGCACCAAATGGTTTATATTTAAAGGAGATTCGTTATGAAGAATAATCGTATTTTAGCACTTTCTGGAAATGATATTTTTAGTGGTGGTGGTTTGTCAGCTGATTTGGCTACCTATACCTTGAACGGCTTGCATGGCTTTGTAGCAGTGACTTGTTTGACAGCCTTGACGGAAAAGGGCTTTGAAGTCTTTCCAACTGACGATACCATTTTTCAACATGAATTAGATAGCTTGCGTGATGTGGAATTTGCAGGTATTAAGATTGGTCTTCTTCCTACTGTCAGTGTGGCTGAGAAGGCCTTGAACTTTATCAAGCAACGTCCAGGAGTGCCTGTGGTATTGGATCCTGTCTTGGTCTGCAAGGAAACTCACGATGTGGCTGTTAGTGAGCTCTGCCAAGAACTGATTCGTTTTTTCCCTTATGTCAGTGTGATTACACCTAATCTTCCTGAAGCAGAATTACTAGCAGATCAAGAGATTAAAACCCTTGAAGATATGAAAACTGCAGCACAGAAATTGCATGAATTAGGAGCGCCAGCAGTCATTATCAAGGGAGGTAATCGCCTTAGTCAAGACAAGGCTGTAGATGTCTTTTATGATGGACAGACCTTTACAGTGTTGGAAAATCCTGTTATCCAAGGGCAAAATGCAGGTGCAGGTTGTACCTTTGCCTCAAGCATTGCCAGTCACCTAGTCAAAGGTGATGAACTTTTACCAGCAGTAGAAAGCTCTAAGGCTTTCGTTTATCGTGCCATTGCACAAGCAGATCAGTATGGAGTAAGACAATATGAAGCAAACCAAAACAACTAAAATCGCCCTTGTATCCCTCTTAACCGCCCTTTCTGTGGTTCTAGGCTATTTCTTAAAAATTCCAACACCGACAGGCATTCTAACTCTTTTAGATGCGGGTGTCTTCTTTGCTGCCTTTTACTTTGGTAGTCGCGAAGGGGCTGTAGTCGGAGGATTAGCAGGTTTCTTGATTGACCTCTTATCAGGCTATCCTCAGTGGATGTTCTTTAGCTTGGTCAACCATGGCTTGCAGGGATTTTTCGCAGGATTTAAAGGAAAAACTCAGTGGTTAGGCCTTATCTTAGCAACTGTTGCCATGGTAGGGGGCTACGCCTTGGGTTCTACTTTGATGAATGGCTGGGCAGCAGCCCTACCAGAGATCCTACCAAATTTCATGCAAAATATTGTAGGGATGATTGTAGGATTTATCCTTAGTCAAAGTATCAAGAAGATTAAGTAATGAGGATGTGGAGAAAGTCCTAAAAATCAGAAAAAACGCATAGTATCAGGTGTTGAAAACCTTGATACTATGCGTTTTATTGTGGTAAGATTTTATACTCTTCGAAAATCTCTTCAAACCGCGTCAACGTCGCCTTGCCGTAGATATGGTTACTGACTTCGTCAGTTCTATCCACAACCTCATAACAGTGTTTTGAGCTGACTTCATCAGTCTTATCTGCAACCTCAAAACATTGTTTTGAGCAACCTGCGGCTAGTTTCCTAGTTTGCTCTTTGATTTTCATTGAGTATTAGATGAATATTAATCAAAATAAAGCAAGTCTTTGCTGGTGTTTGTAAAGAGGTCAAAGCCATCCTTGGTAACAACACCGCAGTCTTCGATACGGACACCGACTTTACCAGGGATATAGATACCTGGTTCAACAGAGAAGCACATGCCTTCTTCGATGACCATGTCGTTTCCTTCCATGATAGATGGGAATTCGTGGACATCCATACCGATACCGTGACCAAGACGGTGGTTGAAGTACTCGCCGTAACCAGCTTTTTCGATGACCTCACGGGCAGCGCGGTCCACTTCATGGGCAGTCACACCTGGTTTGATAAAGTCAAGAGCAGCTTGTTGGGCTTCAAGAGTCAAGTTATAAATGTCTTTCTTGAATTGGTCAGGTTTGCCGACTGCGACTGTACGAGTCATATCTGACGCATAGCCGTTGACTAGAACACCAAGGTCAAAGAGTAGAAGAGCATCATTTTCAACCTTATTAGCTGCTGGAATACCGTGTGGATTTGCAGCATTATCACCTGTCAAGACCATGGTGTCAAAGCTCATTTCATAGCCTTCACGTTTCATGGCAAAGTCAATTTGAGCGATGATATCTGTCTCTGTCTTATCAAGAGAAATATTATCAAAACCAACTTTTACAGCTTTATCAGCATAGAGACCTGCAACCATCATTTTTTGCACTTCGTCAGCTGATTTGATGAGGCGCATGCGTTGGATACGAGGAGTGAGGTTGTCAAACTCAGCAGTTTCAAAGACTATTTTCAAGCCATGATATTTGGTCAAGATGAGATTGTCAAACTCAACAGCGACACGTTTGAAGTCGTGCTGTGGAAGAGCATGTTTCATTTTTTGCCATGGATTTTCAGAATCCACATAGCCCACAACTGGGAAGGAAACAGTGCTGCTTGCACGCTCAACTTCAAGGGCTGGGACAAAGAGGAGGGGTTCTTGATCCGCTAGGATAAAAAGGAACATTTGGCGTTCATGGGGATCACTGTAAAAGCCAGTGAGGTAATTGATTGTGACGGGGTCAGATACGACAGCGACGTCTAGTTTTTCTGATTCAAGATATGTTACGATTTGTTGTAATTTAGACATATGCTACCTTCTTTCTACTCCTCTATTTTGGCAAAAAATGAGAGAAAATGCAAGGGAGAAGGGTAAAAGAAAAGACAAAAAGAACTCCGCTATCTTGTCGGAGTTCTTTGATATGGTTTCACTTTGTTTAAGAAAAGTCAGCCTTGCTTTTGACGTCGCTGTATTCTTCAGCGATTTCTTGGCTGAGAATGTCTTCATAGGCAGGGAGTTGGATGTCCTGACCATATTTCTTCTTGAGGGCAGTGGTGACTAGGCGATAAGCTAGATTGGCATTACGAGAGAGGATAGGCCCGTGGAAGTAGGAACCAAAGACATTCTTATAATGAACCCCTTCGCCGACTTTTTCTTCGTTATTTCCATTTCCATAGACAACCTGTCCCAGCGGTTTTTGGTCATCCGAGAGGAAGGTACGACCCTGGTGATTTTCAAAACCATAGTAGGTTTCATTGAAATCTTCATTGTGAATTTTGATGTCCCCGATAAAACGGTTATTGGCCTGGTTGAGGGTATAGTGGCCCATGACACCTAGCCCTTCGATGCGTTTGCCTGAAGCTTCAACATAATATTGTCCCAATAGTTGGAAACCACCGCAGATAGCCAGAACTACGCCGTCATTTTGGATGTAGTTGTCAATGCTTTCTTTTTTAGCAGGTAGGTCATCTGCAATAATACTTTGTTCAAAGTCTTGACCGCCACCGAAAAAGGCGATATCATAGTGATTTTCATCAAAGTTATCATGGAGAGAAACGATGTCAACCGTCACATGGGCTCCCAGTTTTTCAGCAACATACTTGAGCATGAGGATGTTTCCATTGTCCCCATAGGTATTCATGAGGTTACCGTAGAGGTGGGCAATGTTGAGCTGATAGGGGTAATTGCCAGCTTTTGAGGAAAGTGAAGTATAAACCATTAGTTCATCTCCTTTCTAACAATCTGACGACTAGCCAGCAGTTCGCGGAATTCAAGCATAGCAGTATAGGTAGCCAGAATATAAGCATGCTTGCAGTCTTGGTTCTCAATGGTCTTAAGAACTTGTTCCAGACTACTTGTTTCAGTGATTTTCTCAGCTGGATAGCCTGTTACTCGTAGACGACGTGCAATTTCAGAATGGCGAACACCGCCAGTGTTGATTTCGGGGATGTCCATGTCAGTGATTTGTTCAAAATCAGCATCCCAGATCCAGCTAGTATCAATCCCATCAGCATAGTTGGCATTAAGAAGAACAGATAGACTAAATGGATAAGGTGCTAGTTTAATCATCTCGATAGCTTGGGTCGCACCGACTGGATTTTTAATCAAGACGAGGGTACATTCCTTGTCATCGATATGGAAGGTTTCTTGGCGTCCAAAGACAGCACGGCTCTTATCAAATCCTTGCTTGATCAGTTGTGAATCTGCACCAAGGAAACGGGCGATGGCAACCGCAGCTAAGGCGTTGTAGATATTGTAGAGACCACCGATTTGAATACCATATTCTTGTCCGTCAATGACAAAGCGAGAGCGATTGTTGGTCAACTCAACCAAGTCTGTCAAGCGATAGTCTAAATCAGGACGTTTACATCCACAACCTTCACAGATATAGTCACCCAAGTTTGCATAGGTATTGTGCTCGTATTTGAGGATACCTTGGCAGTCAGGACAGAGAATTCCTTCTGTATTATAGTGAGCCAGCTGGGCTGGTCCTTTCTCCAAGTCAAAACCAAAATACTTTACAGGATTTGGAATAGCTGGCTTGTAGAAAAGTGGACTGTCTCCATTAAGGAGAACAGTGGCAGTAGGCACCTTACGAATAGCATCCAAAATCATCTTGTAAGTTGTGTAAATCTCACCATAGCGGTCCATTTGGTCACGGAAGATATTCGTGATGACAAAAAGGCTTGGCTGGATATAGTCACAGATACGAGATAGACTGGCTTCATCGATTTCTAGAACGGCAATATTTTTCCCAGTTTTAGAAGATTTGGCTGTTAAGAAGGTTGTCGCAATTCCTGTAATCATGTTGGCACCGCTTGGGTTGGTCAGAACTTGACCATAAACCTCTTTTAAAATGCCGACAGTGAGGGCAGTTGTCAAGGTTTTTCCATTGGTTCCAGTGACCACGACAATCTCGTAGTTCTTAGCTAGGTTTTGTAAAATATCTTTATCAAATTGAAGGGCGACTTTTCCTGGAAGCGTACTTCCACGTCCAAGACGGCTTAAAACGAAGTGGGAAGAACGCCCAGCAAGAAGGCCCAAAGTAGTTTTTAATTTCATGTTTCTATTATATCACAAAAGAGGGAAAAGACAGATTTGATACTCAATGAAAATCAAAGAGCAAACTAGGAAGCTAGCCGCAGGTTGCTCAAAATACTGTTTTGAGGTTGCAGATAGAACTGACGAAGTCAGTAACCATACCTACGGCAAGGTGAAGCTGACGTAGTTTGAAGAGATTTTCGAAGAGTATGAGATTCCGCAGAAGTAAAAACAGCCCCAAGAGGGCTGTTCGATACGATTAAACTCAACTTAAATCGCAAACAAGTCATTCAAGTTCTCAGCCAAGGTTGGGTGAGTGAAGATTTGTTTTGTGAAGTAAGTGTAAGGAATCTTGTTGTCCATGGCAACAGTGATGATGTTGATGATTTCTTGAGAACCTTCTGAGAAGATGCTTGCTCCAAGAATTTCTTTTGTTTCAGTATTAACAACAGCTTTGAAAGCTCCGCGAAGGTCTCCATTTACATGGCCACGAGGCATTGCTGCAACAGGGATTTCCTTAACAGCGTATGGAAGTTTCAAATCAGCTGCTTGGCTTTCAGTCAAACCAACTTGTGAAAGTGCAGGTGTGATAAACATGGTGTTTGGTACATTGAGACGGTCTTCAAGTGTGTAGCTGCCATCTCCAGCAAGGTAGCTGTAAACAACACGGAAGTCATCAAGTGAAATGTAAGTAAATTGAAGGCCACCGTTGACATCTCCAACTGCAAAGACACCAGGAACGTTTGTTTGACAATGTTTGTCTACTTTAATAGCGCCACGTTCAGTTAGTTCAATATCTGTATTTTCAAGTTGAAGTGGTTCTACGTTTGGTTTACGTCCAGTTGCGTAGAGAAGGGCATCGAAACGGTAAGTTTCGTTTTCAGTTACGACAAGGACTTGGTCACCGTCATTTTTAATTTCAGTAGTACGGATATTTTGAAGCAATTCAATACCGTCTTCTTCCATGTATTGTTTAGCAAGAGCTGCGATGGAAGGTTCTGCACGAGGAAGGAAAGTATCCAAGGCATCTAGGACTGTAACCTTGCTTCCAAGTTTGTTGTAAAGGCCAGCAAATTCAAGACCGATATTTCCACCACCAAGGACTCCAAGGTTTTCAGGCAATTTGTCCAAGTTTTGGATACCTGTTGAGTCAAAGACGTTTTTGCTTGTAGCAAGTCCAGGGATTGGCAAAACATTTGAAACGGCACCAGTGTTGATGACGATTGTTTCAGCAGTCAGTTCTTTCTTTTCATCACCAGCTTGGATTTCGATGACTTTATTTGAAAGGAAGTGAGCTTCCGCATCAAAGATATCTACGCCTGTACCAGCAACAGTAGCATAGTTTTTACCGTTGAGGCGACCAGTGATAGTGTTTTTGGTAGCAATGACTTCTTCAAAAGACAAGTCTTTCTCAGCAGCAACTAGCAAAGTTTTAGTTGGGATACATCCGATGTTGATACAAGTTCCACCGTACATAGCTTTGCTACGTTCAACGAGGGCAACTTTTTTGCCAGCTGAAGCCAATTTACCTGCTAGTGTTTTACCAGCTTTACCAAATCCGATAACGATTAAATCATAAGTTAACATTTAGAGTTCCTCCTATTCGAATTTCATTCTAGCACAAGAAAAAAACTTTTGCACAATTCTGCTACGCTTTAAAAAAGTTTATGAAATAGTGGAAAGTTTAACTTTATTTTCTCAGAAAAATCGTTTACATGACTTTATCGACGGATTAGGCTATCTTTTGCTTCTCTCTTGTGTTATACTAGATGGGTTGCAAAGAAAACAGTACTTTTCTTTTGTGGAAAAGAAGCAACACGATTTTATATCCAGTATATGAAAATACGTCATAAAAAGAAAAGTATAAACTAAGCCCTATAGGGTGGCTTCGCACCACCTTTAGAAAGAAGAATAACGTGAAATTTAATGAATTAAACTTGTCTGCTGATTTGCTAGCAGAGATTGAAAAAGCTGGTTTTGTAGAAGCTAGTCCGATCCAAGAACAAACTATTCCCTTGGCTCTCGAAGGCAAGGATGTTATCGGTCAAGCTCAGACTGGTACAGGAAAAACTGCAGCCTTTGGCTTGCCTACCCTTGAAAAAATCCGTACAGAAGAAGCGACTATCCAAGCCTTGGTCATCGCTCCAACTCGTGAACTCGCTGTCCAAAGTCAAGAAGAACTCTTCCGCTTTGGTCGTAGTAAGGGAGTCAAAGTCCGCTCAGTATATGGCGGTTCAAGCATTGAAAAACAAATTAAGGCTCTTAAATCTGGTGCCCATATCGTGGTGGGAACTCCAGGTCGCCTCTTGGACTTGATTAAACGCAAGGCCTTGAAATTACAAGATATTGAAACTCTTATCCTTGACGAAGCGGATGAAATGCTCAACATGGGCTTCCTTGAAGATATCGAAGCTATCATTTCTCGTGTCCCTGAAAACCGTCAAACTTTGCTTTTCTCAGCAACTATGCCAGATGCCATCAAACGTATCGGTGTTCAGTTTATGAAAGAACCTGAGCATGTGAAGATTGCTGCTAAGGAATTGACCACAGAATTGGTTGACCAATACTATATTCGTGTTAAAGAACAAGAAAAATTTGATACCATGACTCGTCTTATGGATGTGGAACAGCCTGAGCTTGCTATCGTATTTGGTCGTACAAAGCGCCGTGTAGATGAATTGACTCGTGGTCTTAAAATCCGTGGCTTCCGTGCAGAAGGAATTCATGGTGATTTGGACCAAAACAAACGTCTTCGTGTCCTTCGTGACTTTAAAAATGGCAATCTTGATGTTTTGGTTGCGACAGACGTTGCAGCGCGTGGCTTGGATATTTCAGGTGTGACCCATGTCTATAACTACGATATTCCACAAGATCCTGAAAGTTATGTTCACCGTATCGGTCGTACAGGTCGTGCTGGTAAGTCAGGTCAGTCTATTACTTTCGTATCACCAAATGAAATGGGCTACCTCCAAATCATTGAAAACTTGACTAAGAAACGCATGAAAGGTCTCAAACCTGCAAGTGCAGAAGAAGCCTTCCAAGCAAAAAAACACGTAGCTCTCAAGAAAATTGAACGTGATTTTGCAGATGAGACTATCCGTGCCAACTTTGAGAAATTTGGTAAGGATGCTCGTAAGCTAGCTGCCGAATTTACTCCAGAAGAATTGGCAATGTATATCTTGAGTCTGACTGTTCAAGACCCAGATAGTCTTCCTGAAGTGGAGATTGCACGTGAAAAACCACTGCCATTTAAACCATCAGGTAATGGCTTCGGTGGTAAAGGTAAGGGAGGTCGTCGTGGAGATGACCGTCGTGATAATCGCCGTGGAGACAACCGTCGTGGTCGTCGTGATGATTTCAAAAAAGGAAGTCGTGGCAATGATCGTTTTGATAAAGACAGACGTTACCGTAATAAAGACAATAAAAAACCACGCAATACTTCAAGTGAAAAGCAAACAGGCTTTGTTATTCGTAATAAGGGCGATAAATAAGAAAAAGCGGTTCAAAATGAATCGCTTTTTTATATAAGGAGACCAAGGGTGAAAGAAGATGGTGATAGCAAAGGATAGGTGAAATGGAAAGGTATTATCCATCTATCTTATTATGATAATATAATATCAAAAATAAATTAGTTTGTCAATGATAAAAATATATTTTTCTAAAATATTTCAGCTAGTCTAAATTGCAATTAAATAAGCAATTTTCAGATAATAATTGAAAATTCAAGCTTTTTATGTTATAATGATAGCGATTAAATTCGAGGTGAAAAATGGCACATTTATTAGAAAAAACTAGAAAAATTACTTCTATCCTGAAGCGCTCAGAGGAGCAGTTGCAGGAAGAACTTCCATACAATGCGATTACCCGTCAATTGGCAGATATTATTGACTGTAACGCCTGTATCGTCAATAGCAAGGGACGTCTCCTTGGTTATTTCATGCGTTACAAAACCAATACAGATCGTGTAGAGCAGTTCTTCCAAACTAAGATTTTCCCAGATGACTACATTCAAGGTGCGAATATGATCTACGATACAGAAGCCAATCTGACAGTTGATCATGATTTGAGTATTTTCCCTGTAGAGAGTCGTGCCGACTTTCCAGATGGCTTGACAACCATTGCACCGATTCATGTATCAGGTATTCGCCTTGGTTCTTTGATTATTTGGCGCAATGATAAAAAATTCGAAGATGAGGATTTGATCCTTGTTGAGATTGCCAGTACCGTTGTTGGGATTCAGCTTCTTAACTTCCAACGAGAAGAAGATGAGAAAAATATCCGTCGCCGTACTGCCGTCACCATGGCGGTTAATACCCTTTCTTACTCCGAACTCCGTGCTGTTTCAGCAATTTTAGGGGAATTAAATGGAAATGAAGGGCAGTTGACTGCGTCAGTGATTGCAGACCGTATCGGAATCACCCGTTCTGTGATTGTCAATGCCCTTCGTAAACTTGAGTCTGCGGGAATTATTGAAAGTCGCTCACTTGGAATGAAGGGAACCTACCTTAAGGTCTTGATTTCAGATATTTTTGAAGAAGTGAAGAAAAGAGATTACTAATGACTAAGGCTTTAATTTCGATTGATTATACAGAAGATTTTGTTGCTGATAGTGGAAAATTGACAGCAGGCGCTCCAGCTCAGGCGATTTCGGATGCCATCAGCAAGGTGACTCGATTAGCTTTTGAACGAGGAGATTACATCTTCTTTACAATAGATGCTCACGAAGAAAACGATTGTTTCCATCCAGAAAGCAAACTATTTCCTCCTCACAATTTGATTGGGACTAGTGGACGGAATTTATACGGAGATTTGGGGACCTTTTATCAAGAGCATGGTTCAGACAGTCGTGTCTTTTGGATGGATAAACGCCATTACTCAGCTTTTTCGGGAACTGACCTGGATATCCGTTTGAGAGAGCGTCGAGTGTCTACCGTTATCTTAACAGGAGTCTTGACGGATATCTGTGTCCTGCACACAGCTATAGATGCCTATAATCTAGGATATGACATTGAGATTGTTAAACCAGCTGTTGCTTCCATCTGGCCTGAAAATCACCAATTTGCCCTAGGGCATTTCAAAAATACACTTGGAGCTAAGTTAGTAGATGAAAATCTAAATGAAATTTCTGAGTAATTTGGTTGGTGAAATGAAAAAAATTGAAAAAAAGTGTTGACAAGGATCCCAAAAGTTGATATACTAGTAAAGTAATCGACGCGGGGATGGCGGAATTGGCAGACGCGCAGGACTAAGGATCCTGTGACCGCTTTAGGTCGTGAGGGTTCAAGTCCCTCTCTCCGCATAGGATAAGAGTTAGCTTAGGTTAGCTCTTTTGTTTTCATATAATTCAAGTAGAGTAAAAAATTTTTGCTCTTTTTTCGTATTTCATAAACATTTCATATTTGGATTTTATAATAGTCTTACAAATATGGAGGTGACAAATGAATCCAATCCAAAGAGCGTGGGCTTATGTCAGTAGAAAACGACTGAGAAGTTTTATTTTATTTCTGATTTTGTTTGTCCTATTGGCCGGAATTTCAGCCTGTTTGACTCTGATGAAGTCCAATAAAACAGTGGAAACCAATCTTTATAAATCACTCAACACATCTTTTTCTATTAAGAAGATAGAAAATGGTCAGACCTTCAAGTTGTCAGATCTAGCATCTGTCAGCAAGATTAAGGGACTGGAAAATGTTTCTCCTGAACTGGAGACGGTCACAAAACTGAAAGACAAGGAAGCGGTGAGTGGCGAGCAGAGCGTGGAGCGTGATGATTTATCAGCTGCAGACAAGAATTTGGTTAGCTTAACGGCTCTTGAGGATTCATCCAAGGATGTGACCTTTACCAGTTCAGCTTTCAATCTAAAAGAAGGGCGGCACCTTCAAAAAGGGGATTCCAAGAAAATCATCATTCACGAAGAGTTGGCTAAGAAGAATGGTCTTTCGCTTCATGACAAGATTCGTTTAGATGCTGGACAGTCAGAATCAGGCAAAGGACAAACAGTTGAGTTTGAAATTATCGGCATCTTTTCTGGTAAAAAACAGGAGAAATTTACAGGCTTGTCTTCTGACTTCAGTGAAAACCAGGTCTTTACAGACTATGAAAGTAGCCAAAGCCTTTTGGGAAATGGTGAATCTCTAGTCAGTGCAGCTCGCTTCTATGTAGAAAATCCTAAGGAAATGGACGAACTCATGAAGCAGGTAGAAAACTTGTCTTTGGAAAATCAAGGCTATCAAGTCGAAAAGGAAAGCAAGGCTTTTGAACAAATCAAAGACTCAGTTGCTACCTTCCAAACCTTTCTGACCATCTTCCTTTATGGGATGTTGATAGCAGGAGCAGGGGCCTTAATTCTTGTTTTGTCTCTCTGGTTGAGAGAAAGGGTCTACGAAGTGGGAATTTTACTGGCACTTGGAAAAGGAAAGAGCTCGATTTTCCTACAATTCTGTTTAGAGGTGGTTTTGGTATCTCTCGGAGCTTTGCTTCCAGCATTTGTTGCAGGAAACACAATCACATCTTACCTACTCCAAACCCTACTAGCAAGTGGAGATCAGGCAGCTCTACAAGACACGCTAGCTAAAGCAAGCAGTTTATCAACCAACATCCTATCTTTTGCAGAATCCTATGTTTTTCTAGTTCTGCTTAGTTGCTTATCTGTAGCCCTTTGTTTCCTATTCTTATTTAGAAAATCACCGAAAGAAATTTTATCATCTATTAGTTAAGAAGGAGAAATCATGACTTTATTACAATTACAAGATGTTACCTACCGTTATAAGAACACTGCTGAAGCAGTCCTATATCAGATCAATTATAATTTTGAACCCGGGAAATTTTACAGTATTATTGGTGAGTCAGGAGCAGGAAAATCCACACTCTTGTCCCTACTTGCTGGTCTAGATAGTCCTGTTGAAGGTTCTATCCTTTTTCAAGGAGAGGATATTCGTAAGAAGGGCTATTCTTACCATCGCATGCACCATATTTCCCTGGTCTTTCAAAATTATAACTTGATAGATTATCTTTCTCCACTGGAAAATATCCGCTTGGTCAACAAAAAGGCAAGTAAGGATACACTTCTTGAGCTTGGTTTGGATGAAAGTCAGATCAAGCGGAATGTTCTCCAGTTATCAGGTGGTCAACAACAACGTGTTGCCATTGCTCGTAGTTTGGTCTCAGAAGCTCCAGTAATTCTAGCGGATGAGCCAACGGGAAATCTGGACCCTAAAACTGCTGGAGATATTGTCGAACTGCTCAAATCACTTGCCCAGAAAACAGGTAAATGTGTCATCGTCGTAACTCACAGCAAAGAAGTGGCACAAGCGTCAGATATTACACTTGAGTTGAAGGATAAGAAACTGACTGAAACTCGCAATACGACGAAATAATATGAGCTTTTTCAGTTATACTCTTCGAAAATCAAATTCAAACCACGTCAGCGTCGCCTTACCGTACTCAAGTACAGCTTACGGCTAGCTTCCTAGTTTGCTTTTTGATTTTCATTGAGTATTAGAACTATAAAATAGAATAAAATCTAGAAAGGGAACCTATGTTACACAACGCATTTGCCTATGTTACAAGGAAATTTTTCAAATCGATTGTCATCTTCCTGATTATTCTCCTCATGGCGATCTTGAGTTTGGTCGGCTTGTCAATCAAGGGAGCTACTGCCAAGGCTTCTCAGGAGACCTTTAAAAATATCACCAACAGCTTCTCCATGCAAATCAATCGTCGCGTCAATCAAGGAACGCCTCGTGGTGCTGGGAATATCAAGGGTGAAGATATCAAAAAAATCACCGAAAATAAGGCCATCGAGTCTTATGTGAAACGCATCAACGCTATCGGAGATTTGACTGGATATGAACTCATTGAAACGCCAGAAACCAAGAAAAATCTGACACCTGACCGTGCTAAACATTTTGGAAGTAGCTTGATGATCACTGGTGTCAATGACTCCTCTAAAGAAGACAAGTTTGTCTCTGGTTCTTATAAGTTAGTCGAAGGTGAGCACTTAACTAACGATGACAAAGACAAGATTCTCATGCACAAGGACTTGGCAGCCAAACACGGCTGGAAAGTTGGAGATAAGGTCAAGCTAGACTCCAATGTCTATGATGCAGACAATGAAAAAGGAGCCAAGGAAACAGTTGAAGTGACAATCAAGGGACTCTTTGATGGTCACAATAAGTCGGCAGTAACCTACTCACAAGAACTCTATGAAAATACAGCCATCACAGACATTCACACTGCTGCAAAACTTTATGGATACACAGAAGACACAGCTATTTATGGGGACGCAACCTTCTTTGTAACAGCGGACAAGAACTTGGATGACGTCATGAAAGAGTTGAATGGCATCAGTGGTATCAATTGGAAGAGCTATACTTTAGTTAAGAGCTCCTCTAACTACCCAGCTCTTGAGCAATCCATCTCTGGTATGTACAAGATGGCCAATCTCCTCTTCTGGGGTAGCTTGAGTTTCTCAGTCCTTCTCCTTGCCCTCTTGCTCAGCCTTTGGATCAACGCTCGTCGCAAGGAAGTGGGAATTCTCCTCTCTATCGGTCTCAAGCAGGCAAGTATCTTGGGTCAATTCATCACTGAATCCATCTTGATTGCCATCCCTGCTCTTGTTTCTGCTTACTTCCTAGCCAACTACACAGCTCGTGCGATTGGAAATACTGTTCTTGCCAATGTCACTTCAGGTGTTGCCAAACAGGCTAGCAAGGCTGCTCAAGCCTCTAACCTTGGTGGTGGTGCAGAAGTAGATGGCTTTAGCAAGACCTTGTCGAGCCTAGATATTTCTATTCAGACATCAGACTTTATCATCGTCTTTGTCCTTGCTTTAGTTCTAGTCGTTCTCGTTATGGCGCTTGCTTCAAGCAATCTCCTTAGAAAACAACCAAAAGAACTTCTGCTGGATAGTGAATAAATTTGAAAAAATTAGTCTAAAATAGAGATTGCATCTTGTTTTTCTATTCCAGAATGGTGGATAGAGAATGGATATTTAACAATACAAAATAGAGTCGAAAGCAGTGGTGAAAATCATTGCTTTCAATCGCTTTCTTTGTACTTTAGTGCTTCAATATGATATACTAAAGCTATGGAATTTATTAGAAAGGAATTTCACAACTTATATACGGAATTTTGCATAAAAATCTATAGAAACCTTATCTTGAAAATAGATAGATAAATCTGTAGAAGCCTATCCATATTGCAAACATAGACTAGTAGACCTAGGAAGGGTCTGCTTTGGAAAATATAGATTAGTGAGGAAAAATAAACATTATGAGACAGACAAATGTTAGAGGGAGCTTATCCCTCCGTGGCTTTAGAAAATTAAGAACTGGTGCAATTGTTGCGACAGGTGTCATTCTACTGGGGCTGGGCTTTTTAGCTCCAACTGTGTCAGCCAGTGAACAAGATGGTGTCTGGGTAGCCAGAACAGTTGCAGAAGTCAAAGCTGATATTCAAAAAATAGACAATTTGTCACACTACACAATTAAGTGGGGAGATACACTGAGTGCTATTAGTGGTGCAACGGGGCTATCTGTTGATAGTTTGGTTGAGATAAATCGTATTGCAAATAGAGATTTGATTTTTGCCAATAATAAATTGTATTTTAGCGAAGAGGCTTTTCTAAAAGATGGAAATACAGAAGTAAAAAGACAGCGAGTGTCGATTGATAATTCTGGTAGCTGTCAAAGTTATGAAGTTGAAACAAAGACAGATACTGTAACTGGAGAGCAAACTACTACTGTTAAACAAACGACACCAGTAGTCGTGGAAACACCAGCAGTATCGGCACCGAAAGTGGAAGAACCAGTAGCGCCAGCACCGAAAGTAGAGGATCCAGCGACACCAGCGCCAAAAACAGAAGAGCCAGTGGCAACAACGCCAAAAGTGGAAGAACCAGTGACTCCAGCGCCAAAAGCAGAAGAACCAGCGACTCCAGCGCCAAAAGTTGAGGAACCAGCGACTCCAGCACCAAAAGTAGAAGAACCAGCGACTCCAGCGCCAAAAGCAGAAGAACCAGCGACTCCAGCACCAAAAGTGGAGGAGCCATCGACACCGGCACCAAAAGCAGAAGAACCAGTGACTCCAGCGCCAAAAGTGGAAGAACCAACGACTCCAGCACCAAAAGTGGAGGAGCCATCGACACCGGCACCAAAAGCAGAAGAACCAGCAGCAACTGAGCCAAAAGCAGAAGAGCTAGTGGCAACAACGCCAAAAGTGGAAGAACCAGTGACTCCAGCGCCAAAAGCAGAAGAACCAACGACTCCAGCGCCAAAAGTGGAAGAGCCATCGACACCAGCACCAAAAGTGGAAGAGCCATCGACACCAGCACCAAAAGCAGAGGAACCAACGACTCCAGCACCGAAAGCAGAGGAGCCAGAGGCACCAGCGGCATCAGCACCGAAAGTGGAAGAACCATCGACACCAGCACCAAAAGTGGAAGAGCCATCGACACCAGCACCAAAAGTGGAGGAGCCATCGACACCAGCACCAAAAGTGGAGGAGCCATCGACACCGGCACCAAAAGTGGAGGAGCCATCGACACCGGCACCAAAAGCAGAAGAACCAACGACTCCAGCACCGAAAGCAGAGGAGCCAGAGGCACCAGCGGCATCAGCACCGAAAGTGGAAGAACCATCGACAACACCGAAGTCAGACGAACCAGTAGCGACTGAACCAAAAGCGGACGAACCATCGGCAACCACACCGAAGGCGGACGAACCAGCAGCGACTGAACCAAAAGCGGAAGAACCATCGACAACACCGAAGTCAGACGAACCAGTAGCGACTGAACCAAAAGCGGAAGAACCATCGACAACACCGAAGTCAGAAGAACCAGCAACGACTGATCCAAAAGCGGACAAACCATCGGCAACAACACCGAAAGCAGAAGAACCATCAGCAGGCACAACACCGAAAGACGATGAATCAGCTTCTTCGGTTGAATCTCCATCAACAGGCAATCATTCAGAAGAGTCTGGAGCACCATCTACAACTCCTACAGGTGATTCAACAGCTACCCAACCAAGTGATTCAACTTCGACACCGGTAACCCCAAGTGAAGAAGCACCGGTCACATCAGGCGATACCAATTCCAATACACAGCCAGCTGGAGAAACAGGTAACTCTGAAACAACTGCAGAACCTTCCAATACTCCATCTGCAGATGCTACAAATGATTTAGGAAATGCAGCAACATCAAGTCCGGCAACAGATGATACTACTTCAAACACAGGGACTACAGAACAACCTGAAACTTCAGCTCCAAAAACCGAAGCAACAGCACCAAAATCAGAGGAACCAGCATCTCCAGCACCGAAAGCAGACGAGCCAGCGACACCAGCACCGGTAACCCCAAGTGAAGAAGTACCGGTCACATCAGGCGATACAAATTCCGCTACACAGCCATCTGGAGAATCAGGTAACTCTGAAACAACGTCAGAACCTTCCGATACTCCATCTGCTGAAGCTACAAATGATTCAGGGAATGCAGCAACATCAACTCCGACTCCAGAAGCATCAACTTCAGAGCCAAAATCAGAAGAAGAACTTAAGAAGGAAGAAGCCTTGAAGTCAGCTAAAAAGGAGAGCATAGATGATAATATCGGTGAAGTTGTTAAAATAAAAGCAGATGCGATTGAAAAAGTTACTGATGCAGATGAAAAGGCAAGATTAAAAGAAGCATTAAAGGCGTTACAAGATAAAGCGATAGAAGAAATTAACAAAGCAAAAGACGATGAAGAAGTAGCTACTGTTACAGAAAAATATCAAAATGAAATCAATGCATTGGATGTTCAAGGTGAAGAATTACCAGCACCAAATTATAACAAAGATAATTTAACAAATGGTCGTAATGAAGGTACTACTATTGACAATGGAAGCACAGCGATAGGACATGGATCAGGTGAAGCTCCAACACAACCTTCTTCAACTTCAGAAAGAGGTTCAAGTTTTAGAAATGCTCCATCAGTTCAAGCAAGAGCAAGAAGAGTGGCACGTTCAATATCAGAACCAGATGGAACTGTAAATATTAGCTATAACTTCGCTGGAATGCCAGATATTCATGGCTTCCTATCTGATCCGGGAGAAAATAACACTGTCACAATTCCTGCTGGAACGAGTGAAGTACAGGCAAAAGAGCTAGTAAAAGAAAAAATTCAAGCCAAGATAAAAGACCTAGCTGCTAGAGGGTATCATGTGAAAAATGACATTATTTTTGAACAAGATACTACTGTGAAAAATTATAACTACGTAGTCACTTTCACTAAGGAGGCTACAGGAACTACAGGTTTCAGAATGGCGCCAGCAGTTCAACCACGCGCTAGCAGAAATCGTAGAAGTCTAGAACAGCCAGCTCCTCAAAAGGTCAAAGTCAATGTTTTTTATAACTTTGATCAAATGAAAGATATTGCAGGTTTCCTAGGAGATATCAATGGAACTTCTCTTGAAGTCGCGGAAAGTTTAACAAATGAAGAGGTTAAAGCAGCTGTCAAGAGCCAAGTTGATGCTAAGAAAGAAGAGTTGAGCAAACGCGGCTATACTTTCAAAGAGGACTATGTCTATCAAGCTAATGGAAAAGATTATAACTACGTTGTAACATTTTCAAAAGCAACCAAATAACGTTCATTCCACAGGGAGTGAAATGCAAGCAGAGAGAGCGATAGGCTCTCTTTGTTTTATCTAGTGGTCAGTTGATTACAGACAAAAGGCCAGTAAGAGGCTATAATAGAAAATAGAGTAGGTATTTATTCTAATACTCTTCGAAAATCTCTTCAAACCACGTCAGCGTCGCCTTACCGTAGGTATGGTTACTGACTTCGTCAGTTCTATCCACAACCTCAAAACAGTGTTTTGAGCTGACTTCGTCAGTCTTATCCACAACCTCAAAGCAGTGCTTTGAGCAACCTGCGGCCAGCTTCCTAGTTTGCTTTTTGATTTTCATTGAGTATAAGAAAAATAAAAAATAGAGAGCAGTTAAAGTATGAAAATTTTAATTGTAGAAGATGAAGAGATGATTCGTGAGGGGATCAGCGACTATTTGACGGATTGTGGTTATGAAACCATTGAGGCGGCGGATGGTCAAGAAGCCTTAGAGCAATTTTCCAGCTATGAAGTAGCCTTGGTTTTACTGGATATCCAGATGCCCAAGCTCAATGGCTTAGAAGTCCTAGCGGAGATTCGTAAAACCAGTCAGGTTCCTGTCTTGATGCTGACCGCCTTTCAGGATGAGGAATACAAGATGAGTGCCTTTGCCTCTCTGGCAGATGGCTATCTGGAAAAACCTTTCTCCCTCTCCCTCTTAAAAGTGAGGGTGGACGCGATTTTCAAGCGCTACTACGATACAGGACGAGTCTTCTCCTATAAGGATGCCAAGGTAGACTTTGAAAGCTACAGTGCAAGCCTAGCAGGAGAGGAAGTGGCTGTTAATGCTAAAGAGTTGGAAATTCTGGACTATCTGGTGAAAAATGAAGGACGGGCCTTGACTCGATCTCAGATAATCGATGCCGTTTGGAAAGCGACAGATGAGGTTCCCTTTGACCGTGTCATTGATGTTTATATCAAGGAACTGCGGAAAAAGCTAAGCTTGGACTGCATCCTCACTGTGCGCAATGTTGGTTATAAATTGGAGCGAAAATGAAACGAACAGGTTTATTTACAAAGATATTTATCTATACCTTCTCGATATTTAGTGTTCTGGTTATCTGCCTTCATTTAGCAATTTATTTTCTTTTTCCTTCGACTTATCTGAGTCATCGTCAGGAAACCATTGGTCAGAAGGCGACAGCCATTGCCCAGTCCCTAGAAGGTAAGGATAGGCAGAGCATCGAGCAAGTGTTAGACTTGTATTCCCAGACTAGTGATATCAAGGGGGCCGTTAAGGGTGAGATGACCGAGGACAAGTTGGAGGTTAAGGAAAGTCTTCCTCTGGACACAGACCGCCAGACTACCTCGCTTTTTATTGAGGAACGGGAGGTGAAAACGCAAGATGGTGGCACCATGACTCTCCAGTTTCTAGCTTCCATGGACTTGCAAAAGGAAGCAGAGCAGATTAGTCTTCAATTTCTTCCCTATACCTTACTGGCGTCCTTTCTGATTTCCCTCTTGGTGGCCTACATCTATGCTCGGACCATTGTGGCCCCGATTTTGGAAATCAAGCGGGTGACCCGACGGATGATGGATTTGGATGCCCAAGTGCGATTGCGCGTGGATTCCAAGGATGAGATCGGTGATCTCAAAGAACAAATCAATAGCCTCTACCAGCATCTTTTGACTGTCATTGCGGACTTGCATGACAAGAATGAAGCCATTCTCCAGCTGGAAAAGATGAAGGTCGAATTCCTACGAGGGGCTTCTCATGAATTGAAAACACCGCTGGCTAGTTTGAAAATCCTGATCGAAAACATGAAAGAAAACGTCGGTCGTTATAAGGATAGAGACCGCTATCTGGGAGTAGCCTTAGGAATTGTGGATGAGCTCAATCACCACGTTCTCCAGATACTTTCTCTCTCGTCTGTGCAGGAATTGCGAGATGATAGGGAACAAATTGACTTATACCAGATGACGCAAAGTCTGGTTAAGGATTATACTTTACTAGCCAAGGATAGAGAGCTCCAGATAGACAACAGTTTGACTCATCAGCAGGCCTATCTAAACCCGTCTGTCATGAAATTGATTCTGTCTAACCTCATCAGCAATGCCATTAAGCACTCTGTTCCAGGTGGCTTAGTTCGCATTGGAGAAATAGAAGGGGAACTTTTTATCGAAAATAGCTGTAGCTCAGAGGAACAAGAAAAACTAGCTCAATCTTTTTCTGACAATGCTAGTCGTAAGGTCAAAGGGTCTGGGATGGGGCTCTTTGTGGTTAAGAGTCTATTAGAACATGAAAAATTACCTTATCGTTTTGAGATGAAGGAGAATCGTTTGACCTTCTTCATAGCTTTTCCAAAAGTCGCCCAAGACTAGGGATAGAAAGGGTTTACATAGATGAAGCTAGAAGAAATTCAATCGAAACTGCGGGAAAAACTAGATTTTTTTGTCAAAAAGTGATAAAATGAACAATGTAAATGGGATGACCCATAAAAATATACAGGAGGCCTGATAAAATGGCAATCGTTTCAGCAGAAAAATTTGTCCAAGCAGCTCGTGACAACGGTTATGCAGTTGGTGGATTTAACACAAACAACCTTGAGTGGACTCAAGCTATCTTGCGCGCAGCAGAGGCTAAAAAAGCTCCAGTTTTGATCCAAACTTCAATGGGTGCTGCTAAATACATGGGTGGTTACAAAGTTGCTCGCAACTTGATCGCTAACCTTGTTGAATCAATGGGTATCACTGTACCAGTAGCTATCCACCTTGACCACGGTCACTACGAAGATGCACTTGAGTGTATCCGAGTTGGTTATACTTCAGTTATGTTTGATGGTTCACACCTTCCAGTTGAAGAAAACCTTGAAAAAGCTCGTAAAGTTGTAGAATTTGCTCATGCGAATGGTGTATCAGTGGAAGCTGAAGTTGGTACTATCGGTGGTGAAGAAGACGGAATCATCGGTGATGGTGAATTGGCTCCAATCGAAGATGCTAAAGCAATGGTTGAAACTGGTATCGACTTCTTGGCAGCTGGTATTGGTAACATCCACGGTCCTTACCCAGAAAACTGGAAAGGTCTTCACCTTGATCACTTGCAAAAATTGACTGAAGCTGTTCCAGGATTCCCAATCGTATTGCACGGTGGATCAGGTATTCCTGATGAGCAAATCCAAGCAGCTATCAAACTTGGTGTTGCCAAAGTTAACGTTAACACAGAATGCCAAATCGCATTCGCTAACGCAACTCGTAAATTTGCTCGTGACTACGAAGCAAACGAAGCAGAATACGACAAGAAAAAACTTTTCGACCCACGTAAATTCTTGGCTGACGGTGTAAAAGCTATCCAAGCATCAGTTGAAGAACGTATCGACGTATTCGGTTCAGAAGGTAAAGCTTAATCTAGCTGAATAATACAGATGAAACCTGCCCATTGGGTGGGTTTTTTGGTGTGAATATATTGTAGATGAACCAATATTAAGTTGCTAAAAGGTTCTATTTTTTGTACAATAATGCTATGAAAAAACTGAAAAAATGGTTTCTTGCCTTTCTTAGTTTCATTCTTTTGTTTCTAGCGGCTACATTCATCTTTCACCGTATCAGTTTGGAAAAAGAACAAGCCTCACTGACACCTATGGGACAACAAGTTCTCGTCGATGGACATCAAATAAATGTTTACGTTGAAGGGAATGGTCCTGAGACTATAGTAGTTCTCTCAGGTGCTGGTATTGCTTCTCCTATATTGGACTTTAAAGAAGTATCGGAATCCTTATCGAAACGGTATAAGGTAGTCATTGTGGAGCGAACAGGGTATGGTTATAGTGATGATAGCAATTATTCAAGAGATGTGATGGAGGTTTTGTCTGAGACGCGTTAAGCTCTTTCACAAGCAAATGTCAAAGGTCCTTTTATCATTTTGTCTCATTCCATGGCTAGTCTTGAGAGTTTAGCTTGGCAGGAAAAATATCCTGATGAAGTGAAAATCTTGATTGGGTTAGATTGGGCACTGCCAGCTAGTTATGAGAATTTAAAGGACAATCAGGCCTTAATTACTGTGGCATTTTGGAGCAGCAAGATTGGCTTATTACGCTACTTCCCTGAGTCCTTTTATATAAAAAATCCAACTCTGATCGAAAGTGAACGAAAACAATATAAACTTCTAGCTTATAAGCAGTTGATGTCACAAGCCATGCTTCATGAATCCCAAAAGGTAAAGGAAAATGCCAAGAAAGTTCCCTCAAACATTAATCCGAAAATTCCCACCTTACTACTGGTGTCTAACGGTCAAGGTACTAGTTTTGGTCAATCAGAATGGCAGAAT
This sequence comes from Streptococcus mitis, assembly GCF_002860865.1. Lineage (GTDB taxonomy): Bacteria > Bacillota > Bacilli > Lactobacillales > Streptococcaceae > Streptococcus > Streptococcus mitis_AT. Next base: position 86,722 of record NZ_PKIE01000004.1, read on the forward strand.
TTTGCAGAGAAATTTGCTAGTGAACAGTCTAATGTGAAAGTCATATATATGGATGTACCACACGACCTTTATCATTATCAAAATCATGAGGTTGTTTCTCGTATTGAAGATTTTTTAAAGAGTAATTGAGGGGTTAGAAATCATTTTAGACTGATGACAATAATTAAATGCTGAAGGATTAACAGTAAAATCGAGAGTTTTTTCGATTAAAAAAATTCTTTTTCTTATCCACCAACCTACCCATTGGGTGGGTTTTTTGGCGTTTCAAGGAAACAATTAAACCAGAATTTTTGATTAAAAGTATGATTTTAATCAAAAATTTCAATTTCATAAACTTTAAGCAAACGCTTGCATTCTAGTTTTTATTGGACTATAATAGGTTGGTATAAAGCTTTCTGTAATAATAAAATGTAGAAGGTGTAGAAAGTAAGGATTTGGAATATTTGTGTTTGAAAATACGATTTTCTATTCCTTACCATAGGGAGATAGATATGGCAATGATAGAAGTGGAACATCTTCAGAAAAATTTTGTGAAGACTGTTAAGGAACCGGGATTGAAGGGGGCATTACGCTCCTTTATTCATCCTGAAAAACAGACCTTTGAAGCGGTCAAGGATTTGACCTTTGAGGTACCAAAGGGGCAGATTTTAGGTTTTATCGGGGCTAATGGTGCTGGGAAGTCAACCACCATCAAAATGCTGACTGGGATTTTGAAACCGACATCTGGTTTTTGTCGGATTAACGGCAAGATTCCTCAGGATAATCGTCAAGATTATGTCAAAGATATTGGCGTAGTCTTTGGACAACGCACCCAGCTATGGTGGGATTTGGCCCTGCAAGAGACCTACACAGTCTTGAAGGAGATTTACGATGTTCCAGACTCGCTCTTTCATAAGCGCATGGATTTTTTGAATGAAGTCTTGGATTTGAAGGACTTTATCAAGGATCCCGTACGGACTCTTTCACTAGGACAGCGCATGCGGGCGGATATTGCGGCTTCCTTGCTTCACAATCCCAAGGTTCTCTTTTTAGATGAGCCGACCATTGGTTTGGACGTTTCGGTCAAGGATAACATTCGTCGGGCTATTACTCAGATCAATCAAGAGGAAGAAACAACCATTCTCCTGACCACTCACGACTTGAGCGATATTGAGCAACTCTGTGATCGGATTTTTATGATTGATAAGGGTCAGGAGATTTTTGATGGAACGGTTAGCCAGCTTAAGGACACCTTTGGCAAGATGAAGACGCTCTCCTTTGAACTGCTACCAGATCAAAGTCATCTCGTCTCTCACTATGAAGGATTGCCTGATATGACCGTTGATAGACAGGGGAATAGCCTCAACATTGAATTCGATAGTTCTCGCTACCAATCGGCTGATATTATTAAGCAAACCCTGTCTGATTTTGAAATCCGCGATTTGAAGATGATGGATACGGATATTGAAGATATTATCCGCCGCTTCTATCGAAAGGAGCTCTAAGATGGTCAAATTGTGGAGACGTTATAAACCCTTTATCAATGCAGGTGTTCAGGAATTGATTACCTACCGAGTCAACTTTATTCTTTATCGGATCGGCGATGTTATGGGTGCTTTTGTGGCCTTTTATCTCTGGAAGGCTGTCTTTGATTCCTCTCAGGAGTCTTTAATTCAGGGCTTCAGTATGGCGGATATCACCCTATACATTATCATGAGTTTTGTGACCAATCTTCTTACTAGGTCAGATTCTTCCTTTATGATTGGGGAGGAGGTCAAGGATGGTTCCATTATCATGCGCTTGTTGAGACCAGTGCATTTTGCGGCTTCTTACCTCTTTACCGAGCTTGGGTCCAAGTGGTTGATTTTTATCTCTGTTGGCCTTCCATTTTTAAGTGTCATTGTTTTGATGAAAATCTTATCTGGGCAAGGGATTGTAGAAGTGCTGGGATTAACTGTCCTTTATCTTTTTAGCTTAACGCTGGCCTATCTGATTAACTTTTTCTTTAATATCTGCTTTGGATTTTCTGCCTTTGTGTTTAAAAATCTTTGGGGTTCTAATCTACTCAAGACTTCCTTAGTGGCCTTTATGTCTGGAAGTTTGATTCCCTTGGCTTTCTTTCCAAAGGTGGTTTCAGATATTCTTTCTTTCTTGCCTTTTTCATCTTTGATTTATACTCCGGTCATGATTATTGTTGGGAAATACGATGCCAGTCAGATTCTTCAGGCGCTCGCTTTGCAGTTCTTCTGGCTCTTAGTGATGGTGGGCTTTTCTCAGTTGATTTGGAAACGAGTCCAGTCATTTATCACCATTCAAGGAGGTTAGTATGAAAAAATATCAACGCATGCATCTGATTTTTATCAGACAGTACATCAAACAAATTATGGAATACAAGGTGGATTTTGTGGTTGGTGTGCTGGGAGTTTTCTTGACTCAAGACTTGAATCTCTTGTTTCTCAATGTCATCTTTCAACACATCCCATCCCTGGAAGGTTGGACTTTTCAAGAAATTACCTTTATCTATGGCTTTTCCTTGATTCCTAAGGGGTTGGACCATCTCTTTTTTGACAATCTCTGGGAACTAGGGCAACGCCTAGTCCGAAAAGGGGAGTTTGACAAGTATCTGACTCGTCCTATCAATCCTCTCTTTCACATCTTGGTTGAGACCTTTCAGATTGATGCCTTGGGTGAACTCTTAGTCGGTGGTATTTTATTGGGAACAACAGTGACTAGCATTGATTGGACTCTTCCAAAATTCCTGCTTTTCCTAGTTTGTATTCCTTTTGCGACCTTGATTTATACTTCTTTAAAAATTGCGACAGCTAGTATCGCTTTTTGGACCAAACAGTCAGGCGCCATGATTTACATTTTCTATATGTTTAATGATTTTGCCAAGTATCCCATTTCCATTTACAATTCATTTCTTCGTTGGTTGATTAGCTTTATCGTACCTTTTGCCTTTACGGCCTACTATCCTGCTAGCTATTTCTTGCAGGACAAGGATGTAATCTTTAACGTCGGAGGTTTGATTTTGATTTCCCTTGTCTTTTTTGGTATTTCCCTTAAACTCTGGGACAGGGGCTTGGATTCTTATGAAAGCGCTGGGTCCTAAGATGAAGAAACTCAAAGCCTTGTCTCAGGACAGGCTTTTTTAAATAGAGATGAAAATTCCTTGATATCTATTCTCAGAGTGATATACTGTAAGTGTAATAGCCTATTTAGCTCATACTCTTCGAAAATCTCTTCAAACCACGTCAACGTCGCCTTGCCGTAGATATATGTAACTGACTTCGTCAGTTCTATCTACAACCTAAAAGCAGTGTTTTGAGCAGCCTGCGGCTAGTTTGCTTTTTGATTTTCATTGAGTATCAGTTGGAAGAGCAAGGCACTCGTAAAGCCTAGGTTATAGGTAGATAAACGACTGAGGATTTGAAAAAAATAGATATGTAGAAAATAACCGTTAAGTCTTATTCTTAGCGGTTTTTTATATTGTTTCATAGCGCTGATATTTCATCAATGATGTTTGACTTTGTGATGTTGCTAGTGCTTTAATTTGATTGCTACTATTTTTGATGGTGTGAATGTTGTGATAATGTACCCTAGCTAACTACGAAAGTTTTTGACTCTATATTTTTAATGTGTGTTAAAAAATAAATTAATGCATATTAATTTTTCTTGACTTAAATTTTTTTAATTGATATACTATTTTCAGAGAGTTAACAATTATATATAAATGCACTACTCTATTTCCTAGATAATACTTAGTAAAACTTTTTATAACAAAGGCTAGCAAAGTTAAAGTTTTCTATCTATTGGAAGTTAAATAAATATGTAAGGAATTAAAATGAAAAAAAGTACAGTATTGTCATTAACCACAGCTGCAGTTATTTTAGCAGCATATGTCCCTAATGAGGTAATCCTAGCAGATACATCTAGTTCTGAAGATTCTTTAAAAATATCTGATAAAGAAAAAGTAGTAGGTAAACAAAACGAAAACAAAGAAAAACTTGAAGATATTCATAATGCTATAGAAACTTCAAAGGATACTGAAGAGAAGAAAACAACGGTTATTGAGGAAAAAGAAGTTGTTAGTAAAGAATCTGTGAGAGATAATAAAACTAGCAATGAAGAAGAAAAAATCAAAGAAGATTCCAATCAATCCCAAGAAGATAAAGCGGACTCGTCTGCAAGTAAAGACCCAGAAAGTCCCAAAAAAGAGGATAAACTTGTCTATATTGCTGAATTTAAAGATAAAGAATCTGTAGAAAAAGCAATCAAAGAATTATCCAATCTTAAGGATACAAAAGTTTTATATACTTATGATACGGTTTTTAATGGTGTTGCAATAGAAACAACTCCAGATAATCTGGACAAAATTAAACTAATAGAAGGTATCTCATCGGTTGAACGATCACAAAAAGTCCAACCGATGATGAATCATGCCCGAAAGGAAATTGGAGTTGAAGAGGCAATTGATTACTTAAAATCTATCAATGCTCCATTTGGGAAAAATTTTGATGGCCGGGGTATGGTCATTTCAAATATCGATACAGGGACAGATTATAGGCATAAGGCCATGAGGATTGATGATGATGCTAAAGGCTCAATGAGATTCAAAAAAGAAGACTTAAAAGGTACTGATAAAAATTTCTGGTTGAGTGATAAAATCCCTCATGCTTTCAATTATTATAATGGTGGTAAAATTACTGTAGAAAAAGCTGATGATGGGAGCGATTATTTTGATCCACATGGGATGCATATTGCAGGGATTCTTGCGGGAAATGATACTGAAAAAGATATTAAAAACTTTAACGGAATAGATGGAATTGCTCCTAATGCACAGATCTTCTCTTATAAAATGTACTCTGACGCAGGATCTGGCTTCGCAGGAGATGAAACAATGTTTCATGCTATTGAAGATTCCATTAAACACAATGTCGATGTTGTTTCGGTATCATCTGGTTTTACAGGAACAGGTCTTGTAGGTGAGAAATATTGGGAAGCTATTAGAGCATTAAGAAAAGCAGGCATTCCAATGGTTGTAGCTACAGGTAACTATGCGACTTCTGCTTCAAGTTCTTCATGGGATTTAGTGGCAAATAATAATCTGAAAATGACAGATACTGGAAATGTAACGCGAACTGCAGCACATGAAGATGCGATAGCGGTCGCTTCTGCTAAAAATCAGACAGTTGAGTTTGATAAAGTCAACATAGGTGGAGAAAATTTTAAATACAGAAATATAGGGGCCTTTTTCGATAAGAATAAAATCACAACAAATGAAGACGGTTCAAAAGCTCCTGATAAATTGAAATTTGTATATATAGGCAAAGGTCAAGATCAAGATTTGATAGGATTGGATCTTAAGGGCAAAATTGCAGTAATGGATAGAATTTATACCAAGGATTTAAAAGATGCTTTTAAACGAGCTACGGATAAGGGCGCACGTGGCATTATGGTTGTAAATACTGTAAATTACTACAATAGAGATAATTGGACAGAGCTTCCAGCTATGGGATATGAGGAGGATGAAGGAACTACTAGTCAAGTTTTTTCAATTTCAGGAGATGATGGTGTAAAGTTATGGAACATGATTAACCCTGATAAAAAAACTGAAGTTAAAAGAAATAGTAAGGAAGATTTCAAAGATAAATTGGATCAATACTATCCAATTGATATGGCAAGCTATAATTCTAATAAACCGAATGTAGGTGACGAAAAAGAGATTGACTTTAAGTTTGCACCTGACACAGACAAAGAATTGTATAAAGAAGATATCATCGTTCCAGCAGGATCCACATCTTGGGGACCGAGAACAGATTTGCTTTTAAAGCCTGATGTCTCAGCACCAGGTAAAAATATTAAATCTACTCTTAATGTCATTAATGGGAAATCAACTTATGGTTATATGTCAGGGACTAGTATGGCAACTCCAGTCGTAGCAGCTTCTACTGTTTTGATTAGACCGAAGTTAAAGGAAATGCTTGAAAGACCTGTATTGAAAAATCTTAAGGGAGATGACAAAATAGATCTTACAAGTCTTACAAAAATTGCCCTACAAAATACTGCACGTCCTATGATGGATGCGACTTCTTGGAAAGAAAAAAGTCAATACTTTGCATCACCTAGACAACAGGGAGCAGGGCTAATTAATGTTGCCAATGCTTTGAGAAATGAAGTTGTAGCGACTTTCAAAAACACGGATTCTAAAGGTTTGGTAAACTCTTATGGTTCTATTTCTCTTAAAGAAATAAAAGGAGATAAAAAATACTTTACAATTAAGCTTCACAATACATCAAACAGACCTTTAACCTTTAAAGTTTCAGCATCAGCGATAACTACAGATGCTCTAACTGATAGACTAAAACTGGATGAAACATACAAAGACGAAAAATCTCCAGATGGTAAGCAAATTGTTCCAGAAATCCACCCAGAAAAAATCAAAGGAGCAAATATCACATTTGAGCATGATACTTTCACTATAAGCCCAAATTCTAGCTTTGATTTAAATGCGGTTATAAACGTTGGAGAGGCTAAAAATAAAAATAAATTTGTAGAATCATTTATTCATTTTGAGTCAGTGGAAGAAATGGAAGCTCTAAACTCCAATGGGAAGAAAATAAATTTCCAACCTTCTTTATCGATGCCTCTAATGGGATTTGCTGGGAATTGGAACCACGAACCAATTCTTGATAAATGGGCCTGGGAAGAAGGTTCAAAATCAAAAACAATGGAAGGTTATGATGATGATGGTAAACCAAAAATTCCAGGAACCTTAAATAAGGGAATTGGTGGAGAACATGGTATAGATAAATTTAATCCAGCAGGAGTTATACAAAATAGAAAAGATAAAAATACAACATCCCTAGATCAAAATCCAGAATTATTTGCTTTCAATAACGAAGGGATCAACGCACCATCATCAAGTGGTTCTAATATTGCTAAAATTTATCCTTTAGATTCAAATGGAAATCCTCAAGATGCTCAACTTGAGAGAGGATTAACACCTTCTCCACTTGTATTAAGAAGTGCAGAAGAAGGAATGATTTCAATAGTAAATACAAATAAAGAGGGAGAAAATCAAAGAGACTTAAAAGTCATTTCGAGAGAACACTTTGTTAAAGGAATTTTAAACTCTAAAAGAAATGATGCAAAGGGAATCAAATCTTCTAAGCTAAAAGTTTGGGGCGACTTGAAATGGGATGGACTCATCTATAACCCTAGAGGTAGAGAAGAAAATGCACCAGAGAGTAAGGATAACCAAGATCCAGCTACTAGGATAAGAGGTCAATTTGAACCGATTGCAGAAGGTCAATATTTCTATAAATTTAAATATAGATTAACCAAGGATTACCCATGGCAGGTTTCCTATATTCCTGTAAAAATTGATAATACAGCCCCTAAGATTGTTTCTATTGATTTTTCAAATCCTGAAAAAATTAAGCTGATCACAAAGGATACTTATCACAAGGTAAAAGATCAATACAAGAATGAAACTCTATTTGCGAGAGATCAAAAAGAACATCCTGAAAAATTTGACGAGATTGCCAACGAAGTTTGGTATGCTGGCGCCGCTCTGGTTAATGAAGATGGAGAGGTTGAGAAAAATCTTGAAGTAACTTATGCAGGTGAGGGTCAAGGAAGAAACAGAAAACTTGACAAAGATGGAAATACCATTTATGAAATTAATGGTGCAGGAGATTTAAGAGGAAAAATCATTGAAGTCATTGCATTAGATGGTTCTAGCAATTTCACAAAGATTCATAGAATTAAATTTGCTGATCATGCTGATGAAAAGGGGATGATTTCCTATTATCTAGTAGATCCTGATCAAGATTCATCTAAATACCAAAAGCTTGGCGAGATTTCCGAATCTAAATTTAAAAATTTAGAAAATAGAAAAGAGGATAGTCTTAAAAAAGATACAACTGAGGAAGAAAATCATCAAGACAATGAAGAGTCTATCGAAGAAAAATCTAGCTTGACTATTCATAAAACTATTTCAACAATTAGAGAGTTTGAAAGTAAAGACTTGAAGAAACTCATTAAAAAGAAATTTAGAGAAGTTGATGACTTTACAAGTGAAACTGGTAAGAGAACAGAGGAATACGATTATAAATATGATGATAAGGGAAATATCATTGCTTATGACGATGGTAGTGCCTTAGAATATGAAACTGAAAAACTTGACGAAATAAAATCAAAAATTTATGGTGTTCTAAGCCCATCTAAAGATGGACACTTTGAAATTCTTGGAAAGATAAGTAATGTTTCTAAAAATGCCAAGGTATATTATGGTAATAAATATAAATCGATAGAAATCAAAACGACCAAGTATGATTCCCACTCAAAAACGATGATATTTGATTTATACGCTAATATTAATGATATTGTGGATGGATTAGCTTTTTCAGGAGATATGAGATTCTTTGTGAAAGATGATGATCAGATAAAAGCTGAAACGAAGATTAGAATGCCTGAAAAAAATAAGGAAACTAAGACAGAATATCCGTATGCATCAAGTTATGGGAATGTAATAGAATTAGGAGAAGGAGATCTTTCAAAAAACAAACCAAACAATTTAACGGACATGGAATCTGGTAAAATCTATTCTGATTCAGAAAAACAACAATATCTGTTAAAAGATAACATTATTCTAAGAAAAGGCTATGCACTAAAAGTGACTACCTATAATCCTGGAAAAACGGATATGTTAGAAGGAAATGGAGTATATAACAAGGAAGATATAGCAAAAATCCAAAAGACCAATCCTAATCTAAGAGTCCTTTCAGAAAAAATAATTTATGCTGATAGTAGAAATGTTGAAGATGGAAGAAGTACTCAATCAGTATTAATGTCGGCTTTGGACGGCTTTAACATTGTAAGGTATCAAGTGTTTAGATTTAAAATGAACGATAAAGGGGAGGCAATCGATAAAGATGGAAATCTTGTAACAGATCCTTCTAAACTTGTATTATTTGGTAAAGATGATAAAGAGTACACTGGAGAGGATAAGTCCAATGTAGAAGCTATAAAAGAAGATGGCTCTACGTTATTTATTGATGCAAAACCAGTAAACCTTTCAATGGACAAGAACTACTTTAATCCATCTAAATCTAATAAAATTTATGTACGAAATCCAGAATTTTATTTAAGAGGTAAGATTTCTGATAAGGGTGGTTTTAACTGGGAGTTGAGAGTTAATGAATCTGTTGTAGATAATTATTTAATCTACGGAGATTTACACATTGATAACACTAGAGATTTTAACGTTAAGCTTAATGTTAAAGACGGTGACATCATGGACTGGGGAATGAAAGACTATAAAGCAAACGGATTCCCAGATAAGGTAACAGATATGGATGGAAATGTTTATCTTAAAACTGGCTATAGCGATTTGAACGCGAAAGCGGTTGGAGTACACTATCAATTTTTATATGATAATGTTAAACCAGAAGTAAACATTGATCCTAAGGGAAATACTAGTATTGAATATGCTGATGGCAAATCTGTAGTCTTTAACATCAATGATAAAAGAAATAATGGATTCGATGGTGAGATTCAAGACAAACATATTTATGTAAATGGAAAAGAATATAAATCATTTGATGATATTAAACAACTAACAGATAAGACACTAAACATTAAGATTGTTGTAAAAGATTTTGCAAGAAATACGACCGTAAAAGAATTCATTTTAAACAAAGATACGGGAGAGGTGAGCGAATTAAAAGCTCATACGGTGACTGTGACCATTCAAAATGGAAAAGAAATGAGTTCAACGATAGTGTCGGAAGAAGATTTTATTTTACCTGTCTATAAGGGGGAATTAGAAAAAGGCTATCAATTTGATGGCTGGGAAATTTCTGGTGTCGAAGGGAAAAAAGACGCTGGCTATGTTATTAATGTATCAAAAGATACCCTTATAAAACCTGTATTCAAGAAAATAGAGGAGAAAAAGGAGGAGGAAAATAAACCTACTTTTGATGTATCGAAAAAGAAAGATAAGGTGCAAGCAAATCATAGCCAATTAGATGAAAATTACAAAAAGGAGGATTTACAAAGAGAAAATCATTCACACAAATCTGATTCAACTAAGGATGTCACAGCTACAGTTCCTGTAAAAGTAAATTATAGTCAATTAGATGAAAGTCAAAGATCTGATTCAACTGAGGATGTCAAAGTTACAGTTCCTGATGAAAATGATAAAAACTTTGAAAATAAGAAGGAAGTTTATCTTAATGAACCAGAGAACATAGATAATAAACATACCAATATTGATAGTAAATCAACTACTAACAATGATAGGTTGCCAAAAACCGGAACAGTTAGCGAAGTCTTCACGTCATTAGTTGCCGGAATAATGTTTACTGTAGGTGCATTTCTTGGATTGAAGAAAAAAGATCAAGATTAAGACAAAAGCTATAGAAAAATGGTTTGTGTACTGAGATTAGATAGTGTGATGATGAAACAATTTTGTGAAAATAGCCATTTATAACTCAATTATTTAGTTTACTTTACTATTGATACTCTTTTTGGATTTATTAATGGACTTAGTTTTGACAACTAATGAATTGATTGAAAGGGTTAGTATTGACAATATTGGTCATATTAATTAGAAAATAGAGTCTATCAAAATTTAAAGGTTAATGGAGGTGATGAGACAATTTCAAGGAATTAAGTAGCGTTTGGTTGCTTAATTCCTTTTTATTTGGAAGGAAGTTTTTCACCTGCTTCCTTATTTTATTGCTATTATTCAACCACTTAGACCGATATAGAGACCAGATAGGCAAAAGAACTTGTTCTTGAAACTGACCTCTGCTATAATGATTTGTGTAAGGGACGGGAGGCATCAATATCAGATAACTCAAGTTCCTAAAAACGAAATTGGAGATAAAGAAATGAAAAAAATATTGGGGATTGTATTTTTAGTGGCAGCAGCGACAGTATTGTATTTTGGTTCTGTTGGCTGGCCAACTTTGGACATTAACCTCTGGTCATTGATTCCGGTAGGCTTGTTCCTCTTTTTCACTCTAGAGAATCTTTTGAAAAAGGATTACAAGGCTAGTCTGATGTGTTTGATTATTGACTTTATTATTGCGAATGCAATTTTGGACCTTTTGCCAATTTCAAGTGGCTTGGTGATTGGAGCAGGTGTGCTAGCTTGTGTAGGTATTGGCTCTCTATTTCCTGATAAAGAAAATAGGAATTGATGAAAAAGTATATAAAGAAAAAAACACTTCAATCACTGTATTCAGTTTGATTGAGGTGTTTTTGATTTAGTTTTTTATTTCTGAGCCATCAATTCAACAATCATCTCGATATACATGACAAGGATTACTAAGAATCCTGCACGCCAGAAGAATTTGATGAATTTAGGATAGTAAAAGCTACGTTTTTTCAAAAGAAAGAAAAAAACGAGAATAATGGCTAGGAGTGAGAGGGCTAGGCCCAGTCTAGGGAGGAAATTATGGGTAAAGGTTTTAGCTGTAATCAGGTAATACTCAAATACCAAGACTGGAAAGGCCAAATCCGCAAAATTTCGTCCTAGTTTTTTTAATCTAAAAAGTTTGGTTATGATGATGCAGACTACTAAAGTCAGTATCAATAATAAAATAGATGCTAATTTCATTAAAATCATATCCATATTGTATCATAAAAAATTGCTAAAGGAAACGAGAAACAGAGGAATTTATAGGAAAGTCAGGCTTTTGAGATTGTGGGTGATTTTTGTTATAATGAAAGTTATGAAATCTTATAATACCTTGAATGATTATTATCGAAAACTCTTTGGAGAAAAGACCTTTAAAGTCCCTATTGATGCGGGGTTTGACTGTCCCAATCGTGATGGGACTGTGGCTCATGGAGGCTGTACTTTTTGTACAGTTTCAGGTTCTGGAGATGCTATCGTAGCACCGGATGCGCCTATTCGTGAGCAATTTTATAAGGAAATTGACTTTATGCACCGTAAGTGGCCGGATGTTCAGAAGTATCTGGTTTATTTTCAAAATTTTACCAACACCCATGAAAAGGTAGAAATCATCCGAGAGCGCTATGAGCAGGCTATCAATGAGCCAGGTGTGGTAGGAATCAATATCGGAACACGCCCAGACTGTTTACCAGACGAAACCATCGAATATTTGGCTGAGTTGTCGGAGCGAATGCATGTGACGGTTGAATTGGGCTTGCAGACCACTTATGAAACAACCTCTGACCTGATTAACCGTGCCCACTCTTATGAGTTGTACGTGGAGACGGTCAAGCGTTTGAGAAAGTATCCCAAGATTGAGATTGTTTCCCATCTTATTAATGGCTTGCCTGGTGAAACCTATGAGATGATGATTGAAAATGTCCGTCGCTGTGTCACGGATAACGATATTCAAGGGATTAAACTGCATTTGCTCCATCTTATGACAAATACTCGTATGCAACGAGATTACCACGAAGGACGTTTACAGTTGATGAGTCAGGACGAATATGTTAAGGTCATCTGTGATCAACTGGAAATCATTCCCAAGCATATCGTTATCCATCGAATCACAGGAGATGCACCTAGAGATATGCTGATTGGGCCTATGTGGAGCCTCAATAAATGGGAAGTGCTAAATGCTATTGAAACTGAAATGCGACGTCGTGGAAGTGTTCAAGGATGCAAGGCTGTAAAACAGGAGTTTGAAAATGAAAAGACCACTTGAGATGGCACATGATTTTTTGGCTGAAGTAGTTACAAAAGAGGATATCGTAGTGGATGCGACTATGGGAAATGGCCATGACACGCTTTTTCTGGCCAAGCTAGCCAAGCAAGTCTATGCTTTTGATATTCAGGAACAAGCCTTGGAAAAGACCAAGGAGCATTTGAACCAAGCTGGAATGACAAATGCCCAGTTAATCTTGCAAGGTCATGAGACACTGGACCAGTTTGTGACAGAAGCCAAGGCAGGGATTTTCAATCTGGGCTATTTACCATCAGCTGATAAGTCTGTCATCACCCGACCTCAGACGACTATTGAAGCATTAGAAAAGCTGTGTAGCTTACTTGTCAAAGGTGGACGAATTGCTATTATGATCTACTACGGTCATAATGGAGGAGATCTCGAGAGGGATGCTGTCTTGGATTTTGTTAGCCAGTTGAACCAACAAGAGTACACAGTTGCCATTTACCGAACTTTAAACCAAGTCAACAACCCACCGTTTTTAGTAATGATTGAAAAATTAGAGAGATATAGACATGGATAAACAATACCTACGTGAAAAGCTGGATACCATGCGCCAGAATTTTGTTGAATCAACCCACCATGAACGAGCGGTAGGCGTGCTAGATCAAGCGCATATGAGCAAAAAAATGCTTAAAATCAAGAAAAAATTAGTTGCTCTTGAAATGGAACGGTGCCAGAGAAAAATTGAGCACAAAGACTGTTCCAAGATTGACCAAAAAATCAAAGAGCAGAAGGAGATATTTGAATCTTGTTGTAAAAAAGATTAAGGAGGTCTTGCGTGGAATTACTGATTTACCTCATCCTATTTTTAGTGGTCTTGATTGTCTCAAGTACAACCAATAAACTCCTGCCCTTTTTGCCTCTCCCTTTGGTGCAAATTCTTTTGGGAATTGTGATTGGTCTCTTTTTACCCAATACCGACTTTCACCTCAATACAGAGTTGTTTTTGGCCCTGGTTATCGGGCCCTTGCTTTTTCGAGAGTCGGAAGAAGCGGACATTACAGCTATTTTAAAACACTGGCGAATCATTGTTTATCTCATATTTCCAGTGATTTTTATCTCGACCCTGAGTTTGGGTGGCTTGGCCCATCTTCTTTGGCTCAGTCTCCCCTTGGCGGCTTGCTTGGCTGTTGGGGTAGCTCTTGGCCCTACGGACTTGGTTGCCTTTGCTTCTCTTTCGGAGCGTTTTAGCTTTCCTAAGCGCGTGTCCAATATCCTCAAAGGTGAAGGTCTCTTGAATGATGCTTCTGGCTTGGTGGCTTTTCAGGTGGCCTTGGCGGCTTGGACAACTGGAGCCTTTTCCCTTGGACAAGCTGGTAGCTCGCTCATCTTTTCAATTCTAGGTGGTTTTTTGATTGGCTTTTTAACAGCCATGACCAATCGTTTCCTCCATACTTTTTTGTTAAGTGTGCGCGCAACGGATATTGCCAGCGAACTTTTATTAGAATTGAGTTTGCCTCTGGTGACCTTCTTCCTGGCAGAAGAAGTTCATGTTTCAGGGATTATTGCCGTTGTGGTTGCTGGGATTTTAAAGGCAAGCCGTTTTAAGAAAATTACACTTCTAGAAGCCCAAGTGGATACGGTGACTGAGACAGTCTGGCATACAGTGACTTTTATGCTCAACGGTTCTGTCTTTGTGATTTTGGGAATAGAGTTGGAAATGATAGCAGAGCCTATTTTAACCAATCCAATTTATAATCCTCTACTCTTGCTGGTATCTCTTGTCGCCCTTACCTTTGTCCTCTTTGCTATTCGTTTTGTCATGATTTATTGCTACTATGCCTATAGAACCAGACGTCTCAAGAAAAAGCTAAATAAGTATATGAAGGACATGCTTCTTTTGACCTTTTCAGGTGTCAAGGGAACGGTGTCGATTGCTACGATTCTTTTGATACCAAGTAATCTAGAGCAGGAGTATCCTCTCTTACTTTTCCTTGTCGCAGGTGTGACGCTTGTCAGCTTTTTAACAGGCCTCGTGGTCTTGCCTCATCTTTCTGATGAACAGGAAGAAAGCAAGGATTATCTCATGCATATCGGCATTTTGAATGAAGTAACGCTAGAGTTGGAAAAAGAGTTGGAAGGCACCAGAAATAAACTTCCCCTCTATGCGGCTATTGACAATTATCATGGACGTATTGAAAATCTCATCCTGAGCCAAGAAAATAAGGGGGCTCAAGAAGACTGGGAGGCCTTAAAACTTCTCATCCTCAGTATTGAAAGTGATGGTCTAGAACAGGCCTACGAAGAAGGCAAGATGAGTGAGCGTGCCTATCGAGTTTATCAACGTTATTTGAAAAACATGGAACAAAGTATCAATCGCAAGTTTGCTTCACGATTGACCTATTATTTCCTTGTTTCCTTGCGGATTTTACGTTTTCTCCTTCACGAAGTCTTTACCTTAGGAAAGACCTTTCGCAGTTGGAAAAATGAAGAATCACAGAAACTTAGAGCCCTTGACTATGACCAAATTGCAGAGCTCTATCTAGAAAATACAGAGATGATTATCGAAAGTTTGGAGAACCTTAAAGGGGTTTATAAGAGTTCTTTAATCAGCTTCATGCAGGATTCTCGTCTCCGAGAAACAGCTATCATCACCAGTGGTGCCTTTGTCGAACGGGTTATCAATCGTGTTAAACCCAACAATATCGATGAAATGCTGAGAGGCTATTATTTGGAGCGCAAGTTGATATTCGAATATGAAGAAAAACGATTGATTACGACCAAGTATGCCAAGAAGTTACGACAAAATGTCAATAACTTAGAGAACTATTCCTTGAAGGAAGCTGCCAATACCCTGCCTTATGATATGATGGAATTGGTAAGAAGAAATTAGTTAATACTCTTCGAAAATCTCTTCAAACCACGTCAGCTTTATCTGCAACCTCAAAGCTGTGCTTTGAGCAACCTGCGGCTAGCTTCCTAGTTTGCTCTTTGATTTTCATTGAGTATAAGATTGTAAGTGAAGGAGTGTGATATGAAAAAGTGGTGGAAAGAGCTGATAGACAAGCCTTTAGTAAAAGCTTTTTTGCATTATTATCAAGCATCAGATAGTGAGTTGACCAGTGTCGCCGTAGCCTACTATTGGTTGATTTCGATTTTTCCCCTTCTTTTGGTGGTGGTCAATATCCTCCCTTATTTTCAGATTCCAGTTTCCAATTTTTTAAAGGTAGTCAATGAATTCTTGCCCGATACCATGTATGATGTGGTCGCAAAGATTATTACAGAAGTGCTGACCCAACCGTCAACGGGTTTATTGAGTTTTGCGGTTTTGTCAGCCCTCTGGACCTTTTCAAAATCCATGAATTTCCTACAGAAAGCCTTTAATAAAGCTTACGGAGTAGCAAAAAATCGTGGGATGATTTCTCATCAACTCATGAGTTTGTTTGTCAGTTTTGGCTTACAGATTCTCTTTGCCTTGGCTCTATTTTTGAGTGTTTTTGGTCGCATGCTTCTCAACCTTATCAAAAGTTACTGGAAATCGGATAGTCCTCTCTTTGATTATCTGCAAGACCTAACAGGCCCTTTGGTCTATGCTTTGATTTTTGCAATCTTGGTCATGCTTTATTATTTCCTGCCTAATGTTAAGGTCCGACGAATTCGCTCTGTATTGCCGGGTAGTGCCTTTGTCATGCTGACTCTGGTCTTACTACTTAATATCTTTTCAGTCTATGTCAACAATTATGTCAATCACCTAGTGGACGTCCGTTTTTTCAGTTCCATTGTCGTGGTGGTCATGATGTTCTGGTTTATTCTTATCGCTAAGATTTTGATTGTCGGTGCGGTAATAAATGCCAGTGTGCAGAGTTTGAAAGATCCGAGCTTGAGAACAGACTAATTTATTTTTTATCTATTACAAAACGCATACTATCAAGGTTTTATAATGCCTGATAATATGCGTTTTTTCATTATGAAATTAATAGATAAACATGGCATCGCCAAAACTAAAGAAGCGGTAGTGTTCTTGGATGGCATGGTGGTAGGCATCTAAGACTAATTCGCGACCTGCAAAGGCAGAAACTAACATGACCAGAGTTGATTTTGGCAGGTGGAAGTTGGTTGAGAAGGCATCTACGACCTGCCATTCATAGCCAGGTTTGATAAAGATATTGGTCCAGCCAGAATCTGCTTGGATTTGCCCATCAAATTTAGAACCAATAGTCTCCAAGGTGCGGATAGAAGTGGTTCCAACAGCGATGACGCGACCTCCATTTTCTTTAACCGAGCGAAGGGTGGCAGCAGCTTCCTCAGAAAGTTGGTAGAATTCTGAGTGCATTTCATGTTCGTCCAGATTGTCAACTGAAACGGGTCTAAAGGTTCCGAGCCCGACATGAAGCGTCAGATAGACTAGATGAACACCCTTGGCTTGGATTTCTGCCAGCAGTTCTTTGGTGAAGTGGAGACCAGCAGTAGGTGCTGCAGCAGAGCCACTTTCCTTGGCGTAAACAGTTTGATAGCGTTCGCGGTCATCCAGTTTTTCATGGATATAAGGTGGTAGCGGCATTTCACCCAGACTTTCCAAAACTTCTAGGAAAATTCCTTGGTAATCAAAGCGGACAATACGACCACCGTGGGTCAATTCTTCCGTAACGACAGCGCTGAGGCGACCATCACCAAAGCTGACACGAGTCCCGACCTTGAGGCGTTTGGCAGGTTTAGCCAGAACTTCCCACTCATCTCCACTAGTATTTTTGAGCAGGAGAAGTTCCACATGACCTCCAGTTTCTTCCTTTTGACCATAGAGGCGGGCAGGGAGAACGCGGGTGTCATTCATGACAAGGGCATCGCCAGGTTCCAGCATATCAATAATAGAATGGAAGTGTTTATCCTGCATTTCTCCCGTCTCACGGTTGACAATGAGGAGTTTAGAAGCATCTCGTTTTTCAAGAGGCGTTTGGGCAATCAATTCCTCGGGTAAGTGGAAATCAAAATCAGCTGTATTCATATATCTGTTCATTCTTTCTAAGTTCTAATCCTATCCATTATAACATGTTTCAAGTTTGGACGCTCTTTTTTTAGAAATTAAATCGTTTTCACTTGACAAAAATCGGTCTATACCATATAATAAATATAGATTAAAACGGAGGATGAAAAGATGAAAGTTATTAAAGTTGAAAACCAAATCGAAGGTGGAAAAGTTGCTTTTGAGATTTTGAAGGAAAAATTGGCCAACGGCGCTCAAACCCTAGGACTTGCAACAGGAAGTAGTCCACTTGAATTTTACAAGGAAATTGTTGAGAGCGACCTTGATTTTTCAAATCTAACCAGTGTCAACCTAGATGAGTATGTAGGGCTTGATGGGGACAACCCACAGTCTTATCGTTACTTCATGCAAGAAAACTTGTTTAACCAAAAACCATTTAAAGAAAGTTTCTTGCCTCGTGGGGTTAAGGACAATGCTGAAGCTGAAGTTGAACGCTACAACCAAATTTTGGCCGACCATCCAGTTGACCTTCAAATCTTGGGAATCGGTCGCAATGGACATATCGGATTTAATGAGCCTGGGACTCCATTTGACAGTCAAACACACCTTGTAGAGCTTGACCAGTCTACTATTGAAGCCAATGCGCGCTTTTTTGACAAGATTGAAGACGTCCCAACCCAAGCCATTTCAATGGGAATTAAAAACATCTTGGATGCCAAGTCAATTATTCTCTTTGCTTACGGCGAATCAAAAGCAGAAGCCATTGCCGGCACCGTGTCTGGTCCAGTGACCGAGAACCTACCAGCAAGTAGCCTCCAAAATCACCCTGATGTGACGATTATTGCGGATGCTGAGGCGCTTAGCTTACTTGAAAAATAAAAAGCAATATTCTATTGAACGCTTTCAACTCTTGTATAAATGGAAGAAAAAATCAAAATTAAACCGCATTTTTTCTTGACAATTATTCCCTTTACGTGTAAAATAGAATAGATCTTGAACTTGAAGGGAGTGAAAAAAATGTCTAAAACAGTAGTACGTAAGAATGAATCTCTTGACGACGCACTTCGTCGTTTCAAACGTGCGGTTACTAAAGCTGGTACTCTTCAAGAAACACGCAAACGTGAATTCTATGAAAAACCTTCTGTAAAACGTAAACGTAAATCAGAAGCAGCTCGTAAACGTAAAAAATTCTAATTAGAAATGAAAGGCTGGAGAAATCTAGTCTTTTTTCTTTCAATACTCTTCGAAAATCTCTTCAAACCTCGTCAACGTCGCCTTGCCGTAGATATGGTTACTGACTTCGTCAGTTTCATCTACAACCTCAAAGCAGTGCTTTGAGCTGACTTCGTCAGTTTCATCTACAACCTCAAAACGGTGTTTTGAGCAACCTGCGGCTAGTTTCCTAGTTTGCTCTTTGATTTTCATTGAGTATAAATAAATACTTCAAAGCCTGCAAAAATCTGAAATATCCTCCTACAATTTGATATAATAGAGAGAAGAAATCATTTGAAGGAGGAAATGATGTCGGTTTTAGTAAAAGAAGTGATTGAAAAGCTTAGACTAGACATTGTCTATGGCGAACCAGAATTACTTGAAAAGGAAATTAATACCGCGGACATTACGCGACCTGGTCTTGAAATGACGGGCTATTTTGACTATTATACGCCTGAGCGAATCCAGCTCTTGGGAATGAAGGAGTGGTCCTATCTCGTTTCGATGTCCTCTCACAACCGTTACCAAGTCTTGAAAAAAATGTTTCTACCTGAGACACCTGCGGTTATTGTTGCTCGTGGTTTGGTGGTTCCTGAGGAGATGCTAAAGGCAGCTAGAGAATGTAAGATTGCTATTTTAACTAGCCGTACGGCGACCAGTCGATTGTCTGGAGAGTTATCTAGCTATTTGGATTCTCGTTTGGCAGAACGTACCAGTGTGCACGGTGTCTTGATGGATATCTATGGTATGGGTGTCTTGATTCAGGGCGATAGTGGAATTGGTAAAAGTGAGACAGGTCTAGAGCTTGTCAAACGTGGTCACCGCTTGGTAGCAGATGATCGCGTAGACATCTTTGCCAAGGACGAGATTACCCTTTGGGGTGAACCGGCTGAAATCTTGAGACACCTGATTGAAATTCGTGGGGTTGGGATTATCGATGTTATGAGCCTCTACGGTGCGAGTGCCGTCAAGGATTCTTCACAAGTCCAGTTGGCTGTTTATTTGGAAAATTACGATACACATAAAACCTTTGATCGTCTTGGAAACAATGCAGAGGAACTTAAAATTTCTGGCGTATCTATTCCTCGTATTCGTATTCCAGTTAAAACAGGTCGTAATATTTCTGTTGTGATTGAGGCTGCTGCTATGAACTATCGTGCCAAGGAAATGGGCTTTGATGCGACTCGTTTGTTCGAAGAACGCTTGACCAATCTTATTGCTCAAAACGAGGTGCCTAATGCTTGATCCAATTGCTATTCATCTAGGCCCTCTAGCCATTCGTTGGTATGCCTTGTGTATTGTGACAGGCTTGATTCTTGCGGTTTATTTGACCATGAAAGAAGCACCTAGAAAGAAGATCATACCAGACGATATTTTAGATTTTATCTTGATAGCCTTTCCTTTGGCTATTTTAGGAGCACGTCTCTATTATGTTATTTTCCGTTTTGATTACTATAGTCAGAACTTGGGAGAAATTTTTGCCATTTGGAATGGTGGTTTGGCTTTTTACGGTGGTTTGATAACTGGGGCTATTGTACTCTATATCTTTGCTGATCGTAAACTCATCAATACTTGGGATTTCCTAGATATTGCGGCGCCTAGCGTCATGATTGCCCAAAGTTTGGGTCGCTGGGGCAATTTCTTTAACCAAGAAGCCTATGGTGCAGCAGTGGATAATCTGGATTATCTACCTGGCTTTATTCGTGACCAGATGTATATTGAGGGGAGCTATCGTCAGCCAACCTTCCTTTATGAGTCTCTATGGAATCTTCTTGGATTTGCCTTGATTCTGATTTTTAGACGAAAATGGAAGAGCCTTAGACGAGGTCATATCACTGCTTTCTATTTGATTTGGTATGGTTTCGGTCGTATGGTCATCGAAGGTATGCGGACAGATAGTCTCATGTTCTTTGGTCTTCGAGTGTCTCAATGGCTATCAGTTGTCCTTATCGGTCTTGGTATTTTTATCATTCTATATCAAAATCGAAAGAAGGCCCCTTACTATATTTCAGAGGAGGAAAACTAAATGTTAGAAGTTGCATATATTCTTGTTGCCCTAGCTTTGATTGTCTTTTTAGTCTATCTAATCATTACTGTACAAAAGCTTGGCCGTGTTATCGATGAAACAGAGAAGACGATTAAAACCTTAACTTCAGATGTGGATGTGACCTTGCATCATACCAATGAATTGCTGGCTAAGGTTAATGTCTTGGCAGATGATATCAATGTCAAGGTGGCAACGATTGATCCACTCTTCAGTGCTGTTGCAGATTTATCCCTATCTGTTTCAGACCTCAATGACCATGCGCGTGTCTTGAGCAAGAAAGCTTCATCAGCAGGTTCAAAAACACTCAAGACTGGTGCAAGTCTGTCAGCTCTTCGTCTTGCAAGTAAATTTTTCAAAAAATAAAAAAGGAGAATCCTTATGGGTAAACTATCCTCAATCCTTTTAGGAACCGTTTCAGGTGCAGCTCTTGCCTTGTTTTTAACAAGCGACAAGGGCAAACAAGTTTGCAGTCAGGCTCAAGATTTTCTAGATGATTTGAGAGAAGATCCTGAGTATGCCAAGGAGCAAGTCTGTGAAAAACTGACAGAAGTTAAGGAGCAGGCTACAGATTTTGTTCTGAAAACCAAAGAACAGGTAGAGTCAGGTGAAATCACTGTGGACAGTGTACTTGCTCAAGCCAAATCATGTGCTCGTCAAGCAACAGAAGCATCAAAAAATCAATTCAATAACCTCAAGGAGCAATGGCAAGAAAAGGCAGAAATTCTTGACCAAGCAGAAGAGATTGTGATTGATATCAAAGAAGAAAAAATCTAGATTTGACAGAGTTGGATAAAAATCCAATAGTAGTTGCAAATCTAGTAAATTGTATAAGATAAAACGCATAGTATTAAGGTTTTCAAGACCTGATATTATGCGTTTTTTGATTTTGAAAACTTTTTGACAAACCTTTTTTAAAACACATGAGTGTTATGATTTTTTATGGTATAATGGCAGTGTTGAAAGTAAAATATTTACATTTTTTTATATTTTACTGATATTTTAGTAATATTAAGCAATCCATTTTTCTATGATTAGAAATCAATGTAGTAGCTTATAATCAAGTAGAGGAAAAGCTCTAAAATTTTAGTCAAGAAATGATCTAGTTTTCTGTCAAGGCAAAATATTAGAACCCTCTATTTTGTAAAAAAATAGTTAGAAAGAAAGTTGGTAAAATGAAAGATATTTTTAATAAACGTCAACGTTTTTCGATTCGAAAGTTTTCTGTTGGAGTGGCTTCTGTATTAATAGGAATTGCCTTGTTTACACCATCTCAGGGAGTGCTTGCTTCTACGGAAAATTCTCTACCTTCTGTGGAGAAAAGAGAAGAAGTGCAACCTATACCAGGTAATCAAAATAATACTTCTTCTGAGTTAGATACCAGAGATGTTCCAATAGGATCTACAAGGACTACAGAACCCGTCAGATCTGGGGATAAGGAAAATAATAGCTTGACCACAAGGGATTTCGTGGCGGGTGAAGACAGATCAAGCACTCCAGCGGTGAGAGCAGCATCGAATCCTTCCGAGGTTAAAAAGTATGAATTAACTGATGAGTATGCTAAGCAAATAAAAGCAGGAGTAATCGGTTCAGAAGGTAATAAGCTTGATAGTTTATTGTTAAACGGCCCTCAATTAAGTCCAGAATCTTATACAGATAATGACTACTTGAAGGATAAAGAAGAACTTTATATTTATGAAAAAGACGGGAAAAAGTATGTAGGCTATAATAGTCATCCCTTATTAGAAGATACTGATGGTGATGGTATTATTGACAGTAAAGAAAAACCAGATGAAAAATTAAAATGGAACGTCAGTGAGCGCGATATGATTATGTTCATGGAATTGTCCTACCGTGATGATAATTATATTGATAGAGTGCTGGATCATAAGAAACCCTTAACAGAATCAGAGTTATATAAAAAGAATGGTGACAGTAGACCACGTTATGAGTATATGATGATGAATAAGGAATTGGGGCCTTATTGGGAAAGGAAGAAAAGTTACCATACCTCCAGTGGACTAGATGCTGTTTTGTATGAAACTAAGAGTGATTTTTCATATTTACCAAATGGAACTGCACAAGTATTAGCCTTTCGTGGAACAAGTGATGCCAAAGATATAGGAGCTGATATAAGACTTGGAACAGGAAGCAATCCTCAACAAGGGAAAGATGCAGAAAATATCATGCGTGAACTAGCCAAAGATAAGAGTATTACCAATCTTTATTTGACAGGCCATTCTTTAGGAGGATATTTAGTACAACGGGCAATGGTTGAAGCCTATCAGTTGGCATATTCTGACAGCAGGGTCATGTCTCCTAAAGAACAGCAGACTTATAGAAACTTTTATAATAATGTATTAAAAAAAGGAACAACATTTAATGCCCCAAAAGTAGTGACAAGTTTGGTTTCTGGTCGTGACTTTTGGCAGAAAGGTTTAGATAGCAAAAAAATAGCTAAGTCAGGGAAATTGACTCATTATATTGTTGATAATGATTCGACGATAAGAAAAGGTGTCAGCAATGATAGTGATGTTGTTATAAATGTTGGACGAACCAGTGGAGGTCATAGTTCACGTTCTTATTTTGAAGCCGATATGATTAATAGACGATCAGAGTTTATATCTGGGAAACGAATTTCTTTAGATGGGACAGGTTATCAAGATAAAAAAATTACAACAGTTAAATCTGTAGAAAAAGTTGGAGAAACTGCTGTATATAGTAAACGCGGAGATGACATCATTAAGTCAACAACTGTGAGTATGAAAGATCCTGATACAGGACAGATTACTAAAAATACACTTGATGAAGTGTTCAAGAAAGATGGTGCTAAATCTAAGGTTGTGGTTACGCCAATACAGCCAAGTGTACGTTATGAGAAAGACTCCACGAAGGCTAAAGGAGGATCAAAAGTCACAGTATCTGGTACTCCAGGGACAAACACAGTAACTACAACTTATACTGTGAATCCGACAGATGGTAGCCTTATTCCGCATGAAGGCCAACCTGTTACCATCCCTTCGACTCCTACAGTGGTCAAGGTCCCAGCCAAAGATGAGATTGAATACCTCAAAGAAGGCGATGACGTTATTAAGAAGACAACCAGCTACCAAGTCGATGCAAGTACAGGTGACCTGACTCCAACAGAGACAACAGAAATCTTCAAGAGAAATGGTGCTAAATCAACAGTTGTGGTTACGCCACTTGAGCCAAGTGTTCGTTATGAAAAAGACGCCACAAGAGCTAAAGGTGAAGCTAATGTAACAACAGCTGGTACTCCAGGGACAAGTACAGTAACTACAACTTATACTGTTAATCCTACAGATGGTAGCCTTGTTTCGCATGAAGGACAACCAGTTATCAAACCTTCAACTCCGACAGTGGTCAAGGTGCCAGCCAAAGATGAGGTTGAATATCTCAAAGAAGGCGATGACGTTGTTAAGAAAACCATAACTTACGCGGTCAATGCGAGTACAGGTAACCTTACTCCAACAGAGACAACAGAAATCTTCAAGCGAAATGGCGCTAAATCTAAAGTTATCGTTACATCAATAGAGCCAAGTGTTCGTTATGAAAAAGACGCCACAAAAGCCAAAGGTGAAGCTAATGTAACAACAGCTGGTACACCAGGAACAAGTACAGTAACCACAACCTATACAGTTAAACCTACAGATGGTAGACTTATTCCGCATGAAGGCCAACCTGTTACCATCCCTTCGACTCCTACAGTGGTCAAGGTGCCAGCTAAAGACGAGGTTGAATACCTCAAAGAAGGCGATGATGTTGTTAAGAAGACAACCAGCTACCAAGTCAATGCAAGTACAGGTGACTTGACACCAACAGTAAGGAAAGACATTGTCAGTCCAAATGGTGCCAAATCAACAGTTATTGTTAAGCAAATCGAGCCAAGTGTTCGTTATGAAAAAGACGCCACAAGAGCTAAAGGTGAAGCTAATGTAACAACAGCTGGTACACTAGGAACAAGTACAGTAACCACAACCTATACTGTTAACCCTGCAGACGGTAGTCTTATTCCGCATGAAGGCCAACCAGTTATCAAATCGTCAACTCCGACAGTGGTCAAAGTGCCAGCTAAAGATGAGGTTGAATACCTAAAAGACGGCGATGACGTTGTTAAGAAGACTACAACTTACGAAGTGAATGCAAGCACAGGTGTCCTTACTCCAACAGTAAGGAAAGACATTGCCAGTCCAAATGGCGTCAAATCCAAAGTCGTAACCAAAATAATTCCGGTAACAACACGGTATGAAGCAGATAAAACCAAAGATGTAGGAACTAATACGGTCACTAATAATGGATCTGAAGGTAAGGTAGTAACAACAACATCAACACTTGTTAATGAAACTAATGGTACGGTAACGGATGGAACACCGATCGTTAGTAGAACAGAAATGGTACCAAAAGTCGTTAAAGTTGGTGCCAAAGACAAAGTCGTAGAAACGCCGATTGAACCAGAAGTGGAATACGTTAAAGATGTTGAAAAAGACTTCGGTACACCAGATGAGCGTACTGAGGGTGAAAAAGGTAAAACAGTTACTACAACCACTTACGATGTAGATCCAACGGACGGTCATATTACAGAGCACGTTGGCACCCCAGTCGTCACCCCAGTAGGTAAGACAATTGTTAAAGTAGGAGCTAAAACTAAGGTTGAACAATCTAAAGATCCTGAAGGTCGTGATGTGATCGATACCACTACTTATGAAGTTGATCCAAAAACAGGTAAGGTAACTCCAACAACGGTTCGAACTTATGGAACCAGCAAAGAATCAACGACTGAGACAAGACCTGTACCATCCCCTGTTGTCTATGAAAAAGATGATAGTCGTGACAAAGATTCAGAACCAGTTAGAAAAGAAGGAACTCCTGGAGAAGAAACCATCACCACAACGTACACAGTAGATCCGAAGACAGGAGCTATTACTCCAACAGTAGGCAAGCCAGTTCGTACGAAAGAACCAACGAATACAGTCGTTAAAGTTGGTGCCAAAGACAAAGTCGTAGAAATGCCGATTGAACCAGAAGTGGAATATGTTAAAGATGTTGAAAAAGAATTCGGTACACCAGATGAGCGTACTGAGGGTAAAAAAGGTAAAACAGTTACTACAACCACGTACGATGTAGATTCAAACGACGGTCATATTACAGAACACGTTGATAACCCAGTAGTCAGCCCAGCAGGTAAGACAATCGTTAAAGTTGGTGCAAAAACTAAGGTTGAACAATCTAAAGATTCTGAAGGTCTCGATGTAATTGATACCACTACCTATGAAGTTGATCCAAAAACAGGTAAGGTAACTCCAACAACTGTTCGAACTTATGGAACAAGGAAAGAACCAACAGTAGAGTTAGAACAAAATCCTAAGACAGGTGACGTTACAGTAACACCTAAGAAACCAGATGGCTCAACCTACCCACCAGGAACTACTGTAGAAATTCCAGTTAAAGGCGACAAGCCAATCACAGTCACAATCGGTGAAGATGGTAAAGGTAAAGTACCAAACAGTGAATTACCAGAAGGTAAAGTACCAGGTACAGGTAAGATTACAGAACCAGGTAAACCATCTGTGGAAGTTCCTAAGGTAACAATTTTTGAAAATGGTGTATTACCGGATTCAATTGAATTGCCAGAGCTAATGATTGAGGTTCGATGGATTGATGAAGCTGGAAATGTGTTGAAACCATCCCTTAAGACAGGTAGTGAAAAGGATACTGAACATGGATCAATTCCTGGATATGAATTTGTAAGAACAATGATTGCTGAAAATGAACCCGTCATGACCCACATTTTCAGCAAAGTAAGTGGAACTCCAACTCCAATTCCATCAACTCCACCTAAGGTAACAGCTGAAAACGGTGTATTACCGGATTCAATTGAATTGCCAGAGCTAATGATTGAGGTTCGCTGGATTGATGAATCTGGAAATGTGTTGAAACCATCCCTTAAGACAGGTAATGAAAAGGATGCTGAACATGGATCAATTCCAGGATATGAATTTGTACGAACTGTGATTGCTGAAAATGAACCAGCAATTACCTACATTTTCAACAAAGTAAGTGGAACTACAAATACAATTCCAGTCACACCAGATACTAATGAAGATTCTGGTCAAGATACACCTGAGCTAACAACTCCAACTCCAGTTGCGCCAGTGACACCTGATACTAATGGAAATTCTGGTCAAGATACACCTGCACCAACAATTCCAACTCCAGCAACTCCAGTTACAGCAGATACTAATGGAGGTTCTGGTCAAGATGCACCTACACCAACACCAGCTACTCCAACTCCAAATGCAGTTACTCCGAATGCAAATCAAGAAAATACTACAGATGCTATTGATAATGGAGTTAAATCAAAAGATTCTCAAAATGTATTGCCAAATACAGGAACAGAATCAAATGCGACTCTTGCATCTCTAGGACTTCTTGGTATATTAGGCGGTCTCGGACTTGCTCTTGGAAAGAAAAAAGAAGACTAGAGTAAAAATGTAGTCAAAATATGAACTGTTCATTGTTAAGTGGACAATGAATGTAAAAGATCAAGAAACAGCCTTGTTCCTCATTTCAAGAGGTGCAAGGCTGTTATTATATTCTCGAAAAAGTAGATATCAATAATCGTACTAAGAGATAGTGGGTTGAAATAAAATGTGCACAAATCGATTAGAGGACTTAGATAAATTTCTAATACTCAATGAAAATCAAAGAGCAAACTAGGAAACTAGCCGCAGGTTGATCAAAGCACTGCTTTGAGGTTGTAGATAAGATTGACGAAGTCAGTTACATATATCTACGGCAAGGTGACGTTAACGTGGTTTGAAGAGAAGTATAAAATGAATTAGAAGTTGTCTTATACTACTCTAGCTTCAATCCACTATACTCATTTGAAATCAAAGTTCCACTTTTGTTGATAGTCTATTCAAGAAATATCGTTGTATAAGGATATACTTTGAAATGATAAGCATAATGAATAAATAATTGGTTTTTTAATTAAAACTATCATATTTTTGTTTATAAGCCGTAAGTTTATGAATTTTATTTTTAAATAATATAAGTTTATATTTACAGGAGACGTTTGAAGGATGTTCTAAAATTAAGGGTTGGATATCTATTGTTATGGATACTTATTTTTAATTATTATATCCTTGTTGGTTGCGCTTTCTTGGAATTTCTTGAAATTTCTTGAAAACAGCTATATTTATACCATTTTGATTGATTGAATATGTTAAAAATGTTATAATTGAACTGTGATAGCTGTGATGCCAAATGTCCATCATAGTGGTTTTTATTGTTTTATTCCTAGAGGGAATATTGCTTTTTAATTTGAATTTGTGTTTTAACATAAGGAGGAACAATGGAAAATAAATCAAATTCACTCAATAGAATCAAGCGTCATCAACGTGAAAAAGTTTTGCGCTTTTCTATTCGTAAGTATAGTTTCGGTGCGGCTTCAGTAGCTGTAGCTGCACTGATGTTTTTGGGTGCGCATGCCGTTAGTGCGGATGTTGTAGATGCTAAAAACCAACCTGCCATAGGCGCAGCGAATCCAAGTGAGGAGAAATCGCCTCTGATAGAGTCTGCTCCAAAATCAAAAAATGAGGAAACCAAGGAAACTGAAAAAGTTGAGGTAGCCAAGGAAACTAAGGAAAGAGAGAAAACATCTGAAAATAAAGAAGCCGTAGAGGCTAATCCTCTAAATAACGGCACATCTACTAGCACCATAACTGTAACTAAAGATGCTAGTGGTGATAAAGTGACGGAGAAACAAACATTAGATAAGTTTCAGTTACAAGCTAGTATTACAAAAGTTCAAGAACTCTTGGATAAAGTCAACAAAGAAAAAGCTCCAGCTTCGACCCTTGCTGCAATTCAAGCAGATTTAGAAAAAGCTAATAGTGTACTTAATAACAATAGTCTTGAGTTGACACAAGCTGAAATTGATGCAGTAGCTAAAAAACTTAATGAAAAACTGTTTGTATTATCTTCAATGCCGAAGGCTAATGCCCCTGAAAAAGTAGTAAAAGAAGGAAAAAATACGATTGCTAATACTGGATCTCATGACTCACGTAATGGTCAAAGAATGGGTGAAGGGGTTAGCTTTAGAGCAAATGATGTACGCGTAGAAGGTGCGTTGTACAATGTTAAAGAGTATATTTCAGAGGATAAATTTGATGGTGGTGGAACAACTACTGGTGCACGTGCTCGAACAATTGATAAAACATTTATGACCGCAAGATATAGTAAGGAAGGTAATAAGAAATATATTACTTATGATGTTTACTTCCAAAATGATGGTCATGCTTTGAATGGGTCAAGAGGAAATGCATTTTGGTTCTACCCTCCTCGTGATATTTTATATAAAGGTGGTAAATATGTAGGAGATACCATTGCTGAGGCTTACTATGAACGTTATCGAAATCACGCAGGAGCAGGAAGACTTTCTGAAAATCATGGAAATTTTACTAAAGTAGACACGTATAATGCACTTGAAAAGGTTTTGAGAAATAGAACTAATCAGGATGATAGTACGAGAAGACAATGGGGAGACCGAATTAGTCTTTATCAATTAGATGGTGGTCCGAATAATAATAGTAAACGACAAGAAATGTTGAAAGATTTAGAAAATAATCCAGACCTAAATCGTATTATTCGATTAAATAATAATCCAAATGGATCTTATCCTGATTTGTCATATTCTCACGTATTAACGGTAAGCGGTGGACAAAATTACGCTTATAAATATCATGTTAAGATGCGTTTAAGAGATGATGTTACGGATGAGCAAGCTCAAAGAGCAGGAACTATGGCGGTAACTGCTAAGGAAGGAAAATCTATTACTGCGACTCAGGCATATGTGTATGCGGCTTCTGGAACGAGGTTGGAAAGTAAACCAGATGCACAATTAAACCCAATTCAAGGATTGACTGTTACAAAAACAGTAGGAGACCCTTTAGGAAATCCAGATGATCCTGCAAATTCAGGTTACGTTACACATAAAGAGAGTAAACCATTCCCTGCAGGTATGACTTGGAGTTGGGAAAAGGGTGTCAAGCCAGCAAGTACAGCTACTACAGCTGGAGTATTCAAATATAAAGTAATTGCAAGATATCAAGATGGTACAAGTTCAGAAAATCCAGGTTCTGGTTCAGACGGAACAGTTACATTAAATGTTAAGCCTAAAACACCTGTAATTGACCAAAATTCTGTAAATGAAAAAGCG
Source organism: Streptococcus mitis (assembly GCF_002860865.1). Classification (GTDB taxonomy): domain Bacteria; phylum Bacillota; class Bacilli; order Lactobacillales; family Streptococcaceae; genus Streptococcus; species Streptococcus mitis_AT. Next base: position 116,835 of record NZ_PKIE01000004.1, read on the forward strand.
GGCAAAAAAGGGCAAAAAGTAGTAGTGGATGTAAAGGAAGGAGTTCCTGATGGTTCTACAGTGACATTATATAGTGGAAATGAAGTTATCGGAAAAGGAACAACAAGTGGTCGAACAGCTACTATTAATGTATCTGGAGTATTACCGTCAACAGCGATTAAAGCTAAAACAACAGTAAAAGATACTACAGTAGATTCAGAATTTAGTGCACCTGTAATTCCAACGCCTGAACGTGATACACAGCCACCAACTGTGAAAATTGTCGATAAAACAAGAAATAATGCTGAAACAACATTAACGGATGATATTTCAAAAGCACCAACTATTGATGTTTATCGCGGTGCAAATATTGAGTTGCCTTTAAAATATTACGATAACAATGCAGCTGGTAAAGTAAATATTCAGCTTGTTTCTGGAGTCCCTAAAGGTGTTTGGTTCAATGAAAATGCTTCTGCACATTCTAATGTAACAATTAAAGAATCAGATAAAACTGAAAAAGCTCAAGGAAGTTATACAGTTCGTGGTCGTGTTGATGCTGATGCTCCATTAGGTATTTCAACAGTTACGTTAAAAGTATCTGATGCGGCAGATGGAAATGTTAACCAAGGTAACCATAAAGAAGTGAAATTCCGTGTTCGTGTGTTAGACCTTGACTTTGAACAAGGTGTTTCTGCACAAACAGGCGTTGCTAAAATTTCTAGAGAAGTGGAATTAAACCGACCAGTAGGAGATGCAAATAATTACTTAACAGTAAATGATGGATCACAAAGAAGTGATAGATTATTCCCAAGTGGTATGACATTCCGCTTTATCAGAGGTACAGAGTATAAGACAAACTTAACGTATACAGATCCTGGTAAATATACTGTAAAAGCAGCTGCATTCTATCCAACAACATATGTACCAACAAACGGTGAATCAGTTACTGCAACAAATGCGACAGGAGATAATATCAAGGAAATCCATGGACGTGCTTATATTTCTAGAGATATTGAATTCCGAGTAAAACCAACAGCACCAACTGTAACACCTCAAGAAAATGGGGATGTTACAGTAACACCAGTTAATGAAAAGAATGTAAATTCATTTAATTTCACTTATAATGATCCGAATAATTCTTCAAGAAAAATAACAGCAACAAAAACTAAGGATGGATGGACACTGAATAACGCACCAGATGACGGTGTGACGATTGATAAAACTACAGGGAAAGTAACGATTAAAGATAGAGCTATCAAAGATTCTGCTCCAATTACTGCCAAATCCGAAACAAGTGACCATGTAGAAAGCAATCCAGCAACAGTAAATTCAAAAGCAGGGGATAAAACACCTCCTAAATTTGAATTTGATGAAAAGAATACTACTGTTGAGAATGGATTCCGTACAGTTTACGTGACTCCGACAGAAAGTAACAACTTTAGATTAGGGACAGTTACAGATAATTCTAACAAGTTAATCGAATCAAGACTATCATCTAAAGATAATAATATGAATGATTTAGATTATGGACTATCTTATGAAGGAAAATTATTGAAAACAAATAATGGCCCAGAACTAACAGCTCCTAAAGATATTATGGTTACTGGAACTCTTGATAAGACGAATAAATCTGATCATGGTAACAAATGGACTAATGGTAAAGAAATTGTTACAAGATACTATGTAGCAACAGATGCTACTGGAAATGAATTAAGAAATCAAGATAATGTCGCATCTAATCCAACACGTGTAGTATTTAAAGTGTTAACGCAAGCTGAAAAATATGTTCCAAAAGTAGGAACACAACAGCTTGACAAAGATGTAACTGGTAAAGGCGCAAAACTTAGTGATGCAGAATTTAATGCCATGAAGCCTAAGTTAGATCTTAATTTCACAGCAATTCGTGGCGAAGTGAAAATTAATGGTAAGACAAAAGATCTAGAACTTACAATGAAAGACCGTGGGGAAATTAAGAAAAAACCAGACGGGACATATTATATTGGTGCAACAATTAAGTATCCTGACCTTTCGACTGAAGATATTGAAATTCCTTTAACTAAATCAGACACATCAGCTCCAACAGCTACAATGGATGGATTAACATTGACAAATGATATTAATACAACTGCAAAATTTGTAGTATTCAAAGGTGCAACATTTAATCCAACAATTAGAGTTAGTGATGATAAGAGTAATGTAACTAATCTAAGTGTATCTGGTATTTCAAATGGAACAAAAATTGAAAAATCAGGAAACTGGTCTAAAGATGGTACAGATGTAAAAGTAGAATTAGGAAATGCAACAGCTACGAATACGGCTACTTTAGGAGATCATGAAGGTAGTGTAGTTGTAAAAGATGCTTTAAATAATACAAATACGTATAAATTTAAGTATACAGTTGTAGATGTTGAAGTAAAAGAAACTCCGAAAACAGTTCCGCTAAATACACAATTAGGTGATTCACATTACAATGTAAAAGTAGTAGATACTCCAAATGCCGATGGTAATGATAAATACTATCCAACTGGTATGTCATTCAAATGGAAGAAGGGAAATTCTGAAGTTGCTAATGAAACTGAATTGGCAAAACCTGGGGTGATAACTGACTACAAAGCGCTGGTTAAATTCCCTAATGGAGGAGGGGTTAGAAAATCGATTGATGGTAAGGAGGTAAGAATTTACGCACCGGCTACAGTCGAAAGACCTGTAACATTCCACGTTAAACCGGTAGCTCCAACCATTTCACAATGGCAAAATGGAAATGTTAAAGTAACACCACCAACAGATGGGGACAAAGTAACGATTCCATTAACAGATGGGACTGTAACACTAGTGAAGAAAGATTCTGGATGGGAACTTGAAACTCCAAAAGCAGGTCTAGTATTCCACAATGGTTCACTAGAAATTCCTAAAAAATTAGTAGGAACTAGTGTTACTGCCAAAGCAACAAAAGGTACAGGTGGTTCAGCTGTAGATTCTGATAATACGACATATACACCTAAATCTCATACTGTAACTAAGGTTGATATTGTAAAAGAAGCAGGCTCACCACTTTCAAGAGATGATTTATCAGGAAAAACAGGGGTTACTGGATTAGTAGATGGAACTGAAACTAAAGATTTCGCAGCAACGAAGATTAGGAGTGTAGTGGAAAAAACATCACCATTACCAAATGTAACTCCGGATAGTAAGCAGACAATTCCAGTGACGATTACTTATGAAGATGGTTCAACAGAAACAACAGATGTAATTGTTAAAGTGAAACCACAAGCTCCAACAGTTACACCAAAAGAAAACGGAACTGTAGAAATTACACCGATATTAACTGGAGAAGGAACTACAACTATCACATATACAGGTGAAGATAATACGTCTAAAACAGTAACAGTAACAAAAGCTGGAGATGGAACTTGGACAAGTTCTGATCCAACAATTGCTGTTGATGCAAATGGTAAAGTGACAATTCCAGCAGATAAAGTTAAAGATGGTTCACCAATAACAGCTCAAGTAACAAGTAAATTAACAGGACTACCAAGTCAGCCAGCTAAAGCTACTGTAGGTAAACCGTTAGAAGTTGCATTTGGAAAACCAGAAAATGCAAGAGAAAAAGCTAAGTACACAAGTAAAGTAGTAGTAACACCAAATAAATCAAATAGTACAATTACTGCACCAACAGTAAATGGTTTAACGGTGAATAGTGAAGGAAAAGTTACTGGAACACCAGATATTAAAGACTGGGATAGAATAGAAGAACATCGTGATGTAACTATCAAAGTAACTGTAACTCACGAAGGAGATACGCCAGTTACGAAAGATGTTATTGTGAATGTATTAAGAGATACTGATGGGGATGGAGATCCAGACATTACAGATAAAGATGATGATAATGATGGAATTCCAGATGAGGAAGAGAAGAAAAACGGAACAGATCCAAAAGCTCCTACGACTCAAACTCCAACTATAGGAATTACTCGTAAAGAAAATGGTGATGCAATCGTAACGCCAACGAAACCAGGTGGAGGAACATATCCATCAGGAACTAAGGTAGTTATTCCAGGTGATAATAATACAACAATAGAGGTAGAGATTGGAAATGACGGTTCAGGAACAGTTCCAAATGATAAACTTCCAAAAGGAGAAGTATCAGGTAAAGGTATCGTAAAGGAACCAAATAAAGAACCATCGAAACCTGTGAATGTAACAACACCCGCTCGTAAACCATCAACAATAGAGTTAGAACAAGATCCAAAAACAGGAGATGTTTCTGTAACACCTAAGAAACCAGATGGAACATTATATCCAGAAAATACGAAGGTAGAAATACCGGGTAAAGATAAGGATCATCCAATCATAATTACAATCGGAAAAGATGGAACAGGAAAAGTTTCAAATAACGATTTACCTGAAGGGAAAACACCAGGAATAGGTAAAATTACAGAAAAAGGTAAAACCCCTGAAGAAGTTAAAGTAGAAACACCGAAACGCATTGATCCAACTTTACCAGAAACAGAAGCTCCAACAGATATAGCAATTACTCGTAAGGAAAATGGAGATGCTATTGTAACACCTAAGAAACCAGGTGGAGGAATATACCCGCAAGGAACTAAGGTTGAAATCCCAGGAGAAGATGGAAAAACTATTGAAGTAACGATAGGAAAAGATGGTTCTGGAGAAGTTCCAAATGATAAACTTCCAAAAGAAGCTAAACCAGGTCGTGGAACAGTAACAGAACCGAATAAGAAACCATCACGACCAGTAAGTGTAACAACACCAGCCCGTAAGACACCAACGGTAGAATTACAACAAGATCCAGATACAGGAGAAGTAACAGTAACGCCTAAGAAACCAGATGGAACATTATATCCAGAAAATACGAAGGTAGAAATACCGGGTAAAAATGGAACACCAATCGTTGTAATAATTGGAGCAGGCGGTAAAGGAAAAGTACCAAATAAAGATTTACCAGACGGAAAAATATCAGGAACAGGAACAATTACTGAGCCTGGTACAGGAAAAACACCAGAAAAAGTTACTGTAGAAACCCCAGCTCGCTTAACACCAGCCTTAGTATTAGATCAAGATCCAAATACAGGAGACGTTACAGTAACACCTAAGAAACCAGATGGAACATTGTATCCAGAAAATACGAAGGTAGAAATACCGGGTAAAGATAAGGATCATCCAATTACAATTACAATTGGAAAAGATGGAAAAGGTAAAGTACCAAATAGTGAGTTACCAGAAGGAAAAGTACCAGGCACAAGCAAGATTACAGTACCAGGAAAACCATCAGTGGAAGTTCCGAATGTAACGACTCCATCTAAGCTCATCCCAACAGTAGAATTGGACCAAGATCCAGATACTGGTGAAGTTACAGTAACGCCTAAGAAACCAGATGGAAAATTATATCCAGAAAATACGAAGGTAGAAATACCAGGTAAAGATAAGGATCATCCAATTACAATTACAATTGGAAAAGATGGTAAAGGAAAAGTACCAAATAATGAATTGCCAGAAGGTAAAGTGCCAGGCACAAGTAAGATTACAGTACCAGGAAAACCATCAGTGGAAGTTCCGAATGTAACGACTCCATCTAAGCTTATCCCAACAGTAGAGTTACAACAAGATCCAGATACTGGTGAAGTTACAGTAACACCTAAGAAACCAGATGGAACATTATATCCAGAAAATACGAAGGTAGAAATACCGGGTAAAGATAAGGATCATCCAATCACAATTACAATTGGAAAAGATGGAAAAGGTAAAGTACCAAATAGTGAGTTACCAGAAGAAAAAGTACCAGGCACAAGCAAGATTACAGTACCAGGAAAACCATCAGTGGAAGTTCCGAATGTAACGACTCCATCTAAGCTCATCCCAACAGTAGAATTGGACCAAGATCCAGATACTGGTGAAGTTACAGTAACGCCTAAGAAACCAGATGGAACATTATATCCAGAAAATACGAAGGTAGAAATACCGGGTAAAAATGGAACACCAATCGTTGTAATAATTGGAGCAGGCGGTAAAGGAAAAGTACCAAATAAAGATTTACCAGAAGAAAAAGTACCAGGCACAAGCAAGATTACAGTACCAGGAAAACCATCAGTGGAAGTTCCTAAGGTAACAACACCAGCTAAGGTAACACCAGAAACACCAGTAACTGAAAAACCAGGTAAGATTGAGATTACTCAACAACCAAATGGAAATGCGATTGTAACGCCTAAGAAACCAGATGGCACAACCTACCCATCAGGTAGCAAGGTAGAAATTCCAGGAGAAAATGGAACAACAATCACAGTAACAATCGGTGACAATGGTTCAGGTGAAGTACCAAATGACAAACTTCCAAAAGATGCTAAACCGGGAACAGGAACAGTAACAGAACCGAATAAGAGACCATCACAACCAGTTGATGTAACTACGCCAGCACGTAAGACACCAACAGTTGAGTTGGAACAAGATCCTAAGACAGGTGACGTTATAGTAACACCGCAGAGACCAGGAGGAGGAACATATCCACCAGGAACTACGGTAGAAATACCAGGTAAAGATAAGGATCATCCAATTACAATTACAATTGGAAAAGATGGTAAAGGAAAAGTACCAAATAATGAATTGCCAGAAGGTAAAGTGCCAGGCACAAGTAA
>NZ_PKIE01000005.1 GCF_002860865.1 Streptococcus mitis
AATACTATTATTCAAGTGGGCTTTTATTTGTTTTATCATGGAAAATCCCTCCTTAACTATAAGTTTATCACATAAAAAAGAAACCCAAATACAGAATTGTATTTGAATTTCTTAACTTAATGACATTGGGCTCACACCTCTTTTTCTTATTTCTTCTTCCTGTTTAATACTGCATTGAGAACAATGGCTAGTAAGCTGGCTACGACAATTCCGTTTGAGAAGAACATTTGGAAGGCTGTTGGCATGCTGACAAAGAGATTACTATTGTTGAGTCCGACACCTGCAGCGATGGAGACAGCTGCGATAAGGAAGTTGTGTTCATTGTTAGCAAAGTCAACGCGGGCGAGGATTTGCATCCCTTGAAGGGAAACAAAACCAAACATCACCAGCATGGCCCCTCCAAGGACAGGGCTTGGAATGATTTGGGCGAGGGCACCAAACTTAGGAAGGAGTCCAAGGAGGACTAGGAAACCAGCTGCGTAGTAGATTGGTAGGCGAGTCTTGATACCTGATAATTTAACCAAACCAACGTTTTGTGAAAATCCTGTGTAAGGGAAGGTGTTAAAGATTCCTCCGAGAAGTACGGCCAAACCTTCTGCGCGGTAACCGTTGCGAAGGCGTGTGCTGTCGATTGGGTCTTTCGTGATATCAGACAAGGCTAAGTAAACACCAGTTGACTCAACCATAGACACCGTTGCGATGATACACATCATGACAATAGATGAGATTTCAAAGGTTGGCATCCCAAAGTAGAGTGGAGTTGGGACATGGACAAGCGGTGCTGCTGCAACAGGAGAGAAGTCCACCAAGCCCATGCTAGCAGCAATGGCAGTTCCAACAACCAGACCAATCAAAATAGAGATAGACTTGATAAACCCTTTGGTAAAGATGTTAATCAAGAGAATAATCAGGACAGTAATGGCTGCAAGCAAGAGACTTTGACCAGTTGGCTCTGGAACGTTATTTCCCATATTTCCAATAGCGACAGGAATCAAGGTTAATCCAATTGTTGTGATAACAGATCCTGTTACGATAGATGGGAAGAGATTGGCTACTTTTGAGAAAATGCCTGAAACAAGAACCACGTAAATCCCTGATGCGATAAGGGCACCAAACATAGCGCCACTACCATGACTTTGCCCAATCATAATCAAGGGAGCGACCGACTGGAAGGCCACTCCGAGAACGACTGGTAGCCCAATCCCAAAGTATTTGTTGAGTTGGAGTTGGAGGAAAGTTGCCACCCCACACATGAAGATATCTGTAGAAATCAGGTAGGTCAACTGCTCAGCTGAATAACCAAGGGCTGTCGCAATCATGATGGGAACCAGGATAGATCCTGAGTACATGGCTAGTAAGTGCTGCAAGCCGAGAACGGCTGCTTGTGAGTGTTTTTCTTGAGTTTGCATTAGAGATCTGCCTCCTTAAATACGATCTGACCATTTTCAAAACGATCTAAACGAGCAAGTGATAAGACTGGGTAGCCTGCTTTTTCAAGCAAATCACGGCCATCTTGGAAGGATTTTTCAATCACGATACCGATAGCTTCGACTGTGGCTCCAGCCTGTTCGATGATTTGAATCAAGCCTTTAGCAGCTTGGCCATTAGCAAGGAAATCGTCGATAATCAAAACCTTGTCCTCTGGTGAGAGGAATTTTCCAGCGATAGAAACGGTGCTGGTCACTTGCTTGGTAAAGGAGTAAACTTCGGCAGTTAAGATGCCTTCGTTCATAGTGATGTTCTTAGCTTTTTTAGCAAAAATCATAGGGACATTTAAGGCTTCAGCTGTAAAAACGGCTGGGGCAATACCTGACGCTTCAATGGTTACGACCTTGGTAATGCCAGCAGAAGCAAATTTTTCCGCAAAGACCTTACCAATTTCTCGCATCAGGCAAAAGTCAACTTGGTGGGTTAAAAAGGAATCCACCTTGAGAATGTTGTCACCCAAGATATGCCCATCCTTGAGGATGCGCTCTTCTAATAATTTCATAAGACCTCCTAAAGTCTAAAAGCTAATCCATTTGCTTGTTTCAGATTTCTATCCAGTAAAACTGATAGAAAAAGGACCTACTTAATCTCTAAGTAAGTCCCCAAAATAGGCATGGCAAAGACGACCATACCTCACTTCTGACTTACTTATTGTTAGGTGTTACGGCACCTTGTAGAAACGTCGTGCCAATTCACGACATAAACAAGTAAAACGATATTCAATTTAACATAGGCTTGTGCCAATGTTTTTATTTTACACTAAATAGCTTTAGAAATCAAATATTTTGTTCGTTTTTTGATTTAAAAAACGAACAAATAGAAGAAAAGTAGACAAATTATCAATTATAGGCTAAAATTTAGACGATTTTTCCATCATAAAAGGCATATTATCAAAATTTTTCAAGACCTGACAATATGCCTCTTTCTAACTTTAAAGACTTTTCCCAATCTTTATTATTCTACTCGCTAAATCTTAAAAAATAACCATCTGGATCCAAAATCGCAAATTCATGGGGATATATAAAGCTATCTCCTACTCGAAATTCTCTTTTAGTCAAAGGACGATGAATAGGATAGTTAGACTCGATTACTTTCTGATAGAGTCGAGGAACATCCTTTATGCCAAAGGAGATATTGACTCCGCGCCCGAAAGGATAGGTTAGTTGGGCTAATTCTTCTGTGCTGCCTTCTTCTAGCATAAGTTGGCAGTCTTCAAGCGAGAGGAAGAGAAATTTCTCCTCTGGACGCTCGTATTCGACAGAAAATCCCAGCAAGTCGCAGTAGAAGTGGCGTGACTTTTCGAGGTCAGATACTACAAATTCAGGAATGACAGCTTGATAGTCCATTCGTTTTCTCCTTAGAGTTCAATCTCCATGACAATGGGTGTGTGGTCTTGGCGCGCACCGGAGTCAATCATATCAGACTTGGTCACCTTGTCAGCCACGCGGTTGCTTGTCAGCCAGTAGTCGATTCTCCAGCCTGTATTGTTTATTTTAGAAGTCTTGCTGCGCTGTGCCCACCAAGTGTAGCGTTCTGGAACATCGCCGTGAATGTGGCGGAAGGTATCCGTAAATCCAGTTGCTAAAAGGTTGGTAAATCCAGCACGCTCCTCGTTGGTAAATCCTGGTGAATGGCGGTTGCTAGCAGGATTTGCAAGGTCAATCTCATTGTGGGCCACGTTGTAATCACCGGTCGCAAGGACTGGTTTTTCTTTGTCTAGTTCAGCCAAGTACTCCGCATATTTGACATCCCAGACTTGACGTTCTTCCAAGCGTTTGAGGCCGTCGCCAGCGTTTGGAGTGTAAACTTGGGTCACGAAAAATTCATCAAATTCCAAGGTGATGATGCGGCCTTCCAAGTCCATGGTAGACGGAGCACCGATTTCTGGGAAAGTGACAGTGGGTGTGAGTTCTTTCTTATAAAGGAACATGGTTCCAGCATAGCCTTTGCGGGCGGGCTCTTGAGAAGAGCGCCACGTGTTTGCGTAGCCTGGGAAGAGTTCTTCTAAAATTTCCACGTGTTTCTTTGTAGGACCCTTGGCAGAAAGCTTGGTTTCTTGGATAGCGATAATATCAGCATTTTCAGCGACCAAGATTTGTAGGACTTCTTGGGACAATTTGGCACGAGCTGAGTCACTAGTTAGGGCAGCATTGAGGGAATCAATATTCCATGAGATAAGTTTCATAAAGTTACCTTTTTCATTCAGATTATAGATTTTATTATACCAAAAAAAGGTCTATTTCCCCAACGTATGGCTTGAAAAATCACTCTCTTTCGTTTATAATGAAGAATGATTTTATGAAAGGGAGTGAAAATAAATGAAATTTTACTCATATGACTATGTACTTAGCCAAATCAGTCAGCAAAATGGCATCATGATTGGCTTTGGGATTGTGCTCCTAGCTATCACAGGATTTTTTGCTTTTAAGGCTTATCGTGATAAAAAGGGAACTAAGTTTCGTGAATTGGTCATGATTTTGGCCTTGACTTTGGTAGCCATGCTTTTGGTAACAATCTCAAAATACCAGACCAATCAAGCCTCTAACAATCAATTTCAAACTTCCCTTCATTTCATAGAGGTCATTTCTAAAGACTTGGGAGTGGATAAATCAGAAGTTTATGTCAATACTTCAGCTGCCACTGATGGAGCACTTATCAAGGTAGGTTCAAATTTCTATCGTGCCATGAACGGGAGCCAACCAGACAAGTATCTTTTAGAGAAATTAGAATTGCATCAAACAGACGCTATTGAATTGGTGGAGGTAAACAAATGACACTCAACTACATGGAAATTTTAATCAAACTGGCCTTGGGTCTTTTCTCGCTTGTTTTTGTTATCAATGTGACAGGAAAGGGGAATCTAGCACCTAACTCTGCTACAGACCAAATTCAGAACTATGTTCTCGGTGGTATCATTGGTGGGGTGATTTACAATAGTTCTATCAGTATTCTCCAGTATGCAGTGATTTTGATGATGTGGACGATTTTGGTCTTGACCCTCAAATGGCTCAATAACAATGTTCGTTTTGTCAAACGCTTGATTGATGGTAAACCGACTCTGCTCATCAAAAATGGGCAGATTGACCCAGAAGCCTGTCGTTCAGTTGGTTTGTCTGCGGCAGATGTTGCTCTCAAACTTCGTAGCCAAGGAATTTTCCAGATGAAGCAAGTTAAACGAGCTGTGCAAGAGCAAAATGGCCAACTCATCGTGGTCCAAATGGGAGATGAAAATCCTAAGTATCCAGTTGTGACTGACGGTGTGATCCAAGTAGATGTTTTGGAATCGATTGGTCGTAGCGAAGAGTGGTTGCTTGATAACCTCAACAAGCAAGGACATGACAATGTAGCTAATATCTTTATCGCTGAGTATGACAAGGGTGCCGTTACAGTCGTAACCTATGAATAAGAAAAACCTGGGGTCTTGGCCTCAGGTTTCTATTTGCAATCAGAAAGGGATTTTATGTCCATTATTCAAAAACTTTGGTGGTTTTTCAAGTTAGAAAAACGCCGTTATCTAGTCGGAATTGTGGCCCTGGTCTTGGTTTCCGTCCTTAATCTCATTCCCCCCATGGTAATGGGACGAGTCATTGATGCTATCACATCGGGACAATTAACCCAGCAGGACCTCCTTCTTGACTTATTTTATTTGCTTCTTGCAGCCTTTGGAATGTATTATCTGCGCTATGTTTGGCGTATGTATATCCTTGGGACTTCCTACCGTTTGGGACAGATTATGCGGTCTCGCTTGTTTGAGCATTTCACAAAAATGTCTCCAGCCTTTTATCAGACCTATCGGACGGGGGACCTGATGGCGCACGCAACCAACGATATCAATGCCTTGACTCGTCTCGCAGGTGGAGGTGTCATGTCAGCGGTTGATGCCTCTATCACGGCTTTGGTGACTTTGCTGACCATGCTCTTTAGCATTTCCTGGCAGATGACTCTAGTTGCCATTTTACCCCTACCTTTAATGGCTTATGCGACTAGTCGTTTAGGCAGAAAGACTCACAAGGCTTTTGGCGAATCGCAAGCTGCCTTTTCTGAACTCAATAACAAGGTGCAGGAGTCTGTATCAGGTATCAAAGTAACCAAGTCCTTCGGTTATCAGGCAGACGAGTTGAGGTCCTTTCAGGCAGTCAATGAATTGACCTTCCAAAAGAACCTCCAAACCATGAAATACGATAGCCTCTTTGATCCCATGGTTCTATTGTTTGTTGGTTCGTCCTACGTTTTAACTCTTTTGGTCGGTTCTTTGATGGTTCAGAAAGGGCAAATCACCGTTGGAAATCTGGTCACCTTTATCAGCTATTTGGATATGCTAGTTTGGCCTCTTATGGCCATCGGCTTCCTCTTTAATATTACTCAGCGAGGGAAGGTTTCTTACCAGCGGATTGAGGAACTTTTGTCTCAGGAATCATCTGTACAAGATCCTGAGTTTCCTTTAGATGGCATTGAAAATGGGCGCTTGGAGTACAATATTGATAGTTTTGCTTTTGAAGATGATGAAACATTGACGGATATCCATTTTAGTTTGGAAAAAGGGCAAACATTGGGCTTGGTTGGGCAGACAGGTTCTGGGAAAACATCCTTGATCAAACTTCTATTACGTGAATACGATGTGGACAAGGGAGCCATTTATCTAAATGGTCACGATATTCGGGACTATCGTCTGACAGACCTTCGTAGTCTTATGGGCTATGTTCCTCAGGACCAGTTTCTCTTTGCGACCTCTATCTTAGACAATATTCGCTTTGGAAATCCTGATTTGCCTCTTTCAGCAGTCGAGGAAGCGACCAAGTTAGCCCAAGTTTATCAAGATATTGTAGCCATGCCCCAAGGATTTGATACGTTGATTGGTGAAAAGGGAGTCAGTCTCTCAGGTGGTCAAAAGCAACGTCTGGCCATGAGTCGGGCCATGATTTTAGACCCTGATATCTTGATTTTAGATGATTCCTTGTCGGCCGTGGATGCCAAGACAGAGTATGCCATTATTGACAATCTAAAGGAAACGCGAAAGGACAAGACAACCATCATCACGGCCCATCGCCTCAGTGCTGTTGTCCATGCAGATTTGATTTTAGTTCTGCAAAATGGTCAAATTATCGAACGGGGTCCGCATGAAGACCTGCTAGCCATGGATGGCTGGTATGCCCAGACCTACCAGTCTCAGCAGTTGGAAATGAAAGGAGAAGAAGATGCAGAATAAACAAGAACAATGGGCTGTATTGAAGCGCTTGATGTCCTATCTCAAGCCCTATGGACTCCTGACCTTTTTGGCACTCAGTTTTCTCCTAGCGACTACGGTCATTAAAAGCGTCATTCCCCTTGTGGCTTCCCACTTTATCGACCAGTATCTCAGCAATCTCAACCAACTCGCTGTGACCGTTTTGCTGGTCTATTATGGCCTTTATATCCTACAAACTCTAGTTCAGTATGTCGGCAATCTTCTCTTTGCGCGCGTATCCTACAGCATCGTTAGAGATATTCGTCGGGATGCTTTTGCCAATATGGAGAAGCTGGGCATGTCTTATTTTGATAAGACACCAGCAGGCTCCATCGTTTCTCGTTTGACAAATGATACCGAAACCATCAGTGATATGTTTTCGGGAATTTTGTCCAGCTTTATCTCAGCAGTTTTCATCTTTCTGACAACCCTTTATACCATGTTGGTGTTGGATTTTCGTTTGACAGCTTTGGTCTTGCTCTTTCTCCCCTTGATTTTCCTTTTGGTCAATCTCTATCGGAAAAAATCAGTGAAAATCATTGAGAAAACCAGAAGTCTCTTGTCAGATATCAATAGCAAGTTGGCAGAAAATATCGAAGGAATCAGGATTATTCAGGCCTTTAATCAAGAGAAGCGCCTACAGTCAGAGTTTGATGAAATCAACCAAGAACACTTTGTCTATGCCAACCGTTCTGTAGCCTTGGATGCCCTCTTTTTGCGCCCTGCCATGAGTTTGCTGAAACTCTTAGGTTATGCGGTCTTGATGGCCTACTTTGGCTATCGTGGCCTTTATCTGGGAATAACAGCAGGGACCATGTATGCCTTTATCCAGTACATCAACCGCCTTTTTGACCCCTTGATTGAAGTAACGCAAAACTTCTCAACCCTTCAAACGTCCATGGTTTCTGCAGGTCGTGTCTTTGCCTTGATTGATGAGAGGACTTATGAGCCGCTTCAAGAAGATGGCCAGGCTGTGGTAAAAGAAGGCAATATTCGTTTTGAACATGTGTGCTTCTCATATGATGGGAAACATCCGATTCTGGATGACATTTCCTTCTCCGTTAATAAGGGTGAAACCATTGCATTTGTAGGCCATACAGGTTCAGGGAAATCGTCTATTATCAATGTTCTCATGCGTTTTTATGAATTCCAGTCAGGGAGAGTTCTCTTGGATGGTGTGGATATTAGGGCCTACAGTCAGGAAGAACTGAGAAAAAATATCGGGCTGGTCTTGCAGGAGCCCTTCCTCTATCATGGAACCATCAAGTCCAATATCGCCATGTACCAAGAGATCAGTGATGAGCAGGTTCAGGCTGCGGCAACTTTCGTGGATGCAGATTCCTTTATTCAAGAACTTCCTCAGGGTTATGATTCCCCTGTTTCTGAGCGTGGTTCTAGTTTTTCAACTGGACAGCGTCAGCTTCTTGCTTTTGCTAGAACAGTCGCCAGTCAGCCTAAAATCCTGATTTTGGATGAAGCGACAGCCAATATTGACTCTGAAACAGAAAGTTTGGTTCAAGCTTCACTAGCTAAGATGAGACAGGGACGGACAACCATTGCCATCGCTCACCGTCTTTCTACAATCCAGGATGCCAACTGTATCTATGTTTTGGATAAGGGGCGCATTATCGAGAGTGGAACTCATGAGGAACTCTTGGACTTGGGAGGAACCTATCACAAGATGTATAGCTTGCAGGCAGGGGCAATGTCCTAATACTCTTTAGTATAAGAAGGAAATCCTTCAAATTACAGATTTCTTTCACCGCCTTTTACATTTTGTGGTATAATGAAAAATGTTGACAAATAGTATAATAAAAACAAAGGAGAAACAGCATGCTGAAATGGGAAGACTTGCCCGTGGAAATGAAATCAAGCGAGGTTGAGTCTTACTACCAGCTTGTCTCTAAAAGGAAGGGTTCGCTGATTTTCAAGCGTTGCTTGGACTGGGTTTTGGCCTTGGTCTTACTGGTTCTGGCATCTCCCATCTTTCTCATCTTGAGCATTTGGATCAAGTTGGATAGCAAGGGGCCAGTGATTTATAAGCAAGAGCGCGTGACCCAGTATAATCGACCTTTCAAGATTTGGAAGTTCCGTACCATGGTGACGGATGCAGACAAAAAAGGAAGTTTGGTGACTTCTGCTAACGATAGCCGCATTACCAAGGTTGGCAATTTTATCCGCCGTGTCCGTTTGGATGAACTGCCTCAGCTGGTCAATGTCCTGAAAGGCGAAATGTCCTTTGTCGGTACGCGACCTGAAGTGCCTCGTTACACAGAGCAGTATAGCCCTGAAATGATGGCAACCTTGCTTTTGCCAGCAGGGATTACCTCTCCAGCCAGCATCAACTACAAGGATGAGGACACTATTATCAGTCAAATGACCGAAAAAGGCCTGTCAGTTGACCAAGCCTATGTAGAGCATGTTCTTCCTGAAAAGATGCGCTATAACCTTTCTTATCTCCGAGAGTTTAGTTTCCTTGGAGACATCAAAATCATGTTTCAAACCGTGTTTGAAGTGCTAAAATAAAGTAGTCATTAGAAAATGAGTACAGATAAAAGGAGCAAATCAATGCCAAATTACAATATTCCATTTTCACCACCCGATATTACGGAAGCAGAAATTGCTGAAGTAGCGGATACCCTGCGTTCTGGTTGGATCACAACAGGTCCTAAGACAAAAGAACTAGAGCGTCGCTTGTCTCAATATACACAGACGCCCAAGACTGTCTGTCTTAACTCTGCGACTGCCGCGCTTGAGTTGATTTTGCGCGTTTTGGAAGTTGGGCCTGGTGATGAAGTCATTGTTCCAGCTATGACTTATACAGCTTCATGTAGTGTCATCACGCACGTAGGAGCAACACCTGTCATGGTGGATATCCAAGCAGATACGTTTGAAATGGACTATGACCTGCTGGAGCAAGCCATTACTGAAAAGACTAAAGTGATTATCCCAGTAGAACTTGCAGGGATTGTTTGCGATTATGACCGTTTGTTCCAAGTCGTGGAGAAAAAACGTGATCTCTTTACCGCTTCAAGCAAGTGGCAAAAGGCCTTTAACCGTATTGTGATTGTTTCTGATAGTGCCCATGCTTTGGGATCTACTTATAAAGGGCAACCAGCTGGTTCTATCGCTGACTTTACCTCCTTCTCATTCCATGCCGTTAAGAATTTTACAACGGCAGAAGGAGGAAGTGCCACTTGGAAAGCCAATCCAGCGATTGATGACGAAGAGATGTACAAGGAATTCCAAATTCTTTCCCTTCATGGTCAAACTAAGGATGCCCTAGCCAAGATGCAACTGGGTTCATGGGAATACGATATCGTCACACCAGCCTACAAGTGCAATATGACCGATATCATGGCGTCACTTGGTTTGGTACAATTGGACCGTTACTCTGGTTTGCTAGAACGTCGTAAGGACATTGTGGAACGCTATGATCGTGGTTTTGCAGGTTCTCGTATCCATCCATTGGCACACAAGACTGATACTGTTGAATCTTCACGCCACCTCTACATCACCCATGTAGAAGGTGCTACCCTAGAGGATCGCAATCTTATCATCCAAGAATTGGCCAAAGCAGGCATTGCAAGTAACGTACACTACAAACCGCTTCCGCTCTTGACAGCCTATAAGAACCTTGGCTTTGATATGGCGAACTATCCTAAGGCCTATGCCTTCTTTGAAAATGAAATTACGCTTCCTCTTCATACTAAACTAAGCGATGAAGAAGTGGATTATATCATTGAGACTTTCAAAACAGTTTCTGAAAAAGTACTAACTTTATCAAAAAAATCATAAAAAAGTCTTGACAAAGAAAAAACAAAGTATTAAAATAAGTTCAACAAATCAGAAAAGTAACTATTTTTGATCTTCAGGGAGCCTGTGGTGATTGTGAACAGGTGGTTGGAAGTAGTGAAAGTGGGCTGATTTTAAAAATGAATTTGAAACAATGAAAATTCGGTGCGCACACCTTACAGTGCAACTTGTTGTTAGACAAGACAGAGATGTAAAGGGGAATAGTCCCTTTATAATTGAGGTGGCACCGCGTTACCAACGCCCTCACATGGAAGTATATTCTGTGTGTGGGCTTTTTTCTTTCGGTCATTTTGTTTTTCTTTTATTAGGGCGTTAAGTCGCTTTGATGAACTTAGGTTCTATCTGCAGCTCCTTGCCTACTACTAGAAGCAAACAAAAAGCCGAATTAATATAGAAAGAGGAAAATTTTATGACAACTAAAGGTTATTTTGGACAATTTGGTGGTAGTTTTGTACCGGAGCCGATTCAGGCTTTGTTGGATGAGTTGGAAGTGACATTTGACAAGTACAAGGATGATCCAGAATTTTTGGTAGAATTTCGTCATTATTTGAAGGACTATTCAGGTCGCGAAACACCGCTCTATTTTGCAGAAAGTTTGACAGAGCACCTAGGTGGAGCTAAGATTTATCTCAAACGTGAAGACCTTAACCACCTTGGTTCTCACAAACTCAACAACGTTTTAGGACAAATTCTTTTGGCCAAACGCATGGGCAAAAAACGAGTAATCGCAGAAACAGGAGCTGGTCAGCACGGTGTTGCGACAGCAGCGGCTGCAGCTAAGTTTGGTATGGCTTGTGATGTCTACATGGGAGCAGAGGATGTGGAACGTCAACGTCTCAATGTTTTCCGTATGGAGATGATGGGAGCAACTGTTCACGCAGTTGAAACAGGGACTCGCACCCTCAAAGATGCGGTTGATGCAGCCTTTGGAGCATGGATGAATGACCTTGAAGCCTTCTATGTTCTGGGATCTGCTGTGGGTCCTCACCCATATCCAACCATTGTTCATGAGTTCCAAAAGGTCATCAGTGAAGAATCTCGCCGTCAAATCTTAGAAAAAGAAGGTCGTTTACCAGACTACGTTATTGCCTGTGTAGGTGGTGGCTCTAATGCCATCGGTGCTTTTTCTCAGTATGTGGCTGATGAAGAAGTTAAATTGGTTGGGGTTGAAGCTGCTGGTCACGGACTTGACACAGACAAGCACGCAGCTACTATGACAAAAGGTAGTATCGGAATTGTTGACGGTATGAAGACCTATGCAGTCTTTAAGGAAGATGGAGAGCTGGCTCCAGTTTACTCTATCTCAGCTGGATTGGACTATCCAGGGGTTGGCCCAGAACACGCCTACTTCAAAGATTCAGGTCGCGTGGAATATGTGGCTGCGACGGATGAAGAAGCTGTTCAGGCTCTCCTCCTTCTCAGCAAGACTGAAGGGATTATCCCAGCGATTGAAAGTTCACACGCTATCGCAGAAGCAGTTAAACGTGCACCGAAACTAAGTAAAGACGACATTATCATCATCAATGTCTCTGGTCGTGGAGACAAGGACGTAGCTGCAATTGCGGACTACCTAGAAGCTAAAAAATAATAGATGGAAAAATTACAGTCCTTTCTCTCACAGAGAGCTTGTGGTTGCTGGAAACAAGCAGAGAAAGCTGTAAAGTTGGGTCCATCTGAAACGAGAGAAGAAAACATAATTCTCAAGGGAGTGCCCTTTATCGCACAACCTGTTACAGGAGGTTTCTGAGACAGGAATGAGAGATAGGAGAAATCCTATAATTGAGGTGGCACCGCGAATTTCGTCCTCACGCAAGTTATTTTGCGTGGGGACTTTTCATACAGTCACCACGGACTAGAAGTAGAACTGAAAGGGAAATTACAATGGAACGAATCATTCATGGAGATGTCTTATCACCAATCTTGGCTTATATGCGCCTAAAGGGGAAACACAAGGTTATCTTAGAGAGTATTCCGAGAGACAAGGAAACAGCTCGTTTTTCTATCTTAGCTTATAATCCAGTTTTTGAGATTAAGTTTGAAAATGGAGTTCTCTATCAAAATGGGCAAGTGATTGATCGGGATCCCTTGGATTTCCTTTATGAAGTGACTCATAAGAGTCAGCACCATTCAGACCTCCCTTTTGGTGGTGGGGCAATTGGTTTTGTTGGTTACGATATGATTTCGCTCTATGAGGAAATCGGTCAAATCCCTGAGGATACGATTGGGACGCCAGACATGCATTTCTTTGTCTATGAGAGTTACATGGTCTTTGACCACAAGAAGGAAAAAATCCATGTCATCGAGGATGCTCTCTATAGTGAGCGTAGTCAAGACGACTTGGAAAAAGCCTTGAACCAAGTGCTTGAGGAATTACGCATTCCTGCTCCAAATGAATTTGAAGACTTGGATCTATCTCCGTTAGACTTCAAACCCCATATTGCTCCTCAGAAGTTTGAGGAAATGGTGGAAACCGCTCGTGACTTGATTCGTAACGGGGATATGTTTCAATGTGTACTCAGCCAGCGTTTCTCAGCAGAAGTTACTGGAAATCCATTTGACTTCTATAGAAATCTCCGCGTGACTAATCCTTCTAATTACCTTTATTTCTATGATTTTGGTGATTATCAAATCATCGGTGCCAGTCCTGAAAGTTTGGTTTCTGTCAAAAATGGCATCGTGACAACCAATCCGATTGCAGGGACACGACCAAGAGGAGCTACGGATGAAGAAGACAAGGCTTTGGCGACAGACCTGCTTTCGGATGAGAAGGAAACAGCAGAGCATCGAATGTTAGTAGACTTGGGTCGTAATGATATTGGCCGCATCTCTGAAACGGCAAGTGTCCAAGTCACTAAGTATATGGAAGTGGAGCTTTTCCGTTATGTCATGCATTTGACCAGTGTGGTCAAGGGGCGTTTGCTTCCAGAACTCACTGCCATGGATGCCTTGAAAGCTACACTTCCTGCTGGAACAGTTTCAGGAGCACCAAAGATTCGAGCGATGAGACGCATCTATGAACTAGAAACGGAAAAACGGAGCGTATACGCTGGAGCAATTGGCTACTTGTCTGCGACGGGCGATATGGATTTTGCCATTGCCATCCGAACTATGATTCTCAAAAATCAAACAGCCTATGTGCAGGCTGGGGCAGGGATTGTCTACGACTCCATCGCCCAAAACGAATACCAAGAAACCATTAACAAGGCTAAATCTATGACTAGAATTGGAGAACTAAGACCATGATTTTATTGATTGACAACTATGATTCTTTTACCTATAACTTGGCCCAATACATTGGGAATTTTGCAGAAGTACAGGTCTTGAGAAATGATGATCCCAAGCTGTATGAAGAAGCTGAAAAAGCAGATGGTCTGGTCTTTTCTCCTGGTCCTGGTTGGCCAGTTGATGCTGGAAAGATGGAAGACATGATTCGTGATTTTGCTGGCAAGAAGCCGATTCTTGGAATTTGTTTGGGGCACCAAGCCATTGCAGAAGTCTTTGGTGGGAAGTTAGGTTTGGCTCCAAAAGTCATGCATGGGAAACAGAGCAATATCAGCTTTGAAGCGCCATCTGTTTTGTATCAAGGCATTGAGGATGGCCGTGCGGTCATGCGTTATCACAGTATTTTGATTGAAGAAATGCCAGAAGACTTTGAAGTGACAGCTCGTTCAACTGATGACCAGGCCATTATGGGAATTCAACACAAAAACCTTCCAATTTATGGATTCCAGTACCATCCAGAAAGTATTGGAACGCCTGACGGCTTGTCTTCTATTCGGAATTTTATCGAGAATGTTGTAAAGTGAGGAAACTAGGATGAAAGAGATTATTGAAAAATTAGCAAAATTTGAAAATTTATCAGGTGTGGAAATGACGGATGTCATTGAGCGTATCGTTACTGGACGTGTAACCGAAGCGCAGATTGCTTCTCTCCTTTTGGCCCTTAAGATGAAGGGGGAAACACCTGAAGAACGCACAGCCATTGCCCAAGTCATGAGAGGGCATGCCCAACATATTCCAACTGAGATTCATGATGCCATGGACAACTGTGGTACAGGTGGGGACAAGTCTTTCAGCTTTAACATCTCCACAACTGCAGCCTTTGTCTTGGCTGGTGGTGGTGTTCATATGGCAAAACACGGTAACCGCTCGATTTCTTCTAAATCTGGTTCTGCAGACGTTCTCGAAGCCTTGGGCATCAACCTAGACCTCAAACCAGCTGAACTAGGTAAGATCTTTGATAAAACTGGAATCGTCTTTCTCTTTGCAAAAAATATGCACCCAGCCATGAAATACATCATGCCAGCTCGTTTGGAATTGGGGATTCCAACGATTATGAACTTGACTGGTCCACTGATTCACCCAATGGCTTTGGAAACACAGCTTCTTGGAATTAGTCGTCCAGAACTTCTAGAAAGTACAGCTCAGGTTTTGAAAAACATGGGTCGCAAACGTGCCATCGTGGTTGCTGGACCAGAAGGTCTTGATGAAGCTGGTTTGAATGGAACAACCAAGATTGCACTTCTTGAAAATGGCGAAATCACCTTGTCAAGCTTTACTCCAGAGGATTTAGGGATGGAGCGCTACGCTATCGAAGATATTCGTGGAGGCAATGCTCAGGAAAATGCAGAAATTTTGCTTAGCGTTCTTAAAAACGAACCAAGTCCATTCTTGGAAACGACAGTCTTGAATGCTGGTCTTGGTTTCTATGCTAATGGTAAGGTAGCTAGCATCAAGGAAGGAGTTGCCTTAGCTCGTCAAGTCATTGCTAGTGGCAAGGCCCTTGAAAAACTCAGACTGTTACAGGAGTACCAAAAATGAGTCAGGAATTTTTAGCACGAATTTTGGAGCAGAAGGCGCGTGAGGTTGAGCAGATGAAGTTGGAGGAAATCCAGCCCCTGCGCCAGACCTATCGCTTGGCTGACTATCTAAAACAACACCAAGACCGTTTACAGGTAATCGCTGAAGTCAAGAAGGCTAGCCCT
This sequence comes from Streptococcus mitis, assembly GCF_002860865.1. Classification (GTDB taxonomy): domain Bacteria; phylum Bacillota; class Bacilli; order Lactobacillales; family Streptococcaceae; genus Streptococcus; species Streptococcus mitis_AT. The sequence continues at coordinate 15,514 of NZ_PKIE01000005.1, forward strand.
AGTCTGGGAGATATCAATCTAGATGTGGATATTGTGCAACAGGCCCAGACTTATGAAGAAAACGGAGCAGTGATGATTTCTGTTCTGACAGATGAAGTTTTCTTTAAAGGACATTTGGATTATCTACGGGAGATTTCCAGTCAGGTACAGATTCCAACGCTCAACAAGGACTTTATCATCGATGAAAAGCAAATCATCCGCGCTCGCAATGCAGGTGCGACAGTCATCCTGCTCATTGTGGCAGCCTTGTCCGAAGAACGCCTCAAGGAACTGTATGACTATGCGACAGAGCTTGGTCTGGAAGTTTTAGTGGAGACTCACAATCTAGCTGAACTAGAGGTAGCACACCGCCTTGGAGCTCAAATTATCGGGGTTAATAACCGCAATTTGACTACCTTTGAAGTCGACTTGCAGACCAGTGTAGACTTGTCCCAGCACTTTAAGGAAGGACGCTATTACATTTCTGAATCTGCTATTTTCACAGGGCAGGATGCGGAACGAGTAGCACCATACTTTAACGGAATTTTGGTAGGGACAGCTCTTATGCAGGCAGAAGATGTAGCCCAGAGAATCAAGGAGTTGCAGATTGACAAAGGTTAAAATTTGCGGATTATCGACCAAAGAAGCGGTGGAGACAGCTGTGTCAGCAGGAGCCGACTACATCGGTTTTGTCTTCGCACCTAGTAAAAGACAGGTGACCTTGGAAGAGGCTGCTGAGCTGGCAAAGCTTATTCCTGCAGGTGTCAAAAAGGTTGGTGTATTTGTTTCACCAAGTCGGGCAGAACTGTTAGAAGTCATTGACAAAGTTGGTTTGGACTTGGTTCAAGTTCACGGTCAGGTGGCAGATGATTTGTTTGAGAATTTGCCTTGTGACAGTATTCAGGCTGTGCAGGTGGATGGAGAGGGTCATGTGCCCAATTCTCAGGCAGACTATCTACTCTTTGATGCCCCTGTGGCTGGGAGTGGCCAGACCTTTGACTGGGCTCAACTGGATACGATTGGACTAACTCAGCCTTTCTTTATCGCAGGTGGGCTTAATGAAGACAATGTAGTACAAGCAATTCAATACTTTACTCCCTATGCAGTAGATGTATCGAGCGGAGTGGAGACAGATGGACAAAAAGATCATGAAAAGATTAGAAGATTTATAGAGAGGGTAAAGAATGGCATATCAAGAACCAAATAAAGATGGATTTTACGGAAAATTCGGCGGACGTTTTGTCCCAGAAACATTGATGACAGCAGTTTTGGAGTTGGAGAAGGCCTACCGTGAAAGTCAGGCAGACCCAAGTTTCCAAGAGGAATTAAACCAACTTTTGCGTCAGTACGTGGGACGCGAAACTCCCCTCTACTACGCAAAAAATTTGACCCAGCATATCGGCGGAGCCAAGATTTATCTTAAACGTGAAGACCTTAACCATACAGGGGCTCACAAGATTAACAATGCCTTGGGACAAGTTCTTCTGGCTAAACGCATGGGCAAAAAGAAAATTATTGCTGAAACAGGTGCTGGTCAGCACGGTGTGGCAACTGCAACTGCTGCAGCCCTCTTTAACATGGAATGTACCATCTACATGGGTGAGGAGGATGTTAAACGCCAAGCCCTCAATGTGTTCCGTATGGAGCTTTTGGGAGCCAAGGTTGAGGCAGTAACAGACGGTTCGCGCGTGCTCAAGGATGCGGTCAATGCAGCCCTTCGTTCATGGGTGGCAAATATCGACGATACCCACTATATCCTTGGTTCTGCCTTAGGACCTCATCCATTCCCAGAAATCGTTCGTGACTTCCAAAGTGTCATCGGTAGAGAAGCTAAACAACAGTACCGTGACTTAACAGGTCAAGATTTACCAGATGCCCTAGTAGCCTGTGTTGGCGGTGGTTCTAATGCTATCGGACTCTTCCATCCATTTGTAGAAGATGAGTCAGTAGCCATGTATGGGGCTGAAGCGGCTGGACTTGGTGTGGATACAGAGCACAACGCAGCTACCTTGACCAAGGGGCGTCCAGGTGTTCTTCACGGTTCCCTCATGGATGTGCTCCAAGATGCCCATGGTCAAATTCTTGAAGCCTTCTCTATCTCAGCAGGTTTGGACTATCCTGGTATCGGTCCAGAACATTCTCACTACCACGATATTAAACGTGCCAGCTATGTCCCTGTGACAGACGAAGAAGCCTTGGAAGGATTCCAACTCTTGTCTCGTGTTGAAGGGATTATCCCAGCCTTGGAATCTAGCCATGCTATCGCCTTTGCGGTGAAATTGGCCAAAGAACTCGGCCCAGACAAGTCCATGATTGTCTGTCTATCAGGTCGTGGGGACAAGGATGTGGTTCAAGTCAAAGACCGCTTGGAAGCAGATGCAGCAAAGAAGGGAGAAGCTCATGCCTAAGACACTAACAGAAAAATTAAACGCTATAAAATCAGCTGGAAAAGGAATTTTTGTTCCCTATATCATGGCTGGAGACCACGAGAAAGGTTTGGATGGCCTAGCTGAAACAATCCACTTTTTAGAAGATTTGGGTGTCTCTGCCATTGAAGTGGGCATTCCCTTTTCAGACCCTGTTGCAGATGGACCTATTATCGAAGAAGCTGGCTTGCGCAGTTTAGCCCACGGGACCTCTACCCAGGCTTTGATTGAAACCTTGAAAAGCATTCAAACAGAGGTTCCACTAGTCATTATGACCTACTTCAACCCCCTCTTTCAGTACGGTGTGGAGAATTTTGTCAAAGATTTGGCTGATACAGCTGTTAAGGGCTTGATTATCCCAGACCTGCCTCATGAACATGCCAACTTTGTAGAACCATTTTTGGCAGATACAGACATTGCTTTGATTCCTTTAGTAAGCTTGACCACAGGGATTGAGCGTCAGAAAGAGTTGATTGAAGGGGCAGAAGGATTTGTCTATGCCGTTGCTATTAATGGGGTGACAGGGAAATCTGGCAATTACCGTGCAGACTTGGATAAGCACTTGGCACAATTACATCAAGTGGCTGACATCCCAGTCTTGACAGGATTTGGCGTATCTAGTCAAGCCGATGTAGAACGCTTCAATGCGGTATCAGATGGCGTTATCGTTGGTTCGAAAATTGTAAAAGCTCTCCACAAGGGAGAGCCGATTCAGGACTTTATCAAACAAGCAGTAGCTTACCAAAAATAATCATGCAAGCAGCGAGTAAGAGGAAAGGCACGAAAGGAAGTCTTTCCTTTTTCTTTTGCAGGAGAAAGGCTAGAATTCCTGTTGCAGAAGCAAATTGAATCAAGATCAGTAACTCCGTTACGCTAAAGACGAGAGCACAAGAAGCCAAAAAGAGAAAATCCCCTGCGCCCATGCGGATATCGATAAAATGAGCCAAAATTCCAAGGACAAGGAAGAAGACCATGACTAGATTCCAGCCAGAGCCGGCCATTAGGATTAGATGGAAAGTCATCCAGACCAGTAAGGGATATTCCTGATGGCGAAAATCGTAGATGCCCAAGGTCAAACCAGCATTGATTAGGACGACTTGCCCCAAGGAAAGCAATTCCCAAGACCAAGCCAGAAAGAGGAGTCCTAAGCCTAGTTCAAAGAGGGCATACCAGACAGGATAAGGAGCCTTGCAGTAGCGACAGTGAAAGCGATTGAAGACCTGCGAGAGAATAGGAATCAAATCTAAGGGGCGCAAGCGAGTCTGACAGGAATCGCAGTGACTAGCAGGTTGGATAATGGATTGCTCAGGAAAACGGTCAATGACCAAACCAAGAAAGGAAGCGAGAATGCTCCCGACAAGAAAAAAATAAATATCAATCATACTTATCTATTCGTAAAAAATTGGAGAAGTAGTATAATGTAGAAACATAAACAAGATGGTGAGGCAAAGATGATAATTCGTTTTGAAGAAAAGGTGAGCACAGAAAACGCTCAGCTCGTATGCCAATGGTCCAACTCCCTTGGCAAATCCTTTCAAGAACAATGGATGGGACCAAGGATTTCTTTTCCCTTGACAATTCAAGTTTTGCAAGAGTTGGAAGGAATCTTTTCAATCTTTGAAGGACAAGAGTTTGTCGGGCTTATCCAGAAAATCAGGCTAGAAGACAGTAATCTTCATATTGGAAGATTTTTTATCAATCCTCAGAAACAGGGGCAAGGCTTAGGTAGGCAGGCTTTAAGGAAATTTGTTAGTTTGGTCTTTGAAAATAGAGATATAGACAGCATCTCTCTAAATGTCTTCGAGGCAAATCAAAGAGCTCAGAATCTTTACCAAAAAGAAGGATTTGAAATCGTTCAAATAGTTGAAGAACCTGTACGAAAATACATCATGAAAAAGTTGAGATAGGAAGAAACAAAGTCTTTTCCTGTGGTAGGTAGATTCCTATATATGAAATTGAAGGGATTTTAGAAAGCCAATTGGAGTGATTTTATCCATGATGGGGAAATGATCTGGATAAAAATGATTGAGAAATAGTTGCTAAAAAAGCGTTTGCATGATACTATATATTGAAAGGAGGTGATAATATGGTAGAACAAAGAAAATCAATTACCATGAAAGATGTTGCTTTAGAAGCAGGAGTTAGTGTTGGAACAGTTTCACGTGTGATTAATAAAGAAAAAGGCATTAAAGAAGTAACTTTGAAAAAAGTGGAACAAGCGATTAAAACTTTGAATTACATTCCAGATTACTATGCTAGAGGAATGAAGAAAAATCGAACAGAAACGATTGCAATCATTGTACCAAGTATCTGGCATCCCTTCTTTTCAGAATTTGCTATGCATGTGGAAAATGAAGTCTATAAGAGGAATAATAAATTACTCTTATGTTCTATAAATGGTACAAATCGAGAGCAAGACTACCTGGAGATGTTGCGTCATAATAAAGTTGATGGAGTGGTTGCCATTACCTATAGTCCAATTGAACATTACCTGTCGTCAGGAATTCCCTTTGTCAGTATTGACCGTACATACTCAGATATTGCCATTCCTTGTGTTTCATCAGATAATGATGCAGGTGGAAGAGAAGCAGCTAAACAATTAATTAGTAAAGGATGTCAGCACTTAGCCTTTGTGGGTGGACATAATACAACCATTAATGAAACCAAACGTCGTAGAATTTCATTTGAAAAGTATGTCCAAGAGCATAAAATACCTCTTAGTATTTTTGATTTGGATGAGACAGTTACTGACTATCATGGGAAGCTAGAGAGTTTCTTGGAAGAAAATTCTTCTATAGATGGAATTTTTACAATCAACGATTTTACAGCTTTGGATGTGATTGAAATTCTAGAAAAGAATGGCAAACGTATTCCTCATGATGTCCAAATTATTGGATACGATGGAATTAAAATGGCTGGAGACAGAGATTATCTACTTTCAACAATTGAGCAACCCCTGGAGGAAATGGCTAGAGAAGCTGTACGAATCCTATTTGATATCATAGAAGGAAAGGCTGTTAATTTGCAGACAATCCTACCAGTGAAATTTGTTGAAGGAAAAACAACAAAAAATGAAAATAAGTCTTGACAGAAAGCGCTATCAATGATAGAATAAATTCAGATAAAAAAGATTTATTTTTTAGAACAAAAATGAAACGTTTCAAAAATAAAATAAATAGACAGCGCCAAGCGTTATCTTTTTAAAACAAAAAATGAAACGTTTCAAAAAAGGAGGTTGCTATGAATAGCAAAGCGAAGCAAGTTTCTCTTTGGGAAAGAATCAAGAAACAAAAACTCTTGTTATTGATGACTGTCCCTGGTTTAGTTTTAACCTTTATCTTTAAATACATTCCTATGTATGGGGTTTTAATCGCATTTAAAGATTACAATCCCTTAAAAGGAATTTTAGGGAGTGATTGGATTGGTTTTTCTGAGTTTACAAAATTCATATCCTCTCCCAACTTTGGTATCTTGTTAGCCAATACTTTAAAATTAAGTATCTATGGTTTATTGCTTGGCTTTTTACCACCAATCATTCTTGCTATTATGCTCAATCAACTCTTGAGTGAAAAAGTCAAAAAACGAATTCAGCTCATTTTATACGCACCAAACTTTATCTCAGTCGTTGTTATCGTTGGTATGATTTTCCTTTTCTTTTCAGTGGGAGGGCCAATCAACAATTTTCTCTCTATGTTTGGAATAAAGGCTGACTTCTTGACAAATCCAGACTTCTTTAGACCTTTATACATCTTTAGTGGTATCTGGCAAGGAATGGGCTGGGCTTCAACGCTCTACACAGCAACATTAGTAAATGTAGATCCAGCTTTAGTAGAAGCAGCAAGACTGGATGGAGCCAATATCTTCCAACGAATCTGGCACATTGATATTCCAGCTCTTAAGCCCATTATGGTTATCCAATTTGTTTTAGCTGCAGGTGGAATTATGAATGTCGGTTATGAAAAAGCATTCTTAATGCAGACATCGTTAAATTTGCCAACTTCTGAAATTATCTCTACGTATGTCTATAAAGTTGGTCTTGTATCAGGAGACTATTCTTACTCAACAGCGGTTGGTTTGTTTAATGCAGTGATTAACGTAGTATTGCTTGTTGCAGTTAACCAAATCGTTAAACGCATGAATAATGGTGAAGGAATTTAAGGAGGGAAGCATGAAAAATTCGATTATGGATACCAAATTTGATAGACGTATCTTACTCTTAAATAAAATCATTATTGTCTTTATCGTTTTGATAACCTTACTTCCTTTACTTTATATCGTCGTAGCATCCTTTATGGATCCTAAGGTTCTGGTTAGTAGAGGGATTAGCTTTAATCCATCCGATTGGACGGTAGAAGGTTACCAGCGTGTATTCAGTGACCAATCTATTCTAAGAGGTTTTATCAATTCCCTGCTTTATTCTTTTGGCTTTGCAGCTTTAACAGTATTGCTATCTGTGTTTACAGCTTATCCTCTTTCCAAAAAAGATTTGGTAGGGCGCCGTTGGATTAACTACTTCTTGATTGTAACCATGTTCTTTGGTGGTGGTTTAGTCCCAACTTACTTGCTCGTAAAAGAATTGGGAATGCTAAATACTCCATGGGCTATCATTATTCCCGGTGCTGTCAATGTTTGGAATATTATTCTTGCTAGGGCTTATTTCCAAGGATTGCCTGAAGAATTGGTAGAAGCAGCCGTCATTGATGGTGCAAATGATTTACAGATTTTCTTCAAAATCATGCTTCCTCTTGCAAAACCAATTATGTTTGTTCTCTTCCTCTATGCTTTTGTAGGACAGTGGAACTCATACTTTGATGCAATGATTTATATCAAGGATCCAAACTTGGAACCATTGCAACTTGTACTTCGTAAAATTCTCATTCAGAGCCAACCAGGTCAAGACATGATTGGAGCACAAGCGGCTATGAATGAAATGAAACGTTTAGCTGAATTGATTAAATACGCAACTATTGTCATTTCCAGCTTGCCATTGATTGTTATGTATCCATTCTTCCAAAAATACTTTGATAAAGGAATTATGGCTGGTTCACTTAAAGGATAAAAAAAGAAAAAATAAAAGGAGTTTTCTCATGAAATTCAAAACATTCTCAAAATCAGCAGTTTTGTTGACAGCTAGTTTAGCAGTACTTGCAGCCTGTGGCTCAAAAAATACAGCTTCAAGTCCCGATTATAAGTTGGAAGGTGTAACATTCCCGCTTCAAGAAAAGAAAACATTGAAGTTTATGACAGCCAGTTCACCGTTAGCTCCTAAAGATCCAAATGAAAAGCTAATTTTGCAACGTTTGGAAAAGGAAACAGGAGTTCATATTGATTGGACCAACTACCAATCCGACTTTGCAGAAAAACGTAACTTGGATATTTCTAGTGGCGATCTACCAGATGCTATCCACAATGACGGAGCTTCAGATGTGGACTTGATGAACTGGGCTAAAAAAGGTGTTATTATTCCAGTTGAAGATTTGATTGATAAATACATGCCAAATCTTAAGAAAATTTTGGATGAGAAACCAGAATACAAGGCTTTAATGACCGCACCTGATGGCCATATTTACTCATTTCCATGGATTGAAGAACTTGGAGCTGGTAAAGAGTCTATTCATAGCGTCAACGATATGGCTTGGATTAACAAAGATTGGCTTAAGAAACTTGGTCTTGAAATGCCAAAAACTACTGATGATTTGATTAAAGTCCTAGAAGCTTTCAAAAACGGGGATCCAAATGGAAATGGAGAGGCTGATGAAATTCCATTTACATTTATTAGTGGTAACGGAAACGAAGATTTTAAATTCCTATTTGCTGCATTTGGTATAGGGGATAACGATGATCATTTAGTAGTTGGAAATGACGGTAAAGTTGACTTCACAGCAGATAACGACGACTATAAAGAAGGTGTGAAATTCATCCGTCAATTACAAGAAAAAGGCTTGATCGATAAGGAAGCCTTCGAACATGATTGGAATAGTTACATTGCTAAAGGTCATGATCAGAAATTTGGTGTTTACTTTACATGGGATAAGAGTAATGTTACTGGAAGTAATGAAAGTTATGATGTTTTACCAGTACTTGCTGGACCAAGTGGTCAAAAACACGTAGCTCGTACAAACGGTATGGGATTTGCACGTGACAAGATGGTTATTACCAGTGTAAACAAAAACCTAGAATTGACAGCTAAATGGATTGATGCACAATACGCTCCACTCCAATCTGTTCAAAATAACTGGGGAACTTACGGAGATGACAAACAACAAAACATCTTTGAATTGGATCAAGCGTCAAATAGTCTAAAACACTTACCACTAAACGGAACTGCACCAGCAGAACTTCGTCAAAAGACTGAAGTAGGGGGACCACTAGCTATTCTAGATTCATACTATGGTAAAGTGACAACTATGCCAGATGATGCCAAATGGCGTTTGGATCTTATCAAAGAATATTATGTTCCTTACATGAGCAATGACAATAACTATCCAAGAGTCTTTATGACACAGGAAGATCTGGATAAGATTGCCCACATCGAGGCAGATATGAATGACTATATCTACCGTAAGCGCGCTGAATGGATTGTAAATGGCAATATTGATGCTGAGTGGGATGATTACAAGAAAGAACTTGAAAAATACGGACTTTCAGATTACCTCGCTATTAAACAAAAATACTACGACCAATACCAAGCAAACAAAAACTAGAGGTTGATTATGGGAGATAAGAAATACACAGTAGAAAAAGCAAATCGTTTTATAGCAGAAAATAAACATCTCGTAAATACTCAGTATAAGCCTGAAGAACATTTTTCAGCTGAGATTGGTTGGATCAATGATCCAAATGGATTTGTCTATTTTCGTGGAGAATACCATCTCTTTTATCAATTCTATCCTTATGATAGTGTTTGGGGGCCTATGCACTGGGGACATGCTAAAAGTAAGGACTTGGTGACTTGGGAGCACTTGCCAGTGGCACTTGCTCCTGACCAAGATTATGACCGCAATGGATGTTTCTCAGGTTCTGCAATTGTCAAGGATGATCGCCTATGGCTCATGTATACTGGACATATCGAAGAAGAAACAGGTGTTCGTCAAGTGCAAAATATGGCATTTTCAGACGACGGGATTCACTTTGAAAAGATTGAACAAAATCCAGTTGCAACTGGAGCAGACCTGCCAGATGAGTTGATTGCTGCTGATTTCCGTGATCCAAAACTCTTTGAAAAATATGGACGCCATTACTCCGTAGTAGCTGCCAAACACAAGGATAATGTGGGCTGTATCGTTCTACTAGGGTCCGATAACCTAGTAGAATGGCAGTTCGAATCCATCTTTTTAAAAGGGATAGAACACCAAGGCTTTATGTGGGAATGCCCAGATTACTTTGAGTTAGATGGGAAGGATTGCCTTATTATGTCACCCATGCGTTATCAACGTGAGGGAGACTCATATCATAACATCAACTCATCGGTTTTGTTCACGGGTAAGGTAGATTGGGGAGAAAAACGTTTTATCCCAGAATCAGTTCAAGAAATTGATCATGGCCAAGACTTCTATGCGCCACAAACATTGTTGGACGATCAAAATCGTCGTGTCTTGATTGCTTGGATGCAGACATGGGGGCGCACCCTTCCAACCCATGATCAAGAACACAAGTGGGCATGTGCCATGACTTTACCTAGAATTCTAAGATTGGAAAATGGCAAACTAAGACAATTCCCTGTTAAAAAAGGCCAATATCAAATCCAAATAGATAAAGATTGTCATTACCGCTTAGGAAATGATACAGATTATCTTGAATTTGGTTATGACAGTAATGCGCAGCAAGTTTACATTGATCGTAGCCATCTTGTTCAAAAAATTCTAGGTGAAGAAGAACAGGACACTAGTCGACGGTATGTAGATCTTGAAGCTAAAGAATTGGAAGTTATTCTAGATAAAAATTCCATCGAAATTTTTGTCAATCAAGGTGAAGCAAGCTTGACTGCAACTTATTACTTAACAGTGCCAGCTGAGCTATCACGAATCGATTAAAAAATAAGTTATTTCTCCTAAAGAAAAAGTTCTCTTTCTAGCAAAATGGAAAGAGAATTTTTTTCTAATTTATCTGAGAATGTTTCTGTTTAAACATCTCAATCTTATCATCGCAATAAGCGATTAAATCTCGAGTTTTCTCAAAAGTATAGCTTTTTTCAGATACAGATTTCACTTTCTTCTCATCAAAATAGTAGCCAGTCAAACCAGTAATTTCTTCTGAAAAGGTAAGGTAGTAGCCTGTTTCAATCCCCTCATCTAGATTTTTGGAAAATGACTTCATCAAGCGTCCGAAGAGAGACTTTTTCGTCTTTTCATCACTGGAATAATTCCCTAAGTTTGTTGAAATTAAGCCAGGATGGTAAGAATTGATGGTGATATTTGAACCTCTTAAAAAGAAGTCTCTTGCCAGATAACGTGTCATCCAAATAGTGTAAAGTTTGGAATTATTGTAGGCCAATCCTGGATTATAGTTGTTCTCAAATCCAAAGTCTAAATCCTTGACCTTGGCAAAATGATGCATATAGGAAGAAGTATTAATGACACGGCCGTCAGCCGCTTCTTCTAACAAGGGACTTAGTTCAGTTGTTAAAATATAGGGAACCAGAACAGATAACATCAAGGTCAACTCGACATTTTCAGCACTCGCTTTTCGTTCTTTTCCAGCATACAGTCCTGCATTGTTAAACAAGACATCAATACTTTGAAAGTCTCGCTTGATTTCCTCCAGAAATCGATAAACATCATCTAATTTTGAAAAATCTGCAAGGTAGCTAGAAACTCTGCCTCTCAAGGAAACTGCCCGAACCTCTTGAAGCGCCAGCTCAAGTTTTTGGGGATTTCGACCATGGAGGATGACATGATGGCCTTCACTGGCCAATTTCTTTGCCAAATGTTTACCGATACCGTCAGTAGCACCTGTAATCAGAATCGTTTTGACCATATTAGTCCTCCAAGAAGGCCAGTAGTTCTTTTGAAAATTCCTCTGCATATTGGAAAATCGAACCGTGTCCAGCATTTGGATAGATGATCAGCTTACTATTTTCGATTTTTGCATGCATATCATAAGAATTCTCCGTTGGAACCTGCATATCCTTATCCCCGTTGACGATTAAGGTTGGTTGGGTGATGAATTGAAGGTCGTCCTGCGAATCTTTTCCCCAACGTTTAATAGCTTTGAGTTGAGTTAGGAATCCTGGTAGGTTCATGTCTTTATCCGCAAATTCCTTTGTTCTCATCCCCATTCGTCCTAGGACTTTCAAAGCTTCAATTTTCCCTTGTTCATCATGATTATAGAAGATATAGCGTTTAGGATCGATGCGTTCGAGTCCAGCTTTAAACATATAGTTAAAGGTTTTCCCTGTGACCTTATCGACTTCTTTTCCACCTCGAGGTCCTGTGCCAGCCAAGATTAAACGATTGACTAGAGTAGGATTTATTCGGACGATTTCTTGGGCAATCATACCTCCCATAGAAAGGCCAAGAAGATTGATTTTATCGTAACCAAGCGCTTCTACAAAGTCAATTGTCTGCTTAGCCATTCCAGGAATAGTCGGAGCAACTTTGCCTTGACTGGCTCCAACACCAGGAAGATCGACTACAATGACATGGTGCTTTTCAGCAATCAAGTCTAAGAGTTTAGGATCCCAGTTATCGAGAGTTGCTGCCAAATGAACCAGCATGATGAGAGGGAGTTGAGATTTGTCTTTACTAAGTTCGCGATAAGCGATTTTGTTCCCGTCTACTGTGATGAATTGATTTTTTGTAGTAAGATATGACATTGTGTTTTCCTTTTTATTTCTTAAAGCTGAGAACTGTTTTTCCACTAGAGCGACCATTAGCGACTTTGTCTAAGGCGCTATTTACCTGTTCAAATGGATAAACTGTATCGATAGAGGGTTTGATTTCTAATTTGCTAAAGAGGTCAGCTACCTCTTGTAATTGATCACCATTGCTTTCTACAAAGATAAAATGGTAGTGGATGCCATATTTTTCCGCCATCTTATCAAATTTGCGACCTGCTAAGCCAAGAATAATCTGTTTCCATTTTGGTAGATTTATGCGTTTGGCAAAGGCACCGTTTGGCATGGCACGAAGGGAAACAAGATGACCACCTTTTTTCATGATAGACATTTGTTTTTCAGTTTCAGCCCCACCAAGAGTATCGAGGACATAATCAACCTGGCTAACAGTTTTTGTATAATCCTCTGTTTTGTAATCGATAAATCTATCTGCTCCTAGTTTCAACACACGCTCAGCACTATCTCCAGAACCGTTGGTAATGACCTTCAAACCTTTGGCCTTGGCAATCGGAATGGTCATTCCACCAACTCCTCCAGTACCACCAGAAATAAAGATTGTTTTCCCAGCTTGAGCGCCCATGAGGTCAAGAGCCTGCATAATGGTCAAGGCAGTAAGCGGAACAGCAGCAGCCTCCTCGTCTGATAGATAGTCTGGAACCTTGGCTAAGGCTTGGCTATCGACAGCTACGTATTCTGCAAAGGCACCGATATAATCAAGTGGCAGACGGCCAAAGACACGATCTCCTACCTGAAAGTTGTTAACTTTCTTGCCAATGCTTTCAACGATTCCAACGACCTCATTACCTGCAGTTTGAGGAAGTTTGTAAGGAACAATCATCTTAACCTCACCACGAGAGATCATGTTATCGAGAGGATTAACTCCAGCTGCGGTGACTTTCACCAAGACTTGTTTGTCTGTAATACTTGGTTTAGCGATTTCTGTGATGTTCAGTGTGATATTGTTTTTGTTATAAGTAGTGTGTTGTGCAACTTTCATGTGTTTTCTCTTTTCTTTTTTTATATAATTAAATGACTTGTATTTGATACAAGTTCATGTTGTTTCCAGTAAAAACTGACTTGCTATCAAATCAGTTTCGGACTTGTTTGGCTTGTTTGTATAGATTGTCAATGACATCTTCTAAAGTTTGATTTGCTAATTCCTTCTCTAATTGAGATTCGGCACTAGCGAAAAGTGGTGAAACTGCTCCTTGGATATGTTTTCCAACGGGACAATCGGGATTACTATTTTGATGAACAGGGAATAAACTAATGTGATTGATTTCTTGAGTAGCATAGTAGATCTCTAGTAAAGTCATTTTCTTTGGAGACTTACTGAGTTGATAGCCTGTTTTTCCTTGCTGGGAATGAATCAAATCTGCATTTTTCAATAAAGCAATCACCTTTCGAATGTAACTAGCGTTAGTCCCAACACTAATAGCTAGTGCTTGAGAACTTAAGGTTTCCTTGCTCTCACTAATCATTGTTAAGATATGCAAAGCAACTGAGAATTTTGTATCCATCTGAACTCCTCTTTTGATAAACTTGTATCAGGTACAAGAACAAGTATATCGTAAATCAAACTCCATAGCAAGACTTTTGTTTTAAATTTTTTAAAAATTTAAGTGCAATCAGATTAGAGCTGTCTGGAAAGGGTGTTTACAAAATTATATCTTTAATATCCATTGGTTGACCAAAAGTAGAACAGATACGAAAAAAACCTTGATTCCAAGGCTTTTCCTGTTGTATGTAGATGCCCCCTACATGGATTTGTAAGAACTTTTCATATTGAAAATAAACAAAAATGTTGAAATATAGCTGATTTTAGGGAAATACTTTTAGGTGTTTTCAATGTCAGGATTTAAAAATGGGGCAAAAGTGGGGCAAAAACGAATGACTCGTATTTGGTTTGAAAACCTATAATACCTAATGATTATGCTATTCTAGATATATAGTTTTGTTATAAATAAATGTCAGTGCGAGATCAAATTGGAGGATAAAATGGAAAAACAAATTAATGAAAAAAAAGCCTTGGTTCCCAAAGCTTTTTAATCTTATAAACTCATTAAAACAACTCCCAGTAAGGTGTGGAATGTTTTTTAGTCTGTGTCATATAAAAATAAATAGAATGAATAGCTATAGCTAGAGCTAAAATGGTTGTAATACTTACTACTATTATAGGATTAGAAGCAAAGATTAAAGAGAGAATCAAGGCAGCCAGATAGAGTGTAGCTTGGACACAGTAGTAACTTTTCGAATAGCGAAGATAGTGTTTGTTATAGGGCCCATTTGCTAGGACAGCAGCTTGGAAGAGGCCAATTCCGATATAAAAGAAGCTGGTTGCAAAGAGAAGATTAGTTTCAGGATTCAGAAGAAAACTCATCGAAACGGTCATCATAAGAAGTCCAATGAAAATAGGATAGTGACTGTAAATTAGAAATAGTCCCTTTTGATTAGATTCTTCATCAATAGCATGGTCGAATTGAACAAAATAAAACAAGAACAGAGAAAGCATAATAATGAAATAAAGAACCGAATAAATCGAGAAATTCTCGATTGTAAAGAAGCTAACTAGCCCCATAATCATCTCTCCAAACGTAATAATGACAAGAAGGGAGATGCGCTCGATTAAATGGGGGAGAACTATCTGGAAATGATCATCTTTACTAATCGAGGTAATTGGCGTAATAAATGTTAGCAGAATACTAACATAAAGGATATAGACTCCAATGTAAATAGGAAGAAGAGCTGCTAGATAGATTTCTAAACTTCGTAGACCTGTTATCCATAGAAAACCTTTGATACTTTCCCTATGAACATTATCGGTTGATTTTTTAAAAAACTCAACCAAATATTGAAAAAATAAGGTAAGGGTTAATGTACCAATAGCCCAACAGACATAATGAAAATATTGTTGCCAATCATCTTTAATCAAATTGGATATAAAGAGTAAAAGTCCCATATTGATAAACATGATTAGCATGTTAAATAAAGAGTTCTTTCCATAGCGATTGGTATAAACGGTTTGAATCATCCAGGCATTGATGAGAAGCAAGACAGACATGAAAAAATCAAGCAAAGAATTCCAAGTCAAAATACCGTTATGAAGATGGTGAATTAAAGCAGTTACTTTTGAAATCGCAAAAACAAAAACTAGATCATAAAAAAGTTCTGAATAATTTACACGTTTATGTTTAACAAGAGTTGTCATCTTAAGACCTTTCTATTTTAGAAGTACAATTTATTATAACAGAAAATGGTAATAAAAAAAAAGGAGATGCTTAAATAACTTCATGTGACGCGAATGAACTGCGCCACAAAAGTTAGGTTTTTTCTGTCTAACTTTTGGGGTGCAGTTCAGAAGGGGTGTTTTTTCTATCGTTTTTTAGTGCTAAGACTACACAAAAAAGCCTTGATTCCAAGGCTTTTTCCTGTTGATTTAGATGCCCCCTACAGGGATTTGGAAAGGACTTTCATATTGAGAGCAATTAAAAATATTGAAATATAAGTGATTTTAGGTATTTTCAATGTCATGATTTAAAAATGGGACAAAAGTGGGGCAAAAACCATACAGATTCTAAACTGTATGGTTCTTTTTTTATCTAACCAAGAAAGGTTAAAACTTATTAAAACAAATGCAATCAACTGTTGAAAACTTTTTAGTCCGTGTAATATAAAAACAAGTAAAAAGTTGAACTATAGGGAATATTGTGTCATAATAGGTAATAGATGAATAATTAATAGATTGGAAATAATGCTTTCTTACCTTAACAAGTTGAATTGGTTATACATTTTTTCGTCGCAATTGTGTCTATCTCTCGAGTTTAGCTAGTTTTTATAAGCTCTGGTTTCTAATCAATATAACAAATTTTAGAAGTGCATAAGACAAGATGGTGACATTACTACAGTCATTTCTAGTCACCATATGTTGCTGGCACAGGCTGTTTGTAGTGTTGGCTATTTACTAGTCAGTTTAATCGGAGTGTTTAATTTTTATTGTTGAAAGGTTTTTATATGGCGAAAATTCTATCTTTAGGTCTGACAGGTAAGAAATTACTTGCTCAGGGGTTCTTGTTTGTTCTGCTAGGTCTCATCTTGATGGTCACGGGGACTTGGTTGCCAGTAAAGGTTATTCGACTGGTTCTGTTTTTAGCTTGGATAGCAACGGTCTTAGATTTAGTATTACGTATTTTCAAAAAAAGTCAGTCAACGGACACCTTGGGAGTTGCACTGGTTAAATTGTTAGTGCTGGGATATTTGCTTGGCTCCAATCTTGCGACGGATGTGCCGATTTATATTTTGGCTCTTGTGATTGGAGTTTATCAGATTTTTCATGCTAGTATTAACCTTGTCACCTATGTTCTCTACCGCAAAAACAAAATTCGACCTCGTTTTCGTCTCTTACTAGATGGACTCGTACTAGTTTTTCTTGGTGGGACTAGTCTTTTGTCCTCTACAGGAAATTCTGTCTTTCAACTCTTTGTATTAGGGGCTTATTTTTTCCTTTATGGTGTGTCCAATATCCGTGATGGTTTCTTGTTTGAGGAGGAAATTGGGAAAAACCATCTCAAACGTCGCATTAGAATTAGCTTACCTATTGTCCTAGCCGCTCTCATCCCTGCAAGAACTTTAGCAAAAATCAACAAATTCATGCAGGAAAATGCTGATGAGAGAGAGGATATCCATCTTGGAATGGTGAAGTCTGGTAAGACAGCGGAGCTTGAAATTTTTGTTCATACAGCTGAGACCTCTCTGTTTTCGGCAATTGGTCATGTGGATATCTGCTATCAAGGCCGTGTTATTTCTTATGGCAACTATGATCCGTCTTCTGAGACCTTATTTGGCATGGTAGGAGATGGTGTCTTATATTTCTGTGATCGTGACAAGTACATTGACCTATGTAAACGTGAGAGTCAAAAAACGCTTTTTGGTTATGGGATAGATTTGACGCCTGAAATGGAAAAAGCAGTTCAGAAAAAGTTGGCTGAATTGAAACAACTGACGATTCCATGGGAGCCAAGTGCAGATAAAATCATGACAGGTGATGGTAAGGAAGACTACACCTACGCTTATAAAATCAGACATGAGACAGATGGGGAACTTTATAAATTTATCAAATCTAAGTTTAAATCCTACTTTGTCTTATCTACAAACTGTGTGCTCTTGGCTGATACCATAGTCGGTCAGGCTGGCACCGATATCCTCTCACCCAAAGGATTTATCGCTCCAGGAACTTACCAAGCCTACCTTAATCGAGAGTTTGAAAAACCAAATAGTATAGTCGTATCTAAACATGTTTATTAAGGAGAATTTATGAACTTAGTAAAAAAATACACCCCGTTAATACTTTTTATAGGGCTGGTTGCTCTTGTAATTCTGAATGCATCGAGCTTTATATCAGGAGCAATCTCTCTCTTTGATGTAATATCAACCTTGATTTATGGTGCTGTTATTGCTTTTGTGCTTAATGTTCCTATGAAAAAAATTGAACAGTACTTAGTTAAATTGAAGGTAAAGGCAGAGTTGCGTCGTCCGATTGCCATGGTACTTGTTTTCCTAGCTCTTATCTTAATCGTGATTGCTCTTTTGGTTTTGGTGCTGCCAACCCTAGCCCAGACTATTAGTCAGCTGGGAACAGTCCTTTCAACAGTCCTTACTCAACTTGGGAAATTGCTAGGCAGCTCGGAATTTGTAACCAAAGACATGTTGTCAACTATCGTATCAGGCATACAGGGACAATCTAGTTCTATTAGCCAAGCTTTGATAGGTTTTTTATCAGGTCTGACTAGTAATATCGGCAATATTTTTTCAAGTTTGATGAATGCCTTTTTGATTATAGTCTTCACCTTTTTATTTTTATCCAGTAAGGAACATTTGGCAGCGATGACGAGTCGACTTCTAAAAGTTTTTCTTCCAGAGAAGGTGGTGATAAAGTTGACTTACATTGGACAAGTAGCACTAGAGACTTATGACCAATTTTTGATGAGTCAGCTGATTGAAGCAGTTATCATAGGAGTTATGATAGCGGTTGGTTACAGCGTGTTTGGGATACCCTATGGAGTAATGACAGGTATCTTTGCAGGAGTGCTATCGTTCATTCCTTATGTAGGGCCTATGATTGCTTGTGTTGTGGGAGCGATTTTTATCTTCACAGTGAGTCCTACTCAAGCCTTACTTTCTCTTCTTCTATATCAAGTTATACAGCTGATTGAAGGAAACCTTATTTATCCTAGAGTTGTAGGTCAGTCTATTGGTTTGCCAGCTATTTTCACGCTTGCGGCTGCTAGTATTGGAGGCAATCTCTTTGGCTTACTTGGGATGATATTCTTTACACCGATATTTGCTGTTATCTATCGACTGGTTAAGGAATTTGTCGTTGCAAAGGAAAATCAGGTAGATTAAGAAAAACTAAATTTAATAAGATATACTGAGAAGAGAGTGAGAGATTCTCTTCTCTTTTATTTTTAAATACTTTTCTACAAAAAGCTATTAGACGTTAAAAAAAGCCTTGGTTTCAAGGCTTATTTCTGTTGATTTAGATGTGCCCCCTGCAGGGCTCGAACCTGCGCCCCATAGCTTAAGAGTCTACTGCTCTACCAACTGAGCTAAGGAGGCAACAGAAAAAGCTGAGAATGTAACTTCCCAGCTATTTTAATATGCCCAAAATGGCAGCTAGATTATTTACGAAAGGCATCAAGGATATAGGTGAAACCAACAATTAAAAATGCAAAGGCAACGACATAAACGACAAAGACACTTGTAGCTACTGGATTGAACAAAATCACTAGACCTAGTAAAAATGCAAGCAACGCTATCCACATGATATGGTTGCCAATAATAGGGAAAATCAATCCCAGACGATTGCCTTTAAAGAAAGCTATAATGGCTTCTACAATTAACCAAATTCCTAAAATAGTTGGAATGACAACTGGCAGCGTCACAAAGCCATAGGCAACGAGGTAAAGAGCTAAGAGAAGATTAACAATCCCTTGGAAAAGATGAGCTGGTGAGCGAAGCTCTTTTGGTACAGAGAAATAGCCTAAAATAGCTGCTATAGAAGAAACCAGTAAACCAAATGCAATCCACCAGCTGTAAGCAACAAGATTAGCTACTGGGTTTGTAAATAGGAAAAGTCCTAAAAGGACAAAAACAACTCCTGCAAGGAATAGCAGTAAACGATTAGAAAATTTCATTTCAATACCCCCTATATAGTATAGTATAGTTTGATAATAAAAATATTATACACCTTTTTAGAGGAAATGTCAATAAACAAAATGGAAAATTTGGAAGTTTCAGTCTGATTTATGAAAAGAAAATCAGTTTTTATTATTTTGAAAATAAAAAGAGAAGATAAAATTTGTCTTCTCTACATGAAAATATTGTATGGCATCAAAGCAAAAGTAACTGGCTTTACACTATTTGTAAAGATGTAATTTGATTCAAAAAGAAAAGATAGATTTAAAAGTGGGGCAAATGATGAGGCAAATCAGTTATAGATAAGCAAAAAAGCCTTGGTTATCAAGGCTTTTCCTGTTGTATGTAGATGCCCCCTACAGTCGATTTAGAGTTGAAATAAGTAAACATGAGTAACAAAAATATTGATAAATCAAGGTTTTGCCACTCTCTAAATCGTATGTAAAAATAAAAGGTAGAACAAAAGTAGAACACTTTTTATCTTACTTCTTTGAGGATGAGTATCAAAGCATCTAAGACACGGGAGCGTTGTTCTGTTGGAAGAGTTTTTAATTCATCAACAAGTAGAGTAATTTTTGGATCTTCTTCTTTTAATTGTATATCAAAGAATGTATCTAAATCTACTTCTAATGCTTCCATTACTTTCTCTAGAGTTTGAATCTTTAAGTTAGTTGAAAGATTTTCTAATTTGTAGATATAATTAGTACCTAAATCAGCCATCTCTTCTAGTTGTTCTTGAGTATATCCTCTTTCTAAGCGTAATAGACGGATTCTTTTAGAGATGTAATCTTGAAGATTGGTTTTGTTATTTATCATTTAGCACCTCGCTAATTACATGATACATACAAACGATTACATTTTTTAGACTTTTAAGGGTTGTTTTTATATAAAATAACTCCCAAAAGTTATTTGTTATGATATAATGAAATTACAAACAAATTTAATGAGGATTAATATGAAAAAACAACTAATCGCAACAACAGCCATCGCAACTGCGAGTCTTTTCGGCACAATCGGAACTGCTAATGCAAATGAGGTAGAGCTTCCATTGCCTACAACTGCTAAAAATGAACCCGCTTTGGTAGAGAAAGAAGCACCTAAGAAAGTGGAAGTGAAAACTCCTACTAAGGAAGAAGTCGCTGAACTTGGTGCTACTGCTAAACAAACCCAAGAAGCATCTGACAAAGCAAAAGAAGTCTTGGATCAAGCAAATGACGCTTCTGACCAAGCAGAAAAGAAAGTTACTGATTTGAAACAAGCTCAAGCAGATGCTCAGAAGACTGCTGACAAAGCAACACCTGAAGCTATCAAAGATGCAGAGAAGAAAGTGGAAACTGCAAAAGCAAGTGTTCCTACCAAAGAACAAGCGGTATCAACTGCGCAAGCTGACCAAGATGATGCTGACCGTAATGTCGCTATTCAAGGCAAAACTGTAGGTACAAAACAAGCAGAAGTGACTCAAGCACAAAACACAGTTAATGATGCTAAAGCAGAAGTAGAAAACGCACAAAAGGCTCTCAATGGCGAAGGTCTTGCTGACGCTAAAGAAAAACAAGCGGAAGCTATCAAAGAAGAAGCTACAAGCAAACAAGCTCAAGCAGATGCTCAAAAGGCTCTTGATGAAGCTAAAGCACAAAACCAAGACCATGCTACACAAGTCAAACAAGCAGAACAAACAGTTAAATCTGCTCAAGCAAACCTTGAAAGCAAATCTCAAGAAAAAGAAACTGCAAAAACAAATGCAGATCAAGCAAATACCACTTATAACCAAGCGGTATCTATGCTCAACGCACTTCAAAAGGATACTAAAGCAACCATCACTCTTGCCCCAGACTTTATCAAGGCTGTGAAAGATAAAATTGCTTTCCGTGAACAACTTCGTACAGATGAAACTTTGAGTGAGGACTACATTTCTAATAAAGGGCGTGAACTTTACAACAAAATCGTAGAATCTCAACTCCAAAACCGCACCCTCAACAAGTACACACCATCCGCCAAAGACCAAGCAGATGAAACTCGTTACGACATTAACAATCTTCCTAAAGAAGTCACAGATGAACTTAATTATTTCGTAGCAGACCTCATCAACCAAATGCGCCGCCAACTTGGTTTGCCAGATGTGGTTCTTTCAAAATCAAGCCTTGAGTTTGCCAACAAAATCGCTAAAGAGTATGTCAAAGCAAATTGGTCAAACGCTATGCGTGATGCGAACTTTGCTAAAGGTGGTTCAGGTCACTACGCTAAAGGTATTTACAAAGTCGCTAAAGAGTACGGTTTGAATAGTACATTCTCAGAAGAAACTATTAAAGAGTACGCTGAAAAAGGGTTGCAACCTTACGAAAGTGCAGTCGGAACATACGATCCAAAACAACTTTCAACTGATGCTGACCAAGTTCTTCGTAAGACTGTAGGAGAAATGAAAGAGGAATTGTACAACAACCTCATTGAACTTGTTTCTCATAAGAATGACTACCTACATACACAAGGTATTCTTCAATTCGACTATGCTGATGAAACTGTGTACTTCGGAGGTGTAGCACAAAGTGTAACTGATGATTATTACACAACTCACTTCCTCACAAGCATCCGCACAACTAACGTAGACGGCTCAAAATGGGATAAAACTCCTATTGTGAACCCACTAAGCAACACAAACAAAGAGCAAGAACTTGCCAAAGCTCGCCAAACGCTTGCTGATGCTATGACTGCTCGTAAAGACGCTCAAGACAAACTCGAAGCAACAAGCAAAGCGGTATCAGATGCCCAAATTGCTCTTCAAAACGCTCAAGCTACTTTGAAAGCCTTGAACAATGGGGAAAACCCACTTGCAAACGCTCAAAAGGTTTTCAACGAAGCGAAAGACCGTCATGATAAAGCAGTTGTGACACTTGCAAATGCTAATGCCCTTGTCAATAATTTGACTGCTTCTAAGGCTACAAAAGAGGAAGCTCTTACACAAGCCCAAGCAACTCTTAAAGACGCTGAGAAAGCTCTTCAAACTGCACAAGATGAACTTAAAGCAGAAGAAGATAAGATGGCAACTCTTGAAGCAATCGCTTCAAATAAAGCCCAAGCGGTATCTACTGCTAAGAAAAATCTTCAAGATGCCAAAGACCAAGTTAAACAAGCTGAGAAAGAACTTGCCGACCTTAAAGGTGCGAAAGCTCGCTTGAATGAAGTGAAAGCAGAGCTTGAACAAGCCGAAAAAGCACTTCAAGATGCTTACAAAGTACAAAACAAAGCGAAAGTAGACTACGAAGTGAAGAGCCTTGCAGCAGACCAAGCTAAGACTGCTTATGAAACTGCCAAAGCGAAGTTTGAAGAAGCCGAAACAAAACGCTTGGTAGCTCTTGCAGATGCTAAACGTAAAGAGCTTGAACACTTGGGGTATAAACCAGTTCCAGTTATGGATCAAAAGGGTAACATTGTGGACTACAAAGCAGAAAAAGTAACGGTAGGCACTAAAGACGATAAAACCTATCAAGCACCTGCACAAGCTAGTCAAACAAAAGCAGAACCTAAGAAACAACTTCCAAATACTGGAACGAAAGAATCAAGTCTCCTAGCATTGCTTGGAGCAAGTGTTGGTCTACTTGCTTTAGTAGGAAAACGAAAATATAGATAAAACGAATAGGTTGGGCAAAAGTATTTAAAATAAGAAAAACGCATATTATCAGGTGTTGAAAAACCTTGATACTATGCGTTTTGTAATGGAAAGATTTACTCAAATTTCTCTTTAAACTGAATTTATTCAGCCTCTTTTTTGATAAATATAGTAAAAATAATGCTTAGGATTAGTAATTATCCTAAGCATTTTATTATTGAGTGAAATTTTTGATGAATGTTGAATATTCTTCTAGTGATTTTCTTAATTCAATGAATAGTTGGCGTACGGTGGGAAAGTTAATATTCATTTTCAACTTGTGATTAACTTCTTGAGCTACTAAATTAGTAAATAAACTAGTCCTATATTTTCTTTTATCTATTTTATTATACTGTGGAATATCGATATTCTTTTTAAGAATATTCTCAGCGTTAAATACTTTCCGAAACGTAGTTAAAAAGACACTAGTTGTTTCGATATTAAGTAAATAAAGAAATTTTTCTATTCGATATAAATACAATTCTTTGTTTTTAATTACTTCAAGTTCATACTTAGATTCAATTTTCGTAAAATCTTCAATTACTTTGTTAAGGGAATGCATAATACAATCAATATAGAATTGAGGGGATTCTAGGGAATCTATTTTATAGTTCATTAAATCAGATAAAGTTAATTCTCTAATTTTAAAATTTGAAGCACTTTCAGCAAAGGTGCAATCAATTAAATATAGTGTTTTTTCATCTAATTCTGATAAAGTTTTCATTCCTTCTATAATAATTTGCTTTTGAGTTAGTGGCTGATGAATCTTATGTTTTGTATTCTCCATATCCACAAAAATTAAAAAATCTTTAAATAATTGTTCTGTTGCAGGAATACCGATTAAATGTTTTTTGTATTTTTCATCTATTTGCTTTTGGGATTTGGTGAGTTTAGAAGAAGTCCATTTATCCAAAACTCTATCATCTTCAGGAGCATCATCTCCAAAGTACTTATATAAAAAAGTACGTTTCTTAGTTGCCCCCCTAGTAGTTTTTAAGGATTTGTGCTTTTCCCATTGCATTTTGATTATAGTACAAAAAACTGCATCATTTTTTATGAAATTTTGAAATAATTCCATGATTTTATTATCATTAATCTTTTGTATTTTTAATGAGTCGATAGTTTTTGATTTTTTTTTATAGATATCAATGATAGTTTCAGATGTATGTATTTCTTCTAAAAATTTTTCAATTAAGTAGGAATTGCTTTCCATATAAAGATACTTCCTTTTTATATAAATTATACTATTATACCATATTTTTAAGATTTTAGGTACAAATTAAATAAATTTTTTTCAACAAAAATTGCTTATATGTAACTATTATTTTTCTATATACTTAGAATGTAAGTAAGAAACTTACAAATATAATTTTAGTCCCAAATGATGGCCATCAAAAGGACGGAATGAAACAAGTATGATGACATAACGATAACGGTTATGTCTTGCGTAAAATTGTTTCGCCGTGTTTTTGGTGTGCTTTTTTCACTGCTTACTTTGGCGTTCAAGAATTGCTCATATATGTTTCTTTCCGTCCGAGGACAGGAAGGATTTTATATGTCAAAAATTGAAAGTCGAAGAAATCGAGAAATTGATTCAGCTGCTGCTACTGGCAAATGGTCAGAAGTCAGTCGTTTGTTGGAGCAACCTTTTCAAAATTTAGAGCGAAAAGGTAGGAAGTATGGTCTTAGTAGTCTTAACTCTTTAACTGTAACAGAAGGAAAGACAACAGAGCTAATTGATTTTATAGATGATGATACTTACAATCCTGAAAAGGATTTGCTAAGAAAAGAAAGGAGTGAATATCTTGATAAGGCTCTTCAAAAACTTTCAGAAGACGATTTACATATTTTCTTAGAAGTGGCTTTGAAGGGGACATCAGCTTTACAATTAACGAAAGAGACTTCATATAAGAGTCACAAGACTATACAACGTCACTATGAGAAAGCAGTACTTTTCTTACAGAAAGAGCTCAAAGATTATTTCTAAAAAAAGTTAAAAAATTTTTGGCAGGAAGTACCAACTTCCTGCTTTTTTTCTCCTTATAGATAAGGGAGGAATTTATATGAAATAAAAACCAAATATTTTCACTACTATGTGATTCTCTACATATATTAGTAGAAATGTCGATGAATAGAGATAGAAACGAGAACAATCATGAATTGTTTAACTTTACAAACAGCAGGTTTACTACTTGGTGTCTCAGATAGTAAAGATTTTGAGACAGGGATTATAGTTGGTGCGACTTTTCAAATTGGTAGTCGTACGGCTAATGGAAGATTTACAACACATTCAATAAAAGTTATGAATGTAAATGCTAGCGATTTTATGAAGTATCTGGATAGTGTAGTTACGTTGGCACTTTCAAATGCTACAATTAGCGCGTACAGCTCAGGTAATAGTGCTTCTTTGTCAATTAAAGCTGAGTCTGTAAAAGTCTCTCAAGCTAGTTGAGGTATTTAATATGTTTAAAAATAAGTATAGAATAGCAGTAGATTATTTCAAAAAATGTACAGAGTTAGAGAAGTTTCTACTAATTCTTGTGTCATTAGCTTTGTTTGTTGCATTTATTTATGCTTTACCCACTCTTCTAGATATTTCATTTAAAGTATTTACTTTGATACTTGTAATGATATTTGGGATTTGTTTTTGGAGGTATTATAATAAACCAGAGGGAGTGTATTATGATACCAGCAAAATGTCGTTGTGTTTTAGCCAACTCGTGAGGAGACTGGATTCAGATTCAAAAAATCGTTATCTTCTTCAAAATTGGCAAGCAGTTCGAGCGAACAAGAAAGAAACCGCAAAAGTTATTGAAGTAGTGTGCGTGACAGATTCAAATGTTAAAGATTTCAACTCTAATGAGGTTGAAGCTCAAATAAGTATTTATTTGTCGGAGTTTCTTGAAAATCATGGTATGACTTCGACAAACGCTGAAAGCTTTTCGTGTCAATCAGTAGCAGTAGCTGAGTATAATAACGTGAACTATCTATTTATACGTTTTTTGATTGCTGTTAATGAGAATGAAGCTAGTTCTTTCAAGGAAGAACTAGATGTATATAAAGCTGAGCAAAAGACAATTGAGCAGGTAGAAGATAGTGACTTCAGTAATTAATGCTGTACTAGATACTGAGTTGTTGAGTCGAGGAATTTATTTTCCTCGCTCGATAGATCTAAAAAAACCACATTTAGCGATTTTTGGTTCGAGTGGAAGTGGTAAGACATATGCAAGTCAGTTATTTCTTGCAAAAGCAGTTTTGAACTCTGCAAAATTAGTTGTAGCAGATTTTAAAGGGGATTTGGAATTTTCATTTCTTGAAAATCAGGAGCACTTTTATAGATTTGAAAGAGTAGGATTGTTCTTTGATTTTGTATCTGATACTTTGCTGAAAAACAGACAGTCTGGACAAGACAAAAGCAGAAGTCTAATCATATGTTTTATTGATGAAATGAGTGCGTATTTTACGATGCTAGAAAAGAAAGAACGTGATATTAGGATTAGACAACTTTCAAGAATTTTGATGCTTGGTAGGTCTTTTAATATCCATGTTTGGATTAGTCAGCAAAGACCGGATGCCGAATACTTTGGTAAGTCGAGAGAAAATATACATAACATTCTACTTCTGGGGTCATTCAGTAAAGAAGTATTAAGTATGTTACTAAGTGATGATAAAGATGTAGTCAGTCGTAGACAGAGTCGAGGTAAAGGTTACTTAATTAGTTCTGGAGAAACAACTAAAGAGATTGTAGTTCCTCGTTATAATGTTGCTAAAGTGCAGAGTAAAATTCTGGAGGGTATGTATAAGAGTGGAAATAGTGAGGCAGTTGACTCTGAGTAGCCTTTGGCGAAGCAGAATGTCTTACTGCCTCGCTCGGCTTTGCCGAGCAGTAGGGGGATATGTAATGACCCCCGTTCCGTAATTATTAAAGAAAAGAGAGGATTTATAAGATGGGTATATTTAACATTGTAGACGTTTTAAAAGAACAGGACTCAGCTAGTAATACGGGAGAGAGAAATCCTGTTGTAATTGCTTCTATTGATGAAGTAACATTTGTGATAAAACCAACAGAAGACACAATTGGTGATTATCCCTCGCACTGGTATCAGATTGCAACTGAATTAGTGGGAACAGTAATTGATAAGTTGTCATTGGACAGTTTATTTGGAGAGGTAATAAATGTATCTACACCACCTGCAGGTTATACAAATGCAGTTAGTTTTAAAAACTTACCACACTATTTTTCAATTGCATTTCATGAGACAAATTTTGTCATGGGGATAGTTATAAAATTTTCTGCAGCATCATTAGCATACTATCGCGATGCTTTCAAAGAGTACTTTGGAGAAAGTATTGACGTTCATGTGATGTCTAGACTACTTGATGAACCTTACTGGGAATTAAGAATAAGTAGGATTGATTTAGCGATTGATTACTTCAATTTTGATATGAGTGTTGATGAGTTATACAAGGGCATTAAAGGCAGTAGCATTATTTTAAAAAATCATAGAGGAATAAAAAACACTTCTAAGATTGTTGCGACTGAAGTAGATAATGTAGTTAACACTATTTACTTTGGTTCAAAAAAGAAGAATAGTAATGCATTATTGAGGGTTTATAACAAAAAACAAGAGCAACTTGATAAGCATGGAAGGTTTTTACATTTACTAACTCTTTGCAATTCGTGGGTTAGGTTTGAGGCAAGTTATAGAGGAAACTTTTCTAACCAGATTTTGAAGCAACTATTGACTGTGAATAATGAAGAGGAGTTAGGAGAGTTAGTTGCAAATAAAATGATTGACAAATATTCATTTTATGATGCCGAGACAAATGAACCAATTGAGTTTACTAAGTATCTTGAGCATACACAATCGTTATACGCAGGGTTGAAGTCGCTATCTAGTAGGAATAATGACTTAATGTCTACAATTTCTCACATAATGAAAGGAAGTGGTTTTTTTCCACTGATAAAAAAAGTTGAGAGTATTTGGGGGATTGAAGCAAGAAATAAATTCATTATTCGCTTGATACAAGAATATGAACGTCACTATAATGCTAATCAGGATGTAGAATTGTGGTTAAAAAAATTTGCTACAGAATTATCAAAAATACCATTTGATAGTTTTCTAGAGGATTCTTTGTCAGTATATTATAAAAACACGAAGACGAAAAAAGGAAAAAATCGTTTTGAGGTAGTGGAGAAATAAGATGGATAAACTGGTTGTCGATTTAAAAGGGGTAGTTATACAGCTTCCTAATTCTTATGTTATCGTTAATCGTGATGAATATGATGATTTGAAGAGCAATGCGGATAAAGGTAAATATATGACTTTGAAACAATTGCTCACATTATTATCAGTATCACGTCCTTGGCTTCTTGATAATGTATTATATAACCCCAAAATTCGGAGAGAAATTGATGTTGAATTAAATCCTAACGGATTTGTTAAATATCCTGAAAACCAAGGTGGACGCTATTTCTTTTTAGCCAGTAAAACAAAACAATGGTTTGAAGATAACTTCAGAGAAATTATGGTATAATAGCCTTGGCAAAACCTTGGTTATCTATGAAAGAGGTAACTAATGGCAACTTTTAGACAACGTACAAAAGGTGGTACATAGGATTATAGAATTGTAGATAATGACAAAAAACTTGTTGCATCTAAAGGCGGCTTCAGAACTAAGAAGGAAGCAGAAAAAGAAGCTTTAGCTATTGAATTAAAGTTGATGTCAGGTGCAAAAATTAATTCGCAAGCAAGTTTATATGAGTTATGGGAAGAGTGGTTTGATGTTGTTGTAAGACCACTTGGAAAAAGTGAATCAACGCTTTTTAAGCATAAGAAGAGAGGGGACTTGATAAAGGAACTTTTTCAAGATAGATCAGCAACTTCTATTCGTTTTAGTCAATATCAACGAGCTTTAAATTCTTATGCTGAAAGGGTTACAAAAGATACCGTAGCACGATTAAATTCAGAAATCCGAAAAGTCATTCAGTTTGCTCAACGTGACCAACTAGATATAGTTGATTTTACTGATGGTGCGATTATTTCAGGAATGAAGAAAAGCAAGACAACTGACGAAAAATATATTGACAATATTGAAGACTATTATAAAATTTTAGTTCATTTAAAAAGTCAGCTCAATTACAGTAAGTCGGTGATTCCTTATCTTTTGTTTGTTTCCTTTAAAACAGGGATGCGTTTTGGAGAAATTTTAGGATTAACTTGGGATTGTATTGATTTTGAAAATCAAGTAATTCACACTTATAGGCGCTACTATAATTATAAATGGAGACCACCCAAAACGGATACATCTGTTCGAGATGTGCCTATAGATGAAGAAACATCTGAGGTTTTGAAATTATTAAAGAAAGAACAAAAGATTGTCTATAAAAATCAAGGGATTAAGGAAAAAGAAAATTTTCTTTTCTATGATACTGTGTATGGAGTTCCTAGTAACAATGCTGTAAATCAAAGTTTACAATCGCTACTAAAAAAACTAGAAATTTTTCCATATAATTTAACTGCTACAGGTATTAGACATACTTATGCTAGTATGTTGCTTGCAAAAGGAATTGATATCTGGGTAGTTGCTCATGTAATGGGTCATAAAAATATAAAACAGGTAACAGAAACATATGGTCATCTTTTAAAAGAGAAGAAAGAAAAAGAACATCAGATTATTCGAAATCTTTTAAGTGAGTATCCGTTGGTAGAACAAAAGTAGAACAGATACGAAAAAAAGCCTTTAGAATAAGGCTTTTAGGCACTAAATTATGCCCCCTACAGGGATCGAACCTGTGACCCACGGATTAAG
This sequence comes from Streptococcus mitis, assembly GCF_002860865.1. Classification (GTDB taxonomy): domain Bacteria; phylum Bacillota; class Bacilli; order Lactobacillales; family Streptococcaceae; genus Streptococcus; species Streptococcus mitis_AT. The sequence goes on from NZ_PKIE01000005.1 coordinate 45,401, forward strand.
AGTCCGCTGCTCTGCCAGCTGAGCTAAGGAGGCAAAGAAAAAAGCTGTATTGGTGCCGAAACTTCACGGTTTGTATTGAACCCGCGCAATTAAGCAGGTGGGCAACTCGCTCTAACTGAAGCTGTTTCCGTGTGAGACGGCCTACATGCTGTTAGAAGACTTTTGTTTCCCTAATAATACAAAAAATAGTCGGTCAACACTTAAGTGTGAAGTCGTACACCACAGCGTTTCTATGTTTATATGATACCACTTTTTCAAAAAAAATCAAGAGGAAAGTGCAATTTTTTGAAAAGGATTTCAGATTTTTCGCAAACGGTCGATAGCTTCCTTTCTTTGAGCCAAAGCCCGTTCATATTTACCAGTATCTTCTGCTTGGAAATAGTGATGATTGCGAATTTTTTCTGGCAGATAGTCTTGCTTGACCCAATTTCCAGGATAGTTGTGTGGATAGAGATAATCTTGGGCATTCCCCAGTTCCTTGCTTCCGCTGTAGTGCCCATCACGCAGGTGTCGCGGAATAGGCAAGTGTCCTGATGTTTTGAGGTCAGCAAGTGCCTTATCCATAGCCACATAGGCCGAGTTGGATTTTGGAGAAAGGGCCAAATCAATCACGACATTGGCAATGAGAATGCGGGCTTCTGGGAATCCAATCTTCTGGGCAGCATCAAGAGCAGTCACGGTGTGAATCTGGGCTTCAGGATTGGCCAAACCGATATCTTCATAAGCGATAACAGTCAAACGACGAGCGAGACTTGGCAAATCACCAGCCTCAATCAAGCGGGCAGCATAGTGAAGACTGGCATCAACATCTGAGCCACGGATAGACTTTTGCAGGGCAGATAGAACGTCATAGTGACCGTCTCCATCTTTGTCCATGGTAATGTAGCTCCGCTGCAGGCTATTTTCCATGATGTCGAGGGTGATGTGGCGGATGCCCTCGTCATTTTCAGGGGTAGAGAGAACTGCCAAATCCAGTGAGTTAAAGGCGGAGCGCAGGTCTCCGTTTGTAGAGGTTGCGATGAAATCCAGCGCATCTTCATCTAGTTCTACTGGAAAATCAAAACCACGCTCAGGGTTACTTAGAGCTATCTGGAGTGCCTCTTTGACTTCTTGGTTAGACAGAGGTTCCAACTCAAAAATCTGAACACGGCTACGAATGGCAGGAGTGACAGAAAAGAAGGGATTTTCAGTCGTAGCGCCAATCATGATGACCAGTCCACTTTCCAAGAGAGGCAAGAGGAAGTCTTGCTTGGTTTTATCTAGTCTATGAATCTCGTCTAGCAATAGGACGAGGCCACCAGAAAATTTAGCCTCTTCCGCGATTTCTTGGAGTCTTTTTTTACTATCAACCGTCGCATTGAAAGTTCGAAAGGCATACTTAGTAGTCCCAGCGATGGCTGAGGCAATACTGGTCTTGCCGATTCCTGGAGGTCCATATAGAATCATGGAGGACAGGCGGTTGGCTTCTACCATGCGGCGGATAATTTTTCCAGGGCCGACCAGATGCTTCTGACCGATGACCTGGTCGATGGTTTTAGGGCGCATACGAAGCGCGAGATTGTCTGGCATAGCAGTCCTTTCTAGCGTGGATTTTCTGATGTATATGTGGTAAGATGGTAGTATCTATTTTAGCATATTTCCGAGCAATCGGGGCGATTTAAGAGTCGCATAGAAAGAGGTCAAAATGGCAACATATGGATTTTTAGATGTTTTAGAGGAAGAGTTGGAGAAGAATTTTCCCTTTGACTTTGAGATTAGTTGGGACAAGCGCAACCACGCGGTTGAAGTGAGTTTTTTGTTAGAAGCGCAAAATGCTGCAGGCGTGGAGATGGTGGATGAAGACGGAGAGGTTTCGTCAGATGACATTCTCTTTGAAGAAGCAGTGCTTTTTTACAATCCTGCTAAATCAACAGTCAATGAGGAAGACTATTTGACTGTCATTCCTTACTTGCCTAAAAAAGGATTTTCCCGCGAATTCTTAGCTTATTTTGCGCTATTCCTTAAAGATACTGCCGAGGTTGGACTAGATGCCCTCATGGACTTTTTGGAAGACCCAGAAGCAGAAGAATTCGTCATGGAATGGAACCAAGAAGTCTTTGAAGAAGGAAAAGTAGGCTTGGAAGAGGGAGAGTTTTATCCATATCCGAGATACTAGGAGTTTGACATGGAAATAGAGATTTCTGATTTCACAGGCTGTAAGATTGCTTTGTTTTGTGGGGATAGTCTCTTGACTATCTTACGCGATGATAAGGCAAGCATTCCCTGGCCCAATATGTGGGAACTGCCCGGTGGGGGACGCGAGGAGGATGAAAGTCCTTTTGAGTGCGTGGCGCGTGAAGTTTATGAAGAACTGGGAATTCATTTGACTGAGGATTGTCTGCTTTGGAGTAAGGTTTATCCAAGTATGCTTTTTGCGGATAAACAATCTGTATTTCTAGTCGGTCAGTTAACACAGAACCAGTTTGACAATATCACCTTTGGTGATGAAGGGCAGGGCTATCAGCTCATGAATGTCAAGGAATTTCTTAGCTCCAGTCAAGTTGTACCTCATTTGCAAGAGAGATTAAAAGATTATTTAAAAGTAAGTGATTAGAAAGGATGGTTCGGTTAAATTTCTAAACTGAACCCGCCCTAAACACTGTGCCAAAAAGATAAACTTCTCATAGACACAAGCGTCTTCAGAGAAGTTTCTATTTTGGCTTTGTGTTTTACGGGCTTGGTATCTTAAATATGGAAACATGGCAAGAGTTAAAAGTAACGGTTAAGCGTGAGGGAGAGGAGTTGGTTTCCAATCTCTTGATTGAGCTGGGAGCGCAAGGTGTTGCGATTGAAGACAGCATGGACTATGTGGGAAATGTTGACCGCTTTGGTGAGATTTTCCCAGAGGTCGAGCAGCAAGAAGAAATTGTAGTGACTGCCTACTACCCTGACACGGTTGATGTAGCAGTGGTTGAGGCGGACTTGCAGGCTCGCTTAGCAGAATTGACAGATTTTATGGATTTGGGAGAGGTCAAGATGGGGACAACTGCCTTGGCTGAGGAAGATTGGGCTGACAATTGGAAGAAATACTATGAACCCGCTCGTATCACTCATGACTTGACCATCGTGCCGTCTTGGACAGACTATGAGGCGACTGCGGGAGAAAAGATTATCAAGCTGGATCCAGGTATGGCGTTTGGTACTGGGACGCATCCAACAACTAAGATGAGCCTCTTTGCCTTGGAACAGATTCTTCGTGGTGGGGAAACAGTGCTAGATGTGGGGACTGGATCAGGCGTCCTCTCTATTGCTAGCTCGCTACTTGGTGCTAAGGAAATTTTCGCCTATGATCTAGATGATGTGGCAGTTCGTGTTGCTCAGGAAAATATTGAACTCAACCCTGGTATGGAAAATATCCATGTAGCTGCTGGAGACTTGCTCAAGGGTGTTGAGATTGAAGCAGATGTCATCGTGGCTAATATCTTGGCGGATATCCTTATTCATCTGACGGAGGATGCTTACCGCTTGGTCAAGGATGAAGGCTATCTCATCATGAGTGGGATTATCAAGGACAAGTGGGACATGGTGCGAGAGTCAGCTGAGTCAGCTGGATTTTTCCTCGAAACTCACATGGTTCAAGGGGAATGGAATGCCTGTGTCTTTAAGAAAACCAAGGATATTTCCGGTGTGATTGGAGGCTAGCATGCAACAGTATTTTGTCAAAGGCAGTGCAGTCTCTCCTGTCACTATCGAGGACAAGGAGACCAGCAAGCATATGTTTCAGGTCATGCGCCTGAAAGAAGATGATGAGGTTACCTTAGTCTTTGATGATGGGATTAAGCGATTGGCGCGCGTGCTGGATGTGGAAGCTCGTCAGTTTGAATTGGTAGAAGAACTAGATGACAATGTGGAACTGCCAGTCCAGGTGACCATCGCATCTGGCTTTCCCAAGGGGGACAAGCTGGAGTTCATCGCTCAAAAAGTAACCGAACTGGGTGCTAGCCAAATCTGGGCCTTTCCTGCCGACTGGTCGGTTGCCAAGTGGGATGGCAAGAAATTGGGCAAAAAGGTTGAAAAACTAGAAAAAATCGCCCTTGGAGCAGCAGAACAAAGCAAGCGTAATGTTGTTCCAAGTATCAAGCTTTTTGAGAAAAAAGCAGACTTTCTAGCCCAACTTGACCAACTTGACCAATTTGACCGTATCATAGTAGCCTATGAAGAGTCGGCCAAAGAAGGAGAAGCCGCTGCGCTCTTACAAGCGGTCACTGGTCTTGAAACAGGAGCTAAACTGCTCTTTATCTTTGGTCCAGAAGGTGGTCTGTCACCTGCAGAAATTGAGAGTTTCGAAGCTAAGGGATCAGTCTTAGCAGGACTTGGTCCTCGTATTTTGCGAGCAGAAACAGCACCACTTTACGCTTTATCAGCCCTTAGTGTTTTATTAGAATTAGAGAAATAAGAGGAAGAAAATGGAACAAAAACACCGTTCAGAATTTCCAGAGAAGGAACTTTGGGATTTAACAGCCCTATACCAAGACCGTGAGGATTTCTTGCGTGCAATCGAGAAAGCTCGCGAAGACATCAACCAGTTTAGCCGTGACTATAAGGGCAATCTTTATACTTTTGAGGATTTTGAAAAGGCCTTTGCGGAATTGGAGCAAATCTACATTCAGATGAGCCATATTGGAAACTATGGTTTTATGCCTCAGACGACAGATTATAGCAATGACGAATTTGCCAACATTGCCCAAGCTGGGATGGAATTTGAAACAGACGCCAGCGTAGCTCTGACCTTCTTTGACGATGCCTTGGTGGCATCTGATAAGGAAGTCTTGGACCGTTTGGGTAAATTGCCTCATTTGACGGCAGCTATTCGTCAGGCAAAAATCAAAAAAGCTCATTACCTAGGGGCTGATGTGGAGAAGGCATTGACCAATCTCGGTGAAGTTTTCTACAGTCCGCAGGATATTTATACTAAGATGCGTGCTGGGGACTTTGAAATGGCTGACTTTGAAGCTCATGGTAAAACCTACAAAAACAGCTTTGTCACCTATGAAAATTTCTACCAAAATCATGAGGATGCTGAGGTTCGTGAGAAATCCTTCCGTTCCTTCTCAGAAGGTCTTCGTAAGCACCAAAATACGGCTGCAGCGGCCTATCTAGCCCAAGTCAAGTCTGAAAAACTATTGGCAGATATGAAGGGATATGACTCCGTCTTTGACTATCTTTTAGCTGAGCAAGAAGTGGACCGTGCCATGTTTGATCGTCAGATTGACCTTATCATGAAGGATTTTGCGCCAGTTGCTCAGAGATACCTCAAGCATGTTGCCAAGGTAAATGGTCTTGAAAAGATGACCTTTGCAGATTGGAAATTGGACTTGGATAGCGCCCTCAATCCTGCAGTGACTATTGACGATGCCTATGACTTGGTCATGAAATCGGTAGAACCTTTGGGGCAAGAATATTGTCAGGAAGTTGCTCGCTATCAAGAAGAGCGCTGGGTGGACTTTGCTGCTAACAGTGGCAAGGATTCTGGCGGTTATGCGGCGGATCCATATCGCGTGCATCCTTATGTTCTCATGAGCTGGACAGGCCGTTTGAGCGATGTCTATACCTTGATTCATGAAATCGGGCATTCTGGTCAATTCATCTTTTCAGACAATCACCAAAGCTACTTTAATGCCCACATGTCGACCTACTATGTTGAAGCACCGTCAACCTTCAATGAATTACTCCTCAGTGACTACTTGGAGCACCAATCTGACGACCCACGTCAAAAACGCTTCGCTTTGGCTCACCGTTTGACAGATACATATTTCCATAATTTTATCACTCACCTATTAGAAGCAGCCTTCCAGCGCAAGGTTTATACACTGATTGAAGAAGGGGAGACCTTTGGAGCAAGCAAGCTCAACAGCATTATGAAGGAAGTTTTGACAGATTTTTGGGGCGATGCCATTGAAATCGACGACGATGCAGCTTTGACTTGGATGCGCCAAGCTCACTATTATATGGGCTTGTATAGTTACACCTACTCAGCTGGACTTGTGATTTCGACTGCAGGTTACCTTCATCTGAAACATTCAGAAACTGGAGCTGAAGATTGGCTCAATCTCCTCAAATCAGGTGGTAGCAAGACACCACTTGAGTCAGCTATGATTATCGGTGCTGATATTTCAACAGATAAACCACTCCGTGATACCATCCAATTCTTGTCTGACACAGTTGATCAGATCATCGCCTACAGTGCCCAGTTGGGAGAGTAAATTAAAAGAGTCTGGAACAAAAGTCTAACCTTAAATATAAAAAGCGAACAAAACGAGTTATCTGAAACTCAGAATTCTGTCTTGTTCGCTTTTTTTCTAATCTATCGATTTTAAAAATTTATAATAAAGAATTCCTAAAATCAGAATTTTTTGTCTCTGCCTCTTTAATTATCCCCAAAAGATATCTTCTTCAGCTTGATCTGAAGAGAAGAGCCAAACTTCTTTGATTTTTCCGTCTTCAATACGGAAGAGGTCAATCCCGTTCATATTGAGTTCAGTACCATCAGCCCGTGTTCCAAGAAAAGTAACATTAGCTGCGATTAAATCCTTATTGTCAGAAACCCAATTTGTTATCACCTTAAAGGTTCCATTAGTTTTCTCAGCAAATGTAGCCAGGTGAGTTCCTAGCTTGTCCTTACCAACAACTGAACCAGATATACTATGATTACCAGGTTGATGCCAGACAATATCGTCTGCCATAGTTTCAAAGACACCAGGAAAGTCACCAGCAATTAAAGCTTGGTTATAAGCATTGAAAATTTCTAAGTTTGTTGACATATATATTCTCCATTTCTTTTTTATGATATAATTGTAACAGTTACAAACAAAAAAACAAGTAGACACTTTTTTGATAGCTAGTATCAAAAGTGGTACTTTTATTGATACTAAAAGATAAATTTTTTTAAAAAAATAGAAAGAAGATATTTTATGACAAATAAAGTGAGTGAGTATGGTATTTGTCCATTTGCGACAACGCAGAGGGTTTTAACGGGGAAATGGGCACTGGTAATCATTTATCAGTTGAGTACGGGTACTAAACGATTTAAAGAATTGCAGAGATTATTGCCTGGGATTACTCAAACTATTTTGACCCGTCATCTCCGTCAATTAGAAAAGGATAAGATTGTTCAACGAAAGGTCTATGCCGAAGTTCCACCACGAGTTGAGTACAGCTTAACTGAAGTGGGGCAGGAATTCAGAGTTGTTTTAGATGCTGTCGAGAAATGGGGTCTAGATTATATCAAGTTGCTAGAAATGTAGAGGTATTGACCATGTATCAAGAGTTACTTAGAAAAATAGCAGAAGAAAAACCAAGTTATCATCAGGAGGAAATCCAGTATTTGCTTGATCATTTGGGAGATCCTTCTCCAGAAATTCGCGATGATCTTGTTTTTACAAGCTTTGCTAGAGGGATTCAGGAAGAGCTATTTACACAGGAACAATTTTATTTCATTGCTGAGGGGATTTCATCTGATGGAGGACTAGACAAAGAGATTGATAAGGTAGGCTTGTCAACACTTGAACGTTCTTTAGGGCGCTTATTTATGCAAATCTCTTGTCTGCGGATGCCAATCAGCAATCGATTTTTTATCAGGAATTAAATGCAGGAATTCGTAATGTCCTTTTAAATCAAGGTTTGTATTATCTTTCAAAAGAAAAGGATACAACGGGTTTTTCAAGTCAGTATGGTTGGGTTCATGCTTTTGCACATGGAGCCGATTTACTGACAGAGGTGGTTTGTCATCCAAACTTTCCTAAAAACAGAGTTCATGAAGTATTTGAGATACTTGGCCAACTATTTAAAAGAGTTTCGATTCGCTTTACAGATGATGAGGATTGGAGTTTAGCCAGAGTGCTTTATGAACCGATTTTACAAGGGAAGTTGGAGCAAGAGCAAGTGACTTCTTGGATAAAAGCTGTTGACTTTCTGATAGAAGAAAGGGAAGATTTTTATAAATTTTCCAACTTTAAGTCCTGTCTGTTGGAAGTCTATGTCCAACTTGACCAGAGAAATAGTTTACAAGATGACTTGAAAGAAGCTATCCAATCTTTTCAATACTAAGAAAAAGCGAGTCAGATTTTCAAAAAACTTTCCAATCAATTTTCTTGAAACCCTTTCCCTCTTTTGATAGACTAGTATCTAGTTTTTGAAAAAAGGAGAAAGAAAATGAAAAAATTTGTTGCTGAATTAATCGGTACTTTCATGCTTGTGTTCGTTGGGACAGGAGCTGTTGTTTTTGGAAATGGTGTTGAAGGTCTTGGTCACCTAGGAATCGCCTTTGCCTTCGGTTTGGCAATCGTAGTTGCAGCCTACTCAATCGGAACTGTTTCAGGTGCTCACTTGAACCCAGCTGTTTCTATCGCTATGTTTGTTAACAAACGTTTGTCATCTTCTGAGCTTGTAAACTACATCCTTGGACAAGTTGTTGGAGCTTTCATCGCTTCTGGCGCTGTCTTCTTCCTCTTGGCAAATTCAGGTATGTCAACTGCAAGTCTTGGTGAAAATGCCTTGGCAAACGGTGTAACTGTCTTTGGTGGTTTCTTGTTTGAAACAATCGCAACCTTCTTGTTTGTCTTGGTTATCATGACTGTAACATCAGCAAGCAAGGGCAATGGCGCGATCGCTGGTTTGGTAATTGGTTTGTCATTGATGGCTATGATCCTTGTTGGATTGAATATTACTGGACTTTCAGTTAACCCAGCTCGTAGCTTGGCACCAGCTGTCTTTGTAGGTGGTGCAGCCCTTCAACAAGTATGGATTTTCATCCTTGCCCCAATCGTTGGTGGTGTTCTTGCAGCACTTGTTGCTAAAAACTGTCTTGGAACAGAAGAATAATTGAAACTCAAAAAGCCTTGCTCCTCATCTTGAGGAACAGGGCTTTTTCGTATGATACTCTTCTAAAATTTCTTCAAACCACGTCAGCTTCACCTTGCCGTAGGTATGGTTACTGACTTCGTCAGTTTCATCTACAACCTCAAAACCATGTTTTGAGCTGACTTCGTCAGTCTTGTCTATAACCTCAAAGCAGTGCTTTGAGCAACCTGCGGCTAGCTTCCTAGTTTGCTATTTGATTTTCATTGAGTTTGAGTTTAACGGTTGTCAATTTTCTCTGGATAAAGGTCGTGTTGGAAGAGGCGTTGTTCTGCCAAGCCTTCATACTTAGTTCCTGGCTTACCGTAGTTGTAGTAGGGGTCAATTGAGATGCCACCGCGAGGGGTGAATTTTCCCCAGACTTCTAAATAGCGAGGATCTAGCAAGTTGACCAAGTCTTTCCCGATGGTGTTGATACAGTTTTCGTGGAAATCTCCGTGATTTCGGTAACTAAAGAGGTAGAGTTTGAGGGATTTTGACTCGACACAGAGCTTGTCAGGGATGTAGGAAATATAAATCGTCGCAAAGTCTGGTTGAGCAGTGATTGGGCAAAGTGAGGTAAATTCAGGGCAGTTAAATTTGATAAAATAGTCATTTTCCACATGACGATTGTCAAAGGATTCGAGGACTTCTGGTTGATATTCGAAAATGTAGTTGGTTTCTTTGTTGCCTAGCAGGCTTAGGTTTTTCATTTCTTCTTGATGTGACATGATTTTTTCTTTCTAATCTTAAACACCACGTTGATTATCGTAGAGGAGGGTATGGAGTTGAGGAAGGACGCGGACATTGCCCCAGCTATCGTCAGTAGCGATGCGTTCCCAAAGTTCTTTGAGTCGGTCTAGTTGGTCTTGGACAATATTACCTCTAGCCTTGGGCTCAGGGTTTCCAGCCGATAAGAAAAGGACATCTGGTTGGTAGCGCTCTTGAATCCCTTTGGCAAAGGCCAAATCAGCATCATCAAAGACAGGAATTTTAAAGGTGATCTTGTCTGGATCAAGTTGGGAAACGATAAAGTCCAGGGTCTCAAAGTTGACTTCCATCTTGGATGAAGGAGGTTTGGGACTCAGGGTGACTTGGTCGATGTCTTTCAACCAATTTTGCCAGCGGGAGCCTTGGGTCTCAACAGCTAGAGTGACACCACGTTCCTTGAGTTTAGTGACGAGCTCAGCCATGTTGGCTGCTAGGATAGCAGGATTTCCCCCAGACAGGGTGACATAGTCGTAGCTCCCCAATTTATCCAAGGCAGCAATGACCTCGTCAGCAGTCATACGAGTTGGCTTTTCAGAACCATCCCAAGTAAAGGCAGAATCGCACCAGTCGCAGTGGTAGTCGCAACCAGCAGTGCGGACAAACATGGTTTTCTGCCCGATTGCACGGCCTTCGCCTTGAAAGGTTGGGCCAAAAATTTCTAGAACTGGTAGTTTGAGGACACGTTCCCTAGTCATCTAACCACTCCCGTCTAAACTCCGCAAAGGCAGTCGGAGTCTCATAGAGGCGAACGTATTCCAAACGGAGACCACGTTCGTCTGGTAACTCTTGGTTCATGGTTTGGAAAATCCAGTAAACCATATTTTCAGCAGTCGTGTTCATATAAGGCAGAGTCTCATTGAGATAACGATGGTCCAAGTGGGGCTCTAAGTAGTTCTTGTAGATCGCTTTGATGTCTCCGAAATCGTAGGTCATGCCACGTTCATCTAAAAATCCACTGACAGCAATCTGCAGATGATAGGTGTGGCCGTGCAGGGACTTACATTTTCCCTCATAGTGAAAGAGGTGGTGGGCAGCATCGAAGGTAAATTCTTTTGATACCAAGGTTCTGTGAGGATTGTAGACCAGAGACTCTCCAGTCTCCTGTTTGATTTCTTTGGGTGCAAAAAACATTAGGCCTCTCCTTTCTGTGAGAGATAAACATCTAAACCATGTTGACGTAGGTGGCAGGCTGGGCAATCTCCACAGCCGCTCCCGATAATTCCGTTGTAGCAGGTTAAGGTCTTTTCACGAACATAGTCAAAAGCACCGAGTTGGTCGGCTAATTCCCAAGTTTCAGCCTTGTCCAGCCACATGAGAGGTGTTTGGATAACAAAGTCGTAATCCATGGCAAGATTGAGGGTAACATTAAGGGATTTGACAAAGACATCTCGACAATCGGGGTAGCCTGAGAAGTCTGTCTCGCAGACACCTGTCACGATATCTTTAATACCTCGTTGCTTAGCAAGAACTGCCGCAAAGGATAGAAAGAGGTGGTTGCGACCGTCAACAAAGGTATTGGGAACCTCTCCCTCTTTTTGCTCGATCTCCATATCAGAGGTCAGGGCATTTTCAGTTATTTGTCCCAGCAGAGACATATCTAGGATATGATGACGAATCCCCTGTTCCTTAGCGATTTCTCTAGCAACTTGAATTTCGAGATGATGGCGTTGGCCGTAGGCAAAGGTAACGGCTTCGACCGTTTCATAGTGTTCTTTAGCCCAAAAGAGGCAGGTTGTAGAATCTTGACCGCCACTAAAGACGACCAAGGCTGATTGACGTTTCATAGTACTCCTTCCAAAATGGGAAATGTTTAGAGCACGCAAAAAGCTCCCATGAGGGAGCTAAAAAATACCAAATCGAGGTTTTTTTTAGCGATGGCGTGTCCCAAACATCGTAATATTCTACCTATAGTCTAGCATATTTTTTGAAAAATGGCAAAGGGCAAGAAAAAAGAGACCAAAGCAAGTACTTGGTCTCTCGTGTGATTAGCTCAATTCAGCAACGATGGCCTTGATTTGTTCTGCTGTGTGAACACCAGCAACTTGTTTCACCACTTGGCCGTCTTTTTTGAAGAGAAGGGTTGGGATAGACATGATTCCAAAAGCACGAGCTGTGTTTGGATTTTCATCAACGTCCATTTTAACGATTTTCAAAACATCTTCTGAAAGTTCTTCAGACAATTTATCCAAGATTGGACCTTGCATACGACATGGACCACACCAAGTTGCCCAGAAGTCTACCAAGACCAAACCGTCTTTTGTTTCTTGTTCGAATGTTGCATCTGTAATTGCTTTTGCCATTGTATTTCTCCTTTTTTAGTTATATTGGCTTAAATCTTGCTTCATGAGATAGAAGAAGACATCTCCATAAGTCCCATGATAGTCCAAATCATGACCGTTGTAGGTTAATTTTTGGACAGGGTAGTAGTCTGCGACGCCGATAAGGCAAGCTTGTTGCGAACGATCAAAGTCGTCATAAGATTCGAAAGTTACAGTTCTTTCGTTCTTGCTGGCATCTAGATAGGTAATTTCAATCATTTTAAAAACTCCTTTGTTTAATGATGACTTTATTTTACTCCTTGTAAAAGAGAATGTCAAGAAAAATGATTGCGCACGCAACTTTTTTAAAAAATCATCTTAAATCAAGAAATCCAAACCAGTTTCCAAGCTTTCTTCGACAGCCTTTTGTAGAGTGGCCAGTGTCTTTTGCCCATCACTTGTCAGGCAGATAAAGCTAGAGCGTCTATCTTGATCACAACACCTGCGACTAAGTAGACCGCAATTTTTGGCTTCCAAGCGAGCCACCATCCGAGAAACAGCGCTCGGGCTCAGATGAAGTTTATCTGGCAGGTCAATCTGGCGTAGAGATTTTTCTTGAGCCAAGTCCAGATAGTAGAGCAGGTAGAACTCTTTCAAGGTCAGACTTTGCTCGCTCTGCTGGGCAATAGTCTCTTCCAAGAGACTTTCAATTTCTTTCTGACGCCGATTGAAGTCAAACCATTTTTCCAAATAGGTCATAGTATCTCCTTTCTTTTTAGAGTTGTAAATAGAAGAAAGTCCATTCACGGACAGTCTCTGTATCACAAGATGATTGCGCATGCAATAATTATACTACTTTTCAAAAGAGCTGGCAAGAAGGACGCAGGCATCTTTTATCCTAAATTACGCTGTTTTCACTAGTCTTTAATTGTCTGTATCCCCTTTCCTCTCTAATTTTTAATGACTCTTGTGTATTTCCTTGAAATTTTCTGAAAAAAGAGTAAACTGGTATGCAAGAAGTCTATTTCGTGGAGTTTAGGATGAAATTATATGTTCAATTAATGATTCTCTTTGTGATTTCTCTAATCGGAGAGGGAATTTCCAGTTTCTTTCATTTGCCTATCCCAGGCAGTATTATCGGCTTGATTATTCTCTTTCTAGCCCTACAATTCAAGTGGTTGAGAACCAGGCATGTTAACATGGTGGGGAATTTCTTGCTGGCCAATATGACCATTCTCTTTTTGCCGCCAGCAGTGGGAATCATGGAGAAGTTTGATGTGATTGCTCCCTATCTCTTGCCAATTGTCTTGATTGTCTTTTTTGCAGCAGTCATCAATATTATCCTCATAGCCTTGGTAGTTCAGTTCATCAAGAGACGGTTTGAGGGAGATTATGAGAAAGGAGATGCCAAATGAGTGAATTTGTTTCCAATCCCCTATTTGGGCTGGCCCTGTCTATCTTAGCCTATCTAGTGGGAATGCTGATTTACAGACGTTTTCCCCATCCATTGACAACGCCCTTGCTTTTGTCAGCTGTTTTCATTATCATCTTTCTAAAGGTGACGGGTATTTCTTACCAAGATTACTACCAAGGTGGGGTTTATCTGAACAACTTGATTGTCCCATCGACCGTGGCTCTAGGGATTCCGCTTTATAAGAGCTTTCACCTGATGAAGCACCATGCTCGGAGTATTCTTTTTGGAAGTCTGTTAGCGGTAGTTGTCAATACCTCTTTCACAGCCCTTGTAGCTAAGATTTTTGGAATGGACTTTTTCCTAGCCATTTCACTCTTTCCTAAGTCAGTGACAACCGCCATGGCGGTGGGAATCACAGAAAAATTGCAAGGTTTGACGACTGTGACCTTGGTGGTTGTAGTGGCGACTGGGATTTTAACCAGTGTCATCGGCCCAACACTTTTGAAGTGGTTGAAAATAGATGATCCAGTAGCTGTTGGTCTTTCTCTTGGAGGAACAGGCCACGCAGTTGGAACGGGAACAGCCTTCCGATACGGCTCTGTAGCAGGAGCTATGGGTGGTTTGGCTATCGGTGTTACCGGTATTCTCTATGTCTTTGTCAGCCCTATTGTAGCCAGTTTGATATTGAGTTAAAAAGCAAGGAATTTGGGTTCCTTGCTTTTTAAAATCGTATGTTATAGAATACTACTTTTCTTTGTTTAAGTGAATGACTTGGTCGTAGTGTTTTAAGTCTTCTTCTGTGTAGTGGTGAATGACTTCTATGACTGTCTGTGGTAGGGAGAAGAGCAAGTCGCTAATTTTTCTGCTATTTTCCGAGTCAAGATTGGCCTTAATCTCATCTGCTAAGATGAGTTGGCTATCATGGTAGAGGGCGCGAGCGATTTCGAGGCGTTGTTTCTCGCCACCAGACAGACTATCATTGCTGAGTGTTCGATTTTTCAAATGTTCTAATCCTGTTTTTTTGAGGATGTAAGTTAAGTGTTCCTCCTTTTTATCCAGTCCTAGAAGGATATTGTCTTCCAGAGATAGCGTGTCAAAGTAATGGCTATCTTGGAGGATATAGGAACTAAAGCTTGTGATTTCTTGACGTGACAGGTTTTGACCAGCAAAGCTAATCTGTCCACTTGTTGGTGTCTCTTCTCCATGAATGATATTGAGCAGGGTTGTCTTACCAGAGCCACTTTCCCCGATAATGGCAATTTTTTCTCCTTGCTTGATGTGCATGGAAATCGGAGACAAGAGGATATTCCCATCTTTTTCTAGGGAGATGCTCTTAAGCTGGATAGGGAAAATGTTTTCTATGCTTCTAGGCGAGATGAAGTCAGACTGGCCTAAAAGTTTTTGGTATTTATTGAGAAGAGTTCGATTCGCTTTTCGGGTGTTGGTAAAGTAAGCCAACTCTTGGAATTGATAGCCGATATTATGAGAAACCAGATAGATGGCCACAAAACTCGCCGCATCTAAATAATTATAGTAGGTCATAAAGCCACCGATGACGATTGGTGTGACAGAACAAAAGGCATCGATGCTATTGATAAAAAGACTGTTTAAAGTTCGTTGTTTTTCATAGTTGATTTCGGTATCTAGACTGGTTTGTAATTGCTTTTGGTAGCGAGCAAAAAAGTAGTCTTGCCCTTGATAATGGCGAATTTGTTGGCTACCGCCAATAAAATTTGTCAAGCTTGCTAAGTAGCTCTGGTTAACAGTGGACCGCTTTTCAGAAAGTGAGTCCAAACGCTTTGATCCGATAGCACTGCAGAGTACAGGAAAGGAGTAGAAGAGGATGAAAATCAAACCCAGGTAAAAATTGGTCCACAGGGCATAGAGAATGGACACAGTGGTAAAACCCAGAGAAGAAATGATGATAACCGTTGGTTCGATATAGCTTTCTTCTAGTTGTTTGACGTCGTTTTCTAGGTCAGACAAAATATCCTTTTCATCAATCTCATAACTGTTTAAAAATCGCTTGAAAATAGCACTCTTGATTCCATATTTGAAATCAGTAATCAAACGGGCGTAGTGATAGCGTTTTCCAGCCAAACCTAGTAAGAGGATGAGATTACCAAGGATTCCTAAAATCAAAACTTTCCAAAGAAGACCTAGTTCTTGATTGGTAAAACTGGCAACAATATTCTGAACAAGGGCTGGCGTGATAATTGCTTCCAGCCAAGTAATGGCAATAGAAAAGAAGTAAAGTACAAGGTGCTTCTTGGTAACAAATCTTCTCAGCATAAAGAGTTGCCCTCCTTATCGATATACATGTAATTAGTTTTAAAGTCATTATACTCCTTTTTATTAAATACTTCATATAAAAATGTAAGTCCTGAGAACGAAAAAAGCCTAGCGAGTGATTTCCGCTAGACTTTAAAACTTATTGCAAATTAACCTTATTTCTCAAAATATAGTAGGTTCCGAGGTAAAAGATAGCTATGAAAATGAGTTCTTCAACAATGGCTATACCTGCTCCCATATAGAAATTGTCATTAAGTCCCACAAGTGAATTGACATAGAAATTAGAACTAAGATTGAAGGAAAGTTCAATAAATCCAATGACGATTTGGATACCAATGTAGGCTGCAACAGCGAGTGCTGTACGGTATTCATTGAAAAGCTGTCCAATGGAAATAGCCAGGTAGATGCAGAGGATTCCTGAAATGGTATTTAGTAGGAAGGATATACCTGTAAGAAAGATCTGAGGGAGATGTGTTTCTATAAACGGAATCAAGTCAGAAGTTGCAAACCAATCTGGAGCCGTTAGAGTCAGAACAATAAAAGCACTGATTACTAGTATAGCAGTACTGACAATAGACCAGATAAAGGCCCCGACTAGTTTAGCTGTGATGATATAGTGCTCAGACACTGGCAAGGTCAAAGTCAGATAGCCTTGGCGGTCATAGACACTTCCTTTGAAGCGTTTAATGATTAAGAAAATGGTTGAAATCCCCAGTGTAATCATCAAACCACCAAAGACAGTAGCTAGAAAAATGAGTAGGACAGGTTTGCTTTCTTTGACAGGCAGATTGTTATAGGTCTGTGCTTGTATCCCGATAAGGGCGGAAAGGGCTAGCACGGCAACGTAGAGGGCTAAATACCACTTGTTAACATTTTTAAATTCGTAGCGAACTAAATTCCAAAACATAATAATCTCCTTTGCTTAGGCCTTAAATTCCTGACGGAAGAGTTGGTCAATGGATTCTCCTGACTCATAGCGAATATCATCTACATTTCCTTGACGGACGACTTTTCCATCTTTGAGGAAGACAATTTCATCTAAGATTGGCTCGATATCAGAAATTAAGTGGGTAGAAATCAAAACGGTAGAAGTTGGGGAGTAGTTGTTGATAATGGTATTGAGGATATACTCACGGGCTGCTGGATCCACCCCACCAATAGGTTCGTCTAGAACGTAGAGACGAGCATCACGGCTCATAACCAAAATCAGTTGTACCTTTTCCTTGTTCCCTTTTGATAATTTCTTGAGACGACTATTTTCATCAATTCCTAGGTCTGCAAGTAGATGATGGGCGCGTTCAAGATTGAAATCTTTATAGAAGGTCTTGAAGTAGGTTAGGGCTTCTTTGACCTTCATTTGTTCATTGAGATAGGTCGTATCAGGCAAATAAGCCACGATGGCCTTGGTTGCTGGGCTTGGGTCCATATCGTTGATAAGGACACGTCCTTGATCTGGTTGTAAGAGGCCATTGATTAGTTTAATCAGCGTTGTTTTCCCTGAGCCGTTTGGCCCAAGGAGACCGACAATTTTTCCAGCTGGAATGTCAAGGGAAACATTTTCAAGGGCTGGGGTTGCTCCATATGATTTGGATACATTTTCAAATGCTAGTAATGACATAGGCTTAAACTCCTTTAATATAATCGCCGACTACGCCTGGTAGTTCTTCTTTTTCATAGCCAAAATGGGTCATAGAGGAAACGAAGTGTTCCAATTCTTCTTCCGATAATTGTTTGCGTGATTGGGCGATTAGCTCCTTATCCTCTGTCACAAATCGTCCAGTTGTTCGCTTGCTGTAGACAAATCCTTCTCGTTCGAGGTCTGACAAGGCTCTTTGGATGGTGTTTGGATTGACACCCGCCTCGCTAGCTAACTCTCTTACGGTTGGAAGTTGTTGATTGGGTTCCAGTGTATGGGAAACAATCTGAAGCTTGATTTTCTCCATAATCTGTAAATAGATGGGTTTTTTGTTGTCAAATGTCCAGGACATCTTGGTCTCCTTTCTTTTATCCTTTTGTCTTAATTAAATAATACAACAAAACAAAAAACTTGTCAAGCAAAAAGAAGAATTGTTTTGGGAATCGTTTAAAAAATGGTATAATGAAAAGAAAACGATAAGGAGGGAAAGGATGCGTTGTCCAAAATGTGGGGCTACCAAGTCAAGTGTTATCGATAGTCGCCAAGCAGAAGAAGGGAACACTATTCGTAGAAGACGTGAGTGCGATGAATGCCAGCACCGTTTTACAACCTACGAACGAGTAGAAGAAAGAACCTTAGTGGTTGTTAAAAAAGATGGCACACGGGAACAATTCTCCAGAGATAAAATCTTTAATGGGATTATCCGCTCAGCCCAGAAACGTCCTGTGTCAAGTGATGAAATCAACATGGTAGTCAATCGTATCGAACAGAAACTCCGTGGTCGAAATGAAAATGAAATTCAAAGTGAGGACATTGGTTCACTCGTCATGGAGGAGTTGGCTGAGTTAGATGAGATTACCTATGTACGTTTTGCCAGTGTCTATCGTAGTTTTAAGGATGTCAGTGAGTTAGAGAGCTTGCTCCAACAAATCACCCAGTCCTCTAAAAAGAAAAAGGAAAGATAAATGAAGCCAATTGACCGTTTTTCTTATCTAAAGAATAATCGGGTGTCGCAAGATACCTCATCTCTGGTACAGTGCTACCTCCCGATTATCGGTCAGGAGGCACTGAGCCTTTATCTTTATACAATCAGTTTTTGGGACAATGGCAGAAAAGAATACCTTTTTTCAAGTATTCTCAATCATCTCAACTTTGGGATGGATAGACTGATAAAATCCTTGAAAATCCTATCTGCTTTCAATCTCTTGACCCTCTATCAAAAGGGGGAGGTTTATCAGCTAGCCCTCCATGCTCCTCTGTCTAGTCAGGACTTCTTGGAACATTCTGTTTATCGCAGACTTTTGGAGAAAAAGATTGGCGATGCAGCTGTGGAGGATTTGAAAGTTGAGAGTGCTGATGGTGAAGAAATAACTGTCTCACTCAATCAAGTCTTTCCAGATTTGGCAGAACTGGGAAGTCAAGAAGACCTTGGTCTCAAGAAGAAAGTGGCCAACGATTTTGACTTGGACCATTTTCGTCAGCTTATGGCTCGAGATGGGCTTCGCTTTGCGGATGAGCAGTCCGATGTCTTAAACCTCTTTGCCATCGCCGAGGAGAAGAAATGGACTTGGTTTGAAACTTATCAATTGGCCAAGTCAACAGCTGTTTCCCAGGTTATTTCAACCAAACGCATGCGGGAAAAAATAGCTCAAAAACCGATTTCCTCTGACTTTAGTCCTAAGGAAGCAACCATTATCAAAGAAGCCAAAAGTAAAACGGCCTTGCAGTTCTTGTCAGAAATCAAGCAAACACGCAAGGGGACCATTACCCAAACAGAAAGAGAGCTCTTGCAACAGATGGCTGGCTTGGGCTTGCTGGACGAAGTCATCAATATCATTCTCTTATTGACCTTTAATAAGGTGGATTCGGCAAACATCAACGAGAAATATGCCATGAAGGTAGCCAATGACTATGCCTATCAAAAGATTCATTCGGCAGAAGAGGCAGTCTTACGAATCCGTGAGCGAGGGCAGAAGAATCAGGCTCAAAAGGCTAGTAAACCCAGTCCTGCCAAGTCCAATGTACCCAAGTGGAGCAATCCAGATTATAAGAATGAAACCAGCGAGGAAACTCGTCTGGAACTAGAACGTAAGAAACAAGAACTATTAGCTCGATTAGAAAAAGGAGGAGATTAGATGGAAAGTGTCGGAGACGTACTCAAACGTCAGCCTAGCCGTTTTCATTATCAAGATTTGGTCCAGAAAATCATGAAGGACCCTGATGTTGCGGCCTTTATCCAGCAAGAATCCTTGACTCCAGAGGAATTAAATCGCAGTATCTCCAAGTTTAATCAATATATCACCGAGCGTGACAAATTTCTCCGTGGTGATACGGATTATATTGCCAAAGGCTACAAGCCGATTTTGGTTATGAATCATGGTTATGCGGATGTTTCTTACGAAGAAACTCCTGAACTAATCGCGGCGGAAAAAGAAGCGGCTATTAAGAACCGTCTCAAGTTAATCAATCTGCCAGCCAGTCTCAAGCAAGCTAGTTTGGCTCAAGTAGACTTGGATGATTTGGGTCGCTTGCCAGTTTTTGAAAAGCTATTAGCCTTCGTGGAACAATATCCAACTATTCGAAAAGGTCTTTACTTATATGGAGACTTTGGTGTGGGTAAAAGTTTCATGGTGGCTGCCTTAGCCCATGATTTATCAGAAAAACGTGGTGTTTCATCAACTCTCCTCCACTATCCTAGCTTTGTCATAGATGTCAAAAATGCTATCGGTGATGGCAATGTCAAGACCTTGGTGGATGAGATTAAGCTTTCTGAAGTCCTGATTTTAGATGATATTGGTGCCGAGCAATCAACAGCTTGGGTGCGGGATGAAATCCTACAAGTCATTCTCCAATATCGGATGCAGGAAAATTTACCGACCTTTTTCACCTCCAACTTCAACTTTGAAGAATTGGAGCAGCATTTCGCTAAAGGGAAACATGGAAATGACGAAACCTGGGAAGCCAGACGCGTCATGGAACGCATCCGTTATTTGGCTGAGGAGACTCGTTTAGAAGGAGTAAACCGTCGATGACAGAAACGATTAAACTGATGAAAGCTCATAAGTCTGTTCGAAGATTTAAAGAGCAAGCCCTCCCTCAGGAAGACTTGACTGAAATCCTGACAGCAGCCCAAATGGCCTCGTCTTGGAAGAATTTCCAATCCTACTCTGTGATTGTGGTACGAAGTCAAGAGAAGAAAGATGCCTTGTATGAATTGGTGCCTCAAGAAGCCATTCGCCAGTCAGCTGTTTTTCTTCTCTTTGTCGGGGACTTGAACCGAGCAGAAAAGGGAGCACGACTCCATACCGATACATTCCAACCCCAAGGTGTGGAAGGTCTCTTGATTAGTTCGGTCGATGCAGCTCTTGCTGGTCAAAATGCCCTGCTGGCTGCTGAAAGTTTGGGCTACGGTGGTGTCATCATTGGATTGGTGCGTTACAAGTCAGAAGAAGTGGCAGAGCTTTTTAACCTGCCTGACTACACCTATCCTGTCTTTGGGATGGCACTAGGTGTGCCAAATGAGGAACATGAAGTCAAACCTCGCTTGCCATTGCATCAAGTGGTATTTGAGGAAGAATATGAGGAGCAAACAGTTGATGTGATTGAGGCTTATGACCGTGTACAGGCAGACTATGCTGGGGCGCGTGCGACAACAAGCTGGAGTCAGCGCCTAGCAGAACAGTTTGGACAAGCTGAACCAAGCTCAACTAGAAAAAATCTTGAACAGAAGAAGTTATTGTAGAAAGTGAGAAATTATGGCCCTACCAACTATTGCCATTGTAGGACGTCCCAATGTTGGGAAATCAACCCTATTTAATCGGATCGCTGGTGAGCGAATCTCCATTGTAGAAGATGTCGAAGGAGTGACACGTGACCGTATCTATGCAACGGGTGAGTGGCTCAATCGTTCGTTTAGCATGATTGATACAGGAGGAATCGATGATGTCGATGCTCCTTTCATGGAACAAATCAAGCACCAGGCAGAAATTGCCATGGACGAAGCAGATGTTATCGTCTTTGTCGTGTCTGGTAAGGAAGGAATTACCGATGCGGACGAATACGTAGCCCGTAAGCTTTATAAGACCCACAAACCAGTTATCCTCGCAGTGAACAAGGTGGACAACCCTGAGATGCGAAATGATATCTATGATTTCTATGCCCTCGGTTTGGGTGAACCACTGCCTATCTCATCTGTCCATGGGATTGGTACAGGGGATGTGCTAGACGCTATTGTAGAAAATCTTCCAAATGAATATGAAGAAGAAAATCCGGATGTCATTAAGTTTAGCCTGATTGGTCGTCCTAACGTCGGAAAATCAAGCTTGATTAACGCTATTTTGGGAGAAGACCGTGTCATTGCCAGTCCAGTTGCTGGAACAACTCGTGACGCCATTGATACCCACTTTACAGATACAGATGGTCAAGAGTTTACCATGATTGATACAGCTGGTATGCGTAAGTCTGGTAAGGTTTATGAAAATACCGAGAAATACTCTGTCATGCGCGCTATGCGAGCTATTGATCGTTCAGATGTGGTCTTGATGGTCATCAATGCGGAAGAGGGTATTCGTGAATACGATAAGCGTATCGCAGGATTTGCTCATGAAGCTGGTAAAGGGATGATTATCGTGGTCAACAAGTGGGATACACTTGAAAAAGACAACCACACTATGAAAAACTGGGAAGAAGATATCCGTGAGCAGTTCCAATACCTGCCTTACGCACCAATTATCTTTGTATCCGCTTTGACCAAGCAACGTCTCCACAAACTTCCTGAGATGATTAAGCAAATCAGTGAAAGTCAAAACACACGTATTCCATCAGCTGTCTTGAACGATGTGATTATGGATGCTATTGCCATCAACCCAACACCGACAGACAAAGGAAAACGTCTCAAGATTTTCTATGCTACCCAAGTGGCAACCAAACCACCAACCTTTGTTATCTTTGTCAACGAAGAAGAACTGATGCACTTTTCTTACCTGCGTTTCTTGGAAAATCAAATCCGCAAGGCCTTTGTATTTGAAGGAACACCAATCCATCTCATCGCAAGAAAACGTAAATAAAAAAGTAGAATCTGGAATGACATTTCCAGATTTTTTTGATAGAATGAAGTTGGAGAAAACGCTATCAAAAAGAGGGGCTGGTGATGAAACATTTGTTTAAATTGTTAATCTTATTACCCTGGTTTTACTTTTTCAGCTGGATTGAAAAGGCCAATAGAGATAGTAAATTTTTCCCAATTTTTTACTATTTTTACTGGATTTACATCACCCTCTATGCTCTTTTTAGCCTTGCTTGGACAGTTTTTTCAGTCCTGTTTTTCAATATCCTATTGAGAAATGTGGCAGACATCAAGTCTTGGGGGATTTGGCTATTATTACTACTCATTGCTTTTTCCAGTTCTTGGTTAACCTATATCTTTTTCAAAAAAATGCTTCGCTTGAGACGAGAACTAGGAAAGTCTAAAGGTGGAAGGCATTGATTTATATTGGTAATAACATTTAATAGAACGAAACTAAAGAAAACAATTTTAAAGAGGAGGTGTCGATGATGAAACTGTCGTTTAATTGGTTTCATTTAATACTCTTATTTCCTTGTTTATGTTTTTTCTATTGGATAGACAATGCTGACAGAAACAGTAAAATTTTCCCCATCTTATACTATTTTTACTGGATTTATATTTCCCTTTTAGCTCTGTTTAGCATGGATATGACAATTTTTTCATTCTTATTTTTCCCTTTTGTTCTAGATTATGTATCAGATGCTAGTGATTGGGGTGTTTGGTTGCTTCTGATAGTCTTATCTCTAGGCAGTGACTGGTTAGACTATATCTTTTTCAAAAACATGTTTCGCTTGAGACGGGAACTTGGACAATCTAAAGGCGAAAGGCATTGATTTATATCGGTTTTTATTTATAGGAGGTAGCTTATGGCACGTCTAAAATCATTTATTACACGCTATTCTAAGGTCTATATTGGTTTAGTTCTGTTGATCTGGATTGCTTTCTTCTTTGTTCCTTGGGATAAACCAGTTCTGGGAATATCTATCAATCTCTTAATCATGCAGAAAGTTTTACTAGTTTTTGGAATTCTGTCGATTTTGATGGCCTTGCTGTCCAAGAAAGTCAGTCTCTTTGTTTTTGGATTGATCTGCTGTTTTTCTCTTTGGATAAATCTATTTATCCTATTTGCGATTTTGCCGATTTTTGTTGGCAATTAAAGCATCATAAAAGTCAGAGAGGTTAGCTTGGAAACTAGCCTCTTTTTCCTTTTCAAAATGGGGATTCTTCCTTGAAAATAATCAGTAATTGTGCTAAAATTAAAAGAACATTCTAAAATATTCGGAATTTAAAGTAAGGAAAAACATGGCTAATATTTTAAAAACAATTATCGAAAATGATAAAGGAGAAATCCGTCGTCTGGAAAAGATGGCCGACAAGGTTTTCAAATACGAAGATCAAATGGCTGCTTTGACAGATGACCAACTAAAAGCAAAAACAGTTGAATTTAAAGAACGTTATCAAAATGGAGAATCACTGGATTCGTTGCTTTATGAAGCATTTGCGGTTGTCCGTGAAGGTGCTAAACGTGTCCTAGGTCTCTTCCCATATAAGGTTCAGGTCATGGGGGGAATCGTTCTTCACCATGGTGACGTGCCAGAGATGCGTACAGGGGAAGGAAAAACCTTGACTGCGACCATGCCGGTATACCTCAATGCCCTTTCAGGTAAAGGGGTTCACGTAGTTACGGTCAATGAATACCTATCAGAACGTGACGCGACTGAGATGGGTGAATTGTATTCTTGGCTTGGCTTGTCAGTAGGGATTAACTTGGCTGCCAAATCTCCAATGGAGAAAAAAGAAGCCTATGAGTGTGATATTACTTACTCAACCAACTCAGAAATCGGATTTGACTACCTTCGTGATAACATGGTCGTTCGCGCTGAAAACATGGTACAACGTCCGCTTAACTATGCCTTGGTCGATGAGGTTGACTCAATCTTGATTGATGAGGCGCGTACACCTTTGATCGTATCAGGTGCTAATGCGGTTGAAACTAGTCAGCTCTACCACATGGCAGACCACTATGTGAAATCTTTGGACAAAGACGACTACATCATCGATGTGCAGTCTAAGACTATTGGTTTGTCTGATTCAGGGATTGATAAGGCTGAAAGCTACTTCAAACTTGAAAACCTCTATGACATCGAAAACGTAGCTCTGACTCACTTTATTGATAACGCCCTTCGTGCCAACTACATCATGCTTCTCGATATTGACTATGTGGTGAGCGAAGAGCAAGAAATCTTGATTGTCGATCAATTTACAGGTCGTACCATGGAAGGTCGTCGTTATTCTGATGGATTGCACCAAGCTATTGAAGCTAAAGAAGGTGTGCCAATCCAGGATGAGACCAAGACATCTGCCTCAATCACTTACCAAAACCTTTTCCGTATGTACAAGAAATTGTCTGGTATGACGGGTACAGGTAAGACTGAGGAAGAAGAATTCCGTGAAATTTACAACATTCGTGTTATTCCAATCCCAACCAACCGTCCTGTTCAACGTATTGACCACTCAGACCTTCTTTATGCAAGTATCGAGGCTAAGTTTAAGGCGGTTGTCGAAGATGTTAAGGCTCGTTACCAAAAAGGTCAGCCTGTCTTGGTTGGTACAGTAGCGGTTGAAACCAGTGATTACATATCTAAGAAATTGGTCGCAGCTGGCGTTCCTCACGAAGTTTTGAATGCTAAGAACCACTATAAAGAAGCTCAAATTATCATGAATGCTGGTCAACGTGGTGCCGTTACTATCGCAACCAACATGGCCGGTCGTGGTACTGACATCAAGCTTGGTGAAGGGGTTCGCGAATTGGGTGGACTTTGTGTTATTGGTACAGAACGTCATGAAAGCCGTCGTATCGATAACCAGCTTCGTGGACGTTCAGGTCGTCAAGGAGACCCAGGTGAGTCACAATTCTACCTATCTCTTGAAGATGACTTGATGAAACGTTTTGGTTCTGAACGCTTGAAGGGAATCTTTGAACGCTTGAACATGTCTGAAGAGGCCATTGAATCTCGTATGTTGACGCGTCAGGTTGAAGCAGCTCAAAAACGTGTCGAAGGAAATAACTACGATACCCGTAAACAAGTCCTTCAATACGATGACGTCATGCGTGAACAACGTGAGATTATCTACGCTCAACGTTACGACGTTATCACTGCAGATCGTGACTTGGCACCTGAAATTCAGTCTATGATTAAACGCACGATTGGTCGTGTCGTTGATGGTCATGCGCGTGCCAAACAAGATGAAAAACTAGAGGCAATTTTGAACTTTGCTAAGTACAACTTGCTTCCAGAAGATTCTATTACGATGGAAGATTTGTCAGGCTTGTCTGATAAGGCCATTAAGGAAGAACTCTTCCAACGTGCCTTGCAGGTTTACGATAGTCAGGTTTCAAAACTACGCGATGAAGAAGCAGTTAAAGAATTCCAAAAAGTCTTGATTCTACGAGTGGTGGATAACAAGTGGACAGATCATATCGATGCCCTCGATCAATTGCGTAACGCGGTTGGACTTCGTGGCTATGCTCAGAACAACCCTGTTGTTGAGTATCAGGCGGAAGGTTTCCGTATGTTTAATGATATGATTGGTTCGATTGAGTTTGATGTGACACGCTTGATGATGAAAGCACAAATTCATGAACAAGAAAGACCACAAGCAGAACACCATATCAGTACAACAGCGACCCGCAATATCGCTGCACACCAAGCAAATATACCAGAAGATTTGGATTTGAGTCAGATTGGACGGAATGAACTTTGCCCATGTGGTTCTGGTAAGAAGTTTAAAAACTGTCACGGTAAAAGACAATAAAATGAGATAGTTTAGAGGCGGATACCTTGTGAAAAGTAAATTTTTACTTGGTATCCGTTTGATTTATAAGGAGATGAGTTATGGTATTTACAGCAAAAAGTCCTAAAATTAATATTGAAGAAGTTCGTGCTTTATCAAAATTAGAAGGCCAAGCTTTAGAGAGAAAATCTCAGCGCGATCAAGAGCTAGAAGCCATTATACGTGGAGAAGACCAGCGGATTCTCTTGGTAATAGGGCCATGCTCATCTGACAATGAAGAAGCTGTTCTTGAATACGCTAAGCGTTTGGCAGCTTTGCAAGAAGAAGTGGCAAACCGTATCTTTATGGTTATGCGTGTTTACACTGCCAAACCCCGTACCAACGGAGATGGCTATAAGGGCTTGATTCACCAGCCTAACACAGCAGAAGCCCCTAGTCTTATCAACGGAATCAAAGCAGTTCGCCATCTTCACTATCGTGTCATCACGGAAACAGGTATGACGACTGCTGATGAAATGCTTTATCCTGAAAATCTTCCGCTTGTGGATGATTTGATTTCTTACATGGCAGTTGGTGCTCGTTCAGTTGAAGACCAGCAACACCGCTTTGTGGCAAGCGGGGCAGATTTTGCGACTGGTTTTAAAAATCCAACTTCTGGAAATCTCAATGTTATGTTTAATGGGATTTATGCTGCTCAAAACAAACAAAGTTTCCTTTTCCTAGGAAAAGAAGTGGAAACAACTGGGAACCCGCTTTCGCATGCCATTCTTCGTGGAGCAATTAATGAGTATGGTAAGAATATTCCTAACTACTACTATGATAATTTGATGGATACCATTGCCCAATATGAGAAAATGGGCTTGGAAAATCCTTTTATCATTGTAGATACCAATCATGACAACTCTGGTAAGCAATATATGGACCAGATTCGAATTGTCCGTCAGACCTTGATTAATCGTGATTGGAATGAAAAAATCAAGCAGTACGTTCGTGGCTTTATGATTGAGTCTTATCTAGAAGACGGCCGTCAAAATGAACCAGAAGTATTTGGCAAGTCTATCACGGACCCTTGCCTAGGCTGGGAGAATACGGAAGTCCTCGTCAGAGAAATCTACCAAACGTTAGGAGAATAAGATGGCATTTATTGAAAAAGGTCAAGAAATCGATATTGAAGCAATCAAGGCAGAAACTCAATTGTCTGTGGAAGCCTTGCGATTAAAGGATCGTCGTGATAGAGAATTGGCAGACATTATTTCAGGAGAAGATGACCGTATCCTTTTGGTAATTGGTCCTTGCTCTTCTGATAATGAAGAGGCTGTCTTGGAATATGCCCGCCGTTTATCTGCCTTGCAGAAGAAGGTGGCGGACAAGATTTTCATGGTTATGCGTGTTTATACAGCTAAACCTCGCACCAACGGAGACGGCTATAAAGGCTTGGTTCACCAACCAGATACCTCTAAGGCTCCAAGCCTGATTAACGGCTTGCAGGCTGTGCGCCAGTTGCACTACCGCGTGATTACAGAGACTGGTTTGACAACGGCAGATGAGATGCTTTATCCGTCAAATCTGGTCTTGGTGGATGATTTGGTCAGCTACCATGCTGTAGGAGCTCGTTCTGTGGAAGACCAAGAGCACCGCTTTGTGGCTTCAGGGATTGATGCCCCAGTCGGTATGAAAAATCCAACCTCTGGAAATCTGGGTGTCATGTTTAATGGCATCTATGCCGCTCAGAACAAACAGACCTTCCTCTTCCATGGTCAAGAAGTTGAGACTTCAGGAAATCCCTTGGCCCACGTCATCCTTCGTGGCGCAGTTAATGAATATGGGAAAAATGAGCCTAACTTTTACTATGAAACTTTGCTAAATGCCATTGAACGTTATGAGACAATGGGGCTTGAAAATCCCTTTATCCTCATCGATACCAACCATGATAACTCAGGCAAGCAATATATGGAACAGATTCGAATTGTTCGCCAGACCTTGCAAAATCGTGATTGGAACGAGAAAATCAAAAAGACGGTTCGAGGCTTTATGATTGAATCTTACCTAGCAGATGGTCGTCAAAACCAACCAGAGGTCTTTGGTTGCTCTATTACCGACCCTTGCTTAGGTTTGGAAAATACAGAGGCTTTGGTAGAAGAAATCTATGCTACCTTGACAAAATAAGTAAAAAGGATGGAGTTGGGGAATCTCAACTCCTTTTGATGAGAATGATAGTTGGACACGGAATTGACATTGAAGAATTGGCTTCGATAGAAAGCGCAGTTACACGACATGAAGGTTTTGCTAAGCGCGTGCTGACCGCTAAGGAAATGGAAAGGTTTAACAGTCTTAAAGGGCGCAGGCAAATAGAATATTTGGCTGGTCGCTGGTCGGCTAAAGAAGCCTTTTCCAAGGCCATGGGAACTGGTATTGGCAAGCTCGGTTTTCAGGATTTGGAAGTCTTGAATAATGAACGCGGGGCTCCTTATTTTAGTCAGTCACCATTTTCAGGAAAGATTTGGCTGTCTATCAGCCACACAGATCAGTTTGTGACAGCCAGTGTCATTTTGGAGGAAAATCATGAAAGCTAGTCCGCATAGACCAACTAAGGCTCTGATTCATCTGGGAGCTATTCGACAAAATATTCAGCAAATGGGGGCTCATATCCCTGAAGGAACGCTCAAATTTGCAGTAGTCAAGGCTAATGCCTATGGGCATGGGGCTGTTGCTGTTGCGACGGCGATTCAAGATGATGTTGATGGTTTTTGCGTTTCCAATATTGATGAGGCTCTTGAACTCAGACAGGCTGGACTCAGCAAGCGAATCCTCATTTTAGGAGTTTCTGAAATCGAAGCTGTTTCTCTTGCTAAAGAATACGACATCACCTTGACAGTGGCTGGACTGGAGTGGATTAAAGCACTCTTAGATAAGGAAGCGGACCTAACTGGATTGACAGTTCACCTCAAGATTGATTCAGGAATGGGACGGATTGGTTTTCGAGAGGGTTGTGAGGCTGATCAGGCTCACGACTTGCTCCAACAACACGGTGCTCGTGTTGAAGGGATTTTTACCCACTTTGCTACTGCAGACGAGGAATCAAATGCCTACTTTAATGAACAGTTAGAACGGTTTAAAACTATTTTGGCCAGTATGAAAGGTCTTCCAGACTTGGTTCATGCCAGTAATTCGGCAACGACTCTTTGGCATGCAGAGACTATTTTCAATGCGGTTCGTATGGGAGATGCCATGTATGGCCTGAATCCTAGCGGAGAGGTCTTGGATTTACCCTATGACTTGAAACCAGCCTTGACCTTGGAATCTGCTCTGGTTCATGTCAAGACAGTTTCAACTGGAGCTTGCATGGGCTATGGAGCAACTTATCAAGCGGATAGCGAGCAAGTCATCGCGACGGTACCAATCGGCTATGCGGATGGTTGGACACGAGATATGCAGAATTTCACTGTCTTGGTAGATGGCCAAGCTTGCCCAATCGTCGGACGGGTTTCTATGGACCAAATCACCATTCGCTTGCCTAAGATTTATCCGCTAGGAACAAAAGTAACCTTGATTGGCTCCAACGGTGACAAGGAAATCACAGCAACTCAGGTAGCTGCCTACCGTGGGACTATTAACTATGAGGTGGTTTGTCTTCTCAGCGACCGTATTCCGAGAGAATATTATTAGAAAAGAAAGGAGTGGAGCATGAATCTACATCAACCCTTGCATGTCTTACCTGGTGTGGGACCAAAGTCAGCAGAGAAGTACGCCAAACTAGGAATTGAAAACTTGCAAGACCTCTTGCTCTACTTTCCTTTCCGTTATGAAGACTTCAAAACCAAGCAAGTATTGGAACTAGAGGACGGGGAGAAGGCAGTCCTATCTGGTCAAGTCGTGACTCCTGCTAGTGTCCAGTATTATGGTTTCAAGCGTAATCGCCTGCGTTTTAGCCTCAAGCAGGGAGAAGTCGTTTTTGCGGTGAATTTCTTTAACCAGCCCTATCTAGCTGATAAGATAGAGTTGGGAGCAACCCTTGCTGTCTTTGGAAAATGGGACCGCGCCAAGGCTAGTCTGACTGGGATGAAGGTCCTAGCTCAGGTGGAAGATGACCTCCAACCTGTTTATCGCTTGGCTCAGGGAATCAGTCAGGCCAGTTTGGTTAAGGTCATCAAAACGGCTTTTGATCAGGGACTGGACCTCTTGATAGAAGAAAATCTTCCCCAGTCTTTGCTGGACAAATACAAACTCATGTCCCGTTGTCAGGCAGTCCGAGCTATGCATTTTCCAAAGGATTTGGCAGAATATAAGCAGGCTCTTCGCCGTATCAAGTTTGAGGAGCTCTTTTATTTCCAAATGCAGTTGCAGACGCTCAAGTCTGAAAATAGAGTTCAGGGAAGTGGTCTGGTTCTGAATTGGTCTAAGGAAAAAGTGACAACAGTCAAGGAAAGCCTACCTTTTGCCCTGACTCCAGCTCAGGAAAAGAGTTTGCAGGAAATTTTAACTGACATGAAGTCGGATCACCACATGAATCGTCTCTTGCAAGGAGATGTGGGGAGCGGGAAAACGGTAGTCGCTGGTTTGGCTATGTTTGCGGCGGTGACAGCTGGTTATCAGGCTGCTCTCATGGTGCCAACAGAAATCCTTGCAGAGCAACACTTTGAGAGTTTACAGAACCTTTTTCCAGACTTGAAACTGGCTCTTTTGACAGGTTCCTTGAAAGCTGCAGAAAAGAGAGAAGTCTTGGAGACTATTGCCAAGGGTGAGGCTGATTTGATTATTGGAACCCATGCTCTGATTCAGGATGGGGTAGATTATGCTCGTCTTGGCTTGATTATCATCGATGAGCAGCACCGTTTTGGTGTGGGACAAAGAAGAATCCTACGAGAAAAAGGTGACAATCCAGATGTTCTCATGATGACAGCGACTCCCATACCAAGAACCTTGGCGATCACAGCCTTTGGCGATATGGATGTTTCCATTATTGACCAGATGCCAGCAGGACGGAAGTCTATTGTGACACGCTGGATCAAGCATGAGCAACTACCTCAGGTCTTGACTTGGTTAGAGGGGGAAATTCAAAAAGGCTCACAAGCCTATGTCATCTCTCCCTTGATTGAAGAATCAGAAGCTCTGGATTTGAAAAATGCCATTGCCTTATCAGAAGAGTTGACGGCTCATTTTGCAGGCAAGGCAGAGGTGGCTCTTCTACATGGTAAGATGAAGAGTGACGAAAAAGACCAGATTATGCAGGAGTTCAAAGAGAGAAAAACGGATATTCTGGTTTCGACGACAGTTATCGAGGTCGGGGTTAATGTTCCCAATGCGACTGTCATGATTATCATGGATGCTGACCGCTTCGGGCTCAGCCAGCTTCACCAGCTCAGAGGTCGTGTGGGTCGGGGAGATAAGCAGTCTTATGCAGTTCTCGTTGCCAATCCCAAGACTGATTCTGGGAAAGACCGCATGCGCATCATGACAGAAACGACCAATGGATTTGTTCTTGCTGAGGAAGATTTGAAAATGCGTGGTTCAGGTGAGATTTTTGGAACCAGACAGTCAGGTCTTCCAGAGTTCCAAGTGGCTGATATTATCGAAGATTTTCCGATTTTAGAAGAAGCCAGAAAGGTTGCTAGCTACATTAGTTCTATTGAAGGCTGGCAAGAGGATCCAGAATGGCGCATGATAGCTCTTCATCTGGAGAAGAAAGAACATTTAGATTAAGCTTTCTCTAAGGAAAACTTAAGCTAGCTTTCAGGTTTGCCCCTTATACTAGAGTCATCAAAAAGAAACGAGGACTCTCACATGACAGTAACGATTAAAGTAAATTACCAAACCACTTTCCAAAAGAAAGAAGCAACAAAATAAGATTGAACAGGAGAAAAGGGCGGAAATGCTCTTTTTTTGTTTCTAAAAGCACAATTTATTGAATCTAAAATAGCACACTGCGGATTCTAAAAAATTTCTAGAAATTATAGTAGATTGAATCCGAAATAGTCCACCGAGTTTTCTAAAACATTGCTAGAAATTAGCTTGAATTCCGCAATCAATTTGTTCAGTTTTTATTTCATTTAACTATAATTTGACTTTCCTAATTTCTTTGTTCATATCTTATTTCAATACACTATATCTTACTATTTCAGAGCCCACATCTAGCATAACTAAAAAAACAGATTCTCCCATCTATTACGGAAAAATCTGTCATTGATTAAATGATTTACAAAAACTCCAACCACGGCTTGCGAACCTTGTCTTTTCTGGTTTCTCTATATTTTTTAGTTCTTATTTATGATGCTCTTTCAATAGTTCTTCAAACTCAGAGACAGTCATACTCAACTGTTGACTGGCAACTTCAGAAGGCAAAAGACCTTGACGGACTAGATTTAATAGCGTCGACAAACTCCCTTCAACTTTCCCACGCTCCAGTCCCTGTTCGATACCTTCCGCCCTAGCTTGTTCCAAGGCATAGTCCTGCGCCAATAACGCTTGTTCTTCGCGCATACGTAGTTGACTAAACATTTTCCTGTCCTCCTCGGACCAGCTCTTGTAGTCTAGCAGTTGATCTGCCTGACTGATGGCTCGCTCGGGTTCCTGGGTAAAGGGTTTATTCCCGAAAAACTCCAACCACGGTTTACGAACCTCGTCTTTGCTGGTTTCTCTGTATTTTTTGAGTTCCAAGAATGCCATCTTGACTAGATGGTGTTCCTGTCCATTGTTTGTGATAGTTAAGATCTCACCTGTCGTGTCCTCGCGCATACTAAAGCTGTGAAAAGCCAAGTCATCTTGGAAGTAGTTGCTGTCCACAATTGCAATGGCGTAAACAGGAGCGATATGTTTGTAACTCTGGTGAGTGTCACCTTCACGTTGGCGAATTTTTTCAAGATTCTGATTGATCTGACTACATAAGTAAGCCCACAGGCGATTGATGAAAAAATTCTGATGATGGACTTGTATTTCGATGATAACTTGTGTGCCGTTGTCCAACTCCGCCAAGACATCTATGCTAGTATAGAAATCCTGGGCCGAGTAGGGCAGGGAAGGCAAGACGTGAATATTGCTCCCTTCCAAAATGGTTACATTTTTGGCTGGCAAGTCCAGCATATCGCGAATAAATTGACAAGTGATTTCTGGATTGCTGAAGATTTTCTTAGCAACCAAGTCATTGGTTGGGCTGATGCCCGGATGTCTGAGAATCATCCATTCCCTCCTTCTATTATACCATATTTTAAAATCTAATTTTGCTAGATTCGATGGTTCTATCTATTTATTCGGAAAAAAGAGGATAAATGAAATAGTAAATAAAAAATAAGAACAGCGGACAAGCAATAAATTTTAAGATTATCTGTCCTCCCAGTTTATCTGATAATAAATAAGGTTCGCAATATAGCCTTTTCTCTCTACCCCATTTGCAACAGTCTTTAGATAGGACATTCCAGTCTTATCCATAACATGACCTGAAGCTGGGTTGAGACTGGCATATCGTACTTTGACTTTTTGAAAACCTGCTTGAGTAAAACAGAAGTCTAAGATAGCTTTTAAGGCCTCTGTCATAAGACCACGACTCCAATAGTTTTTTCCTAAAACATAGCCAATTTCACAACTGGAATCATCCTCATTCATCTCAATGATGCTGATATCTCCTATCACTTGCTCTGGGTTTTCTTTGAGGTAAATGGCTCATTTGTAATAGTTGGGATTGGCATAGGAAGCAACCCAATTACGAATTGAGTTTCGAGTGACCTCAACATCAGGATGGGGATTCCAAGTAACATAGGTCAGATTCTCAGCAGACGAAGCCCGATTTTGAAACATGGCTTCCGCATCACTCTCCACAAATCTTCTCAAGATTAAACGGTTTGTCTGTAATATTTGCGTACCTATTGCTTTCATGATGTTACCTCGCTTTCTGGTGTGTGATTCTCTATTCAATCTCCATTGAAACTATAGTATATCGAGATAAACTGTAGACAAATCAACTGTGGCATTCACATTAATTTCTAAAAATACTTTAGAAGTTGATTGGTACTATTCTAGATTCAATTTATTAGACTTTCAGTCGATAGGCTTGAAGGAAAAAGCTAAATTCACTTTCTATTTACCCTTCTTTCTTGCATTGCTTTCTTAGATATGCTACAGTTATGGTATCGATTACAAAAAGGAGCATGTTATGAAAAATCCAGCTTTGTTAAAAGAAATCAAGACTTATAGAGGGCGAGATGAGGTTCCAGAAGACTTTGATGCTTTCTGGGATGGGGAAGTGAAAAAAGTTTCAACTCTTCCAGCCTACCACTTGGAGGAAAGAAATTTCTGCATTCCTCAAGTCAAGTGCTATGAGTTAACATTTGAAGGAACCCATGAAGGTAAGGTCTATGCGCGCGTCGTTCTTCCAAAGAGTGAGGAAAAAGTTCCTCTAATCTTCCATTTCCATGGTTATATGGGACGTGGCTGGGACTGGGCCGACATGTTGGCCTATACCGTATCTGGTTACGGTGTTGTCTCCATGGATGTGCGGGGCCAGTCAGGCTACTCGCAAGACGGCTTGCGTTCTCCTTTAGGGAATACCGTTAAGGGGCATATCATCCGTGGTGCTGTGGAAGGTCGGGATCATCTCTTTTATAAGGATGTTTATCTGGATATTTACCAGTTGGTTGAGATTATTGCCAGTCTGCCACAGGTAGATGAGAAGAGACTTTCTAGTTATGGTGCCTCGCAAGGAGGGGCTCTAGCTCTAGTTGCAGCAGCGCTCAATCCTCGAATTCAGAAAACAGTTGCCATCTATCCCTTCTTGTCAGACTTTAGACGAGTGCTTGAGATTGGGAATACTAGCGAGGCTTACGACGAACTGTTCCGTTATTTCAAGTTCCATGATCCCTTCCATGAAACTGAGGAGGAAATCATGGCTACCCTTGCCTATATCGATGTGAAAAATCTCGCTCATCGTATCAAGGGTGAAGTTAAGATGATTACTGGCTTGGATGACGATGTTTGCTATCCTATTACCCAGTTTGCGATTTACAATCGTTTGACCTGCGATAAGGCCTATCGTATCATGCCAGAGTATGCTCATGAAGCCATGAATGTTTTTGTCAACGACCAAGTCTACAACTGGCTTTGTGGTAGTGATATCCCTTTTAAGTATGTGAAGTGAGGAATGAGAGAGTCTAGTAGCTCTCTTTTTGTACAGAGTCTAGTCAGCAAATATTCTAGTTCATATATTCTTTGAAATTCATTCTCTTCGAAAATCTCTTCAAACCACGGCAGCTTTATCTGCAACCTCAAAGCAGTGTCTTGAATAGCCTGCGGCTAGCTTCCTAGTTTGCTCTTTGATTTTTATTGAGTATGAGTTTTTTTCTGGGCTGTGGTGTCAAACAATTCATTTTCTATCTAGTTGGGTATAAGCTATTTCAATACATTGGAAAGTGTCTGTGAAATATGTTATAATTTATAAGAAAATATACAGTTTCGCTACAAATGAACATTTATATATACGTTTATGTATAAGATGGTTTTCTCATTAGGATAATATCTTGTAAAAACGATATTCCTGTAGATACAGTACT
This sequence comes from Streptococcus mitis, assembly GCF_002860865.1. Classification (GTDB taxonomy): domain Bacteria; phylum Bacillota; class Bacilli; order Lactobacillales; family Streptococcaceae; genus Streptococcus; species Streptococcus mitis_AT. The sequence goes on from NZ_PKIE01000005.1 coordinate 81,042, forward strand.
TAAATAGCATTTGTAAAGGAACAAAATAATCTATAGCTATTTTTATTGTAAGAATCAAAGTAGAGAATGTTATGCTAATGGAAACTGTAATATTTTATTTTTTAGAATATACTTGGATAAATTAACTTTGAAAGTTAAAGTGAGGTAATGTATGTTTGTGTGTTTAAAAGGTTTAGGAAAATTTCGTAAATCCAAAGCTTATGGTTTGGTTGGTTGTTTGACACTATCCGCAGTGATTGGCTTAGCTGCACCAGAGTTACCAGTTATTGGTGGTGGGGTTGTTTCTGCTGATGTCATTCAAGGCGGTAGCGATATTCACGATGTGGACGTTCATAGTAAATCTGCAGAAGGTGTTGCTATGACTTACACAACTTATGACAGTGGAACGAGTGGAAAACAAACCGCATCAGGTAGCGGTGTCTTTGTAGCGCCGAATGTGATGGTAACAGTAGCTCATAACTACTATGATAAAAACCAAGAGGATAAGTCTGCGGTCTTACGTGGTGGAGAGTCTGCTCGTAGTTATGTTGTGATGAACTCAGAAACAGAGAAGAGTAACAAAGTACCCACATCAGGGGTATCCGAGTCTCTTGAAAAAGACTCTATTCATTTGTATGATGAGAAGAATTTTGGGAAAGACTATAGCAACGATTTAGCAGTAGTTATCACTAAAAAACCTGTCGAAGCTATGACAGGTGGTGAGGACTCTCCAAGAGAGTTGAGTGATAAAGAGGTTTCTACTGGTGATAAAATCACTATGGTAGGATATCCCAATGATTTTTCTACTCCTAATTTAAGTAAAGAAAATAAAGCTCGATTGAAAGATGGTAAGGCTTATTCAGTCTCCACAACTGTGAGCAGTATCAATAAAGAGAGTGGTGCAGTCACTTATCATTCCTCAGCTTTAGGAGGTTTTTCAGGCGCTCCTTTGTTTAATGATAAGGGAGAGGTAGTTGGTATCCACCAGCATGGAACCAATACTTCAAGCGCCCCTGAGAGTGAGCGTATTGGGGGTGGTACGATTTTTACGGCCAAGCACAGAGCTTGGATTCGTTCTATGATTGATAAATATGGTATAAAGGGTTGGTATATAGACGGTTCAAGCCGTTACTACTATGATGAAAATCATATAGCTTTAAAAGATGTAGAGTCTGAGATTGACGGTGCTTTGTATAGTTTTGATGAAAAAGGTCGAGCTACTTTAGTAAAAGGTGAAGAAAAAGGTCGTGTTCTACTTCGAGTGGAAGATACTAAAGGAACTCCTTTGATTTCAGATAAGGTTGTTCAGGAAGGTCCTGTTGGAAGTGGCTTGAATTTTTATTTAAGACAAAATCCAGATTTCAAACAGTTAATAGCAACTTCCCCAACAGCTAAAGTTGTATCCTATAACGGAGTGCCAATTAACAAACTAGCAAGTGATACTACTTGGTCTGATGACTATGTCAGTAAGTTAGCTTTAGGAGATACAATTATAAGAGCGGTAGTAGATTTGGTAACTACTCCATCTACCTCTTCTTCGGATTTTGCAAGAACGGAAGTTGGTAAAGTCGATTTGAGTGGTAAATCGAACTTACCTGTACCTAGTAAAGAGGTGTTACAAGCTCCGAATGGCTCAGAAAATTTCTATGCTACAACGCACATTCAAACGCCAGATGGGTCGGGGTCAGGTACTTTAATTGCACCCAATTTGGTGTTAACAGTTGCTCATAATTTCTTAACAGTTAAAGGTTCTGAGGTAGTTACTAAATCTGGTCGCACCAATACAGTGTATAAAGCAACTTTACCGAATGGGTTGTCTGTGAATTTTTCAGATGATGATATTGTTTATTGGAATAAGAAAGACTCTGTATTTGGATTTAAAAATGACTTAGCTTTGGTTCGGTTAAAAGAAGCAGTAAAAGGAGTAACTCCTGTAGAGGTTGTAAAACAATCTTCGAAAGTTGCAGAGGGGGATTCAGTTTCGGTCTATGGTTTTCCAGATAACAAGCTAAGTCCAGTTTTATATAGCAAAGTAGTAGGAACTACAGACTTCGGTTCTGGAATAGAGGGAATTAGCTACGGAGGTACGAAACCTGGAGCGTCTGGTGGAGGTCTTTATAATGATAAAGGTGCTTTAATTGGAGTTCACCAAAATGGTGTTGTAGGAAGCCGTAGTGGTGGTTTGGTTTTATCAAAAGAGCAGCTGGATTGGGTTCGTTCTTATATTGAGGGTCAACCAAAAGATCCTGTCTATGTGGAAGATAAAGAAGTGGAACCTTCTAAGAAGGATTCGGATAAGGATTTAGCTGGGAAATTAGATCCAAAAAAAGATAGTGGAAAAGAAGATTCTGGTATTTTAGGTACATCTGGTGACTTTGCAGCTCCTACAGTAGATAAGCCAGAGTTTAGAGGCGGGGTCAATGGTGCAGATGCTGAGGTTCATCACATTTCAGACTTCACAGGCGGAGTGAATGGAGGCGACTCACTTGTTACAGAAGTTCCAGAGTATAGTGGTGTTCTATCTACATTAGGAGATTCTCCAGCTCCTAATGTAGCTAAGCCAGAGTTTAGAGGCGGGGTCAATAGTTCGGTTGCTGAGATTCATCATCTTTCAGACTTTACAGGCGGAGTGAATGGAGGCGACTCACTTGTTACAGAAGTTCCAGAGTATAGTGGTGTTATATCTACATTAGGTGATTCTCCAGCTCCTACCGTAGCTAAGCCAGAGTATATGGGTGATACATTATCAAGCTCAGGAGAAGAATCGGCTCCAACAGTTGAACAGTATGCCTTTACAGGCGGAGTGAACGGAGACGACTCACTTGTTACAGAAGTTCCAGAGTACAGCGGTGTTCTATCCACATTAGGAGATTCTCCAGCCCCTACAGTAGCTAAGCCAGATTTTAGAGGTGGCGTGAATGGTGCGGAGACAGCAGTTCATGAAATCCCTAGGTACAAAGGTGGTACGAATGTAGCCGATGTAGCTGTACATGAATTTGCAGAATATAAGGGAGCAGATTCTCCTGTAACTCTTGCTCAGCAGATACTTCCTGGTACAGGGGAGAAGGAGAATGTAGTCCTTACCTCCCTAGGACTAATAGGTTTCTTCCTTGGATTGTTTGCAATGGGGAAAAAGAGAGAATAATTTTAATCATTTGGCTTTGTAAAAATAGAAAGAGGTAATGGAAATAAAATAACCTTACCTCTTTTTAAATTAGTCACATTGTTGAAAGTTATATGCATCGTAAAAAAATTTTACAAAATTTTTAAAATGAAGCGTATGTACACCAGTTTTATATGAATTACCATCAATGATAAAATCATCTACTAGTGAATCCAAATTATCTAACCGTATAATTCTATGTTGCATTTTAAATCTATTTTTTAATGAATACGTAGGAAAAATAATTTTGAAATTTTCAAATTCTAAATTGGAATTGATTTCACATAATACGAAATACTCAAATAGTGCAGCTTGGAATGTTTGGATGATAAAGCAATCATAACCTTTTTTTCCTGCGTCTACGCAAACAAGAAAATTTTTAAATCGAAATTTATTTTCAGAAGAGAATACTAATGGGCAATCAGAACGAAAAATTTTTTCATTTTTTCTACTTTTTTGCTTTAATTTTTCAAATTTAAGTACATTAGTCAAATTTTCAATATTATCAATCTTTTCAAGTTGGTCATCTATTGAATAAATTAATTTCACACTTTTCAATTTTGTGTTTTGATTTATAGTAAATTGAAGATTACCTATTTCTGAGAAAGCGAAATATGGAAAAGTATGATTCCCCTTCGAAAGTGATGAATAATTTCTTAGAGGTATTGAAGCTTTTATGTCTTTTTTCTGAACGTGTTTTTCCTCTAAAATAACATCATTAATCTTAAAATCATTATTTTTATATTGAAAAGCTTGCCAAATAGTATTGATAATTAATCCTGTAGTTATATTTGAAAAATAGGGATTATTTTGTATAATTGGAAAATAGTTAGGAAATTGTTGAAGGAAAGAACTTAGAGTATCTTTGCCAATTAAATCTGTAATAACCTTTTTTAGTTCGTCCATTAGCAGTCGCATCCAATCATTATATTTGTTTTTTATTATACACTTTTTAAAAAGATAGGTCTACTCAACAGATTAATAGATACAATAAATTTCTATAGAATATTGGAATCGTAATTCTCTGAAACTACTTTCAGAAACAGCTGTTCTATAAAATACTTTTGAAACTGGAATCTATCCTACTACAAAGTATTGAAAGCGCTTCATAAATGATATATAATGACCTCATAAGAACAAAGAAAAGGAGGAAAGAGGATGCCACAGATTACTAAAGAAGCCTTGATTGCACAAATCAAAGATGGAATCATCGTTTCTTGTCAGGCCCTTCCTCACGAACCGCTTTATACAGAAGCGGGAGGAGTCATTCCCTTGCTGGTCAAAGCGGCTGAGCAAGGTGGAGCAGTTGGTATTAGAGCAAACAGTGTTCGTGATATCAAGGAAATCAAGGAGGTTACCAACCTTCCAATCATTGGGATAATTAAACGAGATTATCCACCTCAAGAACCTTTTATCACTGCCACTATGAAAGAAGTTGATGAATTGGCAGAACTTGATATAGAGGTAATTGCTCTGGATTGTACCAAGCGTGAACGCTATGATGGTTTGGAGATTCAAGACTTTATTCGTCAGGTTAAGGAGAAATATCCTAACCAGCTCTTGATGGCTGATACAAGTACTTTTGAGGAAGGATTGGCAGCTGTTGAAGCAGGAATTGACTTTGTCGGAACAACTTTATCAGGATACACATCTTACAGTCCAAAAGTGGATGGTCCTGATTTTGAATTAATCAAAAAACTCTGTGATGCTGGTGTAGATGTCATTGCAGAAGGGAAAATCCATACACCAGAACAAGCCAAACAAATCCTGGGATATGGAGTGCGAGGCATCGTTGTCGGTGGCGCTATTACTAGACCAAAAGAGATTACAGAACGCTTCGTTGCTGGTCTTAAATAAAAAAATAAAGAAAGGGGGATTGAGTATGATTATTACAAAAATTAGTCGTTTAGAAACTTATGTGGGAGTAAATCCACATTTTGCAACATTAATAGATTTTCTAGAAAAAACAGGACTAGAAAATTTAACAGAAGGTCCGATTGATATCGATTGTGATCGATTGTTTGGAAATTGCTTTACTTATCTAGCGGACGGTCAAGCAGGGGCCTTCTTTGAAACCCACCAAAAATATTTGGATATTCATTTAGTTTTGGAAAACGAAGAAGCCATGGCTGTTACGTCACCGGAAAATGTAAGCGTTACCCAAAAATATGATAAAGAGAAAGATATTGAATTATACACAGGGGAAGTGGAACAGTTAGTTCATTTGAGAGCTGGCGAATGCCTCATCACTTTTCCAGAAGATTTACATCAACCCAAGGTTCGTATAAATGATGAACCTGTGAAAAAAGTTGTCTTTAAAGTTGCGATTTCTTAATGTAGAAAGGGAAGAACAATGAAAAAAATGAGAAAGTTTTTATGTCTAGCTGGAGTTGCGCTAGCAGCCGTTGCCTTGGTAGCTTGTTCAGGAAAAAAAGAAGCTACAACTAGTACTGAACCACCGACAGAATTATCTGGTGAGATTACAATGTGGCACTCCTTTACTCAAGGACCACGTTTAGAAAGTATTCAAAAATCAGCAGATGCTTTCATGCAAAAGCATCCAAAAACGAAAATCAAGATTGAAACATTCTCTTGGAATGACTTCTATACTAAATGGACTACAGGTTTAGCAAATGGGAATGTGCCAGATATCAGTACAGCTCTTCCTAACCAAGTAATGGAAATGGTAAACTCAGATGCTTTGGTTCCGCTAAACGATTCTATCAAGCGTATTGGACAGGATAAATTTAACGAAACTGCCTTAAATGAGGCAAAAATCGGAGATGATTACTACTCTGTTCCTCTTTATTCACATGCACAAGTCATGTGGGTTAGGACAGATTTGTTAAAAGAACATAATATTGAGGTTCCTAAAACTTGGGATCAACTCTATGAAGCTTCTAAAAAATTGAAAGAAGCTGGAGTTTATGGCTTGTCTGTTCCGTTTGGAACAAATGACTTAATGGCAACACGTTTCTTGAACTTCTACGTACGTAGTGGTGGTGGAAGTCTCTTAACAAAAGATCTTAAAGCAGATTTGACAAGTCAACTTGCTCAAGATGGTATTAAATACTGGGTTAAAATGTATAAAGAAATTTCACCTCAAGATTCTTTGAACTTTAATGTCCTTCAACAAGCTACCTTGTTCTATCAAGGAAAAACAGCATTTGACTTTAACTCTGGCTTCCATATTGGAGGGATTAATGCCAACAGTCCTCAACTGATTGATTCAATTGATGCTTATCCTATTCCAAAAATCAAAGAATCTGATAAGGACCAAGGAATTGAAACCTCAAACATTCCAATGGTTGTTTGGAAAAATTCAAAACACCCAGAAGTTGCTAAAGCATTCTTAGAATCACTTTATAATGAAGAAGACTACGTTAAATTCCTTGATTCAACTCCAGTAGGTATGTTGCCAACTATTAAGGGGATTAGCGATTCTGCAGCCTATAAAGAAAATGAAACTCGTAAGAAATTTAAACATGCTGAAGAAGTAATTACTGAAGCTGTTAAAAAAGGTACTGCTATTGGTTATGAAAATGGACCAAGTGTACAAGCTGGTATGTTGACTAACCAACACATTATTGAACAAATGTTCCAAGATATCATTTCAAATGGAACAGATCCTATGAAAGCAGCAAAAGAAGCAGAAAAACAATTAAACGATTTATTTGAGGCTGCTCAGTAGATGTAAAAGACTAGAAAATAGGTGGGCTAGTGAGCTGAAAAGCCCTAGCCCAATCTTGTAAAAGAAGGGAGAAGGAGAATGGTTAAAGAACGTAATTTAACTCGCTGGATATTTGTTTTGCCAGCTATGATTATCGTAGGATTACTCTTTGTTTATCCGTTTTTCTCGAGTATTTTTTATAGCTTTACCAATAAGCATTTGATTATGCCTAATTATAAATTTGTTGGTTTAGCTAACTATAAAGCTGTGCTATCAGATCCCAACTTCTTTAATGCGTTCTTTAATTCAATTAAGTGGACCGTTTTCTCATTAGTTGGTCAAGTTTTAGTAGGGTTTGTATTGGCTTTAGCTCTTCACAGAGTACGCCACTTCAAGAAATTATATAGGACCTTATTGATTGTTCCTTGGGCATTTCCTACAATCGTTATTGCCTTTTCTTGGCAGTGGATTCTAAACGGGGTTTATGGCTACTTACCTAATCTAATCGTAAAATTAGGTTTAATGGAACATACGCCTGCATTTTTGACAGATAGTACATGGGCATTCCTATGTTTGGTGTTTATCAACATTTGGTTTGGAGCGCCGATGATTATGGTTAATGTGCTTTCAGCTTTGCAAACAGTACCAGAAGAACAATTTGAGGCTGCTAAGATAGATGGTGCTTCAAGTTGGCAAGTGTTCAAATTTATCGTTTTTCCACATATTAAAGTGGTTGTAGGGCTTCTAGTTGTTTTGAGAACTGTATGGATCTTTAATAACTTTGACATTATCTACCTAATTACAGGTGGTGGACCAGCCAATGCTACAACGACGCTTCCAATTTTTGCCTACAACCTAGGTTGGGGAACTAAATTGTTGGGTCGTGCTTCAGCAGTTACAGTATTGCTCTTTATCTTCTTGGTGGCAATTTGCTTTATCTACTTTGCTATCATCAGTAAGTGGGAAAAGGAGGGTAGAAAATAATGAAGAAGAAATCCGGTATTTATTTAGATATTCTCTCACATGTACTCTTGATTGGTGCGACCATCGTTGCAATTTTCCCATTGGTATGGATTATCATATCTTCTGTCAAGGGTAAAGGGGAATTAACTCAGTATCCAACACGATTTTGGCCTGAACAATTTACATTAGATTATTTCACTCATGTTATCAACGATTTGCACTTTATTGATAACATTCGAAACAGTTTAATCATTGCCTTAGCTACAACCGTTATTGCGATTATTATTTCTGCTATGGCAGCCTATGGTATTGTTCGATTCTTCCCTAAATTGGGAGCAATCATGTCGAGATTACTTGTCATTACCTACATTTTCCCACCAATTTTGTTAGCAATTCCCTATTCAATTGCCATTGCTAAAGTTGGATTAACAAATAGTTTATTTGGCTTGATGATGGTTTATCTATCTTTTAGTGTTCCATATGCAGTTTGGCTCTTAGTTGGATTTTTCCAAACAGTTCCAATTGGAATTGAAGAAGCAGCTAGAATTGATGGTGCAAATAAATTTGTTACATTTTATAAAGTTGTGCTACCGATTGTAGCACCAGGTATTGTAGCAACAGCTATTTATACATTTATCAATGCTTGGAATGAATTCTTGTATGCTTTAATTTTGATTAACAATACAGGAAAGATGACAGTAGCAGTAGCTCTTCGATCTCTTAACGGTTCAGAAATTTTAGACTGGGGAGATATGATGGCAGCATCTGTTATTGTGGTTCTTCCATCAATTATTTTCTTCTCTATTATCCAAAATAAGATTGCAAGTGGATTATCAGAAGGATCTGTGAAGTAAACGAAAGAAGGAAAAAATGAATAAGAGAGGTCTTTATTCAAAACTAGGAATTTCTGTTGTAGGAATTAGTCTTTTAATGGGAGTACCCACTTTGATTCATGCGAATGAATTAAACTATGGTCAACTGTCTATATCTCCTATTTTTCAAGGAAGTTCATATCAACTGAACAATAAGAGTATAGATATCAGCCCTTTGTTATTAGATAAATTGTCTGGAGAGAGTCAGACAGTAGTAATGAAATTTAAAGCAGATAAACCAAACTCGCTTCAAGCTTTGTTTGGCCTATCTAATAGTAAAGCAGGCTTTAAAAATAATTACTTTTCAATTTTCATGAGAGATTCTGGTGAGATAGGTGTAGAAATAAGAGACGCCCAAAAAGGAATAAATTATTTATTTTCTAGACCAGCTTCATTATGGGGAAAGCATAAAGGACAGGCAGTTGAAAATACACTAGTATTTGTATCTGATTCTAAAGATAAGACATACACAATGTATGTTAATGGGATAGAAGTGTTTTCTGAAACAGTTGATACATTTTTGCCAATTTCAAATATAAATGGTATAGATAAGGCAACACTAGGTTCTGTTAATCGTGAAGGCAAGGATCATTACCTCGCAAAAGGAAGTATTGATGAAATCAGTCTATTTAATAAAGCAATTAGTGATCAGGAAGTTTCAACTATTCCCTTGTCAAATCCATTTCAGTTAATTTTCCAATCAGGAGATTCTACTCAAGCTAACTACTTTAGAATACCGACATTATATACATTAAGTAGTGGAAGAGTTCTATCAAGTATTGATGCACGTTATGGTGGGACTCATGATTCTAAAAGTAAGATTAATATCGCCACTGCTTATAGTGATGATAATGGGAAAACGTGGAGTGAGCCAACTTTTGCTATGAAGTTTAATGACTATGAGGAGCAGTTAGTTTACTGGCCACGAGACAATAAATTAAAGAATAGTCAAATTAGTGGAAGTGCTTCATTCATAGATTCATCCATTGTTGAAGATAAAAAATCTGGGAAAACGATATTACTAGCTGATGTTATGCCTGCGGGTATTGGAAATAATAATGCAAATAAAGCCGACTCAGGTTTTAAAGAAATAAATGGTCATTATTATTTAAAACTAAAGAAGAATGGAGATAACGATTTCCGTTATACAGTTAGAGAAAATGGTGTCGTTTATGATGAAACAACTAATAAACCTACAAATTATACTATAAATGATAAGTATGAAGTTTTGGAGGGAGGAAAGTCTTTAACAGTCGAACAATATTCGGTTGATTTTGATAGTGGCTCTCTAAGAGAAAGGCATAATGGAAAACAGGTTCCTATGAATGTTTTCTATAAAGATTCGTTATTTAAAGTGACTCCTACTAATTATATAGCAATGACAACTAGTCAGAATAGAGGAGAGAGTTGGGAACAATTTAAGTTATTGCCTCCGTTCTTAGGAGAAAAACATAATGGAACTTACTTATGTCCCGGACAAGGTTTAGCATTAAAATCAAGTAATAGATTAATTTTTGCAACATATACTAGTGGCGAACTAACTTATCTCATTTCTGATGATAGTGGTCAAACATGGAAGAAATCCTCAGCTTCAATTCCGTTTAAGAATGCGACAGCAGAAGCGCAAATGGTTGAAATGAGAGATGGTGTGATTAGAACATTCTTTAGAACTACTACAGGTAAGATTGCCTATATGACTAGTAGAGATTCTGGAGAAACATGGTCAGAAGTTTCGTATATCGATGGAATTCAACAAACTTCATATGGTACACAAGTATCTGCAATTAAATACTCTCAATTAATTGATGGAAAAGAAGCAGTCATTTTGAGTACACCAAATTCTAAAAATGGCCGTAAGGGAGGCCAATTAGTTGTCGGTTTAGTCAATAAAGAAGATGATAGTATTGATTGGAAGTACCACTATGACATTGATTTGCCTTCGTATGGTTATGCATATTCTGCGATTACAGAATTGCCAAATCATCACATAGGTGTATTATTTGAAAAATATGATTCATGGTCGAGAAATGAATTGCATTTAAGTAATGTAGTTCAGTACATAGATTTGGAAATTAATGATTTAACAAAATAAAGGAGAAAAAACATGGTTAAATACGGTGTTGTTGGAACAGGATATTTTGGAGCTGAGTTGGCTCGTTATATGCAAAAGAATGATGGAGCAGAGATTACTCTTCTCTATGACCCAGATAATGCAGAGGCGATTGCAGAAGAGTTGGGAGCAAAAGTAGCAAGTTCCCTAGATGAGTTGGTTTCTAGCGATGAAGTAGATTGTGTTATTGTCGCAACTCCAAATAATCTTCATAAAGAACCAGTTATCAAGGCCGCACAACATGGTAAAAATGTTTTCTGTGAAAAACCAATTGCGCTTTCTTATCAAGATTGTCGCGAGATGGTAGATGCATGTAAAGAAAACAATGTAACCTTTATGGCAGGACATATTATGAACTTCTTCAATGGTGTCCATCATGCAAAAGAACTCATTAATCAAGGAGTCATCGGAGACGTTCTATATTGTCACACAGCTCGTAATGGTTGGGAAGAACAACAACCGTCAGTATCATGGAAAAAAATTCGTGAAAAATCAGGTGGTCACTTGTATCACCACATCCATGAGTTGGATTGTGTTCAATTCCTTATGGGTGGCATGCCTGAAACTGTAACCATGACAGGTGGAAATGTAGCCCATGAAGGTGAAAATTTCGGTGATGAAGATGATATGATTTTTGTCAATATGGAATTTTCTAATAAGCGTTTTGCCTTGTTAGAATGGGGTTCAGCTTATCGTTGGGGTGAACATTATGTTTTGATTCAAGGAACGAAAGGTGCTATCCGCTTAGACTTATTCAACTGTAAAGGAACTCTTAAGCTAGATGGACAAGAAAGCTATTTCTTGATTCACGAATCTCAAGAAGAAGATGATGATCGTACTCGTATCTATCATAGTACAGAGATGGACGGAGCAATTGCTTATGGTAAACCAGGTAAACGTACTCCATTATGGCTATCATCTGTCATTGATAAAGAAATGCGCTATCTGCATGAGATTATGCAAGGAGCTCCAGTATCAGAAGAATTTGCAAAACTATTGACAGGTGAAGCTGCTCTAGAAGCAATTGCTACTGCAGATGCTTGTACCCAGTCTATGTTTGAAGATCGCAAAGTAAAATTGTCAGAAATTGTAAAATAAACATAATGTAAAGGGGATGAAAAATTTATTTTCTCCCCTCGTTTCGGAAATAAGTTAGGAGAAAATCTATGTCAGATTTTAAAAAATATGAAGGTGTCATTCCAGCCTTCTACGCATGTTATGATGATCAAGGAGAAGTAAGTCCAGAGCGTACGCGTGCTTTGGTTCAATATTTCATTGATAAAGGTGTTCAAGGTCTTTATGTCAATGGTTCTTCTGGTGAATGTATCTACCAAAGCGTTGAAGACCGTAAGTTGATTTTGGAAGAAGTCATGGCAGTTGCCAAAGGTAAGTTGACTATTATTGCCCATGTTGCTTGCAACAATACCAAAGACAGTATGGAACTTGCTCGCCACGCAGAAAGCTTGGGTGTAGATGCTATTGCAACGATTCCGCCGATTTACTTCCGCTTGCCAGAATACTCAGTTGCTAAATACTGGAACGATATCAGTTCTGCAGCTCCAAAAACAGACTACGTAATTTATAATATTCCTCAATTGGCAGGGGTTGCTTTGACTCCAAGCCTTTACACAGAAATGTTGAAAAATCCACGTGTCATCGGTGTGAAGAACTCTTCTATGCCAGTTCAAGATATCCAAACCTTTGTCAGTCTTGGTGGCGAAGACCACATCGTCTTTAACGGTCCAGATGAACAGTTCCTAGGTGGTCGTCTCATGGGTGCAAAAGCAGGTATCGGTGGTACTTATGGTGCTATGCCAGAACTCTTCTTGAAACTCAATCAGTTGATTGCTGACAAAGACTTGGAAACAGCGCGTGAATTACAGTATGCTATCAACGCTATCATTGGTAAACTCACTGCTGCACATGGAAATATGTACGGTGTGATTAAGGAAGTCTTGAAGATCAATGAAGGCTTGAACATTGGTTCAGTTCGTTCACCATTGACACCAGTAACCGAAGAAGATCGCCCAGTTGTAGAAGCAGCTGCAGCCTTGATTCGTGAAACCAAGGAGCGCTTCCTCTAATCCATAAGGAGGTATTTATGACACACTACGTTGCAATTGATATTGGCGGAACCAACATCAAATATGGTTTGATTGACCAAGAAGGCCAACTTGTTGAATCGCATGAAATGCCAACTGAGGCATATAAGGGTGGCCCCCATATCTTACAAAAGACAAAAGATATCGTTGCCAGCTATTTAGAAAAGGGTCCAGTAGCAGGTGTTGCTATTTCTTCTGCAGGAATGGTGGATCCTGACAAGGGTGAAATCTTCTATGCTGGTCCTCAAATTCCTAACTACGCAGGAACCCAGTTCAAAAAGGAAATCGAGACTAGCTTTGCGATTCCTTGCGAAATTGAAAATGATGTCAACTGCGCAGGTCTTGCTGAGGCAGTATCTGGTTCAGGCAAGGGAGCGAGTGTGACACTTTGTTTGACCATTGGAACAGGTATCGGTGGTTGCTTGATTATGGATGGGAAAGTCTTCCATGGATTTAGCAATTCAGCCTGCGAAGTCGGTTACATGCACATGCAGGATGGAGCTTTCCAAGATTTGGCTTCTACGACAGCCTTGGTAGAATATGTGGCAGCAGCTCATAGTGACTCAGTTGATCAGTGGAATGGCCGACGCATTTTCAAGGAAGCTACTGAAGGAAACAAGATCTGTATGGCTGGCATTGACCGCATGGTAGATTATCTTGGGAAAGGTCTGGCAAATATTTGCTATGTTGCCAATCCAGAAGTGGTTATTCTCGGTGGTGGTATTATGGGACAAGAGGCAATCCTCAAACCAAAGATCCGCACAGCCTTGAAGGCGGCCTTGGTACCAAGTCTAGCTGAAAAAACACGATTAGAATTTGCTCATCATCAAAATACAGCAGGTATGTTGGGTGCTTATTATCATTTTATACTCAATGAAAATCAAAGAGCAAACTAGGAAGCTATCCGTAGGTTGCTCAAAACATTGTTTTGAGGTTGTAGATAAGACTGACGAAGTCAGTAATCATATATCTACGGCAAGGCGAATCTGACGTGGTTTGAAGAGATTTTCGAAGAGTATCAATACAAAACAATCCTAGTTTGGTTTAACCAAACTAGGATTTTCTAATCAAGTTCCCTTGACTTTCTTTATAATTGTGAGATAATAAAGAAAATATATAAAGGAGTTATATAAAATGTCTATAGCGAATTCAAGTAAAATTGTGACCTTCCAAGCTAATAGAGAATTAGTAAATGATGCCATGGAAGTGTTAAAAGAAAAAAATCTCTCTCTTTCATCGGCACTTAGATTATTTTTAAAGAATGTTGCTGTAACAAATGAAGTAGATTTACTTAATGAAGAGGAATTAGAGAAGGAGTATTTGTTTAGACAATTACAAGCAGAAGTTCAAGAAAGTTATGCCAAGATTGAGGCTGGAAATTACTTGACAGATGAGGATGTCGTGACACGCTATGGATTATAAAAAATATAGGATTTTGTATTCTCCTAGAGTGATTGATAGTCTGGATAAAATATATCAGTATATAGCAGAGGAAATCGGTTCTGTAGAGGCTGCGAGACGAAAAGTGGCGAGTATCAGAAAAGATATTAATCGTCTAGAAATTTTCCCTCAAGCTGGATTTGATGCCGATGAAAAATTTGGTAAGAAATTAGACCCTCGCTACCAAACGCGAGGATTGACCTTGAGTAAGGATTACATCGTATTATATACAATTGTTGAGGATACCGTCAGACTTGCTTATTTACTCCCTTCAAAAAGTGATTACATGAAATTATTTAAGACTAAGTCAAGATACGACTGATTCATAATCTTGAAGAGGTATGTTTAGTGATGAATAAAAATCCTAGTTTGACTCAGCCAAACTAGGATTTTCTTACACGTTTTTGTCTACGATAGCCATTGAGTTTTTTATTTTCCCAATAGCTGTTAAAGATTTTCTCCTTGCTTTCACGATTGATTTCCAAAAAATAGGCATAAATCAAATCGATAAAGAAGAGCATAGGAAGTTGAGCGGATATTCGTTGGATGTAGGAGGATTGGCTATGGGTGGCTACAAGAACAGTCTCTGTGTAGGCCTGACTATCTTTATTGGGAACACTTGAAAAGAGTACAGTCTTTGCCCCCATCTCCTTAGCGTCTAATAAACTGTCTAAAATAGAGGGAGTTGTGCCAGAAAGTGAGAAACCGAGTACTAGACAATTCTCATCCATAATACTGGTTGTCCAGGCAAAACCGTCTTGGTCAGTCAAGGCCTCGCAGACCACACCCAGACGCATGAACCGCAATTTCATTTCACGAGCTACGAGGCCAGAACTCCCTGTTCCGAAGAAGTAGACACGCTCAGCATCTTCGATTAACTGGGCAATTCGTTCTAGTTGGACTTCGTCAATCAAGTCTTGCGTTTGTTCTCTCATATTGCTATAGCTTCTGAGGACTCGTTTGGTCAGTGGACTGTGCTTGGAGACTTGGTTGGCTTGATTTTCTGCCTGATGTTGGTATTGGAAAATGAATTCTCGGTAGCCAGTAAAGCCACACTTTTTAGCAAAGCGAGTTAGTGCAGCCTGAGAGATATGTAATTTTTGAGTGACCTGTTGGGAGGAAAGGTCATCTTGAATGGTTTCTGCTTGTAAAAAATAGCGAGCGATTTCTTGCTCTAGGTCTGTCATTTCTTCAAAATGTGAATCAATGACAGTTGCGATATCTGGTTTGTCCATAGGGAAGGCTCCTTTAAATGAGTCGTATTGGAAAAAGACTAGATTATTGAACTTTTACATTCATTATAACATATAATATAGGGATGAATAAATAAAAACGTATCTTACTGTAAAAACGAAAAAAAGCTTCTTGCTTTTCCATAATTTTCTGCTCAAATTATGGTACAATGAAGAGTAAGATTTTAAGTTAGAAATGAGACTGATTTGTATGAGAAAATTTAACAGCCATTCGATTCCGATTCGGCTTAATTTATTGTTTTCAATTGTCATTTTACTCTTTATGACCATTATTGGTCGCCTGCTTTATATGCAGGTTTTGAACAAGGATTTTTACGAAAAAAAGCTAGCCTCAGCTAGTCAGACCAAGGTCACAACCAGTTCTGCCCGTGGGGAAATCTATGATGCTAGTGGAAAACCTTTGGTAGAAAATACGTTAAAGCAGGTTGTTTCCTTTACGCGTAGTAATAAAATGACGGCTAAAGACCTGAAAGAAATCGCTAGTCAGTTGCTGGGATATGTGAGCATCAGTTCGCCAAATTTGACAGAACGCCAGCTGGCTGATTACTATTTGGCTGATCCTGAAATCTATAAAAAAACAGTGGAGGCTCTCCCAAGTGAGAAACGCTTGGATTCAGATGGCAATCGCCTATCCGAATCAGAACTGTATAACAATGCGGTCGATAGTGTCCAAACGAGTCAACTAAACTATACAGAGGATGAAAAGAAAGAAATCTATCTTTTTAGTCAGCTAAATGCCGTTGGAAACTTTGCGACAGGAACCATTGTGACAGATGCTCTGACGGATACCCAGATTGCTCTGATTGCCTCTGCTTCGAAACAATTACCCGGCATCAGTATCTCAACTTCGTGGGATCGAAAAGTTTTAGAGACTTCCCTTTCTTCTATAGTAGGTAGTGTATCGAGTGAAAAAGCTGGTCTCCCAGCGGAAGAAGCAGATGCTTATCTTAAAAAAGGTTACTCTCTAAATGACCGTGTTGGGACCTCTTACCTAGAAAAGCAATACGAGGAAACCTTGCAAGGTAAACGCTCGGTGAAGGAAATTCATCTAGATAAGTACGGAAACATGGAAAGTGTCGAAAATATCGAAGATGGTACCAAAGGGAATAATATTAAACTGACCATTGATTTAGCTTTCCAAGATAGCGTGGATGACTTGCTGAAAAGTTATTTCAATTCAGAGTTGGGAAATGGTGGGGCCAAGTATTCTGAAGGCGTGTATGCAGTCGCCCTTAATCCCAAAACAGGTGCTGTTTTATCCATGTCAGGGATCAAACATGACTTGAAAACAGACGAGTTAACATCGGATTCCTTGGGAACGATAACCAATGTCTTTGTCCCAGGTTCGGTTGTAAAAGCGGCAACTATTAGTTCTGGTTGGGAAAATGGAGTCTTGTCAGGGAACCAGACCTTGACAGACCAACCGATTGTCTTCCAAGGTTCAGCTCCAATTAATTCTTGGTATACTGCCTTTTCTGTGCCAATGCCGATTACGGCGGTTCAAGCTCTGGAGTATTCATCCAATGCTTATATGGTCCAAACAGCCTTAGGTCTTATGGGGCAAACCTATCAACCAAATATGTTTGTCGGCACCAGCAATCTAGAGTCTGCTATGGGTAAATTGCGTTCAACCTTTGGCGAATATGGCTTGGGGTCTGCGACTGGGATTGACCTACCAGATGAATCTACTGGATTTATTCCCAAAGAGTATAACTTTGCCAATTTCATTACCAATGCCTTTGGGCAGTTTGATAACTATACGCCGATGCAGTTGGCTCAGTATGTAGCAACTATTGCAAATGATGGTGTTCGTGTGGCTCCTCGTATTGTTGAAGGCATTTATGGTAATAATGATAAGGGAGGACTGGGCGACTTGATTCAGCAACTGCAACCGACAGAGATGAATAAGGTCAATATATCCGACTCCGATATGAGTGTCTTGCACCAAGGTTTTTATCAGGTTGCTCATGGGACTAGCGGATTGACAACTGGACGTGCCTTTTCAAATGGTGCCTTGGTATCCATTAGCGGAAAAACGGGTACAGCCGAAAGCTATGTGGCAGATGGTCAGCAAGCAACCAATACCAATGCGGTGGCCTATGCCCCATCTGATAATCCCCAAATCGCTGTTGCAGTGGTCTTTCCTCATAATACCAATCTAACAAATGGTGTAGGGCCTTCCATTGCGCGTGACATTATCAATCTGTATCAAAAATACCATCCAATGAATTAGAAAGGAATTTATGCTGTATCCAACACCTATTGCTAAGCTGATTGACAGTTATTCCAAGTTACCAGGTATCGGGATTAAGACGGCTACGCGTCTGGCCTTTTATACGATTGGGATGTCTGATGATGATGTCAATGAATTTGCAAAAAATCTCCTTTCTGCTAAGAGAGAATTGACCTACTGTTCTATTTGTGGACGTTTGACAGACGATGATCCTTGTTCTATCTGTACCGATCCGACTCGTGACCAGACAACGATTTTGGTGCTAGAGGATAGTCGGGATGTGGCGGCCATGGAAAATATCCAAGAATACCATGGACTCTATCATGTCCTGCATGGCCTCATTTCCCCCATGAATGGTATCAGTCCAGACGATATCAATCTCAAGAGTCTCATGACTCGTCTGATGGATAGTGAGGTTTCAGAAGTAATCGTAGCAACTAATGCCACAGCAGATGGGGAAGCGACTTCCATGTATCTTTCCCGCTTACTCAAGCCAGCTGGGATCAAGGTTACGCGTCTGGCACGAGGCCTTGCTGTGGGAGCAGATATCGAGTATGCGGACGAAGTGACCCTCTTACGGGCGATTGAAAATCGAACAGAGTTGTAAGTGTAGACAAATTTACGAACTCCATTCATTTATAAAAAATCAAGGAGGCTGAAAATCGTTCCTATCGGCCTCTTTTTGTATAGTGTGATGAGTAGTGTCAGGTTCAAGTTTTAAAAAACCAAGCAAATATGATATACTAAAGAGCGAGTATTCTAGTAGAATTAGGACAAATAATATGAAACAAACGATTATTCTTTTATACGGTGGACGGAGTGCAGAACGCGAAGTCTCTGTCCTTTCAGCTGAAAGTGTCATGCGTGCGGTCAATTATGACCGTTTCACAGTCAAGACTTTCTTCATCAGCCAGTCAGGTGACTTTATCAAAACGCAGGAATTTAGCCAGACTCCAGGGCAAGAAGACCGTCTCATGACCAATGAAACCATTGATTGGGATAAGAAAGTTGCACCAAGTGCCATCTACGAAGAAGGGGCAGTTGTCTTTCCAGTTCTTCACGGGCCGATGGGAGAAGATGGCTCTGTTCAAGGATTCTTGGAAGTTTTGAAAATGCCTTATGTCGGCTGTAATATCTTGTCATCCAGTCTTGCCATGGATAAAATCACGACCAAACGTGTGTTAGAATCTGTCGGGATTGCCCAAGTTCCTTATGTGGCCATTGTCGAAGGCGATGATGTGACTGCTAAAATCGCTGAAGTTGAAGAAAAATTGACTTATCCAGTCTTCACAAAACCATCAAACATGGGTTCAAGTGTCGGTATTTCTAAGTCTGAAAATCAAGAGGAACTCCGTCAAGCTTTGAAACTTGCCTTCCAATATGACAGCCGTGTCTTGGTAGAGCAAGGGGTAAATGCTCGTGAAATCGAGGTTGGTCTCTTGGGCAACTACGATGTCAAGAGTACGCTACCAGGAGAAGTAGTCAAGGATGTTGCCTTTTATGACTACGATGCCAAGTATATTGACAACAAGATTACCATGGATATCCCAGCTAAAATCAGTGATGATGTGGTAGCTGTCATGCGTCAAAATGCAGAAACGGCCTTCCGTGCCATTGGTGGCCTGGGTCTATCTCGTTGCGATTTCTTCTATACAGATAAGGGAGAGATTTTCCTAAACGAGCTCAACACCATGCCAGGTTTCACCCAGTGGTCTATGTATCCACTACTTTGGGACAATATGGGAATCAGCTACCCAGAACTAATCGAGCGTTTGGTTGACCTTGCCAAGGAAAGTTTTGACAAGCGCGAAGCGCATTTGCTATAAAAATGAAAGAGAGGGTAGAAGCCAGAACCATCACTGCAAGGTGATTTTAGTTCTCGGATTTCAACCCTTTTTAAAGGAGTAGAAATGAAATTAACAATTCATGAAGTGGCTCAAGTTGTAGGAGCTAAAAATGATATCAGCATTTTTGAGGACACCCAGTTAGAAAAGGCAGAGTTTGATAGTCGTTTGATTACTACAGGGGACTTGTTTGTGCCCCTAAAAGGTGCGCGTGATGGTCATGACTTTATCGAAACAGCTTTTGAAAATGGCGCTGCTGCAACCCTGTCTGAGAAAGAGGTCGCAAATCATCCCTACATTCTAGTAGATGACGTTTTGGCTGCCTTTCAATCCCTAGCATCCTACTATCTTGAGAAAATGGATGTTGATGTCTTTGCTGTCACAGGTTCAAATGGCAAGACAACGACCAAGGATATGTTAGCGCACTTGCTATCAACAACCTACAAGACCTACAAAACACAAGGAAACTACAATAATGAGATTGGTCTTCCTTACACAGTTCTCCATATGCCTGAAGGAACAGAAAAGTTGGTCTTGGAGATGGGGCAGGATCACTTGGGAGATATTCATCTCTTGTCTAAATTGGCTCATCCAAAAACAGGCATCGTGACCTTGGTTGGAGAGGCCCATTTGGCATTTTTCAAAGACCGTTCTGAAATTGCTAAAGGGAAAATGCAAATTGCAGATGGCATGGCTTCGAATTCCTTGCTCTTGACGCCAGCTGACCCAATTGTAGAGGACTACTTGCCAACTTATAAAAAGGTAGTTCGTTTTGGCCAAGGAGCAGAGTTGGAAATTACCGACTTGGTTGAGCGTAAGGATAGCTTGACCTTTAAGGCCAATTTCTTGGAGCAAGCCCTTGATTTGCCAGTGACTGGTAAGTACAATGCCACCAATGCTATGATTGCGTCTTATGTTGCCCTACAAGAAGGGGTTTCAGAGGAGCAAATTCATAAGGCTTTCCAAAATCTTGAATTGACGCGTAACCGTACCGAATGGAAGAAAGCAGCCAATGGAGCAGATATCTTATCAGATGTTTACAATGCCAATCCAACTGCTATGAAGCTGATTTTAGAGACTTTCTCTGCCATTCCAGCCAATGAAGGTGGCAAAAAAATCGCTGTCTTGGCGGATATGAAGGAACTTGGTGACCAGTCTGTTCAACTTCATAACCAGATGATTTTGAGTCTTTCGCCAGATGTGCTGGATACCGTTATTTTCTATGGAGAAGACATTGCTGAATTGGCCCAATTGGCCAGTCAAATGTTCCCAATTGGCCACGTTTACTACTTCAAGAAAACAGAAGACCAAGACCAATTTGAAGACCTAGTCAAGCAGGTCAAGGAAAGTCTAGGAGCTAATGATCAAATCTTGCTCAAGGGCTCTAACTCCATGAATCTAGCTAAGCTGGTAGAAAGTTTAGAAAATGAATGCTAGTGATTTTGCCAAGTATCTTCAAAGAATGATTGCCCTTACAGATACTGGATTAACCTTTACAAAAGATCCTTTCGACCGTGAGCGCTACGAAGACTTGCGAGGCCTTTTATCTGAAATGTTGAATCAGGCATCAAACCTTGATTCCGAAGAAGTGGCAGAAGTCTTGAAGCCAACTTCTGCTTATGCGACTCCGTTAATGGACGTCCGTGCTTGGATTGTTGAGGACGAAAATATTTGTCTGGTTAGGGGACAAGGAGAGAATGATTGGGCTTTGCCAGGTGGCTTTGGTGAAGTCGGCTATTCTCCAACAGAAAATATTCTCAAGGAAATTGAAGAAGAAACCGGTTTTGAAGCTAAAGTAGAAAGACTACTAGCTGTTTTTGATACAAATCGTTTCCAACTACAGAGCAAGCAATATGCAAAGTTTATTTTTGAATGTAAGCTTCTTGATGGACAATTCCAAAAAAATCAAGAAATTGCTGACCTTCAATTTTTTGCCATTGACCAACTGCCAGCCTTATCTGAAAAACGCATTACCAAGGAGCAAATAGAGATTCTTTGGCAGGTTTATCAAGGTCAGAGGGAGCAATATCTTGATTAAGAAGATGATTATCGTATTTCTAAATTCATTTTTGACAAATAGCATGGTATAATAAAATGCAGGAAAATTTTGAATCATGAGGAAGACTAGATGAATTTATGGGATATTTTCTTTACGACCCAAGCAACAGAGCCACCCAAGTTTGATCTTTATTGGTATGTCAGTATATTTACACTCTTGGCCTTGACCTTCTATACAGCCTATCGTTATCGTGAAAAGAAGGTTTACCAACGATTTTTCCAAATCTTGCAGGCCGTTCAGTTAATCCTTCTTTATGGTTGGTATGGGGTCAATCATATGCCACTGTCAGAAAGTTTACCCTTTTACCATTGCCGTATGGCTATGTTTGTGGTGCTCTTGCTTCCTGGTCAGTCTAAATATAGGCAGTATTTTGCATTACTAGGAACATTTGGGACATTAGCTGCCTTTGTTTATCCAGTGCCAGATCCCTATCCTTTCCCACATATTGCCATTTTGTCCTTTATCTTTGGGCACTTAGCTCTCTTGGGGAACTCACTGGTTTATCTCTTGAGACAGTACGATGCGAGAATGCTAGATGTGAAAAGAATTTTTCTCATGACCTTTGCACTAAATGCCTTGATTTTTGTGGTCAATTTGGTAACAGGTGGAGATTATGGATTTTTGACAAAACCGCCATTGGTTGGAGACCACGGCTTAGTAGCCAATTATTTAATCGTTTCTCTGGCCTTGTCAGCGGCGATTATGTTGACCAAGAAAATCTTGGAACTATTTTTAGAACAAGAAGCAGAGAAAATGATTGCAAAGAAAGCTTAGAAATGAGCCAATGTCATTAAGTTAAGAAATTCAAATACAATTCTGTATTTGGGTTTCTTTTTTATGTGATAAACTTATAGTTAAGGAGGGATTTTCCATGATAAAACAAATAAAAGCCCACTTGAATAATAGTATTCAGAGTATCATTGGTCAAAAAGTTGAGTTCGTCAAACAAGATGAACAGGCCTTTACTCGTAAAAGAAGTTTATCACTAGAAACTATGATTCGTACCATTCTGGGAATGGGAGGAAAATCCTTGTCAAAAGAATTACTAGATGCCAAACTGACAGTTTCAAATTCAGCCTTTGTTCAAAGACGCTATCAGATAAAACCTGAAGCGTTCTATGCCCTATTTAAAGAATTTACAGCACCTATTCCACTTAATACTGATTTTCCAATATTCGCTGCAGATGGGAGTGATATCTGTATTCCTCGAAATCCCATGGATACAGAAACCTCTATCCAAACCCAAACGGATGTTAAATCCTATAATCTCATGCATATAAATGCCCTATACGACTTGACGACTGGAGTGTATCGAGATGTTTTTATTCAAGACAAACATGCACAACATGAGCGCTTAGCTCTGATTCAGATGATGGAGGATTCTCCCTTTCGAGAAAGCTCTTGTTATCATGGATAGAGGCTATGAAAGTTACAATCTTATGGCTCATTTTCAAGAAAAAGGTTGGCT
>NZ_PKIE01000006.1 GCF_002860865.1 Streptococcus mitis
AGAGTAACATAAATCTCAAAAAATAGGGTGAAAAAACCTTTATTTGTCATGCAAAAAAATAGAAGATAGGATAGAGAATCACTTTGATGTTCTCAATCCTATCTCCTATTTAAAGAGTTAGATCACTAACTTAATGACATTGTGTATTAGCTCCGTTATTTTCAGGAACAGCCGTTTCTTCTGCCAAAGCTGGACCAGCAAACAAAACAGCCCCAATCATCAGCGAGCAAGCCCCTACTGATAACTTGCGAATACTGTACCGACAACGTCTTTCAAAAAATGGATTCTTCATTTTCTCCTCCTAAAAGATTGATTTTGTTACACAAAAGAAAGCGCTTAACTTTCTTTGTAAAATTTTTATCCCAATCACAGGGACCAAGATAATTCCTCCCTCATTTTAAAATATTTCTTTTAAATGTCAATATATAAAAGGAAATACCTATATCTAGGTTAGAAATTGGTAAAATTAATATAATTAAGGCCCATTCTAACGAATTTTCTTTCTAAAATCTTAGCTTAACACTTGTTAGATTTACTTTTATCCTTTAAAATAGAATAGGAGAAATTCCGTTATTATTTTTCGGAGGAAAAAGAAATGTCCATTAATTGGCAGGAAATTTTATTTCACTTTTTAGGTGGTCTGGGACTATTCTTATATAGTATCAAGACCATGGGAGACGGTTTGCAACAAGCTGCTGGAGATCGCCTTCGTTTTTACATTGACAAGTACACTAGCAATCCCTTTTTAGGTGTTCTAGTCGGAATTGTCGTGACTGCCCTGATTCAGTCAAGTACAGGGGTTACAGTCATCACGGTTGGACTGGTCAGCGCTAGTCTTCTCACTCTTAGACAGGCTATCGGAATTATCATGGGAGCCAACATCGGAACCACCGTTACTTCCTTTATCATTGGTTTCAAGCTTGGTGAGTATGCTTTACCCCTGATTTTCCTTGGAACCATGTTCCTCTTCTTTACCAAAAATAGAACAGCAAACAATATCGGACGCATCCTGTTTGGTGTAGGAGGAATCTTCTACGCCCTCAACCTCATCAGTGCCGGTATGAGCCCTCTTAAAGATTTACCACAATTCAAGGAATACATGGTAACCTTGGGACAAAATCCTGTGTTGGGAGTTTTTGCCGGTGCAGTGATTACCGTCCTCATCCAAGCTTCTTCTGCGACAATCGGGATTTTGCAAGGTCTCTATGCAGGTGGATTTCTTGACCTTAAAGGTTCGCTACCAGTTCTCTTCGGGGATAATATCGGGACAACCCTAACCGTTATCATCGCGGCAGCTGGAGCCAATGTCTCTGCGAAACGCGTTGCTGCAACCCACGTTACCTTTAACGTTTTAGGGACTATTCTTTGCTTAATCTTATTAGGTCCATTTACGTCTATGATTGAGTACTTCCAGGCACTCCTTCACCTCTCACCTGAGATGACCATCGCCTTCTCTCACGGTGCCTTTAACGTAAGTAACACCATTGTACAATTTCCATTCATCGGAGCCTTGGCCTACTTTGTTACCAAGCTCATCCCTGGCGAAGATGAAGTTGTCAAGTACGAGCCACTTTATCTTGATGAGCATCTGATTAAACAAGCACCATCAATCGCTCTCGGAAATGCCAAAAAAGAACTCCTTCACTTGGGAAATTATGCTTCTAAAGCCTTTGACCTTTCATACAACTACATCATTGACCTCAATGAAAAGGTTGCTGAAAAAGGACACAAGACAGAGGAAGCCATCAATACCATTGATGAAAAATTGACTCGTTACCTGATTACTCTTTCAAGCGAGGCTCTTAGCCAGAAAGAAAGTGAAGTGCTGACCAACATCCTTGATTCATCCCGTGATTTGGAACGGATTGGGGACCACGCAGAAGCACTAATCAATCTGACTGACTATCTTCAACGTAAAAATGTCGAGTTCTCTGAAGCCGCTTTGGAGGAACTAGCTGATATCTATCAAAAAACCACTGGCTTTATCAAGGATGCCCTTGATAGTGTAGAAAACAATGATATTGAAAAAGCTCAAAGTCTGATTGAACGCCATAAAGAAATCAACAATATGGAACGCGTTCTCAGAAAGACTCACATCAAACGCCTCAACAAGGGCGAGTGTTCAACGCAAGCTGGGGTCAACTTTATCGATATTGTTTCCCACTACACTCGTGTATCAGACCATGCTATGAATCTGGCTGAAAAGGTCATCGCTGAACAAATCTAATGCTCTTCGAAAATCAAATTCAAACCACGTCAACGTCGCCTTGCCGTACTCAAGTACAGCCTGCGACTAGTTTCCTAGTTTGCTCTTTGATTTTCATTGAGTATAAGTACCAAGAAGCTATCCTGAATGGGATGGCTTTTTTCTTCTCCTCATCAAGAATTGCTTTTTTAACATATAGAAAAATGCTTTGATCCACAATGGAATCAAAGCATTTTAAAGAGTTCCCCATACATAAGGGCAGAAGCTGCGGTTCCTCTGTACTTGGCTTCTTCTCTTTTGATAAAGCGAGCCAAGTTGAGCAACTCAGGTGCCGGATGTTTGGGATTTAGGAGCAATTCACGATTGACCAGGCCTGAGAGACGAACTGCCAGCAATTGCTCATTTGTAGCAGGCAATTTTTTAGCAGTCTCTAGGAGAGCAGCAACTAAATCTTCACTCAAATCATGGCGAGCATGATTGTAAAGATCTTTTATAAGGCTTTCTAGGTTTGGTTCTACCATCCCTACCACCTCCTTAAGTTTAATAATTTTTAATCAAATCAACTGTTGAACGATCCAATTTCTTCACCAAAGCTTGTAAGAAAGCTTGCGCTTCTAGGAAGTCATCCATTGCATAGAGGGTTTGGTGAGAATGGATATAACGAGCGCAAACACCGATTGTTGTAGATGGGACACCACCATTTTTCAGATGAGCTGCGCCAGCGTCCGTTCCGCCTTTTCCACAGTAGTATTGGTACTTGATACCAGCTTCTTCAGCAGTTGTCAAAAGGAAATCCTTCATCCCTGGGAGAAGCAAGTGACCTGGATCGTAGAAACGAATCAAGGTTCCATCTCCAATCTTGCCTTGACCGCCATAAACATCACCAGCAGGTGAGCAGTCAACTGCTAGGAAAACTTCTGGGTCAAACTTAGTTGTGGAAGTATGAGCACCACGAAGACCAACTTCTTCTTGGACGTTCGAGCCAAGATAGAGTTCATTTCCTAGTTTTTGACCTGACAGAGCTTCCGCCAACTCGCTCACCATCAGAACACCGTAGCGGTTGTCCCAAGCTTTTGAAATGATATTTTTTTCATTGGCTGTCAAGATTGCAGAACTATCTGGCACGATGGTGTCGCCAGGACGGATGCCAAAGCTTTCTGCCTCAGCCTTATCCGCAAAACCGCCATCAAAGACGATATCTGCAATAGCAGGCATGGTTGGTCCACCCTTTCCACGAGTCAAATGTGGAGGGACAGAACCCGAAATCACAGGAATTTCACGACCGTCACGAGTCAAGAGTTTGAAACGTTGGCTGCTAACCACCATAGGATTCCAACCACCAATTTCAACCACACGGAAGGTACCATCTGGCTTAATCTCGCTGACCATAAAACCAACTTCATCCATGTGAGAAGCAACCAAGACGCGCGGTGCATCTGCAGCTTCTGAATGTTTGATACCAAAAATACCACCCAAGCCATCTGTCACCATTTCATCCACGTGCGGTGTCAACTTTTCACGAAGATAAGCACGGACAGGTGCTTCATGACCTGAGATCGCAGCAAGTTCTGTTACTTCTTTGATTTTTGAAAATAATGTTGTCATTTCAGTTCCTTCTTTCTTTCATCCATTTTACCACTTTTTATAGGAGAAGGATAGCGGGAAGGTGGATTTCTAAATTAGTATCTTAGTCTTACTGTATCTTAGAAAAAGCTTGTATTTTCTTGCATGTGAGGTGAAAGCTAAGAACTATTCCAAGACCACCCAAACTATTAATTCCCAAACACAAAACAATTCAATGCTATATTTGTTCAGTTTTTTATGAAATTTGCAGAAAATAGTTGACTTTGCCTTCTTATTTCTTTAAAATAGTACAAAACTAGGAAAAGGAAAAATCATGACCAAAACAATTCTTGTTACAGGTGGAGCTGGCTACATTGGCTCCCATACCGTTAAAGCTCTTTTAAATGCTGGCTATCAGGTACATGTTCTAGATAATCTCTCTACAGGAAATCGTTCAGCTGTAGATAGTCGTGCTAGCTTTAAACAACTGGATGTTTATGATGCTAGCGCCTTAAAGGCTTACTTAGAAGAAAATCAGATTGATGCTGTCCTCCATTGTGCGGGTGAGATTGTTGTGAGCGAAAGTATTGAAAATCCAAGTAAATACTTCACTGCCAATGTTGCTGGTATGAACCAAGTTCTCAAAGTCTTATCTGAAGTTGGTATTCAAAAAATCATGTTCTCTTCGACTGCTTCCCTCTATGGTAATAACTGTATTGACAAGCCTGCAACTGAAGATACCCTGCTCGACCCTGTCAACCCTTATGCAGAAACAAAATTGATGGGCGAACGAATGATTTACTGGATGGCCAATCGCTATGATTGGAAATATGTCATTTTCCGTTACTTTAATGTTGCTGGGGCTGAAATGGATGCTTCAAACGGTCTACGTGTGAAAAATCCAACTCACATCATTCCTAATATCAACAAAACCGCATTGGGACAAAATGATAGCCTAAAAATATTTGGAGATGACTATGATACACGTGATGGTTCATGTATTCGAGATTACATTCATGTCTTGGATCTTGCACAGGCTCATGTTAAAGGAATGAACTACCTATTTCAAGAAAACAGTTCTTCTCAAATCTTTAACTTAGGAACTGAAAAAGGCTATACCGTCAAAGAAATCTTTAAAACTGCTGAAGAACTACTGAATCAAGAAATCCCACACGAAATTGTTGCGCGTCGTGCTGGTGACCCAGCTAGCGTCCTAGCAGACGCATCAAAAGCTAAAAAATATCTTGATTGGAAGGCTAGCTACTCCCTCGAAGATATTATTTTATCGGATTATCATTGGCGTGTTAAAGAAGGCAAAAACATTTTGGAATAGGAAAACAGAGGAGAAGGTCCTGGTACTCTCTCCTTGTTTTATTCATTAAATTGTCAGAAAATTTATTGACAGATTAAAGAAATCGTGTTACAGTAATATCCGCAGGTATCTTTCGGTACCAAATCTACATGAAAGGATGGGGTATGAAACTTTCTCATTATTTAATTGGCTTACTTCTACTCCTAGTCTTTCTCTCTATTAGCATTGGGACTAGTGATTTTTCATGGAGAAAACTCTTTGCACTGGATCATGAAACTTGGCTTCTCCTTCAAGAATCCCGTCTCCCAAGAACCATCAGCATTCTCCTGACTGCCTCTAGTATGAGCATGGCAGGACTTCTCATGCAGACTATCACTCAAAATCAGTTTGCTGCTCCAAGCACAGTTGGAACCACTGAAGCTGCCAAACTGGGAATGGTATTGAGCCTCTTTGTCTTTCCGTCGGCTAGTCTGACTCAAAAGATGCTCTTTGCTTTTGTTTCATCCATCACATTTACCCTCTTCTTCCTAGCCTTTATGACTATTTTCTCTGTAAAGGAAAGGTGGATGTTGCCTCTGATTGGGATCATCTATAGCGGGATTATCGGTTCTGTGACAGAAGTTATCGCCTACCGTTTCAATCTAGTTCAGAGTATGACTGCCTGGACCCAGGGCTCCTTCTCCATGATTCAGACTCATCAGTATGAATGGCTTTTCTTAGGGCTCATTATCCTGATAGCCGTTTGGAAATTATCCCAAACCTTTACCATCATGAATCTGGGCAAGGAAGCCAGTGAGAGTTTGGGGATTTCCTACTCCCTACTTGAAAAACTGGCCCTCTTTCTGGTTGCGCTAACGACTAGTGTCACCATGATTACCGTGGGTGGCTTACCTTTCCTCGGAGTTATTGTCCCCAATCTTGTTCGCAAGCACTATGGAGATAATCTAAGTCAGACCAAACTCATGGTCGCACTGGTCGGTGCCAATCTAGTTCTGGCCTGCGATATCCTATCCCGAGTTCTAATTCGGCCCTATGAGTTGTCTGTCAGTCTTCTACTAGGAATCATTGGTAGCCTCGTCTTTATCCTACTTCTCTGGAGAGGGGGAAGAAAAGATGCAGTTTAAAAGCAAACATACCAAGCTCTTCTGGCTTCTTATTATTCTTGCCGTCGGAGCTTGTCTTCTCTACTTTTGGCCCATCACTCACTTGTCAGCCTTTGCTTGGAAGCTACGTTCCCAAAAGATAGTTGTTTATCTCTTGGTAGCTATCGCGACAGGGATTTCGACCATTAGTTTTCAAACCCTGACGGAAAATCGTTTCCTGACGCCTAGTATTTTAGGAATCGAATCCTTCTACGTCCTACTGCAAACTCTACTACTGGTTTTTGAAAGCAAGTTTCTTCAACTCGGGAAGTCTCCCATTTTAGAATTCCTAGTTTTGCTTCTGCTTCAATCCCTCTTCTTTCTCGCCTTGCAAGGCTACTTGAAGACGCTGATGAAACAAGATCTGGTCTTTATCCTGCTGATTTGTCTAGCCCTCGGAAGTCTCTTTCGAAATATCAGTACCTTCCTTCAGGTCCTGATGGATCCAAACGAATACGATAAACTGCAAAACAGTCTTTTTGCCTCCTTTCAACATCTCAACACTTCCATCCTAGCCATCGGTTCTCTGATTATCCTTGCTTTGACCATCTTTTTCTTTCGAAAAGCAGTCATTCTGGATGTCTTGCACCTGCAAAGAGAAACAGCTCAGATATTGGGACTCGATGTTGAAAAAGAACAGAGAGAACTCCTCTGGGGCATCGTGCTTTTGACCTCAGCAGCCACTGCCTTGGTAGGGCCTATGGCCTTCTTCGGCTTTATGCTGGCCAATCTTACCTACCTGATTGTCAAAGATTATCGGCACAAGTTGCTCTTTATCATATCCATTCTGATTGGATTTATCAGTTTGACCTTGGGGCAAGCCTTGATTGAACGAGTCTTTGCGCTGGAAATTCGCATCAGCATGATCATCGAGAGCGTAGGGGGGCTCCTATTCTTTATCTTACTATACAGGAGGGCGCGTCAGTGAAACTGGAAAACATTGACAAATCCATTCAAAAACAGGATATTTTGCAAGGCATTTCGCTTGAAGTCAGCCCTCAGAAACTGACAGCCTTCATTGGTCCCAATGGTGCTGGAAAATCGACTCTCCTCTCCATCATGAGCAGACTGACCAAGAAGGATCAGGGAATTCTCAGTATCAAAGGTCGTGAAATCGAGAGCTGGAATTCGCAAGAACTGGCTCAAGAACTGACTATCCTAAAGCAGAAAATCAATTACCAAGCCAAATTGACGGTTGAAGAACTGGTCAGTTTTGGACGTTTTCCCTACAGCCGAGGTCGACTTAGACCAGAAGACTGGGGAAAAATCCGAGAAACTCTGAACTATTTAGAACTGACCAACTTAAAAGACCGCTACATCGATAGCCTGTCTGGAGGACAACTCCAGCGGGTCTTTATCGCTATGGTACTGGCCCAGGATACAGACTTTATCTTGCTGGACGAACCACTCAACAATCTCGATATCAAGCAAAGCGTCAGCATGATGCAAATTCTTCGGCGACTGGTGGAGGAACTCGGAAAGACCATTATCATCGTCCTCCACGATATCAACATGGCCAGTCAGTATGCAGATGAAATTGTCGCCTTCAAGGACGGCCAAGTCTTTAACAAGGGAACAACCAATCAAATCATGCAGGCTGACCTGCTCAGTCAACTCTATGAGATTCCTATCACGCTGGCTGATATCAATGGCAAAAAGATCTGTATCTATAGCTAGTAACATAGAAACTCGAGTTAGAAGAAATTTTGTCTCTTAGTCAATAAAACCTAGAGACTCCCTAAATCGTTATCACATTTTAAAAAGGAGAAATCATGAAAACATCCCTTAAACTTTACCTCACTGCCCTAGTGGCTAGTTTCTTGCTCCTACTTGGTGCATGTAGTACAAACTCAAACTCAAGCACTAGCCAGTCGGAGTCAAGTAGCTCTGCTCCAACAGAGGTAACCATTAAAAGTTCACTAGGTATAGTCACACTTTCAAAAGTCCCTGAAAAGATTGTGACCTTTGACCTCGGTGCTGCGGATACTATTCGCGCTTTAGGTTTTGAAAAGAATATCGTCGGAATGCCTACAAAAACTGTTCCGACTTATCTTAAAGACCTAGCTGGAAAAGTTAAAAATGTTGGTTCCATGGTTGAGCCAGACCTAGAAGCCCTTGCTGCTCTTGAACCAGACCTAATTATCGCTTCACCACGTACCCAAAAATTCGTAGATAAGTTCAACGAAATCGCTCCGACTGTTCTCTTCCAAGCAAGCAAGGACGACTACTGGACTTCAACTAAGGCTAATATCGAATCCTTAGCAAGTGCCTTCGGCGAAACTGGTACACAGAAAGCCAAGGAAGAATTGGCCAAGCTAGACAAGAGCATCCAAGAAGTCGCTACTAAAAATGAAAGCTCTGACAAAAAAGCCCTTGCTATCCTCCTCAACGAAGGAAAAATGGCTGCCTTTGGTGCCCAATCTCGTTTCTCTTTCTTGTACCAAACCTTGAAATTCAAGCCAACTGATACTCAATTTGAAGACTCTCGCCACGGACAAGAAGTCAGCTTTGAAAGTGTCAAAGAAATCAATCCTGATATCCTCTTCGTTATCAACCGTACTCTTGCCATCGGTGGAGACAACTCTAGCAACGACGGTGTCCTAGAAAATGCCCTCATCGCTGAAACACCTGCCGCTAAAAATGGTAAGATTATCCAACTAACACCAGACCTCTGGTATCTAAGTGGAGGCGGACTTGAATCAACCAAACTCATGATTGAAGACGCACAAAAAGGCTTGAAATAAGCAACTTCAAACTCATACTCAATGAAAATCAAATTCAAACCACGTCAACGTCGCCTTGCCGTACTCAAGTACAGCCTGCGGCTAGTTTCCTAGTTTGCTCTTTGATTTTCATTGAGTATCAACTAACATCTTTACATGATAAAACGCATCCTATCAAGCTCACTCAAACCTGATAGGATGCGTTTTTATCATTTTATTAAAATCTTTTGCCCAACCTCATTTTTCTTCTTGATTCCGTTTAAGGGAAAAATGGTCTGGGACGGGGTCCTTACCTGTTTTCGACCAGGGATGGCAACGTAAAATCCGAGCCAAGCCCATCAAGACACCCTTGAAGCCATGTTTTTCAATAGCCTGAATCATATAGTTTGAACAGGTAGGCTCAAAGCGACAAGAGGGTGGAAAGGCTGGTGAGATAAACCGTTGGTAAAAGCGCACAGGCGCTATTAAAATTCGTTTCATTATTTCTTGGTTACAGCCATGGTGTGTAGTTGGCTGATTTCTTTTTTATTAAGACGACGGGATTCTCCTGGACGGAGTCCTGTCAAGTCTAGATGTCCAAAACGGGTCCGTGACAACTTGTCCACTTGAAGACCGACAGCTTCAAACATCTTTTTAACCTGGTGGTTACGCCCTTCATGGATAGTCAACTGCACCACAGAGCGGTTTTTGACTGGATCCACTTTGAGAATTTCATAGACAGCCGGCTTGGTTTTCTTGCCATCAATCTCAAGTCCACGGGTCAAGGGGCGGAGATTATCCTTATTGGCCACACCTTTAACACGCGCGACATAGACCTTGTCAATCTCATTACGAGGGTGAATCATTTCATCCGTAAAATCCCCATCATTGGTCAAAATCAAGACCCCTGATGTATCCCAGTCCAAACGACCTACAGGGTAGATGCGCTCTTTCACGTTGGGCAAGAGGTCGACAACCGTCTTGCGGCCCTTGTCATCTGTCACACTGGAAATGACACCGCGTGGTTTGTTAAGCAG
Source organism: Streptococcus mitis (assembly GCF_002860865.1). Classification (GTDB taxonomy): domain Bacteria; phylum Bacillota; class Bacilli; order Lactobacillales; family Streptococcaceae; genus Streptococcus; species Streptococcus mitis_AT. Next base: position 9,963 of record NZ_PKIE01000006.1, read on the forward strand.
ATAATAGACCTTTTCTTCGTTGTAGATAGGTTGACCTTCAACTTCGACCTTGTCGCCTGACTTGATGGTTGTTGCTAGTTCACGTACTACTTGGCCATTAACCGTCACCAAGCCTTGCTTGATCAGCTCTTCTGCTTTTCTCCTACTGGCCACACCTGCGTGGGCAATATACTTATTGATTCTCATCTTCTTCTATCCTTTCACCAAATAATTGGCTTTCTTGGGCTTGAATCTCAAGCTCATCAATCACTGGTAATTCTTCCAAATGGTTAATCCCCATGTAATCTAGGAAATAATCTGTAGTCACATAGAGGTTGGGACGCCCCAACACTTCTTTTTTCCCGTCTTCTTTTATTAGGTCAAAAGCCTGCAACTTTGCCAAAGCCCCACTCGAGTTAACCCCACGAATGGCATCAATCTCTATCCGTGTGATAGGCTGTTTGTAAGCAATGATGGACAAGGTCTCAAGGGCAGCCCGAGATAAACTCTGGTTGATAGGTGCCTTAGAGTATTCTTTCAAAACCGCTGCAAATTGAGGCTTAGTCACCAATCTATAAGCGCCCCCTGTCTCAATCAGAGCCAAACTGGAATCTGGGTCCTTTTCATACTTCTGGGCTAATTTTTCTAAACTCTGTTGGATGCCTGTCGGTGGCAGAGAGAGGAGTTCAGCTAACTGGCGGACTCTAATCCCATCTTCACCCGCTACAAACAAGAGCGCTTCTATTTTTGCTAAAGTACTCATCTTTCCTCTCTATCAAGTCTAGCTTTGGGCCACTTGACTTTCTTCCTTCTTCTCCATGAGATAAATATCTCCGAAACTTTCCTCTTGCACAAGAATCAGCTCCTGGGTTTTGATTAACTCTAGGGTCGCCAAAAAGAGGGTAATGACCTCTTGGAGATTCTGGGCTTCCTTAAACAAATCCTGCAAGCGCAATTGATATCGTCCAGTCAAGGACTCTTTCACGATAACCATCATGTCCTCAATCTTATACTCATCCCGCAGGATAGTCGTGTGATTCTGTGCAAACTCCTCTTTTTTCTTGGCTAGGATATTTGAAAAAGCCAAAAAGAGGTCAATGGTCGTCTTGTCATGCACAAGCTCCGCATCTTCGTAAATCAACTCTGTCGGCGCTTTGGAATAGTACTGGGCCCGTTCTTGGTGCTTGGCTTCCAAGTGCTCACCCAAGAGCTTAAACTTACGGTATTCTTCGATTTGAGAGAGAAGATCCTGCTCCAGGTCATCCTCCAAATCTGTCACTTCCGCTACCTTTGGAAGAAGCTTGCGACTCTTGATCAACATGAGCTGACTGGCCATGACCATGTACTCGCCCGTCACTTCCAGACGCATGGCCTGCAGGGTTGAGACATAGGCTAGATACTGCTCGATGACTTCCGTGATGGGCACATCATAGATATCCATCTGGTACTTAGAAACCAGGTGCAAAAGCAAGTCCAAGGGCCCTTCAAAATCTTTTAATTTAATATCCATTATCTATATTTTTCTAAGGTCAGGACTGTTTTTAATCCTAATTTTTTTGCAATTTCGTACAAATCGACCTTCTTTTCTATCTGTCTTAGAATGAACTGTTCCCGCAAGGCTTGGGCTGATAAGGTTGGAAAACCTTTCTCCTTGACAAAGGACTCTAGCTGACGAAAGGCCCACTGACGAGAATAGGCTTTCCCTCCCCTTTCAAAGAGATATATCTGACCCATCAAAGGTTCCAACTCTGAAAGCAAGGTTGTGGGAATGGTGACAATCCTCTGTTGGGAAGCCTTCTTGATTCGCAACACCTGAAAGTCCAGATTGACGTCCGCAACCTTGAGAGCTAAAATCTCACTCGGCAAGAGCCCCATTTCTAGGATCAAGAGTGCTAGCAAGCGCCCCTCTGAATAGTCACTTTCTTGCCAAAAAGAGTCTAGGTCTAATAGTTCCGGCTTTGCGGTCTTCTTTTCAGCTTGTTTAGCTAATTCCAAACGATAAAAGCTATCCACTTCTCCTTTTTGATAGAGAAAGTAGAGAAATTGGTTACAGGTCGAAATCTTTCGCTTCTGGGCGCTGATTTTTAGATTAGCTAGCTGGGCTTGGTAAATCTTGAGACTGGTCTCAGAAATCCGCTCGCCTACAATGTCTAAAAATTGCTCCAAATCATACTTATAGGACTGCTTGGAATTAGCAGATAAGCCCTGCTTTTCCTCTAAAAAGGCTGAAATCCTGTCTCTCATTTGCATCGAATTTCATATTCCTTACTAAAATCATGCAAGAGGGCATTGACTGCCTTGAGGATAGACTTGCGCGTGATAATTCCTTGGAAAATACCAGACGCATCCACAACCGGCAAGAAGGACTCATCTACCAGCTTGTGCAAGACCTCCGTAATGGTAAAATCAGGCGAAACAACCGCTACGTCCGTTCTCGTCATATGAACGATATCCGTATCTGCCATGATTTCTTGACTCAAATCATGCTCCATCTGATAAGCCATAATATCTCTGAGCCCAATCGTCCCAACAAAGTGTTTTTCATCTGTCACAACAGGAACACGGGTATAGGTCATCTGACTGAGCAAGAGGGTCGCATGATCCGCATTGTGGGTATCAATCAACACGGCTAGATTTTCAGCAGGGGTCAAAAAAGTTTCCTCCTGCCCCAACAAGAAAGTCTCAAACTCCTTGGCAATCATCGGCTAAACTCCTTGGACAAGCCCGGATACACCTCATGGTCTCGTGTCAAAAAGTCGACTTTGAAGTAACTATCATCAATCTCCACACGAGCATAGAGACATTCTCTGATGGTCCCACGTGGTTGACTGATAGAACCTGGATTTAAAAAGAGGGTCTTGCCTTCCATCCAAGCGCTTGGCACATGCAAGTGACCATAAAGACAGATATCGGCCTCTTCTTCCTGAGCCCAGTAGTCCAACTTTTGAAAGTTGAAATTGATGTCAAACAAGTGACCATGGGTTTGGATAATCTTGGTCGAACCAAGCTCAGTCACCAAACGTTCTGGGTAGCCGGCGTAGAAGTCCATGTTCCCTTTAACAACACGGATGCCTTCCCAAAGGGGAGAATCAGGACGCAGTTCAGAATCGCCGTTATGAAAAACGGCATCAACTTTGCCTACATAGCGATTACGGATTTCTTCCACAATCAAGCTATCGCCATGGGAATCGCTCATTACAATGATGGTTTGCTTTGCCATGATGGAAATACCTCCAAAAGTTTTTTAACGGCTAAGACACGGTGAGATTGGCTATTTTTTTCTTCAAGGGTTAATTCAGCTGAGGATTTGCCTGTCTCTCCTACAAGGAAGAGAGGGTCATAGCCAAAGCCATTTTCACCCTTAGGTTCAAAGTTAATGTAGCCTGGCCAGTCTGCTTCAACAACCAAGCTTTCCTTGTTTGGGCTGGCTACGACTAGGGTTGTATGGAATTGAGCCGAGCGGTCCTTGAGTTCAAAGACCATGGCCAATTCGTGCAAGAGTTTAGCATTGTTTTCACGATCAGTTGCTCCCACACCTGCAAAACGAGCTGACCAGACACCTGGCAAGCCACCTAGAACATCGACTTTGAGCCCAGAATCATCTGCCAGAACCATCTTGCCCGTTAATTGAGAAATAGTTTCTGCCTTGAGACGGGCATTTTCTTCAAAGGTCATGCCTGTTTCTGCTACTTCAGGCAGGTCAGGATAGTCATTGAGATTTTCCACATCGTAGCCTAGCTTGTCAAAGATTGCTCGAAATTCCTTGGTCTTGCCTTCGTTACGAGTCGCAATCAACAAGGTTTCTCTGACCTTGTTTGTCTCAAAGAAATCATGAACATTGACCCCTTCTTTGGGCAATTCCACATACAAAAGTTGGCCATTTTCAACCAAGAGCAGAGCCCCTTGTCGTTGAATGACTTCCATGTTTCGTCCCATCTCTTGGTTTAGTATATCTACCACAAAAGACAATAAACGGTAGCGAGAACCATAGCGTAAAACAGTAACTGAAATCGGGAAACCTCGTTCCTCGTCTCGAAAGATTTTGGCCAATCCAACCAGAGGGAAATCCAAGTCTTCATCAGTCAACGTCCGGACGCCACCAAAAATAGCATAGGACCCGACATACCAGTCCTGATCATCCTTGTATTCATAAATTTTATTTGTCATAATTCTACATGCTCCACATGAATCTCTTTTTCCAGCCATTCTTCACCAATTTGTGCAAAACTTTGGCTGCTGGCTGTTGTGTAAAAACGGTGATGGAGTGGTCCGGCATCGCGACCACGATTGATTTCAAAATAATTGAGTAAGACTGAGATGTCCCGTACGCACTCTGCCCCACTATCGATAAGTTGAACCTTGGGCCCCATGACATTTTGAATAATAGGTCTGAGCAGTGGATAATGGGTACAACCCAAAATCAGGCTATCCACCTTTCCAACCAAGGGACGCAAGGTTTCATAGACCACTTTCTTGGTGACACTTGTTGACAGGGCACCCGACTCCACCAAGGGAGCAAACTTGGGACAGGCCAAACTCTCCACCTGTAAGTCCGGATCCAGATCATGGATTTTCTGACGGTAGATGTCTGATTGTACCGTCATGGGTGTTCCAATGACTCCGATTTTCCCACCTTGACTGGACTTGATAGCTGCCGAAGCTCCTGGCAAAATCACACCTAGGACAGGAATATCTAGTTGAGCCTTGATTTCTTCCCAGACGACCGCAGTCGCAGTGTTACATGCAATGACAATCATTTTGACATCCTTGGTCAAGAGAAAGTTGACCAACTGCCAAGTATATTCACGAATTTGCTCAGCAGGACGGGGACCATAAGGCGCCCGAGCCGAATCTCCAATATAGACGATTTCTTCATGGGGAAGCTGGCGCATGAGCTCGCGCACAACGGTCAAGCCCCCGACACCCGAATCCAAAAAACCAATTGGTCGATTATCCATACAGTTTTCTTTCTAGTCTTTTTTCTGATTGATAGTTCATTATGATTATTGATCCTTATGAACTGAAGGACAGCCTAATCAACAACTATCTCTCTTAATCATAATCAAATATCAATAGAATGCAAGGAAAAAGTCTCATCCCTAAACCATAACCAACATAGTGAGAAGTCTGGAACTTTCATCCCAGACTTTTCCTTATTTATTTTTTCTTTTTATTGTTAGCAAGGGCTGCTTTTTGTTGGCGGATGATTTGGTGGTAAACTTGTTGTACCTTAGCTTCGCTTGGTTTTTGACCATTTGCACTCAAAAGAGTACGAACTGCTTCAGCATTCAAACGTGGGTTGTCAGCGAATTCTTTTTCAATTTGCTTACGAACCAAGTACATTCCTCCAAGAGCTCCTCCTAGAAAAGCTAGCACAATCAATACAATTGCTAAAAGTAAATCCATCATTTTTCTCCTGTTTCTTTTTGAGTCTCTTTCATTATACCACAAACTAGCCACCCTGACCAGTTTGTTTTACGCTTTCAGGGATGGAATAGACAGCAAAAAGAACCCTGCTTTTCTGCAAAAGAGGGCTCCTTACTGAGTTTATACTCACTGAAAATCAAAGATCAAACTAGGAAGCTAGTCGCAGGCTGCTCAAAACACTGTTTTAAGGTTGCAGATAGAGCTAACGTGGTTTGAAGAGATTTTCGAAGAGTATTAATTTCATATTTCTGCCTATCCATTTGTACTAATAAAAGACTGAGACACTAGAGCTCAGCCTTTTTCTTTATCCCAAAACCAATTCATCACTGACTAGACTTTGGCCACTATTTTTCTGGAAGAGATGCATGAGGTCTTCAACTGTCAGATGCTTTTTCTCCTCTCCCTTGACATCCACCACTATCTTACCCTGATAGAGCATAATGAGACGATTCCCGTACTCAATAGCATGGTTCATATCGTGGGTAATCATCAAAGTCGTCAACTGATGGTGTTCCACAATCTTTTGCGTCAAGTCCATCACCATTTGACTAGTTTTCGGGTCAAGTGCCGCAGTATGTTCATCCAAAAGCAAAAGTTTGGGTTTCACCAGAGCTGCCATGACTAGGGTCAAGGCCTGTCTTTGCCCTCCTGAGAGGTATTGAGTATCTACTTTTAAGCGGTTTTCAAGGCCAATATTCAACTCTTTCAAGGCCTCTTGGAACTGGATCCTATCCTTCTCCTTTACGCCCCAGCCAAGCCCTCTCTTCTGCCCACGTCTTAAGGCAATAGCCATATTCTCCTCAATCGTCAAACGAGAAGCTGTTCCCATCTTAGGATCTTGAAAAACACGGGCGATATCCTTGGCTCTCTTTCTTACACTCAGATTTTTAATGGATTTGCCTGCCAATAAAAGGTCCCCTTCATCCACCGATAAATTACCAGCCAAGATATTCATCAAAGTGGATTTCCCTGCTCCATTTCCACCAATTACAGAGATAAAATCTCCCTCTTCAACCTCTAAATCTAATCCTTTGAGGACATGGTTCTCATTGACCGTCCCTGCTTCAAATGTTTTGTGAATATTTTCAAGTGTTAACAAACTTGCCATAACTTTCTCCTCCTATTCATTTCTCAATTTCAGACCACGAATCTTTAATATCTTTTGCAATTCTGGCGCAAATAAAACCAAGGCAAGCAAGATTGCATTAAAGAGACGAACTAGGTTTTGATCTAGATTTGGAATTTCATAGATATTTAAAATAATCAAACGGTAAACAATAGCACCAATTCCGATGGATAACAAGCGACCTCCAATGGTCAAGTCGTGTATCAAGACTTCTGCAATAATCACTGCACTCAAACCAACAACGATGGTTCCTGTCCCAGAAGTCACATCTGAAAATCCATCATTTTGGGCAAACAAGGAACCACATAGGGCAATCAAGCCATTTGAAATCATGTAACCAACAATCTTCATGGTGTCTACATTGACCCCATTGGCCTCACTCATCGGAATATTGTCCCCAGTCGAACGCAAGACCAAGCCAATCTCTGTTTTCATCAAAAGAGTCAAGACCAAACAAACAAGTAAGAGACAAGCTAAACTGAGTGAGAAAACAGCTCCTTCATTTGACAGCCCCAAGCTCGCCAATTGTTTAAAGACGGTTGCAGAATCTCCCAAGGAAAGATTAGGCACGCTTCCCATGATTTTAATATTGATTGAATAAAGCCCTGTTAAGGTCACAATACCTGTCAAGAGAGCTGGAATTTTCATCTTGGTGTGGAGCATTCCTGATACTAGACCTGCTACCATACCTGCCAGCAAAGCAAGTAAGGTCGCAATCCAAGGATTTATCCCTGCCTGTATCTGAGATACGACGACAGCCGCCCCCAGTGGAAAGGCTCCTTCAGCAGTCATATCCGCAATATCCAAAATACGGAAAGTCAAGTAGACCCCAATAGCCATAATCGACCATAGCAAACCTTCTGATAAACTAGATAATACAAAATTCATCTTAAACCTCCTTATTCCTTGCCTTCTAACTTACTAATATCAATTCCCAATGCATCTGCCATTTCTTGATTGGTATGCAATTCCAGTTTTTCAGGCAACTCAACTGCTATATTTTCTGGCTTCTCACCTTTTAAAACACGAATCAGCATGCGAGCTGTCTGTCTTCCCAATTCTTCATAATTGGTTCCGTAGTTATACAAGCCACCAACAGCAATCATTTCTGTTGAACCACCGAATACTGGAACCTTGTGTTTAATAGAAACCTGCTTAACTGTTTCCATGGTTGACGAAATGATATTATCAGTTGGGACAAAAACCATATCCACCTCTGCCATCAAGCTTTCTGCAGCCGCCTTGACGTTGTTACTGTCCAAGATTGTTTTTTCAACAACGGTAAAGCCTTTTTCTTCCAGAAGGCGCTTAGCTTCATCCTTTTGGACAACTGAATTTGGCTCGCTCTGAGTATAGAGGATTCCAATCGTTTTAGCCTTTGGTAACACTTTCTTTATCAAATTGATTTGGGTTGAAATGGCATCTGATGACTGATCGCTTGTCCCAGTAACATTGCCCCCAGGATGCTCTCTTGACTCAACCAACTTGGCACTGACAGGATCTGTTACCGCTGAAAAGATAACAGGTGTCGTTTGTGTTGTATTGGCCAAGCTCTGAGCAGAAGGCGTTGCGATGGCTAGAACGACATCACTAGATTCTGCTAGTTGCTGGGAAATGGTTTTTAGATTTCTTTGCTCTCCCTGTGCATTTTGCAAATCAATCTCGATATTTTTCCCTTCAATATAGCCTTGCTTGGCCAACTCATCCACAAAACCTTCTCTAGTAGCGTCCAAAGATTGATGAGTAATAAACTGCGAAATACCGATACGAAAAACATCTTTTTTCTTATCTGCCTTCAACTGATGCAAACTGATCAGAGAGGTCAAGAGAATCCCCACTACCAAGAGGGGTGCTAGTAATTTTCGAACAACTTTCATAATGAAACTCCTTCTCAGAAAAGATAATACTCAATGAAAATCAAAGAGCAAACTAGGAAACTAGCCGCAGGCTGTACTTGAGTACGGCAAGGCGACGTTGACGTGGTTTGAATTTGATTTTCGAAGAGTATAAAACAAAAAACCGCCTAGATAATACCTAAACGGATGCTTGAAATAATCTAACAAGTTACAACTTAGCTAGTCCATTTAGATATTCATCTATATGGACCACAATCAAAAATCTTAGCCACATAGATACAAACAAATTGCTTGAACTGTTTGCATCCATGGTGACATGTCTACAAACACTATCTAAAGTAGCTAAAGTAAAAGTTTTGATTCATCGTTACAGCTTGTTTCTTATTCATTTCTTTTTCTGCTTTCTTTTTTGATGTTTCCTATCTTACCACCTTTTTTATCAGCTGTCAAGAATATTTCAGAATTTTTTAAAATTTTTTCATAATTCTTTCAATTCTTTTAGGATAATTTCAAAGATTTGCCCATTAGATAAAATAGAACGATTTGAAGACTTTTATGGTATTCAGTTGTACTAGAGTTTTTTAAAAGTGTTTTGATGGCTTGTATTTCTTCTTTAGTTGATTTCATATCACTATTATATAATGCGTTTTGATTTTAGTATAGTATTAAACTGACTCTTGGCAGTCGGACAAAAAATCGACAGTTATTTTATACTGTTTAAAACCAATAGTCAATACGACAATCTCTTTACTTTTCGGTTATCAACTCTGTAGATTGCTAACATATCCAAAATAAGCCAAGTATCCCGAGGATAGGCAACAGAAATGAATTATTTATACTCTGGATACCACTTCAAATCACGAACTGCTTTGGCCATATCTGTTTCCTTAGCACGTGCAAGACCTTGCTCTTGTGCTTTTTTAGCGACTGCTTCTGCTACTTTAATAGAAACATCTGCTACATACTTGAATGGTGGCAAGACAGGAGCTCCTGGTTGGCCTGGATTGACAATACCACTCAATGAATGCGCCGCTGCTCCAATCATTTCATCAGTCAAAAGACTTGCTTCAGAAGCCAGCATACCTAGACCAAGACCTGGGTAAATCAGGGCATTATTTGCTTGACCAATCACATAGTCTACACCTTTATAAGAAACCGTATCAGCAGGAATTCCTGTGGCAACAAAAGCTTTGCCATCTGACCATTCAATCAAATCTTTGGCGCTAGCTTCTGCCAATTTAGTTGGATTTGACAAAGGGAAGATCATTGGACGTTCTGTGTTTTCACACATAGCTTCTACTATTTCTTTAGTGAAGGTATTAGGCTGAGTTGAAGTTCCTACAAGAATGGTTGGCTTCACAGTCTTCACTACTTCAAGCAGATCAGTCAACTTATCTGCGTTACTAAAGTCAGCACGTTTCTTAGCAAATGGTTTTTGCTCTGGTGTCAAGTCATCCATGTCATCAAAGAGAAGACCTTGTTTATCAACCATAAAGAAACGTTTATAGGCTTCTTCTTCAGAAAGACCTTCACTTACCATTTCACGAAGAACACGAGAGGCAATTCCTGCACCCGCAGTACCACCACCATAGCAGAGATAAACCTGATCTGTTAATTTTTCACCACTAATATCCAGCGAACCAAAGATACCACCCAAGGTAACGATTCCTGTACCTTGAATATCATCATTAAAGGTCGGAATTTGTTTCCGGTATTTTTCAAGAATATTGGCAGCATTCAATCGACCAAAATCTTCCCAGTGAAGGTAAAGTTTAGGAAAGAGACGTTCTGCTGTTTGAACAAATTGGTCAATGAAGTCGTAGTAACGATCTCCGCGGACCCGTTCGTGACGATTTCCTAAGTAATTAGGATTGTTACGAAGTTCTTCACGGTTAGTCCCTGCATCAATGACTAAAGGAAGGACCATTGAAGGATCGATTCCAGCAGCAGCCGTATAGACCATCAATTTCCCAACAGAAATATCGACACCATTTGTTCCCCAGTCGCCAATTCCAAGGATTCCTTCTGCATCTGTTACAACAATGAGACGAATCTCGCGACCCCCGGCAGCGTTTTTCAAAGTAGCTTCAATATTTTCAGGATGATTAATATCAAGATATCCAGCATATTGGGGATCTACAAAAAGATCACTATAACCTTCAATTGTATCTGCAATGGTTGGATCATATACAATTGGATTGAATTCTTCCAAATGTTGAGAAAAGAGGTAATAAAAAAGAGTCCTGTTGATATTAAAAATTTCCATTAGGAAAAGACGTTTTTCCAAATCATTGGCTTTTGTTTGCATTTGTGCATAAGTTTGCGCCGCTTGTTCTTCAATCGTTTGAACATACGGTGGCAGTAAACCAATAAGGCCTAGTTCCTTTCGCTCCTCTAAGGTAAAGGCAGTACCTTTATTGAGGAAAGGATTGTTTAAAATATCATGTGCAGTCATAGTGCAACCTCCTTTTTATTTATATTATACCACATGAAACGAATTGTTCATGAAACGTTGTTGTTTAAATAATATAATTGTATACGCATATGTTATAATGAGTCTACGAGAACAATTTCTAATAGGCTCTTTTATACTTAAAACACTATTATTGATAATACTTTAAGTTGTTATATTTTATAAATTTCTGAACTCATCAAACTCTCGATGATCACTCTTTACTAAAAGTTTCGAGTAAAATAAACCAATCATACAAATTGACAATCCTAATTAAAATAAATATCATATAGGTATGTTATGTAATACTTTGTATTTTTTAAGGTGTTTTTTTGTCATATAAAACTTGTATTCTATTTATATGACAACTAAAAACTATTTACAACAATATATTTCCCAAAAAGTGAAATATTTTCGAACTCAGAATAAAATGAGCCAGGAAGAACTTTCGGAACAAGCAGGACTCGGGCTTAAGTATATCAATCAACTTGAAAACCAAAATGTGAATCTGACCATTCACAGTCTTGAAAAAGTGATTGACGCCCTAGAAATGACCCCAGAGGAATTTTTCAATTTTGATAGCCTTGAATCAACCTCTGATAAGAGTGACAATCTTTCACTCAAAAGAATCAACATGAAGATTAAACAGCTCCCTATTGATAAACGAGAAAAGATGTTGGTCATTTTTGAGAGTATCTTAGATAATCTTTGAGATCCCTGACTCACTTACATTTTAACTGGTGAATACTCGTATAGTCAAATTGTAGGATACGGATAAAAATTATTTATCTGCTGTTTTCCACTTATTTTCCTTCTCCAACTAATGAAAGTGAGCCCATATGAATTTAAAAGATCTACAATATTTTTATGACCTCTGCCAGCTTCAATCCTATACGGAAGTAGCAAAACAACATAAAGTCAGCCAACCATCTATTTCTTATGCTATCAAGCGCTTAGAGGAATCCTTTAACTGCAAATTGATTCACCATGACCCCTCGCATCGTTCCTTCAAGCTAACTCCTCAAGGACAAATCCTTCTAAAGCATACAGAACTGATTTTACCTGAGGTCATTTCTACTCGCAAAGAAATTAATCGCTCCTTGGCACAATACTCTACTGTAGGATTCCCTCCTATTATCATTCAGTATCTCTTTGCTGTCTTAAACGAAAAAGATAAATTCGATTTTTTAAAAAAGGTACGCCCTATCCGCGGTGGCTCCGTGGAGTTATTAAACCTTCTCATCAAAGGAGACCTTGATGCAAGCCTACTCGGTTTGATTGAACCTCTCAACTATCCTTCAATAGAGTCACACGAGCTATTTCATAAAGAACTATATGTCGTTTTATCTAAGAACCATCCTTTTGCCACTGCTCCTTCCCTCGCTTTTGAAGAATTAGCAGATCAATCCTTTATACTCTTAGACGAACACTTTGTTCACCTGAAAGCTTTTGAAACGCTTAATCAAAAGTATCAAAACAAGGCAGAAATATTCTTTAAGACTGATGACATTGCCATCCTTAAAGAACTTTTAAAGAAAGGGATTAGCCTTAGTTTACTGGCTGATATCGCACTTTCTGATGAAGATGATGATTTAATAAAAATTCCTCTTATACCGAAGGACAAGATAACTTTTACAGTTTATTACGCTTACCTTAAATCAGCTACACCGTCATCAGAAGTAGAAGCCTTATTTAATCTCCTTAAATCATATGAATAGAAAAAACTCTAACTATCAATGAACTGATAGCTAGAGTTTTTTACATTGTAGATATTATACTCAATGAAAATCAAAAAGCAAACTAGGAAGCTAGCCGCAGGCTGCTCAAAACAGTGTTTTGAGGTTGTAGATAGAGCTGACGTGGTTTGAATTTAATTTTCGAAGAGTATTAGACTATAGTAGATTGAAGCTAGAGTAATACGCCGCGACTTCTAAACCTTTTCTAGAAATTAATTTGACTTTCCTAATAAAGTTGTTCAGATTTTATTTCATCTCACTATAATTCAATGATTTTCAAATCAGTCCAACAAAAAAAGGTTTATAATTTCCATAAAAGTTGACATGGAAATTATAAAACCATTATTAGTTTAGTCCTTGTTGGTAACGCGCCAATTCGGCTTGGTTGGCCCAAACATAGTGACCTGGACGGATTTCAACCATGGATGGTTTATCAGTCTCATAGTCGTGTTGACTTGGGTCGTAAACCTTCAAGACCTTCTTACGTTCCAAGATTGGATCTGGAATTGGAACCGCTGAAAGCAAGGCCTGAGTATATGGGTGAATTGGATTGTTAAACAATTCTTCTGTTTCTGCAACCTCTACAATAACACCCTTGTAAATAACCGCGATACGATCTGAAATAAAGCGAACAACCGACAAGTCATGGGCGATGAAGAGATAGGTCAAGCCGAGCTCTTTTTGGAATTTTTTGAGCAAGTTCAAGACTTGGGCACGCACAGAAACGTCCAAGGCTGAAATTGGCTCATCCGCAATAACAAAGTCTGGTTGCATGACCAAAGCACGGGCAATACCGATACGTTGACGTTGACCACCTGAAAACTCATGAGGGTAACGAGTCAAGTGCTCAGCAAGAAGCCCCACTTCACGGATAATATTTTTAACTTTCTCTTTACGTTCTTCTTCATCTTTGAACAGATGATGATTATAAAGACCTTCAGAAATAATATAATCAACAGTCGCACGTTCATTCAAACTTGCTGCAGGGTCTTGGAAAATCATCTGGATACGACGAATCAATTCCGCAGCTTGTTCACGAGATTTCTTACCATTAATCTTTTGACCATCAAAAATGATATCACCATTACTTGTGTCATTTAGACCAATGATCGCACGACCAATAGTTGTTTTCCCACTACCTGACTCACCTACAAGCGAGAAAGTTTCTCCCTTGTTGATAAAGAAGTTAGCATTTTTAACCGCAACAAACTTCTTACTTCCTTCACCGAAGGAAATTTCTAAATCTTTGATTTCTACTAATTTTTCAGACATTTCCTTCCTCCTAGTCAGCCAGATGGGCAAATCCCATTTTTTCACGAATCTTATCATGGAGATTTGCAATCACAGCTGGTTTTTCTACTTTTGGAGCATCCTCATGAAGTAGCCAAGTTTTAGCCCAATGTGTCTCTGATACTGAGAATTGAGGAGCTTTTTGTTCGAAGTCAATCTGCATTGCATAGTCAGAACGCAAGGCAAAGGCATCCCCTTTCAGGTCAGTATAAAGTGACGGAGGTGTTCCTGGGATTGAGTAAAGATCCCCTTTATCATCAGCAAGCTGAGGCAAGCTAGACAAGAGACTCCATGTATATGGATGGCGAGGGTCATAGAAGACTTCCTCAACAGTTCCATACTCAACGATTTCTCCTGCATACATAACCGCTACCTTATCTGCAATACTTGCCACCACACCAAGGTCGTGAGTGATAAAGATTGTTGTGAAATGGTACTCATTTTGTAAAGATTTTAGCAAATCAATAATCTGTGCTTGGATGGTTACATCCAAGGCAGTCGTTGGCTCATCACAGATCAAGACATCAGGTCGACAGGCAAGGGCAATCGCAATAACGATACGTTGACGCATTCCTCCAGAATATTGGAATGGGTATTCATCAAAACGTCTATCTGCATCTGGAATTCCAACCTTATTCATGTAGTCAATGGCCAATTCTTTCGCTTCTTTAGCTGTTTTTCCTTGGTGTTTTACAATAACTTCTGTAATCTGACTACCAATTGTTTTAATTGGGTCCAAACTAGTCATTGGATCTTGGAAGATCGTCGCAATCTTAGCCCCACGAATTTGTTCCCAATCCTTGTGAGAAGACAAGGCTGTCAAATCCTGACCACGGTAGTCAATACTTCCTTGGGCAATGCGACCATTTTCTTCAAGCATACCTGTGAAAGTCTTTGTCAAAACAGATTTTCCTGATCCTGACTCACCTACCAAGGCTAATACTTCTCCTTCAACTAGTTCAAGGGAAACGCCGCGAATAGCTGTCAATACTTTGTCACGAACGTCAAATTCCACGACAATATCGCGAGCAGTCAAAATTACATTTTTTTCTTTTGTCATTTCTACTCCTATCTATGTGTACGTGGATCACTAGCATCCGCTAAGTTTTGACCAACTACGAAAAGGGACAAGGATACCAAGACAAGAGTTGTCAATGGAATCCAGAACAAGTAAGCATTAGTTGTTACGTTTTGTGAATAATCTGAAATCAAACGACCCAAACTTGGCACGGTAATCGGTAGTCCAAGACCGAAGAATGACAAGAAGGCTTCGTATGAGATAAAGCTTGGAAGCATTTGAGTCATGGTTGTCACAATAACAGATACCAATTGTGGCATAATATTTTTGGCAACAATCTTCAAGGTTGGTGTTCCCAAAGTGCGTGATGCCAAGTTGTATTCCAAATCACGGTAACGCAAGATTTGCACACGGATCATGAAGGCAATCCCAATCCATGTCGTCACACTCATGGCAAAAATCAGATTCCAGAATCCAGCTCCGATTGAGTAAGTCAAGACAATGACAATCAAAAGAGATGGAATGTTTGAGATGACGTTATAAACTTCCATCATCACGCGGTCAACTGATTTTGAAATTCCCCAAATACCACCGACAAAAACACCGATAACCAAGTTAATTACTGTCGCAATCACAGAAATGAGGATAGAGTTACGAGCTCCGAACCAGACACCGTCAAAGAGGGATTTACCGTTACTGTCTGTTCCGAACCAATGCTCAGCATTTGGCTTGATATAACGAGCACTAAAGTCGTTTACCTTGCTGACATCATTGAAATCAAACTTAGAAAACATTGGGTAGATGAAACTCATTAAAATGATAGCTACCAAGATTCCCAACATGACTACAGTTGATTTCTTCTTCATAAATTGTCTAAACACTGAACCCCAGTATGAATAAGCTGGCGCATCAATGGCTTCAGAGGCAAAATCGTCACGTTTTACAAACTGAAATTTTTCTTTATCGATTGTAGACATTATTTGCCTCCTTTCTCAGTCAATTTAATACGTGGGTCAATAATCGTCATCCAAATATCTCCCAAAAGAAGTGAGAAGATAGAAATACATGTAAAGATGAAGACAAGACCTACGACCATAGAGTTATTAGATGCTTTTACAGAGTCAATCAACATTTTACCCATACCTGGGAAGGCGAAGACTGTTTCAGTAAGGGTTGCACCACCGATAACCCCGATAACAGCACCAGGAATTCCTGAAACCAGCGGAACCATGGCATTTTTAAAGATGTGTTTGTTTGAAATTTCTTTTTCAGACAAACCTTTTGCACGAGCAAAACGAACAAAGTCCTGTGATTGCAAGTCAATCATGTAACGACGAATCCAAATAGCTGTACCAGGAGCCCCCAACAAACCAAGGATCACTGCTGGTAAAACGTAAGAACGCCAATCTCCAGCTCCCAAAATAGGGAATGAATCTGGAAGACCAATTGATGATCCAATCAAACGAACAATGTAAACCAAGGCAATGGTTGGAAGGGCCATCAAGAAGGTCAAAAAACCTGTTGAGAAGCTATCAATCCAAGTGTTCTTGAAGCGAGCCATAGCTGAACCAAGCGGCACGGCAATCGCATAAGAAATCACCAAACCAATCAATCCAACGACAGCAGAGCTGGCAATCATAGAAGGATATTGGTAGTTACTTTCAGTAGCTGTATAAGGATCATCTTTTCCGTAGTTGGCTACTTCACGAGAATCAGCCTGACTAGGTGATTTGTAGGTTCTTGAGTAAATATTTACAGAAGAAGTTTTCTTACCTGTTGGGAACTGAACTTGAGATGTTTTTGTTTGCCCTTGTCCTTGAGTAATAACCTGTAAAACAGGGCTATTAGCATAGGTTGGATAAGAGTCACCTAAATTAATGTTCACAAAGTTTTGATGCACAAATGGGAACTGACTGTTAAAGTACAAGAGATATTTGTGTTTAGTACCTGAACCAACCAAGGACCATCCGATAGCTGGATCATTTTCAAAACGAAGGTAACGTTTCAAGTCTGGATTTTCAGGGTCTTGGATTTTATTAGTATGGTCAATGTCAATCAAGTTAGCATAGAAGTGAAAAACACGTTCAAAAATTGGGATTTCACGAGTAGCGTAGAATTGGCCACTTTCAGTAAATTCTCCCAAGGTCCAACCATGACCGATTTGTTTGATGTATTTTTCATAGATAGCCTTGTTGGTGTCATTAGCTTCAACGGTTACAGAAGCATCCATCTGGCTAGCTTTTTCTTGCAACTCTTTGGTATCGTAGTACTCGATATAGCCCATACGCTCATAAACAGTATTCTCATAGTTATCACGTTTATCAGCCGTTGTCGCAATCTTGTTATAGTTGGTATCCTGTTTGAAAATCAATTTTCGAGGAACCATTGTATAGATAATCGTGTAAGTCAAAGTTGTTACTAAGAAGATAGAAACCAATGACCGCAAAACACGCATAAAAATATATTTTTTCATATCATTTCCTTTAAAAATCCCAAAAGAACCTTCTCCTCATGGAGAGAAAGTTCTATTGAAAATTATTTACTTCACATGACTTGCCAATTCTTTTTGAGCTTTCTCGTTTGACTCAGTCTTTTCTTTCAACCATTTTTCACGAGCTTTTTCATACTCTTCTTTGGTGATTGCTTTTTCACCAACTTCAGTGTACTTCAAGTATCCTGAATTTTCACCTTTAAGGCCGGCTACTGAATATGAAGAGCTAAATGGTAGAACTTTTGAAACATATGAAACGGCTGTTTCTTTAGGAGAAGCCATTACTGGAATTGTCAAAGCATTATCAGTCAACCAAGCTTGTGCTACTGCGTATTTTTCATAACGTTTTTGAACATCTTGGTTTTCGCTGTTTGCGTCATCAAGTAATTTTCCATAGTCAGCTAAACCAAGTTTGCTTACTACTGATGCATCTGTGTTTTGGTCAATACCAAGGTAAAGGCGAGTACTTCCTCCCTTAAGGACGAATTGATCCAAGAAAGTAGAAGGATCTTGATAGTCAGGGTTCCATCCTAGCAAGGTATGGATATCCCAGTCTTGCTCTTTAGCTGTTGGAGCGCTAAATGAAATTGGTAAAGCTTCTGCTTGAGTCATTTGTTGTAAGTCTACAACAACATTATCTGAACCCAATACTTTTTCAATTGATTGTTTCAATGATTGAACACGGTTTACAACCGCTGTTGATTCTTGGATAACCAAGGCATCCAAGTGGATTGGGAATTCAACACCTTCAGCTTGTAGGCTTGATTTTGCTTTAGCAAAGACTTCTTTAGCCTTTTCTTCATTGTAAAGGCCATTTTGAGAATCTGCTAGAGACACGTTTGACCAAGTAGAAGAATTTGTTTTAGCCAAGCTATCTTGTACCAATTCACCAAATGTTTTCTTACCAACTTGAAGATTATAAGGTGCAAACGTATTACGGATGGCTACTGCAGCTCCATCAGTACCATTTGTTTGAGCTGAGTAAGAATTGCGATCGACAGCAAAGTTCAAGGCTTGACGGAATTCCTTGTTTAGCAATGCTTTCTGAGTAGATGTCTTTTGGGCATCACTTGTTTTGGCAGTGTGGTTATAGGTTGTACGGCCATAGTTCAAGCTGACAGTTGCAACACCAGCTCCTGGTTCATTAAAGTAAATGTTATCTTTGAAATCAGCCGCATATTTTTCATATGTAGAACTTGTAGGGAAGATACGAGCCTTGCTATATTGACCATCAGAAAAACCTTTGGCAATTACATCTTGATCCTTACCATCCCAGAAAGTGAACTTAACGTTCTCAATTTTTACATTTTCTTTGTCCCAGTAAGCGTCATTTTTAGCCATCTCGATAGATGATTTAGGAGTTACAGCCTTCAAGATAAATGGACCGTTATAAAGAATAGAGTTAGCATCGGTTGGGGCACCAAAACCTTCCCCTTTTGAAGTTAAGAATTCTTCATTAACCGGCATCAAAACACCACTAGTTGTCTTGTCATTCCAGAAAGTTTCTGGCTGGTTCAAGGTATATTCTAGTGTTTGATCATCAAGTGCTTTTACTCCAACAGTTGAAAAGTCGCTTGTTTCACCCTTGATATAGGCTTCTAATCCCTTAATAGAAGAGCTAACGATTGAAAGTCCTTTTGATTTTCCATCTACGGCGTGTTTCAAACCAGTAACGAAGTCTTTAGCAGTTACAGGAGCGTATTCTTCTCCCTCTGCTGTCACCCATTTAGCATCCTTACGGATTTTATAGGTATAAGTCAAACCATCTTTTGAAACTGTCCATGATTCAGCAATAGAAGGAACCAGGTTACCATATTTATCATTAGCCAACAAACCATCTACAGCATTTGTTGTGACGAAAGATGTTGAATCGATATTGCTGACGATATAATCCAAGGTTTCTGGATCTGTTTGATAAACATATTGGTAATCTTTTGCTAGTTTAGCATTATTTGAACTAGTGTTTGAACACGCAGCTAGAACTCCTGACGCTAATAAGGTAGCCCCCGCTACAGCAAGCACTTGACTTTTTTTCATTTATTTACTCCTCTTATAAATAAAGTATAGGTTATCATCAATTATATCATAGATTTCAAGAAAAGTAAACGAATTTTCAGAATATTTAGGCTTATTGATACAAAAAATCTGAAAAAGCTATTGACTGAAAATCATTTTCAAGGTATAATAATAAACGTTAAGGCGGTATAGCCAAGTGGTAAGGCACGGCTCTGCAAAAGCTTGATCGTCGGTTCAAATCCGTCTACCGCCTTTCAGTACCGAATTTATCGGAATTTATCAAGACAAAAAGCCCGTAAAATAGGGCTTTTTTATTTTTCATCGAATAAATACGTATAACTTTAAAAAACTTTTGGAACTAGGTTGGGGCTGAGTTTTTCGAGGACACAATTCCCTTTTGAAATCAACTGAAAAAAGCTTTGTCACGCCTGGTGACAAAAGCCTCTAGTTTACTCTGTTTCTTCTTCTATTTCGACTTCTGTGATTTGGACTTTTACCTTGGTAACACGTCCATTTTTCACTTTATCATTGGTTAAGATAAGCTGTTTGTTTTGGCTAACTAATTCATAGCTGAGTTTCTCAGTCGTTGGAATGGTTCCAACTCCTGTCAAATAGTAACCAGCGATGGTATCAACGTCATCACTTTCCAGTTCAACATCAAAGTAGTCATTAAAAGCATTGAGATTCATGGTACCTTGAACGATATAAGTATCTTCTCCGATTTGATGAACTTCGATTTCAGCCTTATCTGTTTCGTCATCGATTTCCCCAACGATTTCCTCTAAGAGGTCTTCAAGTGTCACCAAACCAGCCATCCCACCGTATTCATCCAGCAAGATTGCCATTTGTCTTTGGGTATTGCGCAATTCTTTTAACAAGTCATCCACAAAAATAGTTTCAGGAACAAAAAGTGGATCTTGTAAGATTTTCTTCCAAACAATATTGTCAAAACCGTCCACAAAGCCCGCCCTAAGGAGACTCTTGGTGTGAATGATCCCAATCACGTTATCCTTATCCCCATCATAGACAGGGATACGAGAATAATTTTGTTTTAAAATACTTTGAATAATGGCTTGACTCTCATCCTGAATATCCACCATAAAGGCATCCGTCCGAGGAACCATGACTTCTCTGGCCATTAATTCATCCAGTGAAAAAATCCCTTGTAACATTTCAATTTCGTCAGCATCTAGTGTTTCTTCACTATTTGTCAGCATGTACTCAATTTCATCACGGGTCATTTTTTCATCAGCATCGTCAAAGGTCATAGGAGTCAAGCGACTCAAGAGATTGGTAGATGCAGACAAGAGCCAAACAAAGGGACTAACTAGTTTCCCAAGCCCAATGATAACTGGCGCTGTACGAATCGCCAAGGCATCCTTTAGATTAAGAGCGATTCTCTTAGGATACAATTCCCCAAAAACGATGGAAATATAAGTCAAAAATGCTAAAGACAGAAAACTTGCAACGGCATAAGCTGTTTCACCATTTCCAAGCCAAGATGCAATTTCTCGTCCCAGAGTGTCTGCCAAACTCGCCCCTGATAAGATCGTAATTAGGGTAATCCCTACTTGAATGGTTGATAAAAAGTGGTTAGGATTTTCTAATACCTTCAGCAGACGAATATAGCGTCTATCTCCTTCTTCTGCCTTTTGTTCAACCCGCGCACGGTTAAGTGACACCATGGCCATTTCTGTGGCTGAGAAAAAGGCATTTAACACCGTCAAGATAAACAATAAAACAAATTGTAGCAACAAATTCTGACTACTTGGGTCTTCCATAGTTCTTCTCCTAAAATAGTATCTTACCCTCTATTATATCACAAAAATTAGCTCAGTACATATTATTTTTTCTCAGTGTCTATTCTAGTTCTACTTAAATTGTCCAAAAAAAGAACTCCTACATCTTCAAGTGACATAGGAGTTTATTTTGTATTTTACTGAGTAACCGTTACTTCTCCAGTTCGGTAATCCAATTGAAGCCCTTTTTGAACATTGGGAACTAGAACATTGAATTCCAATTCTCCGTCTGAAGACTTGGCTTCAATCTGTGAAGCTGAAGGAACCAAATCCTCATTCGAAGCATAGTAAAGGGTTACACGGTAACGGACACGCTTGTTTTTATCCAAGGCCTTACGTACCATACTTTCATAGTAGTTTTGACCAGTCGAATCCTCGGCTTGCGCCTGATTTGCCCAGGCTGTTTGAACAGCAATGTTTTTAGGATTGCTTGTCGAGGCATCAAAACCATCCAAGCCACCGATTAAGGCATAGCCTAACAAGTGACCTCTATCGACCGCATGGGTATAAGTACCCTTTAGATTCTTAACCTGATGCCAGCCTGGAGGAGTCCATGAAGTCGAACCATTCCCAGTTTCTTCACGATTCTTGTACTGGCGAGTAGCCTTAGACAAGAGGGCATTAGCTACGGTTGGTACCGTTTCCTTGCCCACTGTCTTTGTTTTATTATCAGCATAGGGCTTACTTGAAACCTTGGCATCTAGATTTGTTTTATTGCCATTGACGATAAAAGCACCTGAGCCATTCCACTCCAGACTCCCTTTTATTTGACTCTTGACTGCATCTGTTAAGACACTTTCTGCCAATTCTTGACTAGGAGCTTCAGACGCTTGTTTTTTTTGACTAAGCTTGGTTTTAGGACTATTAGCTGTCGACTGCAGCTGCTTGATATAATAACTCCCTGCAGATAAAAGCAATAACACTAGCAGTCCGATTAGTGTCTGTCTTGTTTTTTTGTTCATATTTCTCCTTATCTTTAGAAAAAGGCTGGTCTCCCAGCCTAATTTCCTGTAAATTTATGAATCAATTCCTGCCATTTTGCTGGAGACAGGATGGCCCATGGATCTTGACCCTTTCCCAAGATTCCATAACCGACCATTAAACCGATTCCTAGGGCTAGAACGCCTAAAATCAGTACTATGATGACTAAAAGTAAACGCTTGATTACGTAGCTTGATTTCTTATTCATCTTCATCACTTGCCTCAATCCGCTGAATCTTAGCACCTAGCTGCGCCAACTTCTCATGGAAACGGTAATAACCTCTATCCAAGTGAACCAATTTACCAACAACGGTTTCTCCTTGAGCTACCAAACCTGTCAAAATCAAGGCTGCACTGGCACGAAGGTCAGTTGAAAGAACTTCTGCTCCCTGCAAAGCTTGTCCACCAACAATACGAGCTGTATCACGGATAATCTCAGAATGCAAGCCCATGCGGCGCATTTCTTCTAGATGTTGGAAACGATTTTCGAAAACTGTCTCTATCATAGTTGATTCCCCTTTTGCGACGGTCATCAAGGCTGTAAATTGAGCCTGCATATCTGTTGGAAAACCTGGGTGGGGCAAGGTTTTCACATGAACAGCTTTTAAATTTTCTAGTTGAGAGCGAACTCGAATTCCTTCAGTCTCCTCTGTCACTTCCACTCCCATTTCAAGCAATTTGGCAATCAAGGGACGATTGTGCTCCCAAACAGCGTCTTTAATCAAGACATCACCACCAGTCATGGTAGCAGCCACCATAAAGGTTCCGGCTTCGATACGGTCTTGGACTACATTGTGAGTCGTACCATGAAGTTTCTCAACACCGGTAATGGTAATGGTCTCTGTACCAGCACCTTTAACCTTGGCTCCCATTTCATTCAGGAGAATGGCTAGGTCCACAATCTCAGGCTCACGCGCAGCATTTTCAATCACTGTCACCCCATCAGCTAGGGTCGCTGCCATCATCAAGTTCTGCGTAGCACCAACACTTGGGAAGTCCATATAGATATGAGCGCCATGTAAGCGATCAGCCTTGGCTTCGATGTAACCAGCTGTCTGACTAATCTTAGCCCCCATAGCTTCCAGACCTTTCAAATGAAGGTCAATAGGACGGCTACCAATCGTACAACCACCTGGCATGGATACCTTAGCATGACCTACACGGGCAAGAATTGGCCCCAAGACAACAATAGATGCACGCATCTTGCTGACATACTTGTAAGGGGCTTCTTCAGTGATATCGCCAGTCGCATCCACCTCGACAAGATGAGCCTCCTCATCAAAATCTACCTTGGCATTCAAACCACGAACCACCTGATTCATAGTGAAAACATCTGACAAGATAGGAACATTCTGCAAGACGGTCTTTCCCTCACTTGCTAGAATAGTCGCTGCTAACAAGGGCAAGACTGCATTCTTTGCTCCTTCAATAGTAACACTTCCTACCAGACGATTATCGCCACCTTGAACCACAATTTTTTCCATACTTATTTCCTTTACATTTGATTTTGTAATAGACTTACTTTCTTTGTAATTCTATTAACTAATTTATTAATAATCCAAGCTAAAATTAGACTAAGGACCAGCACAAAAAATGTAAATATCACATCATTTATTCTGGATGACACAAGTGTTTTTCCTAGCATAGAAATAACTAATCCATGTATCATATATAATTCAAACGATATACTACCTATTAAAATCAAATATATATTTGAAAAATTTATTTTTTTCAAAAAAACAATAATAAAGTAGATTGTAAAAATAATATTATCTAAATTAGCAGCTAACGCATAACTATAACTATCTTCTAAATGCACATACCTCAACAAAATATCGTATTGATGTGAAATAAAGAGTAACACAGTTACTAAAACAAGTATGATAAAATAATGTCTATCTAAAACTCCATCAATTTTCTCTTTATTTTTAGCCCATATTAAGCCAATTATGAAGGGAAAAACACTATTATACCACCAAAAACCGTAACCTAATTTTATAGCTAAACAAATATAACCAATTATGAATACTGTGTTGATAACAATAGAAATAAACTTATTTTTGAAAAACTTAAATGATATATAAAAAAATATATACATTAGAATTATAATATTGACAAACCATCCATTATAAATAATTGTACTTCCTTTTTTAAATAAGTTAGCAAAAAAATCTAAATCCATTAATTGACCGCTTAAAAATCTGTAAAACATATAAATCAAAGATATAGAAAAAAATGGAACTAGAATTTTAGAAAGTCTCTTAACTAAAAAATTATCTAGATAGTTTTTCTTATTTTCGTTCTGAAAATACAATCCATAGGCTGATAAAAAGAAGAAAATAGAAACGATATAAGTTCCCATATAGGAAAAATTAGAAAATTCATCACCAGATGTAACCCATTGTGACAAATGATGAAATATTATTCCTATAGCTAGAAATCCTCTAAGCCCTGATGTAGATTTAACATTTAGATATTCCTTATTTTGAGGTAACAAATAAATTAATAGCGTGATCAATAATAAGATTATAATATCCATGAATTCTATTTCTCCCTATAAGTTTAATAATATCTTGAAAGTAATTTCTTAAACACGCAAATTATAATAATCCTCTAAGCGCTTCCTGCCACAACTGATAAAGGCTGATAAAGAAAGAACTCATGATGTAGCCCATTACAATGCTGAAAAAGGCTACTAATAAACGAACTTTTCCTGTATTCTCAGCTGTCACTTTTAAAACCTTTTCCCATCTAACAAGATCCTTTAAAAGGTAAAAACTCACATAAATAAAGAGCATGTGACTGCTTAGAGTGAATAATAATTGAACCATTTGACTATTATACCATCTTCTCTGTTTGTGCGCTAGTTTGGAAACTTCACTCAAAAACTAGGGATTGTTTTTCAAGTAATCAATTGCATCTTGTAGGGTTTTAACTGGCACGATTTTCATATCTGTCTTGATTGTTTTAGCAGCTTCTAGGGCTGTTTGGTAGTTGTTTTTAGCATCAGGATGTGCTTTTTGTTCTTCTTCGCTAACAGGGTTATCCGGGGCAAAGAAAATAGCAGCACCTTCTCTAGCCGAAGCAACAACTTTCTTATCAATACCTCCAATGTCCCCCACATTCCCATCGCGGTCAATGGTTCCTGTACCGGCAACAATACGACCATTACGAAGGCCTGGGTCAGCTATTTGGGTATAGATGGCCAGACTAAACATGAGACCTGCACTTGGACCGCCGATACCAGCTGTTGAAAAGCGAATTGGGACATCACTGGTCACTTCCGTACGGTCAATCAAGCCGATTCCAATCCCATTTTTGCCATTTTCCAAGGTGATAATCTTTCCTTCTGCAGACTTGGTTTGCCCATCCTCTTCATAAGTTACCTTGACGGAGTCCCCTAGTTTTTGAGAATTAACGTAATCAATCAAGTCTTTGGAACTGTCAAAGGTTTGATCATTGACTGCTGTGACCGTATCAGAGATGTTGAGAATCCCTTTAAAGGTCGAATTATCCGTCACAGTCAAGACATAAACCCCAAGGTACTTAAGTTCAATATCCTTACCAGCTGTTTTTAGCCCTTGATACTTGGCCATATTTTGCGATGTTTGCATGTAGAATTGATTGATCCGCATAAATTCAACATCGGAAGATCCACCTGTAGTCTCCTGAGCACTACGAATATCTGTAAAAGGCGTCAACCACGCATAAATCATATGGGCTAAAGTGGCATGTTGGACACCAACCGTAACGAATTGATAGGCACCAGCCTCCTTATCTTCTGTGTCATTTACTTTAAGGACTTGGCGAATATCTTCCGAACCACCTGGAACTTCTATATAGTAGGGCAAGGGCACTACAAATGCCAAGAAAGTCACAATCAAGGCCGCAATGACATATAAGGGCCATCTAATCTTTTTTTTCATTTCTTATTTCCTCCAAAATACTATCAGGAACATAGCCGGCAATATCCTGACCAAACTTCAAAAGCTCTCTAACACCGGATGAACTGAGATAGAGATGTTCAGGTCGACTATGTAAATAAATGGTCTCTATATTAGGAGACAGCTGATGATTGTAGTAATCAAAACTGGCTTCATATTGCAAATCAGACGCATTCCTCAAACCACGCACTAGACAAGTAGCCCCCAGTCTTTTCGCGACATCGACCACCAATTCATCATGAGAAGACACGACTTTAACATTTCCCAAATGTTTCAAAGCCTTTTCTAACCCCCGTTTACGATTTTCGATAGGAAGAAATCCTTGTTTGTGGGGATTAAAAAAAATACCGACATAGAGCTTATCAAAGAGTTTGCTAGCCCGTTCAATGATATCCAGATGCCCATTTGTCATCGGATCAAATGAGCCTGTGAATAAGCCAATCTTATCTGACATAGACTGTCACCTTACTAATTCCATAAATTTTTTCCTTCCAGATACCCAGGCAGGCAATTTCTTCTGGAAGTTCAACGGCCTTATCCGTCTCACACACGACCATGACATCTTCAGAAAAAAGCTCTCTCTCAGCCATTTTTTCAATATCTGCTACGATTTGTTCCTTGGCATAAGGAGGGTCTAAGAAAATGAGGTCGAATTCCCCAGATACCTGTTCCAGTGCCCTTTCTGCATCCATTTTGAGAAGTTGAAATTTCCCAACTTCCTTGGTCATCTGAATATTTTCAGCCACGATAGCCTGAGCCTTACGGTCTCGCTCCACCAAAACAGCACTGGACATACCACGCGATACTGCCTCGATAGATAAACCACCACTACCTGCATAAAGGTCCAAGACGCATCCCCCTTCAAAGTAGGGACCAATCATGTTAAAAATGGCTCCCCTAACCTTATCCGAAGTAGGTCTTGTCGTCTTGCCTTCTAGTGTCTTGAGGGGACGTCCCCCATAGATTCCTGATACGATTTTCATACCGTTTATTATACCAAATTATGGGCGAAAAGAGAAAGAAAACCGAACCTTGCGGTTCGATTCTCTACAAAATATTTTCGTAAGTATCGCGGACTTCTTGAGGCCAAACACTTGTTTGCACTTCTCCGATGTGTTTCTTGCGAAGTAGGAACATGGCCATCCGAGATTGTCCAATTCCTCCACCAATTGTCAATGGGAATAAGCCATTTAACAAAGCCTTGTGCCATTCCAATTCTAAGCGGTCTTCATCACCGGTGATTTCTACCTGACGGCGAAGGGTTTCTTCATCTACACGAATCCCCATAGAAGACAACTCAAAGGCTCCGCCTAGAGATTCATTCCAAACAAGAATATCGCCATTCAGACCCTTGTAGCCATTTTCAGACTCACTTGTCCAGTCATCATAGTCAGGGGCACGTCCATCGTGCGGTTTACCGTCTGGTAATTCACCACCGATACCAATCAAGAAGACTGCTCCAAATTCTTTACAGATAGCATTTTCACGTTCTTTCGGTGTCAAGTCTGGGTAGCGTTCTACCAACTCTTCTGTGTGGATAAAAGTGATTTGTTTTGGCAAGATAGACTCGATGTCATAGCGAGCTTCAACAGCTAGTTCTGTCAAACGAATGGCCTTATAAATCTTCTCAACTGTTTCTTTTAGATAAGCGATGTTACGCTTACCATTTGGGATAACCTTCTCCCAGTCCCACTGGTCAACATAAACAGAGTGGGTTGCATCCAGCGAGTCTTCGTCTGGACGAAGGGCTTTCATGTGGACGAAAAGACCTTCACCCTCACCGAAACCAAAGCGAGCTAGAGTATGGCGTTTCCATTTAGCAAGTGAATGCACCACTTCATAAGTAGCATCAGGGATTTGGAGAACCTTGACCGATACGGCATTCTCAACACCTGATAAGTTGTCCTGCATCCCGTCACCGACCCTACTCAAGATAGGACCTTGAACTTCGACAACTTCTAGCTTGTCTTTCAAATACTGAGTAAAAGTGTTTTTGACAAAGGAAATTTCTTCTTGTTGGTGGATAAAACTTTTCTTCATAAACTACTCCTCAAAAAATTAATTAAAAGCATTATACACCTATTTCCAAGAAAAGAAAAGAGAAATTTTAAAAAAAAATCAGTGTCATTCAAAACACTGATTTCATAGACCTTTAGTCATTACGACCGAAGATACGTAGAATACTTAGGAAGAGATTGATAAAATCAAGATAGATACTGAGAGCCATTGACACAACCCAACCTGTCGCTACACGACCTTGTGATTGTTCATAGGCAAGGCGAATTCTTTGGTTGTCCCAAGCAATCAACCCTGAGAAGACCAAAACCATGGCTACGCTAATCATATAATCAAAGAAGCCACTAGCTAAGAAAATATTAACTACCATGGCAATCAACAAACCGATTAGAGCTGCCATCATCGCTCGACCAATCCCACTCAAATCTTTTTTAGTGAACATACCGACTGCCGCCATGACAAAGAAGAGAAGGGCGCTCGACACAAAGGCAGATAAAACTGTACCTGGAGTATAGAAGGCCACCACAAAACTGAGGGTAAATCCGTTTAATACTGAATAAAGTAAAAATACTGGAAGAGCCGCTGGACTATTCTTTAAGGCCATGTTACTAGCAACGAAGACTAGTGCTAGCTCTGCAAAGGTTGCGATGGTCAACCAGAGACGCCCCTGCATCAAAAAGTAAACCATCTGAGACTGAAAGACCGTCAACATAAGACCTGATACCAAAGCGGATAATCCGATTCCCAGACCAACAAAGGCATAAACCTTAGCGTAAAATTGATTGAGACCTGCGCGATCGTGAATAATAGTATGATTCATCTTTTCTCCTTTTCTATGAATGTCTTTTCTTGATTATAACAAAAAAAGTTAAAATTAGCTTAAATGGAAAATTAAAATACCGGCTGCAACGGCAACATTCAAACTCTCCGCCTGCCCCTTCATGCTAATATGGACCAATTGATCTGCACTTTCAGCCATGAGGGGACTAATTCCTTGACCCTCATTTCCCATAACCAAGACAAACTGATCTAAATGAGGCAAGTCACGATAG
Organism: Streptococcus mitis; assembly: GCF_002860865.1. Classification (GTDB taxonomy): domain Bacteria; phylum Bacillota; class Bacilli; order Lactobacillales; family Streptococcaceae; genus Streptococcus; species Streptococcus mitis_AT. The sequence goes on from NZ_PKIE01000006.1 coordinate 39,146, forward strand.
TCTTTAGAATCCTTGGAAAGAGTGGTCGCTAGGACTGAAATACCCGCTTTTTTAGCTTCCTCGAGAAGCGCTTGACTCGACATCCGATAAATTGGTAGATGGAAATGACTTCCTTGCATGGAACGTAGGGTCTTGAGACTATAGATGTCTGCCGACTTATCTGAAACAATCACTCCTGTAAAGCCTGCTGCATCCGCAGTCCGAATGATTGTTCCCACATTACCAGGATCTTGCACATCTTCCAAAAACAGGAACTTGCCCTGACTAAAGTCAGCTTGTCCAACTTCTTCTTTTTGAACCACGGCAACAATGCCCTGTGGAGTCTGAGAATCCGCCAAATCTAGCAAAATATCCTCTGACACCCAGACAGTTTGCGGAAACGAGGCTAACTGTTCTCGATAACTTTCTAGGGCAAAGATTTTCTCAATCGTCACTCCAGCTTGAACAGCTTCTTCAAACAAGTGCCAGCCTTCAATCAAATAAGCAGACTTGCGGTATTTTTTTTGGTGTAATTTCTTGGCATTTTTTACCACAGAATTGGCTTTTGAGGTTATAATAGTCATAGAAATATTATAACACAATCAAAGGGGTTTGGTATGAAAAAGGTTAGAATGATTGCCCAAGGTAGGGTGCAGGGAGTCGGCTTTCGTTGGGGTGTTTACAGCTTGGCACTTGAAATTGGTGGCATCACAGGTCGAGTATGGAATAACGACGATGGCACAGTCGAAATCTTAGCTCAAGCAGACTCATCTGCTACCATGGCAAAATTTATCCAAGAAATCCGCAAAGGACCCACACCTTTTTCAAAAGTCAGCTACTTAGATGTCAAACTGAGCAACTTTCCTCCCTACCCTGACTTTAAAATCGCAAATTAGGTCTCTAGAACTATTGTATATTTTGTAAAAAAACAGTAGAATAGAAAGGTATAATTTTTAAAGAAGGAATAAAAACAGTGAAATCTATTAAACGTTTTGCACTCTCGGCTATGGGAGTGTCTATGTTGCTTGTCTTGACTGGCTGTGTTAGCGTCGATAAAGCCACAGGAAAGCCAATAGGATTTATTTGGAATACTATCGGAGCGCCTATGGCTGAAGCTATCAAGTACTTCGCTACTGATAAAGGTCTAGGCTTCGGTGTCGCTATCATCATCGTAACCATTATCGTGCGCTTGATTATCTTGCCACTTGGTATCTACCAATCATGGAAGGCAACGCTTCACTCTGAAAAGATGAACGCCCTCAAGCACGTCCTTGAGCCACACCAAACACGTCTCAAAGAAGCAACTACTCAAGAAGAAAAACTCGAAGCCCAACAAGCTCTCTTTGCCGCTCAAAAAGAACACGGCATCAGCATGTTTGGTGGTGTAGGATGTTTCCCTATCCTCCTTCAAATGCCTTTCTTCTCTGCAATTTACTTTGCTGCCCAACATACTGAAGGTGTTGCTCAAGCAAGTTACCTAGGAATTCCTCTAGGCTCTCCAAGTATGATTTTAGCTGCCTGCGCTGGTGTCCTTTACTATCTTCAATCACTCCTTTCACTTCACGGAGTAGAAGATGAAACGCAAAGAGATCAAATCAAGAAAATGGCTTACGTGAGCCCAGTCATGATTGCCGGCTTCTCCCTCATCTCACCAGCTAGTGTCACTCTTTATTGGGTTGTCGGTGGTTTCATGATGATTCTCCAACAGTTTATCGTCAACTATATCGTTCGTCCAAAACTTCGCAAAAAAGTCCGTGAAGAACTGGCGAAGAATCCACCAAAAGCAAGTGCTTTCTCTAAACCAAGTGGACGAAAAGACGTTACCCCTGAACAACCAACTGCTATCACAAGCAAGAAAAAACACAAAAATCGCAACGCTGGAAAACAACGTTCGAGATAAGAAGAAAAAGGCTTAGCTAGTTTGCTAAGTCTTTTTGCAAGTCATACTCTTCGAAAATCTCTTCAAACCACGTCAGCTTCGCCTTGCCGTATATATGTTACTGACTTCGTCAGTTCTATCCACAACCTCAAAACCATGTTTTGAGCAGCCTGCGGCTAGCTTCCTAGTTTGCTCTTTGATTTTCATTGAGTATCAAAAGCCCGATGTTTCCATCGAGCCTACTGAAAAAGTCATTAAATTGATGGCTTTTTTGTTATACTAGAGATGAGGTGAAATAATGCTTGATAATCAGTTAACTATGGATGTCAGTCCTTATTCTAGTTTGTATGATATCGTGGTTCCTAAAACCCACTTTTTACGTCAGCTAACTGAACTCTGTGATTTTAGCTTTATTTATGATGAACTAGAAAAGAATTATCGTCCCGATTTTGGGCGTAAAGCTTATTCACCGATTATGATGTTCAAATATCTCTTGTTAAAAGATATTTATAAGTTATCAGATGTAGATGTGGTAGGACGTTCCTTGTCAGATATGGCCTTTAAATTTTTTCTTGGTCTAGCTCCTGAGGATTCTGTTATCGAGCCATCCTCTTTGACAAAATTTAGAAAGCTAAGAATTAAAGATGATAAACTGCTTGATGTATTGATTCAGAAGTCTGTTCAAATTGCACTCGAACATAACTTGATTAAGAGTAAAATCCTCATTGTGGATGCCACTCACACCAAATCTCATTATAATCATAAGAAACCCCAAGAAATCCTTAGAGAGCGTTCAAAAGCTTTACGTAAAACAATTTATCAACATTCAGAAGATATCAAAATAGAATTTCCAAAGAAACCTCAGGAAGATAACCTCGAAGCAGAGTTGACCTATACAGAGGAATTAATGGCTGTGGTTGAAAAACACGAGGAACTCTTAGCCCTACCGGCTGTGTCTCAAAAGTTCAATTACCTAAAAGAGGCTGTCGAGGACGACTTAGAACACTTGGAAGCTTCTGTTAAGGAGGAGGCTAGGCTTGGACATAAGACAGCCGACAGCTCTTTCTATGGATATAAAAGTCATATCGCTATGACGGATGAACGGATTATTACTGCTTGTGTGGTCACTTCTGGTGAACAAAGCGATGGGAAATATTTACCTGAGTTATATGCCAAAACAAAGGAAAATAGTCTGGACATCGAGACTATTATTGGTGATGCGGCTTATTCAGGAAAGGACAATATTCAACTAGCTCGCAAAGAAAAGATTCATTTGGTGTCAAAACTGAACCCTTCAGTTTCAAAAGGTTACCGTAAAGAAGAGGATGCGTTTGAATTTAATAAAGATGCAGGGCTATTTGTCTGTCCAGAAGGACACATGGCTGTTCGCAAAGCAAGGACAGGGAAAAAATATCAAAATAAGAATCAAGTTGTCACTCATTACTTTGACATTGAGAAGTGCAAGAGTTGCCTTTCCAAGGAAGGATGTTATAAGGAGGGGGCAAAGTCTAAAACTTATTCAATAGCCATTAAGAGTGACGACCATCTTTTCCAGAAGAAATTTCAGGAAACACCTTATTTTAAAGAAATGGCCAGACATCGCTATAAAATCGAAGCAAAGAATGCCGAACTAAAACAGAGACATGGCTTTGATGTCGCGAGAGCATCGGGTCTTTTCAGCATGGAGTTACAGGCAGCCACAACCATCTTCGTGGTCAATATGAAACGAATTATGACCTTAATAAATACAAAATAACCGAGGAACTCGCTCAAATTAACGAGAGATTCCTCGGTTTTCATTTCATTAAAAGTAAGAGACCTATTTTTCAGTGGACTCGTTTCCATCAGGCTTCTTTTTATCCATGTACACGTTTCATATAGTCTTGGTAACTTTCGGTATCCATGAGTTTTTTAGCGTTCTTGACTCGGTCTGCTGTTGGTGGTTTAACCCCTTCGAGGGAATATGGAATTCCCAGTTCACGCCACTTGAATTCTCCCATGGTGTGATAAGGTAGAATTTCAAACTTATCAACATTTTTGAGGGTCTTGACGAACTTACCAAGTTCAATCAAGTCGTCGTCTCTGTCTGTCAATCCTGGAACTAGTACGTGGCGAATCCAGACAGGTTTTCCAATATCTGATAGATACTGGGCACAAGCCAAGATATTTTTATTGGTTTGGCTAGTGACAATCTTATGCTGTGCTTCATTGATTTCCTTGATATCCAAGAGAACCAAGTCAGTGACAGCCATGAGTTTGTCAAACTTCTCAAGGTAACGTGGTTTATTACGGAAAGGAAGGGCACAGGTGTCCAAGGTACAGTGGATTCCTTGTTCCTTAGCCTTAGTGAAGAGGGCAATCAGGAAATCAATCTGCAAGAGGGCTTCTCCTCCACTGACAGTGATTCCTCCCTTGTCTCCCCAGAAACCGCGGTAACGCAAGGCTTCTGTCAAGACATCATCTACCGTCCGTTCACGTGATTTATTGGACTCCATAGCCCAAGTGTCCGGGTTATGGCAATACTGGCAACGCATGTGACAGCCCTGCAAAAAGACAATAAAGCGAATACCAGGGCCATCTACCGCCCCAAAACTTTCTGTCGAATGCACCATTCCTGTCACTTGTCCATAATCAATTGTTTCTTCAGACATATCGTTACCTTCCTTGAAAACGTTTTATAGTTTTATTATATCATGACTTGAAGGAAAAACAAGATTTTTGCCTATTTTTTAGAAAGCAATCTGTTTTTCAATTTCATTTTCAATTACTTATCATTTTATTCTTCAAAATCAAAGCCATACAAGGTTGCAAAGTAGTCCTCAGGGCGCTCTGCACGGCGGATTTGACGGGCTTTACCTTCTTCGGTATAAAGGATTTCCGCAGAACGAAGTTTGGCGTTGTACTGGTAGCCCATGGAAAAACCGTGAGCACCTGTATCATGAATTACCAGCAAATCACCGATTTCTGTATGAGGTAGTTCACGATTTACTGCAAATTTATCATTGTTTTCACAGAGTGAACCAACCACATCTACAACTTCAGCTGGTCCATCTGGATGGGTCACGTTAGTAATATGATGGTATGCTCCGTACATAGCTGGACGCATGAGGTTGACTGCTGATGCATCCACACCTAGATAGGTACGGTAGGTTTCCTTCTTATGAGTCACTCTTGTAACCAAAGCACCGTGAGGTGCCAACATAAAACGACCCAATTCGGTGAAAATCTTAACCTGCCCAAGACCTGCTGGCGTAAGGACCTCTTCATACACCTTACGAACTCCCTCACCAATCAAGGCAATATCATTTGGCTCCTGGTCTGGACGATAGTTGACACCAATACCGCCAGAAAGATTGATAAAGTCTAGCGAAATGCCCAACTTTTCCTTGATTTCAACAGCCAATTCAAAAAGCTGACGAGCCAACTCTGGATAATAGAGATGGGTCACGGTATTGGATGCTAGGAAGGAGTGAATCCCAAAAGTCTTGGCTCCTTTTTCCTTCAAGATGGCAAAAGCTTCAAAGAGCTGGTCCTTGGTCATACCAAACTTGGCTTCTCCAGGATTGTCCATAATGTCTGTCCCCAGTTCAAAAACGCCTCCAGGATTGTAACGACAAGAAATAATTTCTGGAATGCCTGCTGCACGCTCCAGATGTTCAATATCTTCAAAAGCATCCAAGTTAATGGTCGCACCTAATTCACGTGCATAGGCATATTCCTTATCTGGCGTGTTGTTTGAAGAGAACATAATCTCAGAACCAGGGAAATTCAGTTTATGGCTCATCAAAAGTTCCACATAACTAGAGCAGTCCACACCACAACCTTCCTCTTGGAGAATTTTCAAAATAGCTGGAGTTGGAGTAGCCTTAACTGCAAAATATTCCTTAAAGCCCTTGTTCCACGAAAAGGCTTGGTTGACGGCCCTTGCCTTCTCACGAATTCCCTTCTCATCATACAAGTGAAAGGGAGTCGGGAACTCGGCAACAATCGCTTCTAAGTCTTCTTTATTGATAAATGGTGTTTTCATAAGTTTCCTTCTATTCTATTTGCAAAGAAAGGCTGGGACAATCGTTCCAACCTTTAGTTCTATCTCTTATTTATCTTCGTCAAAGATATTGCCAACCTCAACATCGATGGCTTGGTTCTTGACATCAATATTGGTTACCTTCAAGAGTGACTTGTAATCAAACTGCTTTTCACGTTCTTCTTGGGCATTGTCCGCAAAGACTGCTACACCTGCCAATTCCGAATCAAACTCACGCAAGAGACTAATCATCCCGTTGACCGTTCCGCCGCCTTTCAAGAAGTCATCCACAATCAAGACACGGCTTCCTGCCTTGAGACTACGTTTTGAAAGGAACATTTTCTCAATGCGGTCACCACTTGAACCGGATACATAGTTGACGCTAACCGTTGAACCTTCGGTAATTTTCAGGTCACGGCGCACAATAACAAAAGGAACATTGAGGACATTGGCAACTGCATTTGCAAGTGGAACACCCTTAGTCGCTACTGTCATAACCGCATCAATTTTTTGGTCCATAAAGCTCTTGGCAATAATGCGACCAATATTTTTCAAGATAGCTGGTGTGCTGAGCAAATCAGACAGATAGATGTAACCACCTGGCAAGATACGGTCACTTTCTGACAACTTGGCACGCAAGTCTTCAACCATTTCCTTAGCATCCTGACTCGAAATAGACGGTGTAAAGATAACACCTCCGCCAGCCCCAGTTACAGTCTGAATGTGACCGATTTCGATTTCCTCAAAGGCGCGTTTGATAATCACGATATCTTCTGAGATAGATGATTTAGCAGATTCATACTTTTCAGCAAAAGTATTGAGACTAGTTAGTTTATAAGGATTATTAATCAAATAGTTGGAAATGACAACCATCCGATCACTTCTTCTTAATTTCATTTCTTTTTCCTATTCCATTTTTATTCAAAAAATCAAAAAGTAAACTAGAAAGCTGGTCGCTGGTGGTTCAAAACACTGTTTTGAGATTGTCGATAGAACTGACAAGGTCTGTAATATACCTACATATATACATACGACAAGGCGATGCTACCCTAGTTTGAAGAGATTTTAGAAGAGTATTCATTTTTGTCTTTTACTTATTATACCATATTCACATAAAAAAACGAACATTCTTGTCCTAAAAAATGCTCATTTTTCTTAAATTATTAATCTAAATCTGGTTTATAGAAGGAACGATTGTCCATAGCGAAGATTTTATTGGTCATCTCTCCCTTATCCACCAAAGCCAGAGCTGTTGACATCATCATCATGCTTGCATCCAGATTATCAATCATATGGATAATCTCTGCTTCCATAATACGTGGACGGACCGGGCTTCCATACTCAAGTAAGCCGTGGTGACTGAGGATAACGTGACGAAGCAGAACGACTTCTTCCTTGGTATCATCAATACCGAGTTCCATAACTGTCTTGGTAATTTCGCTATCAATTAGAGCGATATGTCCAAGAAGATTACCTCGTACTGTATACTCAGTCTGGTCTGGTCCCGTCAACTCGATAACTTTAGCCAAGTCATGCAGCATAATCCCCGCATAGAGCAGACTCTTATTGAGCTGAGGATAGATCTCGCTAATGGCATCGGCCAAGCGCACCATGGTCGCCGTATGATAGGCCAAGCCCGTTTCAAAGGCATGATGGTTGGTCTTGGCAGCTGGATAAGAGTAGAATTCCTTATCATACTTGGTGTAGAGATTTCGGACAATTCGTTGCCAGACAGGATTTTCAATTTTGAAAATCATTTGCGACATGTAGTCACGGATTTCCTTGACATCAACTGGTGACTTGACCTTGAAATCAGCTGGATCATTGGGTTCACCAGGTTGAGGCAGGCGGAGAGTAATTTGATTGACTTGAGGGGTGTTGTTATAAACTTCTCGGCGCCCTTTCATGTGGACAACCTTACCTGCGGTAAAGGCCTCAATGTTATGAGGTTGGGCATCCCAGAGCTTCCCATCAATCTCGCCACTATCATCTTGGAAGGTAAAGGCTAGGTAGTTTTTCCCAGCTCGAGTTTGCCTCAGGTCAACTGATTTGATTAGGTAAAAGCCTTCAAACAGCTCATCTTTTTTCATGTGACTAATCTTCATATTCTTCCTCATTTTCTTGGAAATGGAGTAGATCAAGCGCAGGCTCACCTTCTGACAACTCAATGTGACGGAGCGTCCGCTCGATAGCAGTGGTACGACGGTTTAATAGTTCATCAATATTGCCAGAGGCATGTTGGAGGTGTTTTTGTGCCTTAACCAGAATGCCACCAAACTTGCCAAATTCAGTCTTGACACTAGCAAGAGTCTTGCTAATATGGTCAGCACTTTTTTGGATATTGAGAGTCTTGAAGCCAACTGATAGAGAGTTAAGCAGGGCTGATAGGGTACTTGGTCCTGCGACAATAATCTGCTCATCCCGCCTCAAATCATCAAAGAAGACAGGATTGCGGACGATTTCTGAGTAGAGACCTTCTGTCGGAACAAACAAGATTCCAAAATTGGTCGTCCGAGGCGGTGCTATGTACTTGCTCTTGATATCCTTGGCAAAACGCTTGACACTTGCTAGGAGTGACTTGCGACAGCGTTCAATCTCGTCCCTATCACCTGCTTCATAGGCTTCTTCTAGACGGTAATAATCTGCTAGTGGAAACTTGGAGTCAATTGGTAGATAGACGTACTCTTGGTCGCCTTGTCCAGGTAACTTGATGGCATACTCCACTCGTTCACTAGAGTTTTCAACCGTTGCGTATTCTCGTTCATACTGGGCTGGTGTCATGATATCTTCGATAATTTGCCCCAGTTGCAATTCACCCAGAATCCCTCGTGTCTTAGTTCCAGAGAGAACCTTATTGAGAGCTCCGACATCGCGGGCAACAGTCTGCATTTCTCCAAGGCCACGATTGACTGACTCCAGTTGTTTGGAAACTGTCTCAAAGGAAGCCTGCAAGCGCGTCTGCAAGGTCTTTTCCAACTTTTCCTCGACTGTCTGGCGCATTTGTTCCAAACGTTGCTCATTGGATTCCTGCAAGGCTTGAAGACGTTGGTCCGTCTTGTCTCTGGTTTGGAGGAGGTTCTCTGTCATTTCTTGACGGACTTGCGTCAATCCTTGATGCAACTCAATTCGCACTTCCTGCAAACGGTCGCTGACAGCTACTTCCAAGTCTTTTTGGTCCAACTGACTGGCTTGTCTGGCTTGTTCAAAGCGGTAATCCAACTGGTCTGACAAGTGATCTGCCTGATCCTCCAAGTTCTTGGCTAGATGTTTTTCCTGCTTATCCTGCCTTTGCCAAATCAGAAAGAGGCCAGCTAGGTTGGCAATCAATAATAGAACAAGTAAACTTTCCATCCTACCTCCTGTCCTTGCTATGCAGCACAACCACATAGCCATCTGGGCAAGTCACTGACACTTCCCTATCTATATATTCGTTAGAAGCGTACACTTTTTTAAAGAAAAAATTTTCCTCTGTCAACTCATACTTAGCTCCGAGAATAGTCAGCTGGCTATCCCGAACTGGCATAAAGGCTAGATAGTCGTAGTCTGAACGGGGTTCTAGCTGACTGGTCCCTTCTGGACAATAGGCAATCAAATTTTGCCCATCCTCAATTTCTATCTGGCGCATATAGGGCGCCAACTTAGGATTGCTGGGCAGAAAGACATTAGCCAACATGTGGTCAATACGGCCACCCAAAGCACCGAAAATAGTAACCTGAGCCTGAGAATTTTGCTCAAAGATGGTTAAGAGAGCCAATTCCAAATCTGTATCATCTTTTTCTGGTCGGGCTTGGACAAAATGCTGGGCACGTTTTTGAATCACCTGTCGCTCTTCTTCGGTCACAGAATCAAAATCTCCGACTGCTAGAGCAAGAGGTAGTTTTTTCTCCAAGACCCAGAGCGAGCCTCGATCCACACCGACAAAACTATCAAAGTCTGTACGATAATGACCGCGGTCTCCACCGGCAAAAACGGCAACCCTAGTCCAGTTGTTTTCTGAGAGTTTGTACTCGCTCATTGACATCTCCCTTAAAGACATAGGAACCTGCTACAAAAACGGTCGCACCAGCTTCTTTGGCTTGGGCAATCGTTTTATCATCAATCCCACCATCAACTTCAATCTCAAATTTCAAACCTTTTTCATCACGAAGCGCAACCAACTCACGGACCTTATCCATTGTCTCTGGTAGAAAGGCCTGCCCACCGAAGCCAGGGTTAACTGTCATGACTAAAACTTGGTCAACTAGATGAAGGACATGCTTAATCGCCTCGACAGGCGTACCAGGATTGATAACGACTGAAGGTTTAACACCGAGTGAACGAATTTTTTGAAGGGCACCATGAATATGAGGCGTTGCTTCCACATGGATGCTGATGATATCCGCACCTGCACGCGCAAAGTCTTCTAAATGATGCTCTGGATTAGCTACCATCAAGTGGCAGTCAAAGACCATCTTGCTATGAGGACGAAGAGATTCGACCACACCCGCACCAAAACTGATTTGCGGTACAAAATGACCATCCATGATGTCGATATGTGCATATTCTGCCCCAGTTGCTTCTAGGCGTTTGATTTCACGTTCAAAGTTGGCATAATCTGCTGCCAGAATTGACGGAGCAATCTTGTATTGAGACATAGGTTTCTCCTTATTTTGGAATTTTTTTGCTGACTTTTTTATAAGTTTCTCTGCTATTTTCAATCTCACTGAAAAATTGCAGGTAGTTGTCAAAACGGAAGGTGGCAATAACACCTTCTTCAACTGCTGGCTTGACCGCACAGGACGGCTCATGGGTATGGGTACAAGTACGGAACTTACAGTCTCGACTGACACTAGCAATCTCTGGAAAGGCCTGATTGAGGTCTTCAGCCGTTGACACTTCATAGTCCAAGGATGAAAATCCCGGTGTATCTGCGATTTTACCCCCATTGAGGTTGTAAAAACTAACAGCTCGAGTAGTGTGGCGCCCACGACCCAGACTATCTGAAATTTCTCCCGTTTCAAGATTGAGGTCTGGTGCGATTTTATTGAGAAGAGTTGATTTCCCAACACCTGTCTGCCCCATAAAGACCGTAACCTTACCTGTTAACAAAGGAAGGAGTCCCTCTTTACTGGTCACAAAGTCGTAGCCGATATCACCATAAGTCTGTTCATAAAAATCCAGTTCTTCCCTATCTTCCAACAAATCCATTTTAGAAATATAAACGATGGGATGGATGTCCTTGTGCTCCAAAAGAACCAAGAAACGATCCAACAAATTGCTGTTAAAATCAGGTTCCTTGACAGACATGATCACCACAGCTTGGTCAATATTGACAATGGGCGGACGGACCAGACTGTTTTTTCGTTCATGAATCTTGAGGATATAGCCTTCTGAATTTTCCTCGGCAGAAAAGTCGACTAAATCCCCAACGTAGGGAGTATGGCCTTTTTTACGGAAATTCCCACGCGCGCGTGTTTGATAGACCTGGCCATCACTCTCTACATAGTAGAAGCCTGCCAAGGCCTTAATAATTTGTCCCTGCATCTTAGAGTCCTTGCCCTTTAAGCGCGTCTGCTAGGCTGGCAAATTCTGCCAAGCTGAGAGCTTCCCCACGCACACTTGGTGACAAGCCCGCTTGGTCCAAAGCCTTGGTCAGCTTGTCCTTGACTTCTTCAGTCTTTCCAAAATAACCTGTCAAATTGTTCCATAAGGTCTTGCGGCGATGAGTGAAACTAGCCTTGGAAATCTTAAAGAAGAAGCTCTCGTCTTCCACTGCTACAGCTGGCTCTGGACGACGCACCATTTTCAAGATAGCCGAGTCCACGTTTGGCGCTGGCACAAAGACCGTACGAGGCACGATAAAGGCAACCTTGGCAGTCATGTAATACTGCACAGCGATTGACAAACTGCCATAAGCCTTGGTATTCGGCTGGGCTGAAATGCGGTCAGCTACCTCTTTTTGCATCATAACAACAAACTCACTAAAAGGAATCCCACTCTCGATTAAGTGCATGAGAATAGGCGTTGTGATGTAATAAGGCAAGTTAGCTACTACCTTGATTGGCAGGTCAGGATTTTTAAAATTCTGGATATGTTGCGCCAAGTCTACCTTGAGAATGTCCTCGTTGACTACGGTCACATTATCAAAATCACGCAAGGTATCTGCCAAAATCGGTACCAAACGGTGGTCGATCTCAAAGGCCATGACTTCTGCTGCACGCTCAGCCAGAAACTCCGTCAAGGCACCAATCCCTGGCCCGATTTCGATGACATTAACCTGGTCATCAATCTCAGCCGTATCCACGATTTTTTGAAGAATATTGGTATCCGTCAAGAAATTTTGCCCGAAGGACTTTTTAAAAGTAAAACCGTGACGCTCCAGCACTGCCTTGGTCACGCTGTAATCTGCAATTCTCATCTATTCTCTTTTCTATTATCTGTTACTTCTATTGTAACACATTCCCCTTACATTTGGGGTCTGCTTAGCTGTTCTCATAAGATTTCATAGCTTCTTCCACTTCTGCCAAGGTAACCCCAAACAACTCTAGGCGTTTGAGGAGTTGCTTGCCGTTGGAATAGCCGATTCGGAGAGCCTCTCCTAGATATTCTCTGCGCTTACGGCTATCTGCCCCTGCTAGAAAACCAAGGCGAATCAAGTCGCTACGACTGATGTCAAACTGACTCTCATGTTCAAATTGTTCTGTCACCTGAGCTAGAGCCGTTTTCAGGTCTTCATAGTCAGCATGCTCGATTCCCAGAGAACGCCCCTTGGTTTTGGACTTAGGAACAGCTTCATCTCGCTTGAGAAAGGCATGCTGAACTGTTGGAATGGCCGTCATAATCATACGACGAATCCGCTCCCCATTAAAATCTGGGTCTGTAAAGACAATGACTCCATGACGTTGGTGCAGGCGTTGAATCCGCTCTAGATCCTGGTCATTGATGGCAGAACCTCGTGTCTCATAGGTCTCTACATCGAAGTAACGTTTGAGATTGGCCGTATCATCGCGACCTTCGACCACGATAACTTGAGAAATTTTTTCTTTCATTACTTGCTGTCCAATCCAAAAATTCGTTCTGCATTTGCAGTCGTTGCTGCCGCTAGCTCTTCTGCCGTCATGCCACGCAAGTCAGCGATAAAGTCCACTACATAGCGAGTATAGGCTGTTTTATTTTCACGACCACGCTTGGGTACAGGTGCTAAGTAAGGCGCATCCGTTTCCACCAAAATCTTGTCCAAAGGTAACTCTTTAGCTGCTTCTTGGATGTCAGTTGCTTTCTTAAAAGTCACCACTCCTGAGAAGGAAATGGTCATGCCAAGTTCGACAAACTTCTCTGCCCATTCAAGAGACCCTGAGAAAGAATGCATAATGCCACCTCGAGGGCCAACTCCCTCGCTCTTGATAATCTCATAGGTATCTTCCAGCGCATCACGGGTGTGGACAACAAAAGGCAAATCCAAGTCCTTAGATAACTGAATCTGACGACGAAAAACCTGCTCCTGCACCTCTTTGGGCGCTGTCATCCAATGGTAGTCCAATCCAATCTCACCTAAGGCAACTATCTTTGGATGCTTGAGCTTGTCAAGCAAGTAGGCTTCAATCTCCTCTGTGTAAGTCCCTGCTTCTGTCGGATGCCAACCGATAGTCGCATAGAGCTGGTCATACTCATCCACCAACTCCAAAGCACGCTCAATCGTCGGTTTATCAAAACCAACAATATTCATCTGTGTCACACCCATCTCAGCAGCCAAGGCAATTTCTTCTGCCTCACGACCCGCAAATTCTTCTACATTCAAGTGTGTATGTGTATCAAAAATATCCAAACTATATTTCCTTCTCTTTCCTCAATGTTCTTTAACTACCAAAAGAAAAGACTTTCTCTCTTCTATACTTCCCTATATTTCCTCTAGTTTCTATTCACTTTGGTTAGTGCTTGGTTAGTTCTATGGTTAGCATCTACAGATGAATTTGATTAAGTTTCTCTCTCAATTCATCCTGTATATTTTTTGTTACATGACTATAGATCTTTAAAGTGATAGATTCATCTCTATGTCCAACTCGCTCCATAATAGCCTTTATGGGTATTCCTAGTTCAGCCAACAAACTAATATGCGAATGTCTAAGCATGTGAATATTATAGGATCTGTGTCCACCTAACACTGCTTCACAAATATTTTTGATAAATCTATATAACAAAGGCTGTCTCATAATGTTACCCTGCTCAGTCACAAAGATGAACTCCTCATCAAAACAGTTACTACGAAAGTACTCGATAATTTCCAAGCAACGTTCACTTAGTACTATCGTCCTTACAGAACCTACTGTTTTCGTTGTCTGTAAGATTCTCTCATCATATCCATGAGCAACATAATCTATAGTATGATCAATTATTAAAAGATTCGCTTTGAAGTTTACATCTTGATAGCGAACCCCTATAAATTCTGCGAAACGAAGACCAGTTAAAAAGATAAATTCCATTGCCAAAGCATAACGCTTATCTTTATTGTGACTTTCACAATACGATAAAACCTGTCCTAGTTCCTCTCTACTAATGAAATTATCCTTAGCTTTTTGCAACTTCTCATAGTCCGCTTTCTGCTTCGGAATTACCACCCCTTTAACTGGAGAATCAGAAATATATCCGACCTTTACAGCATAATTAAAGAGACCATTCAAATATATCTTTCGATTTTTTCTCGTTGAATTTTGAACATTCAAATTCATTAGATATGTTTGAACTAGCTGAGTAGTATAATCTGATATTCTCAAATTTCCTACTGTTTCCATGAAAAGTTCTAAACTTTTCATCTCACTTCGATAACTAGAAGATTTTATCTCACTGGAACGAATCGTTTTCCACTCATCCAATAGTTGACTAAAATTTTTTTCTTCTAGTTGTTTCTTTTCAACTTCCTCTTTTGTAGGCGCGGTTAGGATTTTTTCAATTTTTAGCGCTAAACGACGTTTTGCTTCTGCTTGAGAAACTCTAGATTTTGATTTTAGAGTCACAGAGACTTGTTTCCACTTTTCCTCTCGTTCATGATAGAATTTTTCATAATAACGGTATTTCCCATTATCCAATTCTTTAAAAAACATTTTTTCTCCTTGTACTTTTTAAAGCAAAGGAAAGCTATGTAGCATAGCTTAATTATAACATAACTACATAGCTTCCTCATATTTCTTTTGTTTATACTGCAAAAATTCCTTATAGCCTTCAACATCTATATAGACCCTCTTATGAGAAGGCTTTAAAATGTATCCTTGGAATTTTTTATTTCGTCGCATCTCTGTTAGATCATTGTTTAGGGTTTTTAGTGGAATATCAAATAATTCCGCAATCCCTCTCTTACTTTTATATATATTTTCCATAAATTCTCCTATTTTGATATAATAGGGATGATAAGAGACAATTTCTTTTATCACCTACTTAGCTTGTCAGTTGCCTCGCTAAAAGTATCTGACAGGCTTTTTATGTTATCGTAAAACTCCGTTGTATATTCTTTCACACCATAAGGAGTTTCATGTTTTGTGGTACGAGAAAATGTCGGAGGACTGTTAATCTTATAAGTTTCCATAAGCTCACCCTTTGTTGTTGTAATTTCCAAAGGCTTTTCAATTCCTCTACTGGTACGATAAATACGAATCCCTTTTGGATACATATATAAGCGTGCCCCTTTTACTGTTGATTTCTTATCTGAGCTTTCGTCTCCGATTTGTAAATTTGATAGGTAGGCTATCAAATAGTTCCCAACTTTATCTGCCCTTCTCAAGCGCTTGGTCTTGGTAAACCCTTTCCCCCAAATATTAGCTAATATATCATTAGGAACTGATAAAGTAGTATCATTCTTCATTAGAACATGTAGGTGCCATCTTGCACTTGCTTGTGGTTCGATTACCGTAATGTACTCAACATGACCGTATTTTTTTCTAAAACGACGAATAAATGACTTGAAATCGTGATAGACTTCTTGAGGATTTGTTACATGTTTTCTATAAGTCAATGTTATCCATAGCTGGTTGATACCTCCCGTAAAATTGTGAGCCACTAGGCGGCGTATTTTTTTCATAGTCTGTTTAGTAGACTTCAAATTATCAAGTCGTGTACTACCAGAAGTATCCATTTCATGAATTTCTCCAGTCTCAAGATTTACGTAACGCTTGCCTTCTATCACTTTGATAGTTTGTTCTTGTTGACCGTTAGCGGTTGTCATTTCAAGCGTATTACCATACACGTAACTTTTTACAATTTTACCAAGTTCTATTCGTTCCATGTTTTATACCTATAAAAATATGTTTTGTGCTTTTGTATGACGCTTATCAAGTTAAGGCGTCGCACTATTGATGATTAAATTCAGATTTATTCCATGATTTATTGACAATAGGGACCCTAAGATTATAAAACTGATTGTGTCGGCACGGCGAACAAAGTTCGACCGCACCGCCCCAACCAGTCTAATCTATCTTAGCCTATTATCAACAACTTTCACGGCATAAAGAATTTAACCATCTAAGACCACGGATGTTTCAATTTGAACAACGCCCCTTTAATCGTTCGTTTATCTGATTCATTACATATGATGAATACTAGATAGCGTAACCCATGCTTTACATATAGATCAGCAAGACCATGAAGAGCATATTTGTGCAAATAAAAGATCCAAGTATCCTTTATTCTTAATAGAACATCTGAATCTATCTCTCCAAACACTTGAAACCGGAAAACTACACATCTTGCTCCAAATTCTCGAATCCCATAGTTATCAATTGCACATATAGGAACTCTTTCATCTGCTACATGCACTCTCTGAATTGACTTGCTTCCATCAATTTGATCAACTTCCTGATCCTCATAAATCGGAGCTAGTGTATAAACAAACTGATTTTCTTGAATATTTTCTTTCACTAATTCTACGAGTGCGTTTTGCGTAGTAACTATAAATCTATCCCAGTTTTTTTGCTTTTCTTCAACTTGGACTTTCCTCTGGTACTCCTGAAGTTTTCTACTACATAGGTGATAAACTTCCTTAATACCTTCAAAAACCTTCGTAGGTATTTCCTCGATAAACGATGGCATATTGATCTCCTTTATAGTCTTATAGTTCGACGACTTCATTGACTTTTGCAGTCAAACTAAGCTGATTACGATACTCTCCGTACACAACTGCCTTCTCAATGCCTACAATTTCTACTGCTGTGAGCATTGGTTGAAACGAGTCATAATCCTTCAACGATGCATGTGGAACTTTTACAGTAAGTTGCTCTCCGAGATTAGTTTTTTCGTTCTGGTATTCACTATTATCTTTGTAAATGAGAAGTGAAACCTTTATTCCTTTTTCAATTTCTGGACCAGTCTCACTTCTTTCTATCCACCTTGTAGCGGAAATAAAGCGTAACTCTTTGTGAGAAAGAAACAACTGAGCATTGAACTCTGTGAAATGTGATAAATTTTTAAGTGCCATAACTTAAAACCTATTTTCTAAATTTAAAAGTAAATCATCTACTTTTAATTAAATAAACACTGTGACGATTACAGATAACAACATTTAAAATTACACCTCCTTATCTATAAGGAGAAATTTCACCAGAATTCGGATGAAATTTTAAATTTATAATTCTTTTCGTAGAGTATCTATAATGCGCTCATAGTGTTTTTTGACAGTTTTGTCACTAAGTCCAACTTCTTTTGCAAGACTTGAGTACGATCTACCTTCAACCACTCCATGTAGAATTTCTCTATCTCTTTCACTCAATATCTTCTCAATAGCATCCTTTATAATAGCAATTTCTTCTTTTTTAATTAAGAGCGACAATGGATCATTATAATCTGCTATCGTATCTAATAAAGAACCTTTAGCAATTGAACTACTGTCTAAACTACACAGACCGTACGATCTATCTTTTCTACATAAATTCTCATAAGACTGGTTTAATAAGTTATCTACCTTTTTCCAATCGTCAGTAAGTATAGCTCTTTGAATCGCTTCTTCTCTACGTTGTTCTACTTTTTTTAAATCTACCATATGTTGGTACCTCCTGCTAGGGTTTACCAACTATACAGAGTTTGTCTCTTCACGCTATCGCCAGTGGAAAAAACTTAGTAGTCATTTTAGATAGAAACAGTCAGATGTATAAAAAAATAGCAGTTATACAAAATCGTATAACTGCTATGCATTTTTTAGAGCCAAATCTATATGCTATTTGTCTTTTTTATTCAATTATTCTTTTAGTTCTACTTTTTCTAGTTCCATTACTGCGTTATTTTCTTTATTTGAGGTATCATTCTTCAAAAATCCTATGAATACTTTCTTACCATTTTCAACCGGGATATAGAATTGCACTCTATCTAAATCAACATATATTTTTTCTGTATCCTTTATCTTATATCCTCTACTTTCCATGATTGCGATAATTTGTTCTTTTGTTTTCAAATCCTTAACAGTATTAGTAAATGACTCATATGAAGTTAAATAAATCACCTTATCTCCTACAATAATTCTATCACTTGAAAATTTAATATTAGGTAATCTATCTATATTTTTTTGATCTTCTTCCACAGAGCCTTTAGTTCCATAAACCTTCGTAACACGATAAGTTCCGCTAATTTTTGTGTTTACTAATGGTACTAACTCATATGGTACAGATGTATTCTCACCAATTATATCAAGATATACCATCTTATGTTGATCTATCTTATACAGGATTCTTCCGTAACGTTCTTGGTCTTTATTATCAAGTAATGAAATAAACTTCAAATCTTCTTTTTTGATATCACTATTTTTTAATATCTCGAAATTTTTCTTAAATGATTTGACGATATCTTCTTCCGAAAGTTTAGTTTTTGTGATATTTTTAAAATCAGAATATGAATCATGAATAGTTACATCATAATTAAATACTTCATTATTTTTTAGCATATAATCAATTTTTAATTTTTCTGAACCTGAAAATTCCCAAACACTAGTTTTAAGCCCTACTGAACCCCACTTCTTATCAAATAAATTATCACTTGATGAATTTTCGGAAAAATAATTAGATATACTTATACCTGCAGCAGCAAAGATTCCCAATATAACAATCGTAAGTAATATGACTTTCACTAAACTAAATTTTTTAGTTTTCTTGCCATTCTTATTATCCTTTTTACCTTCTTCGTTTTTCTTCTTTCTCATATATCTTATCCTCCTTGATTTTAGTATCCATTCTATTAGCAAAACCTGAGTTTATTTCTTAATAATCTATGCTATTTAGATATTTTTGAAATTCCTCTTTTTTCATGTACTGTGGACTAGGCATCTCAGGTATATTCTCAATATCTTCAATGATATTTGAAACAACTTCCAAGGCAATCCAATTAAAATTGGACTGTTTTTCTACTTTTTCATTTATATTTCTCCACTCTGTTGGAACCATATACGAGGAATCTTCTGGCAGTTTAGGATATGTCCCTTTTTCAATAATTTTAGAAAGAAATCCGTATTCTCCATTTGGTAATATTAGTAACACATAATCAACATTTCTCTGGTACAACTTCGATTTTGTCGTAAATAAAACTTTTCCACCATTATTTTTTGCAAAATGATAGTGAGCTTCTAAGTTACCTAGCTGAGAATATTTCTTCTCACCATTTCCCATATCCCATTCTTGTAATTTATACACAGCTATTTCTTCTGTCATATTACTACTCCAATTGTATTGTTTTTTATCTATTTTAACACAAAAAGGTACATTACGCTATACTATATTGTTTTTTTAGATAGTTAATTGTACTTAAAAAATCATATAAAGGATAGTAGAATAGTACAAAAGAGGAAATTACGGATGGAAGCTAATCAATTACAAAAATACATAGCAGAGCGTATAAGAGAATGTCGAAAAGAACAGAATCTTAGCCAAGAACAATTATCTAATCAAGCCGGACTAGGTGTTAAGGCAATACAAAACATAGAGAATATGAAATACGATTTTAAAATACACACACTTGAAAAGGTTCTTACAGCTTTAGGCATGACCGTAGAAGACTTCTTTAATTTCCCACTTTCAAATAATTCCGTCCCCATCACTACATTGATTGACAACATCTCAGATTTATCACACACAAAAAAATTAAAAATCATTTCTTTGTTCAATGAAATTGTCAAAAATATAGATTAAAAGAGGAACTCTCAATGAATTCCTCTTTTTGTATGCTACTTTATCTTTCCTTTGGTTAGTTTTATGGTTAATTTGTGTCTCTATAATGTCATGTGTCCTTAAACTGTACTCCAAACACTCTAAGTATGTGTATCAAAAATCATCTCTTCTAACCTCGTTTTCTATCTTCTATTATAGCAAAAAAACTGACCTCTCTCCTCATCTGTAAAAAATATTCTAAAATCCATCGTCGTCTCTTGACGCTATTTTTCCAAAGCAGTATAATAGCACTTATTGAAATTTTCAGAAAAGGAAAATACAATGTTTACAAAATTAAAACAGACTTTTATCGGTCGTCCTCTTAAGTCCTTAACAGAAGGCGAGAGAGGTCTGCTAGGAAAAATGCAGGCCTTAGCCATGTTATCAAGCGACGCTCTATCTTCCATTGCCTATGGGCCTGAGCAAGTAGTCCTCGTCTTGGCTAGTCTCTCTCCTCTTGCTATATGGTGGAGTCTTCCTATCGGCCTTTTTGTCCTCCTACTTCTGGCCAGCCTGACCGTTTCCTACCGTCAAATCATCCATGCCTATCCTCAAGGAGGAGGGGCCTATATGGTTACTCGAGAAAATCTATCTCCCGAGCTAGGCTTGATCGCTGGAGGTAGTCTGCTGGTTGACTACATGCTGACTGTGGCGGTATCGGTATCATCTGGAGCTGATGCTATCACAGCAGCCCTCCCTGTCCTCCACCCTTACAACCTTCACATCTCCATTTTTCTAGTTTGCTTGCTTATGCTCTTGAATTTACGGGGGGTGAAAGAATCTGCCAGTTCACTGATGATTCCTGTCTATCTCTTTATCATCAGTACTGTCTTTCTCTTACTCTATGGAATCTTTCAACTAATGACAGGCTCTCTCAGCTATCAGGCAACTTCTCCTATCGGGCATGCTGTACCGAGTCTGTCTATCGTTCTCATTCTAAGAGCCTTTACCAGTGGTTCTGCCTCTCTGACAGGGGTTGAAGCTATTTCAAATGCCGTTCCCTTTTTCAAGTCTCCAAAAGAAAAGAATGCCGCTCAAACCTTGACCATTATGTCACTGATTTTAGGTTTTCTTTTTGCTGGTATCACCTTCCTAAACTACTGGATGGGGATCATGCCTCAACACGGAGAAACTATTCTTTCACAGATGGCTCAAGGCATCCTTGGTAATTCCTTCTTGGGTCACCTTGGCTATTATATCTTCCAATTCTCCACAGCCTTGATTTTGGCCGTAGCTGCAAATACTGGCTTTTCGGCCTTCCCTATGCTGGCTTACAATATGGCTAAAAACAAGTACATGCCCCATCTCTTTATGGAAAAAGGAGACCGGCTAGGCTACTCCAATGGAATTTTAACTCTGGCTTTTGGGGCTATGATTCTTCTTCTCATTTTTAATGGCAACACCGAACGCTTGATTCCTCTTTATACTATCGGGGTCTTCGTTCCCTTCGCCCTATCTCAGACTGGGATGATTCGTCATTGGAAAAAGGAAAAAGGGACCGACTTCTTAAAACCTGCTCTTGCTAATATCCTTGGGGCAATCATTTGCTACGCTATCGTGTTGATCCTGCTCTTTTTCCGTCTCAGTGATATCTGGCCTTTCTTCCCAATTATTCTCGTACTCACCCTACTCTTCTTGGCAATTCACAGTCATTACCAAAAAGTGGCCCAACAACTGCGACTCTATGAAGGCATCGAAAAACGTACCTACGATGGAAATCTAGTTCTCGTCCTAGTAGGGAATGTCACCCGTGTAAGTGTTGGAGCCATTAACTACGCTCAAAGTATCGGTGATGAAGTCTTAGCCATGCACATTTCTACTAAGGAAACAGCAGAAAAAGATCAAGAAATTCTCCAAGAATTTGCTGATTACTTCCCAACCATTACTCTAAAAAACATCAAGACTAGCTACCGCGACATCATCACGCCTACTATCAAGTATGTCAAACGGGTTTCCGAGGACGCTCAGAAAAAGAACTATACAGTCACTGTCCTCGTCCCCCAGTTTATCCCTAATAAACCTTGGCAGAATATCCTGCACAATCAGATGAGTCTCAAACTCAAATACGCCCTTCGTTGGCACCAAGACGTCGTTGTCGCTAGCTACTCTTATCACTTAAAAGAATAAAGAAAAGTCCTTACCAAAACTAAGAAGCTTCTGGTAAGGACTTTTTTCTGAATCCTGTCACTATGCTTAACTGAAAAGCATGACTAGGCATATTATTGAATGTGGTTAGCTAAATCTTCCTGAGCTTTTTTATTTGACTCAGCTTTTTCTTTTAGCCATTTTTCGTAGAGCTCTTGGTACTGTTTAGCAGTTACTGGTTCTTTTTGCAATTCAACATATTTGTAGTTGTCAGAATCTCCTTTGTGCCCAACGAATGAGAATGGGCCTGTAAACGGTACAGTCTTACGGAAGATTGGGTTGGCTCCACCACTTTGAACTGGTAGGAAGAGGGCACTATCTGTCAACCAAGCTTGGGCTTCAGCATATTTTTCATAGCGAGCTTGAGTATCTGTGATTTCCGCATCTGCCTGATCCAAGAGTTTCTTATAGTCAGCAAGACCAATCTTGTCCTTGACTTCCTTGTCTTTTCCTTCAGACAAGCCCATGTTTTTCAACTGAGAACCTGTCTCTGGATCAAGGATGGCTAGGTAAGTCTTCGGATCTGAGTAATCTCCACCCCATCCTGAGATGTCGATATCGTAGTCTTTTTGTTCTGCTGTATCTGCAAAGAATGTAGCTTGATCCTTCTCGTCTGGAGAAAGTTGGATAACATCAATGACTACATTCTCCTTACCAAGAGTTTCTTCCACTGTTTGTTTGAAAGATCCAGCCTGTTGCACATCTAATTTAGCAGTCTGGTCAACTGGCATATCCAAATGAATTGGGAAGGTTACTCCTTGAGCTTGCAGACTTTCTTTGGCCTTCGCAAACTTCTCTTTGGCCTTTTCAGGATTCAAGAAGGCTTGCTTACCATCGTTTAGGTTGATATTTGCCCAATCTTTACCATAGTTGACAATTTTCTCATTGACAATGTCACCAAAGTTCTTATCGCCAACTTGGACAAAGTTACTTGGTGTAACTGTGTTACGCAAGATACGGTCTGCTCCATCTTCACCATTTGTCTGTGCTGCATAAGCATGACGGTCAAAGGCAAAGTTGATAGCCTGACGGAAATCTTTATTCTGCATAGCTGCGCGTGAATCTGTCTTTTCCTTATCAGACTGTTTCATAGTCTGCTTATAGCTTTGACGATTAACGTTGAAAAGATAGTAGAAAGTAACTGAGTTTTGTGGTGTATAGGTAATCTTGTCCTCGTTTCCCTTCTTGAGTTCAGCAAATACTGAACTTGTTGGGAAAATACGACCATCTGTATAGTTACCATCCAAGAAACCTCTTGCAATGCTGTCTTGGTCAGAACCATCAAAGAAAGAAAGTTTCACTTTCTCAATTTTGACATTATCCTTATCCCAGTAGTTAGGGTTTTTATCAAACTCAATCAAAGATTTTGATGTGAAGGACTTAAACAAGTAAGGACCATTTGACAAGATACTTGATGGTGTCACACTTCCAAAGTCATCTCCCTTAGACTTCAAGAAAGCTTCATTTACAGGATTAAGGATACTTGCTGTCGTTTTAGAGTTCCAGTAAGTCTCAGGTTGGTTGAGAATGTATTGTAGCGTGTAATCATCCACCGCCTTAACACCAACAGTTCCAAAATCAGATGATTTCCCTTCAACATAGTCTGCTAGACCCTTGATAGAGTCTTGTACCAAGTACAAGTTTTCAGCCTTTTTATCAGCCGCATACTTGAGACCAGTCACAAAGTCATGAGCCGTCACATCCGCATACTCTTCTCCTTCAGAAGTGTACCATTTAGCCCCCTGACGGATCTTATAGGTGTAAGTCAAACCATCTTTTGACACAGTCCATGACTCAGCCATAGAGGGAATGAGATTGCCATACTGGTCATTTTCCAACAACCCATCAATCAAGTTGGTTGTGATACTAGATGTAGAGTCTCGTGTAGAGGTAATGTAATCCAAGGTATCAGGGTTGCTGACAAAGATATAAGAGTATGTCTTGTCTGCATTGCTTGATTGGGATGACCCGCATGCCGCTAGAGCTAGACCTGCTGTCAAAGCCATAGCTCCAAAAAGCATAACTTTTGATTTCTTCATGATTATTCTCCATTTTTTACAGTATGTGAAATATTATACACCATTTGAGCAAAAATATAAAGCCTTTTTGAACTTTTTACAAAAATAAAAATCAGTAGACTCGAGTTCCTACTGATTTTTGTTATAGTTCGTTTGGATTATGCAGCCAAAACTTTGCGTCCTTTACGACGACGAGCTGCCAATACGCGACGACCGTTTTTAGTTGACATACGGTTACGGAATCCGTGTTTGCGCGCACGACGAAGTTTACTTGGTTGATAAGTACGTTTCACGATGAATACCTCCTCATAGATTTTGTATTCGTTTAGCCGGCTATAAAGTGATCAGTTACTAAACATACTTTACTATTCTATCTGATTCTTTCACTTTTGTCAATAGCTCTAGGCAAATGTTTCCAGCTTTTTCGAATGTAAGCCCTATCTACGATACTGTTTTAAGAATCGAGTCATTTTTTCTTGGATTTGGGCTAGTTCATCAACACGAGGAAGGTAAACGATACGGAAGTGGTCTGGTTCCTGCCAGTTAAAGCCTCGACCATGAACCAAGAGAACCTTTTCCTGCTTCAAGAAATCAAGGACAAACTGCTCATCATCATCGATACGGTACATATTGCGGTCGATTTTTGGGAAGATATAGAGTCCCGCCTTGGGTTTAACCGCAGACAAACCTGGAATATCTTGAATGGCATTGTAGATGAAGTTTCTTTGCTCGTAAATTCGTCCACCAGGAAGGAGCAATTCATCAACTGATTGGTGGCCACCCAAGGAAGTTTGTACAACTTGTTGGGCCAAAACGTTAGAACAAAGGCGCATATTGGACAGCATATTGAGCCCTTCGATATAGCCTTTGACATGTGTCTTAGGTCCAGACAAAACCATCCAACCCACACGGAAACCAGCAATACGGTGAGATTTTGATAGACCATTCATGCTGACACAGAAAACATCTGGTGCCAAACTAGCCACAGGCGTATGCACATGTCCATCCATAACCATGCGGTCATAGATTTCATCCGCAAAGATAATCAAATCGTTTTGACGGGCAATCTCAATAATCTCCAACAAGAGTTCCTTAGGATAAAGGGCTCCAGTTGGGTTATTTGGATTGATAAGGACGATCGCCTTAGTATTGGAAGTAATTTTTGACTTGATATCGTCAATATCTGGGTACCATTCTGCAGCTTCATCACAGATATAGTGAACGGCATTTCCCCCAGCAAGACTGACAGCGGCTGTCCAGAGAGGATAGTCTGGCATTGGCACCAATACCTCGTCTCCATTGTCCAAAAGCCCCTGCATGGACATGACAATCAGCTCACTGACACCATTTCCAAGGTAGATATCATCAATATCCACGTTTGGGAACTTCTTCAATTGGCAATACTGCATGATGGCCTTACGGGCTGAGAAAATCCCTTTTGAGTCAGAGTAACCTTCACTATCACGCGCATTCATAATCAAGTCATGAATGACCTCGTCTGGCGCTGTAAAGCCAAATTCTGCTGGATTTCCTGTATTCAGACGTAAAATCTTTTCTCCATTTGCTCGCATCCGCATGGCTTCTTCCAAAACAGGACCACGGATATCATAAGCAACATGCTCTAACTTACTAGACTTGTTATATTCTTTCATCTTGTTTCCTCAATTCATCAGGATAGTAACATTATACCACTAGAAAGAAAATGCGACAAGTTTACTGATACTCAATGAAAATCAAAGAGCAAACTAGGAAACTAGCCGCAGGCTGTACTTGAGTACGGCAAGGCGACGTTGACGTGGTTTGAATTTGATTTTCGAAGAGTATGAAATGTGTTACTAGTTTCGTATAGAAGAAAAGCCTCGCTAAAAGCGAGGGCAAACAGGGGAGATAGCAGGTATTTTGCGAAAGTCACATCACATACCAAAAGATAAACCTAGAAAAAGCAAGCTTAAAAAGGAGTCATAAAGAAGATTGAACATGAGAAAAAGTCCCCATATCATCAAGTAATCCCAACGCCCACTTCGTTTTGCAACTAGGAATAAAATTAGATGGTAGAGTACATGAAAGACTAAAAAGCCGATAAAACCTGGATAAAGAAACGGTACCAGACTCTCTAATTGCCAGATCATGATAACTTCTAGCAAGACTGAAACTAGGATAATTCCATAATAAAGGAAATTTGATTTTTGAAAAGAGCTTTTCATCATTATCCCTCCCTTCACTTCTTTCCTGCTATCCTTTCTTTTATTTTATCATATATTTATATAGATTTTAAGCGCTAACATTCTTTTGAAAAATACTTTTTTTGCTTTACTTCTATAGTGAAAAGGTTTACAATAATAGTAAGAAAATTTCAGGAGGTTTCATTATGGCACAACGTTACCAAAATATCATGGTCGCAATCGATGGTTCTAAAGAAGCGGACTTGGCTTTTGTCAAGGGAGTTCATTCTGCTCTACGAAACGATGCTAAACTCACCATCGCACATGTCATTGACACACGCGCTCTCCAAAGCGTATCCACCTTTGATGCTGAAGTTTACGAAGAACTCCAAGTCGACGCTGAAAGTCTGATGAAAGAGTACGAAAAACGTGCTAAAGATGCTGGGGTGGCAGATGTTCATATTGTCATTGAAATGGGAAATCCAAAGACCCTACTAGCACGTACTATTCCCGATGCTGAGGAAGTGGACCTCATCCTCGTTGGTGCAACAGGTCTCAACGCCTTTGAACGCCTCTTGGTCGGTTCTTCATCTGAATACATTCTCCGCCATGCTAAGGTCGATTTGCTGGTGGTGAGAGAACAAGAAAAAACCTTATAATTACCAAGAAAAGGAGCTCAGAGCTCCTTTTTGTTTACTGTTTATTTCTCTCTTTATGGCGTTCGTAAGCCTTGAGCTGGCGCTGCAGTTCCTTTTTAATAGCAGGTTCTGGAGCATATTTTTCTTCCCAATCATCTGGTTTTAAGATTTTGTGAGTCACTGGATCAAAATGAGCCTTGCCATCTGGGAAAATTTCCCCCATATTGGCCTGATGAACAATATCAAAAATACGTTCTGGGTCAACCCCCATCAAAACAAAACTACCGTAGGTAAAGTAAAGCGTGTCAATCAAGGCATCCACCTGGCCCACCAAATCTTGCTGGGCAGGCGTCTTCTTAGCTACTTTATCTGCTGCCTTATCAAGAGCTTGATGAAGTTGCGATAGAGCTTGACCAAAGTCCTCTTCCGAAGGGCTGGCAGCCCGAACAAACTCCACCAATTCTTCTATTTTAAAGCCAGCCCTGTGGGTTGCACCTTCTAAATCCCAAGCTCGAGGTTCTTCTTGGGTTCGTTCATCCATCATGTGGTGGAAGGTCTTGACCTTATTGAAATGATAGTCACGGCTGACAAAGACTTTTTCTGAGGCCAGAACACCAAAATGTTCCAGGGCCTTGTGGATTCCATCTTGCTGATTGCTGGTAGTGATGTGCTTGGCAACTTCCTTGACACTGCTACTACCATTTCCCATAGCGACCGACATACCGACACCCGCCAGCATTTCTAGGTCGTTATCTGAGTCACCAAAGGCCATGACTTGGTTGAGATCAAAGCCATATTCTTTCCCAACTCGACGAATACCTTCCAATTTAGAATTTCCTTGATTGATGACATCCGCTGCAAAAGGATTGCTACGTGTCAATTTCAAGTCTTCAAAATCAGCTGCCGCCTTCTCAGATTCTTCTGGCGTCATCAGCATCAAGACTTGGTAGATAGGCTGATTCATTAGATGAAGCAGGTCTTCTTCCTTTTGGGGAACAACCTTGCTGACCATACGATTAAAGGAATGACTCACCGTCCGAGTTAAAACAGAGGGAACGAAGCGACTGATTCGTTGGGAAAAAGAACCCAGACCAAAGGACATGATTTTAGAACCCAGCATGGCATCCTTGGTCCCTAGGGCAATCTCTTTACCCTCTTTTTTAGCATAGCTAATTAGCTGACGCAAATGTAACTTGGAAATAGGACTCGTGAACAAGACTCTGTCTTTAGTAAAGATATACTGGCCATTGTAGGTTACCGCAAAGTCCAAATCCAAATCGTCCATCAATTCCTTAACAAAAAAAGGTCCTCGTCCTGTCGCTACGCCGACAAGTACCCCTTGTTCTTTGACGATTTTAATCGCGTCCTTAGTGGATTTCAAAACACTCTTGCGATCGTTGACCAAGGTTCCATCGATATCAAAAAAAACAGCTTTGACTTCCATCCTATCCCAATCTCCCCTTTTGTGATACAATGATTATACCACATTTCAGAAAGAGTGAGTAAATCATGCCTAAGAAAATCCTTGTTTTACATACGGGCGGAACTATTTCCATGCAAGCCGATGCTTCTGGCGCTGTTGTGACGAGTTCAGATAATCCCATGAACCATGTGTCCAATCCTCTTGAAGGAATCCAAGTCCACGCCCTAGACTTTTTTAATCTACCAAGCCCCCATATCAAGCCCAAGCATATGCTGTCCCTCTACCAAAAAATCAAAGAGGAAGCGAATAACTACGATGGAGTGGTGATCACACACGGGACCGATACTTTAGAGGAAACAGCCTATTTCCTTGATACCATGGAAGTTCCCCATATGCCTATCGTTCTAACAGGTGCCATGCGCAGCTCCAACGAACTTGGTAGTGATGGCGTTTATAACTATCTGAGTGCTTTGCGGGTAGCTAGCGATGACAGAGCTGCTGATAAAGGAGTTTTGGTTGTTATGAACGATGAAATTCATGCTGCCAAGTATGTTACCAAAACGCATACGACCAACGTCGGCACCTTCCAGACCCCAACACATGGGCCACTTGGTCTGATTACGAAGCGGGAAATCCTCTACTTCAAAACAGCTGAACCTCGTGTTCGCTTTGACCTTGATCACATACAAGGCTTAGTCCCTATCATCTCGGCTTATGCAGGTATGACAGATGAGCTGATTGATATGCTGGATTTGGAACAATTGGACGGCTTGATTATCCAAGCCTTCGGAGCTGGTAATATTCCCAAAGAAACTGCTCAAAAATTAGAAAACCTTCTGCAAAAAGGAATCCCAGTCGCCCTGGTATCACGATGCTTTAACGGTATTGCGGAACCTGTTTATGCCTACCAAGGTGGGGGCGTGCAGTTGCAAAAATCTGGTGTCTTCTTTGTTAAAGAACTCAATGCCCAAAAAGCT
Source organism: Streptococcus mitis (assembly GCF_002860865.1). Lineage (GTDB taxonomy): Bacteria > Bacillota > Bacilli > Lactobacillales > Streptococcaceae > Streptococcus > Streptococcus mitis_AT. Next base: position 68,541 of record NZ_PKIE01000006.1, read on the forward strand.
CGCTTGAAACTCCTCATTGCCCTCAATGCCGGACTAACAGGGCAGGCTTTGAAAGACTATATGGAAGGCTAAGTCTCTTCTCCAGAAAGCAAAATCAGGAAATCTTCACGATTCCCTGATTTTTTCTATTTACGTTTTCGTGTTGAACGACGTTCTGTCAAACCATGAGGTAAGAGAACTTCACGTTCTTCCAACTCTTCCTTGTGCATAATCTTAGTCAACATACGCATACTAATAGCACCAAGGTCATAGAGAGGTTGGGCAATAGTTGTCAAGTTTGGACGGGTAAAGCGTGAGACTTGCGAATCATCACTAGTAATGATTTCAAATTCTTCTGGTACTGACACACCCTTATCAGCAAGGCCATTCAAAACACCTGCTGCCAACTCATCACCTGTTACAACTGCTGCAGTTGCATTTGATGAAATCAAGCGTTCTGCCAAGGCATAACCGTCTTCATAAGTGTATTTAGATTCAAATACCAATCCTTCGCTATAAGAAATACCTGCTTTTTTCAAGGCTTCCTTGTAGCCAACCAAACGAACCTTACCATTGATATCATCCACTAGTGGACCGCTAACGAAAGCAATGCGCTCATTTTCTTTAGCAAGGTAGGTCACTGCATCAATCGTAGCTTGTTTGTAGTCAATATTGACACTTGGAAGCTGATGTTCTACATCCACAGTTCCTGCAAGAACAACTGGTGTCCGAGAGCGAGAAAACTCTGAACGAATTTTTTCAGTCAAGTGATATCCCATAAAGATGATACCATCCACTTGCTTAGAAAACAGGGTATTGACAACTGAAACTTCCTTGTCATCATCCTCATCACTATTGGCAAGGACAATATTATACTTGTACATTTCAGCGATATCGTCAATCCCTTTAGCAAGCATTGAGAAATAACCATTGGTAATATTTGGGATCACCACACCGACAGTGGTTGTCTTTTTACTTGCAAGACCACGCGCCACAGCATTTGGACGGTAATCCAAACGATCAATCACCTCAAGCACTTTTTTACGAGTATTCTCTTTTACATTCTTATTGCCATTGACTACACGGCTAACCGTCGCCATTGAAACTCCTGCTTCACGGGCGACATCATAAATCGTTACTGTATCGTCTGTATTCATTCCATTTCCTTTCTATATCATACCTCACGAGACTCCAAAAAAGAGACGGTATGAAAATTTCGTTTTCATGATTCCACTTATTCCATTTTATCACTATTTGTAAACACTTTCAAGTATTTTTTGAAGATTGTTTGAAAAAAATTTCATAGAAAGCTATGTTTATGAAGAAAAAATCACCTTTTCTTGATTTTTAATCCTATTTGCTGTATGATAAGGGAAAAGAAAGGGGGAAGAAATATGGCTTTTACCAATACCCACATGCGGTCAGCTAGTTTTGGCATTGTTACCAGCTTGCCTGATGATGTCATTGACTCTTTTTGGTATATCATCGACCATTTCTTAAAAAATGTCTTTGAATTGGAAGAAGAACTTGAGTTTCAATTGCTCAATAACCAAGGAAAAATTACCTTCCACTTCTCAAGTCAACATCTCCCTACAGCCATTGATTTTGATTTTAACCATCCCTTTGACCCTCTTTATCCTCCGAGAGTTCTGGTTTTAGATATGGATGGTAGAGAGACTATCCTCCTCCCAGAAGAAAATGACCTATTTTAATACTCAATGAAAATCAAAGAGCAAACTAGGAAGCTAGCTGCAAGCTGTACTTGAGTACGGTAAGGCGACGCTGACGTGGTTTGAAGAGATTTTCGAAGAGTATAAAAACTCTAGCCTTCAGTTGCAAGTGACTGAAAACTAGAGTTTTTTCTATTTTTTCAAAGCATTATACAAGTTGCGGATAGGTTGCTTTAATGTAGGATGGATAAAATGAGGCGCAATTTCCTGTAAGGACTCAAGGACAAAAAGGCGTTCAGCTATGTAGGGATGAGGCAAGATGAGGTCGTCTGTATAAAGAATCTGATCCTCCACAAAGAGCAAATCCAAATCAATCAAACGAGGCCCCCAATGTACTTTTCTCACCCGTCCCATCTCTGACTCAATGGCTAACAAGGTCTCTAATAGAACTGGAGCGGGCAACCAGGTTTCAACCTCAACCACTTGATTGGCAAAGCTATCCTGCTCCACTCCACCCCAAGGCTCTGTCGCTAAGACACTGGACTCTTTGAGAATATGGATGCCACGAACTCGCAGTTTGTCAATGGCTTGTTTCAAGTTTGCTTGTTTATCTCCCATATTGCTTCCTAGGGCGATAAAGGCTCGTTGCTTGCGACGATGAATAGTTACTGAGCAAGTATCTAGTGGCAAATGCACTGGCGCCCAAGGTTTTTTCAGTTCCAGCTTTATTTCTTGGACAATAGGATAGGCCTCAAAGGTACGTTCTACCAGTTTGTAGGCCACCGTTTCAATCAAGTCCTCACTCGCTTCCTGAAACCATGTCGTCCACTGCTGACACAGTTCTCCATAATGGACAGAAGCCGTTAAATCCAAATCTGTCGCCGCCTTGGTCATATCATAGGATAGGATTGCGGAAACGACAAACTTCTGCCCCAATTCCTTCTCACTAGGAAAAAGACCATGATAGGCAAACATTTCCAAATCCTTAATCTGCAGTTGATCCATAATGATTCCTTTCTCGAAAAATCCGCTTGAAGCGGATTCTTTTTATACTCAATGAAAATCAAAGTGCAAACTAGGAAGCTAGCCGCAGTCTGCTCAAAACACTGTTTTGAGGTTGCAGATGGAAGCTGACCTGGTTTGAAGAGATTTTCAAAGAGTATTATAGTCCCATTAAACGATAAGCCTGATCTCGAAGGTCCTTATCTGTTTCAAATAGACCACGAGCTACTGTCGTCAAGGTTGCAGTGCCTGGTTTTCTGACACCACGCATACTCATACACATATGTTCTGCCTCAATGACAACAAATGCTCCTTTAGCACCCAGATAGTCCATCAAGGCATCGGCCACTTCGATATTCAAACGTTCTTGAATTTGTGGTTTTTTAGAATAAACTTCAACCGTACGAGCTAGCTTAGACAAACCTGCCACACGACCATCTGGAATGTAGGCAATATGCGCTTTCCCATAAAATGGCAAGAAGTGGTGCTCACACATAGTATGGAAAAAGATATCCTTTTCTACCACCATGTTATCATCGATAATCTCAAAGGATTTTGATAAATGTTCCTCCGCTGTTTGACCAAGACCTGAAAAAATCTCTTGGTACATACGGGCCACACGAGCAGGCGTTTCCTGCAAGCCCTCACGGTTAACGTCCTCTCCGACAGCCTCGATAATCATTTTTACAGCTGCTTCAATCTTTTGTTTATCCATTCTCTTTTTTCCTCTCCATCAGATAGGCTCTCACTTGGCTCAAGAAATACAAGGAACCCGTGACAATCCTAACTGTTTGTTTCTCTTCTTTTTTATCTGTCAATTTCTGCTCTAGAAAATCCTGCCAACCTTGGTAGCTGAGATTTCTAGACTTGGCTGCCTCTTTCAGCACGTTTTCATCAGTCGCCCGACTATCGTCAAAATGTGTCAGGGTAAGCTCGGTATCTGGTATTTCCTCCAGCAAATCCAACATATCCTCCAAGGCCTTGGTTTTGATACAAGTAAAGAGGATTTCCTTACGATAATCCGCAAAGCGTTCTTGCAAGGTTGCTACTAAAGCCTTTATGGCATGAGGATTGTGGGCCCCATCCAAAATCAGCAAAGGATCTCTTGACACGATTTCCAAACGCCCTGGCCAACTTGTTTCTTCCAAGGCTTGAGCAAACAAGTGATTGCTTGCTAGTTCTCGACCATCTTCTTTACAAAAAGCATCAAGTAAAGCTATGGCCATCCCAGCATTCTCTATCTGGTGCAAACCAAGCAGACCAGTCTGAAAGCGACCTTGTCTGACAGCACTGGTATAGTCAAAGGCCTCACCTGTCACCACACTCTTTTGATGGCTGACCTGATAATCTGTCCCGTAGGCAAGTCTCGACGCATCTTTTCCTTCCGCAATGCGGTCAATCACAGCCAAAGCTTCTGGAGCGATACGACCTGTCACCAAGGGAATTCCTTGTTTAATAATACCAGCCTTCTGCTCTGCTATGGCTTCCAAGGTGTCACCAAGTAGGGCTACATGGTCCAATCCAATGGTCGTAATACCTGTTAGAATAGGCTGGCAAACATTGGTACTATCCAAGAGTCCACCCATGCCCACTTCCATGATAGCCACATCTACTTGCTCTGAGGCAAAGTAGTCATAGGCTATGGCTGTTATAATCTCAAACTCGGTTGTGCCCTGTAAATTAGCGGCCGATTCTCCCTCAAGCAAAGACTGATAGTCCACCATGAGAGCTTCTAGTCTCGCTTCTGGGATAGATTCCCCATTGATGCTAATCTGGTCTGTGTAATGAATGAGATAGGGGGAGCTGAAAACACCAACTCTCAGCCCCATCTTTTCTAGCATATTTTTCAAAAAAGCAATGGTCGAGCCCTTGCCATTGGTTCCTCCGATATGGATAACCTTGAGTTTGAGATGGGGATTGCCACGCAAAGCTAACAGTTCCACCATGCGTTCCAAGCCAAAATGCGGTTGGTCGGTCCGGTAGTGGGCAATCCACTGGTTGTTTTGAATTTCGTTCATCTTACTTATATTGTTTTAAATCTAGATTTTCCGCTTCTTCTGCCAATCGAATAGCTGACGCAATTTCAACTGCCATCCTGTGACTAGCTACATCATGCACGCGCACCACTTCTACACCCTGTCTTGCAGCAATACTAGTTACATGAGCCGAAGCCGTATCTCGATTGCGGAAACCAAGTTCTGTCTCAGGATCGACTTCAAAACCATTTTCTTCAAGGATATTGATGACAAAGCGCTTGCGCGAAACTCCAAGAAAGATTGGATAGCCTTTCTGATGTAGTTTATCCAGGTCCCGTAAAAGAAGCAGATTTTCTTTCTTGGTCAGACCAAAACCAATTCCTGGATCCAGCAGGATATTTTCTGGTGCAATACCCGCTTCGTCCGCTCTCGCTAGGGCTCTGTCAAAGAAAGCCTTCATCAAGTCTTCGATTGGCATTTTTTCAAAATCAGCTAACTCTTTTTCTGTAAAGGTTTGACCAAAGCCAAAATGAGGAAAGATGAGCGAGCTAGGATGCTGAGGACGAGCCATGACTGGATTAAACATAATGACCACTTGCGCTCTCGCTTCAGCTACCACATGGGCCATTTTTTCATCACCCATGAGACCAGTGATATCATTGACTAGATTGGCACCAGCAGCCAAAGCAGCTTCTGCTACTTGACTCTTCCAAGTATCGATGGAGATGAGGACATCACTTTCCTTGCGAATCGCTTCGATCACTGGAACAACACGCTGGATTTCCTCTTCTATCTCAACATAGCTACTTCCCGGGCGAGTCGATTCTCCGCCGATATCGAGCATACTAGCCCCTTCTGCTATCAATTTACGAGCCTGCTGGAGTGCTTGCTCAAGAGCAAAAAATTGACCACCGTCCGAAAAGGAGTCTGGGGTTACATTGATAATTCCACAAATAGCTGTCTTTGCATGATTGGCTTTACTTGACATATCGGTCACTCCCTCAAGGCTTTTCATCATATTATTTCTCTATTTTACCATAAAAAGAAAAAGATGGACACGATTGCATTCATCTTTTTCCCAGTAGAAACAAGTAAGCAATTGTCAAAAATCTTAAACAGAAATCCCTAATATCCGACTTATGATTACCACAAAAGCCAACAAACAGAAAGCAACCCCATTCGCAATCATGTGAAGTAAGATAGACATTTCCAAACGTTGGGTCTTGTAAGCCGTCCAAGACAGAACGATCGACATACCTCCATAAATCAATAAAGAAGGTAAATTACTTGGTTGATGCAATAAAGCAAACACAATCGTACCGACTACAAATCCCAAGTTCTCTTTTCCTCGGAAAATCTTTTTAGGAACAATCCCACGGCACAAGATTTCCTCACAAATCGGAGCGAGCAAGGCTAGCAAGAAGAAGCTAGAAATCAGAGAACTATTCTGAACCATATCGTTAATCTGAGACTGGTTAGCTGTTGTCGTCTCATTTGACAGTTGTAACAAGATAGAACCAAGTATATTTGATCCGATAATGACTAGATAACTTAAGCCCAAGCGTGCCAAATCCTTAGCTCTAAAAAAAGAAAAATTAAAACTTGCTAATTGCGTTTTACGAGCTCCAAAAATAAATAGTACTAAAACTACAATTGAAATACCAGCAACTATCAGTCCTGACTGTAACAATGGTACTGCATTTAAAGTTAAAATAGCAGTAACCCCTATAGGAATCTGATATAAAATTGTCGCTAGCAGAAAGATTAACAGCCAACCTGCACGATTCAATAATTCTTTCCAGATACTTTTCTCTTTCATCACCTATCTCCTTTGTATTAAAAAAGGGGGAAATTCCCCCTGGGTTATCCTATTATAAGGCCATGCTGATGTAGTTAAGGATAAACAAGGCATCCAAAATCCAAATCATGACATGAACATCTTTAGCTTGACCTTTAACAAGCTTAGTCAAAGTGTAAGTCAAGAAACCAACTGCAATCCCTTGAGTGATAGAGTAGCTGAATCCCATAAAGATAGATGTGAAGAAAGCAGGAACCGCTTCAGACATATCGTCCCAATGGATATTTTTCAAGCTAGCCAACATCATAATCCCAACGATAATCAAGATTGGAGCTGTAGCGGCTGTTGGTACGATCGCTAGAAGTGGACTAAAGAAGCTTGAGATCGCAAAACAGATAGCTACAACCAAGGCTGTCAAACCAGTACGTCCACCAGCACCAATACCAGCAGCAGACTCAACATAAGTCGTTACGTTTGAAGTACCTGCAATGGCACCAATTGAAGTACCAATCAAGTCAGAGTAAAGAGCCTTGTCCAACTTAGCTGATTGGTGATTTTCACCATTTGTCGCTACGATACCAACTTTTTCACCTGTACCGATCAAGGTACCAATTGTATCAAAAATATCTGTCAATGAGAAGGCAAGAATGGCCATCAGAGTTTCAGGCAAGCGAGCTGTATCTGAAATCAAAGCTCCCAAACCTTCTGAACCAAGAGCTGCACCAAAGACTGTCTTCAAGTCTTCAAAGGCTGCACCAACATGGTTATTAGCAAAATCGATACTAGACAAATCTACCAAACCAACTGCGATAGCAAGAACAGTTGTTGTCAAGATAGAGAGGATAATTCCTCCTTTAATCCCTTTAATGACAAAGAAGATTGTAATAGCAAGTCCTGCAAGAGCCACCAAAACAGCTGGATTATTAAAGCTGACCAAGCCTGGAACTGCTGAAGCATTTGCTGTAATCGCTGCTTGAGCCTTATCAGCCCCTTCTCCTGCAACCGTGTAATTTCCTGGATCGATAGAAAATTTCAAAAGTCCAGCATTCTTAATACCTACGTAGGCAAGGAAGACACCGATACCAGCTGAAATAGCTGAACGAAGGGCGTTTGGAATCGATTCAATGATCATTTTACGAACATTTGTCAAGGTAATAATCAATGAGATAATTCCACAGATGAAGACCATAGCTAGGGCTTGTTGCCAAGAATAACCGAGTCCAAATACAACTGTAAAGGTAAAGAAGGCATTGAGTCCCATACCTGGCGCTTGAGCATATGGCAAGTTGGCGTAGAAGGCCATCATCAGGGTACCAGCAACTGCACCGATAATCGTTGCGAGGAATACACCCTGAGCAGGCATTCCTGTTTGCGAAAGAATTTGTGGGTTTACAAAGAGAATATAGCTCATTGCAAAGAAAGTTGTTAAACCAGCGAGAACCTCTGTACGAACGTCTGTACCGTTCTCTTTTAGTTTAAATAATTTGTCCATTATCAATCTCCTTTTAATTTTTACGAACAATAATAGAATTATATCATTTATCATTCACTTTTTCAATATCTTTGTTTGATTTATTTAAGAATTTGATGAAATTTCTTTTTTTGTTTCGAATCTGCTTTTCTGCCTGCTTTCTGTTATAATAGTAGACATCTTATCTGAAAAGACACTAGAAAGGTCCCTATGACGAAGAAAATTATTGCAGTTGACCTGGATGGAACCCTGCTCAACTCAGACAGTCAAATTTCTGACTTTACCAAAAAAACCATCAAAAAAGTTGCTGAAAAAGGCCATCAGGTTATTATTACGACAGGTCGCCCTTACCGTATGTCAAAAGATTTTTACCGTGAACTGGGCTTAGACACTCCTATGATTAATTTCAACGGCTCCCTTACTCATTTACCAGACCAAGTTTGGAGCTTTGAAAAGTGTTTAACCGTAGACAAAAAATATCTGCTAGACATGGTTCGACGTTCAGAGGACATTCAAGCCGATTTTATCGCTGGAGAATATCGTAAAAAATTCTACATTACAAATCCTAATGAAGAAATTGCTAATCCCAAACTATTTGGTGTAGAAGCTTTCCAGCCTGAAAATCAATTCCAGCCTGAGTTGGTAACTAAGGATCCTAACTGTATCCTGTTGCAGACCAGAGCCAGTGACAAGTATGCCCTTGCAAAAGAAATGAACGCCTTCTACCAGCATCAACTGTCTATCAATACCTGGGGAGGGCCGCTCAATATCCTTGAGTGTACCCCAAAAGGTGTCAACAAGGCCTTTGCTTTGGACTACTTGCTCAAGGTAATGAACCGCGATAAAAAGGATTTGATTGCCTTTGGAGACGAACACAATGATACCGAAATGCTTGCTTTTGCTGGGAAAGGTTATGCAATGAAAAATGCCAACCCAGAGCTACTCCCCTATGCAGATGAGCAAATTTCCTTGACAAATGACCAAGACGGAGTTGCCAAAACCCTGCAAGACTTATTCTTATAGTTCATTCTGACCAGCTTGCGAGCTGGTCTTTGTGCTCTTTTCACAGTCTCATCAACCAGTTAATCGATTGTTCTACTTTTTGCCTCCAAAACCTTGGAAAAGGCTTTCTTTTGTGATATAATTCACATATAAATACAAGAGAGCTCGTCATACTCGACTCTGTTGACACAAAATCAATCCAGTCCCGTTATCCCTGTTCTCGGTCAATATCAAGGAGGATAGCTATGAAAGCTGTTGTTGTTAATCCAGAAAGCACTGGTGTTGCTGTTGAAGAAAAAGTACTCCGTCCACTTGAAACTGGGGAAGCACTTGTAGAAATTGAATACTGTGGTGTTTGCCACACTGACCTCCACGTTGCCCATGGCGACTTCGGTCAGGTACCAGGACGTGTCCTAGGTCACGAAGGTGTTGGTATCGTTAAAGAAATTGCACCAGATGTTAAAAGTCTTAAAGTCGGCGACCGCGTCAGCGTTGCTTGGTTCTTTGAAGGATGTGGTACTTGCGAATACTGTACAACTGGCCGTGAAACTCTTTGCCGTACAGTAAAAAATGCCGGCTACTCAGTAGACGGTGGTATGGCTGAACAATGTATCGTAACAGCAGACTATGCTGTTAAAGTTCCTGACGGACTTGATCCAGCCCAAGCCTCTTCTATCACATGTGCTGGTGTAACAACCTATAAAGCTATTAAAGAGGCCAAAGTTGAACCAGGCCAATGGGTTGTTCTTTACGGTGCTGGTGGCCTTGGTAACCTAGCTGTTCAATACGCTAAAAAAGTATTCAATGCTCATGTCATCGCAGTTGATATCAATAACGACAAACTTGCCCTTGCAAAAGAAGTAGGCGCTGACATTGTTATTAACGGCCTCGAAGTTGAAGATGTACCAGGACTCATCAAGGAAAAAACTGATGGTGGAGCTCATTCAGCTGTCGTAACTGCTGTATCTAAAGTTGCCTTCAACCAGGCTGTTGACTCAGTTCGTGCTGGTGGTCGCGTTGTCGCTGTCGGCCTTCCTTCTGAAATGATGGAACTAAGTATCGTAAAAACCGTTCTAGATGGAATCCAAGTCATCGGTTCTCTTGTAGGAACTCGTAAAGACTTGGAAGAAGCCTTCCAATTCGGTGCAGAAGGTTTAGTAGTTCCAGTTGTTCAAAAACGTCCAATAGAAGATGCCGTAGCCATTTTCGACGAAATGGAAAAAGGTCAAATCCAAGGACGTATGGTACTCGACTTCACCCACTAATCTATTAGAAACCTATTTTAAAAGTTGGAATGCGCTTCCAACTTTTTTATATTAAATTTTTTAATAAGGATTCAAAAAAACTTCTCTAAAACTCAATATATCAATATTTTCAGATGTAATATTTTTAATTATTTTATGATAAATAGTTGATTTTTAGATGAAAACGGTTTATACTTAAACAGTCTTAAAGTTTTCTTAAACGAAAACTAAAACAAAAAAGGAGGAATGACAATAATGAGTATCGGAATCATTATTGCGAGCCACGGCGAATTTGCTGCGGGTATTCATCAGTCAGGATCTATGATCTTTGGTGAACAAGAAAAGGTTCAAGTTGTAACCTTTATGCCAAATGAAGGTCCTGATGATCTATACGCTAAGTTTAATAACGCTGTTGCTGCATTTGACGCAGAAGATGAGGTTCTAGTTTTGGCTGACCTTTGGAGTGGATCTCCATTTAACCAAGCTAGTCGCGTGATGGGAGAAAATCCTGAGCGTAAGTTTGCCATCATCACAGGACTTAACTTACCGATGTTAATTCAAGCCTACACAGAGCGCCTCATGGACGCTGCTGCAGGTGTAGAAAAAGTCGCTGCTAATATCATTAAAGAAGCCAAAGATGGCATCAAAGCTCTTCCAGAAGAGCTAAACCCAGTTGAGGAAGTAGCAAGCGCTGCAGCTGCTCCAGTTGCCCAAGCTGCTATTCCAGAAGGAACTGTCATCGGAGACGGTAAACTCAAAATCAACCTTGCCCGTCTAGACACTCGTTTACTTCACGGTCAAGTTGCAACTGCTTGGACTCCAGATTCAAAAGCAGACCGTATCATCGTTGCTTCAGATAACGTAGCTAAAGACGAATTACGTAAAGAATTGATTAAACAAGCAGCTCCAGGTAAAGTGAAAGCAAATGTTGTTCCTATCCAAAAACTAATCGACGTTGCAAAAGATCCTCGCTTCGGAGGAACACATGCCCTTATCTTGTTTGAAACACCTCAAGATGCCCTTCGTGCTATCGAAGGTGGCGTGCCAATCAAAACTCTTAATGTTGGATCAATGGCTCACTCAACTGGTAAAACAATGGTTAACAACGTTTTGTCTATGGATAAAGAAGACGTTGCTACATTTGAAAAAATGCGTGACCTTGGTGTTGAATTTGATGTACGTAAAGTACCAAACGACACCAAAAAAGATTTGTTTGACTTGATCAACAAAGCAAACGTGCAATAATCGATTTTATGAAAGGATTTTAAAGATGTCTATTATTTCTATGGTTTTAGTAGTCGTTGTAGCCTTCCTAGCAGGTCTTGAAGGTATCCTCGACCAGTTCCAATTCCATCAACCAATCGTAGCTTGTACCCTTATCGGTCTTGTTACCGGTAACCTTGAAGCAGGGATTATCCTTGGTGGTTCTCTTCAAATGATCGCCCTTGGTTGGGCTAACATCGGAGCTGCCGTAGCTCCTGACGCTGCTCTTGCTTCTGTTGCTGCTGCCATTATCATGGTTCTTGGTGGCGACTTTACTAAGACAGGTATCGGTGTTGCCCAAGCGGTTGCTATCCCTCTTGCAGTTGCTGGTCTATTCTTGACTATGATTGTCCGTACACTCTCTGTCGGATTGGTTCACACTGCTGATGCTTCTGCTAAAAAAGGTGACTTCAAAGCAGTTGAACGTGCTCACTTTGTCGCACTTCTTCTTCAAGGTCTTCGTATTGCAGTCCCTGCAGCACTCCTTCTAATGGTACCAACTGAAACAGTACAAAGCATTCTAAATGCTATGCCTGATTGGCTCAAAGATGGTATGGCTATCGGTGGTGGTATGGTTGTTGCCGTTGGTTACGCTATGGTTATCAACATGATGGCAACTCGTGAAGTATGGCCATTCTTCGCTATCGGTTTCGTGCTTGCTGCCGTGTCAGATATTACTCTAATCGGATTTGGTGCTATCGGTGTTGCTATCGCTCTTATCTACCTTCACCTTTCTAAAACTGGTGGAAATGGTGGCGGAGGAGCCGCAACTTCTAACGACCCAATCGGCGATATCCTAGAAGACTACTAAGATAAGAAAGGACTGAAAACATCATGACTGAAAAACTTCAATTAACTAAATCAGATCGTAAAAAAGTTTGGTGGCGTTCAACTTTCTTACAAGGTTCTTGGAACTATGAACGTATGCAAAACTTGGGTTGGGCTTACTCATTAATTCCAGCTCTTAAAAAACTCTACACTAAAAAAGAAGATCAAATCGCTGCTCTTGAACGCCATCTTGAGTTCTTCAACACTCACCCATATGTAGCCGCTCCAATCATGGGGGTTACTCTTGCACTTGAAGAAGAACGTGCTAACGGTGTTGAAATTGATGATGCTGCTATCCAAGGGGTTAAAATCGGTATGATGGGACCTCTTGCTGGTATCGGTGACCCAGTATTCTGGTTTACAGTACGCCCAATCCTTGGATCACTCGGTGCTTCACTTGCCCTTACTGGTAATATCTTAGGTCCAATCCTCTTCTTCGTTCTTTGGAACTTGATTCGTATGTCATTCTTGTGGTATACACAAGAGATTGGATACAAGGCTGGATCAGAAATCACTAAAGATATGTCTGGCGGTATCCTCCAAGACATCACTAAAGGAGCTTCTATCCTTGGTATGTTCATTCTTGCTGTCCTTGTTCAACGTTGGGTAAATATTAAATTTGCTTTCGATGTTGCCAAAGTTCAACTAGATGAAAAGGCTTATATCCATTGGGATAAATTGCCAGAAGGATCTAAAGGTATTCAAGAAGCATTCGCACAAGTAGGACAAGGATTGTCTCAAACACCTGAAAAAGTTACTACTTTCCAACAAAACTTGGATATGTTGATCCCTGGACTATCAGGACTACTCCTTACTCTCCTTTGCATGTACTTGCTTAAGAAAAAAGTATCTCCAATCACTATTATCCTTGCACTCTTCGCAGTGGGTATTGTGGCACATGTTCTTCACATCATGTAATCAAGCAACTTAAAAGGAATCAGGTTCTAAAATCTGATTCCTTTTTTCTATACTTTTATTCGGCCAAGGCACCCATTGGATCCCATGGTGCGAGTACAATTGGTTCTGATTCATAGGCAGCTTGTTCTTCTGCTGTCAGCAATTCTTTGCGAACAACGATTTGGTAAGTGTATTCGTCCATCCAAGCGTCTGAGGCAACAAAGTAACCATCTGTACCGACCTTGTCTCCCCAAGAGTTTTCAACCTTCCACTTGGTTGACTTGCCATTTTCGTCCAAATCAACACCTGTCAAGACCATGGCGTGGGTCATTAAGCTTTCACTATAGTCCAAACGTCCAGCCTTGTCTTGAGTGAGTTTAATGTCCATGCTTGATTCAAAGTCATAAACATCTGTCGCAAGGATTCCAGCTTTACGGTTGCTGAGCTGACCAACATCAGAACCAAACCAAACAGTCTCACCTGCTTGCATTTGAGCAATTGCCAACTCTTTCAAGCGCTCCATCGGCACGTTGATGTAGCGAACCGCACGGCTACCAATCACATTTCCTAACATCTCAACTGTGTAAGATTTACCGTATGGTTTATCAGCAGTTGGAGCATTGATAACAGAAACGTAGTCTTCTAGTGGAAGATTGACATATTTCTTGTAAAACTCTTGTGGTGTGATGCCCTTTTCACTTTGGTAGTTGTTATCTTTATCGCGATAAGCAAAGTCAAATTTACGTGGTGGAAGTCCTAATGACATGGCAAGGAAATTAAAGATTTCTTGCAAGAGGTCTTCTTTCTTAGCTTGAACAGTCGCTTGGTCTGCCCCAGAAGCAAGCAAGTCACGCAAGATTTGAGCATCTTGACGAAGCAATTTGTTGAGAATGGCATTTAGCTCACGACTGCTGCTAGATGAAACAGACTCTGGATAAACAGACTTAGGAACGACACCATATTTCTCAAAGAGAGAAACGACCATATCCCATTGTCCACCATCTTGTTGTGGTGTTTGGAGTAGGAATTTAACCTTACGGCTCGTCAGGTCTTGGTCTGCAGTCGCAATGACTTGTTCCAAGAACCAGTTTGATTTCTCATACTTGTCCCAGAAGAATGTGTGGGCCTGTGACAACTCAAAATTTTCCAGTTTGTATTGTGAGATGAGCTTGTGGCGGAAGGTGTTAAGGGCTGCAAACATCCAGCAACGACCAGATGCTTTCTGGTTAGTTACCTTGTCCTTGGTCAAATCCAATGAGAAAACAGGTGTGTTATCTACATGGCTTTGGCGACGTTCTAGAGCTGCAAAAATTCCATTGTGACTAGCAGCATTTTCAATCGCTTGGTATTTTACATTTGCTTCATAATTGGCAAATAGTTTATCAGTAAATGATTCTTGAATCGCGTTCATAGATTCCTCCTTTTATTCTACAGTCTATTATAACTCTTTTCACAAAGTAAGCAACTGAAAAACATAAAAGGCAAGGATATTCTCCCTCACCTTTTTCGAATATAAACCAAATTAAGCAATACTAGCAAGAAGATTTTCCAATTCCTCCTTAGTCAAGCGACGCCATTCTCCTCGTTCTAGGTTCTCATCCAATACTAGCGTTCCCATAGTCAAACGTTGCAAGTCTACTACTTCCTTGCCACAGTAGGCCACCATACGCTTGACCTGATGAAACTTCCCTTCTGCAATAGTCACACGGATTTGACTCTGATTCTTTTCTGCATCTGTGGAAAGAATCTCCAGTTTAGCAGGCTGACAAGTAAAGTCTTTGAGCGGAATGCCCTTGGCAAATATCTCCACATCTTCTTGGGCCATAATTCCCTTGACCTGAGCCAAATAGGTCTTGTCCACATGACGCTTGGGCGAAAGAAGAGCATGGGCCAGCTGACCATCATTGGTCAAGAGCAAAAGACCATGCGTGTCAATATCCAAGCGCCCTACTGGGAAAACTTCCTTGCTCCGAGCCAAGTCATCCAACAAGTCCAACACCGTTCTGTGTTTAGGATCCTCAGTCGCTGAGATAACTCCTTGGGGCTTGTTCATCATGTAGTAGACAAACTCTTCATACTCCAACACTTGCCCATCAAAGCGAATCTCATCTCTTTCTTCATCAATCTGCAATTTAGCTGATTTTTCTTTTTTACCATTTACCGTCACGCGACCAGCCTTGAGCAAGTTTTTGACCTCAGTTCGGCTCCCCACAGCGCAGGCAACTAAAAATTTATCTAATCTCATAGAACTATTATATCATATCAAAAGGAGGCTGTCTCAATGACCAACCTCCTTTTCATTTCATACTCTTCAAACCGCGTCAACGTCGCCTTGCCGTATATATGTTACTGACTTCGTCAGTTCTATCTGCAACCTCAAAACAGTGTTTTGAGCTGACTTCGTCAGTTCTATCTACAACCTCAAAACAGTGCTTTGAGTAACCTGCGGCTAGTTTCCTAGTTTGCTATTTGATTTTCATTGAGTATCAGATTTAAGAAATTAACTTCCTCGTCTCCAGAAAATCGCTAAGACAATCATGGAACCTAGTACTGCCGGAATAATGGCAGTTCCTGCTATTATCGGTCCCCAAGTCCCAAAAAGCAAGTGGCCTATAAAGGCACCAATCCATCCGAGAAACATTTTTCCAAAACATCCCATTCGCTCTCCACGATTGGTCAGAGTACCTGCTAAAAATCCCACTAGGAGACCAACGAACATACTTCCTAACATATTATCTCCTTAATTTGCCCAATCTCCGTTACGGAAGAGTGGTACACGTGTCCCATCCTCACGGATACCATCGATATCCATTTGACTAGACCCAATCATAAAGTCCACGTGAACATCTGAACGGTTAAGACCAGCAGCTTCAAGCTCTTCTTCACTCATCTCTGCACCACCAACGACGCTAGTCGCATAGGCAGCACCGATGGCCAAGTGGTTTGAAGCATTTTCATCAAAAAGGGTGTTAAAGAAGGTAATACCTGACTGAGAAATTGGACTTGGATCTGGTACCAAGGCACATTCACCTAAGGCACGCGCACCCGCATTTTCAAAGACAAGGTCTTTCATGACCTGATCACCCTTCTCAGCAGTAATGTCTACGATTTGCCCATCCTTGAAGGTTACCTTAATGCCTTCAATGATGTTGCCATTATAACTAAGCGGTTTTGTAGAAGTGACATAACCATCTGCGCGACGGAAGTCAGGCGCTGTGAATACTTCCTCTGTCGGCATATTTGGCAAGAATCCTTCGCCCTGTGCATTGATAGCACCAGCTGATTCCCAAACGTGGTTCTTCGGCAAGCCAAGGATCAAATCGGTCCCTGGCGCTGAGTAGTGAAGGGCTGAAAATTGTTCTTTATTGAGCATATCGGCCTTACTCTTGAGAATAGCTGCATGCTCTTCCCAAGCCTTAACAGGATCTGCTTCGTAGACACGGCAAGTTTTAAAGATTTGGTCCCAAAGGAGATCGACTGCTTCTTCGTCGCTCGCAGCATTTGGAAAGACTTTCTTAGCCCACTCAAGTCCAGCAGCGGCTGCTACCGTCCAGCTAACCTTGTTGGATTGAGTTGCGATTCGCATTGGCTTCATAGCAAGTCCCATAGCTTTAGCAGAAGCTGATAGCTTGTCAGCATCCACTCCGTTCAAGGCACCTGGGTCAGATGAACGAACCCCAAGACGGCTAGCCTTGTTCTCCAAAAGATAGTTCATCTCAGCAATCTTATATTCTGGTACATTGTCCAGACGCTCCATCGGCGCATGGAGGAATTTCTCACGGTTAATGACATCATCTGTCCACTGAACGATAACCTCATGCGCACCCAAAGCGTAAGCTTCTTTGACAATTAAGTGAGCCAACTCACGTTGCTCCACATCGATAGAGAGAGCCAAAGTGTGACCAGGTTGCACGTTGATTCCGTTCGCAACCAATAATTTCGCATATTTTTCTAGATTTTCTTTAAAATTTGGTAAAACCATATTGTTTTCTCTTTTCTATTTTTATTTTTCTTTCAAAGCAGAGAATAATCCTGCTAAAGCAATAGCACCTGACAAGAGTGCTGTTGATAGAAGAATTGTCTGATCAGCAAGTTCTAACTGATAGTCAAAAACTTTTTGAGCTGGTTTGTCTTTTACAAAATCCTTCCCTTACTAGTATATCACATATATTGGTATTTTAAAAAACAAGCTTACTAAAGCTTGTTTTAATTAGCTATTATAAAAATTTTGTACATACCTTTCCACTTCTTTTTCCATAGATTGAATCTCACCAATATCCCATCTATTTTTTTTAGAAGTTATCTTTGCCATCATCTGTAATTTTAAACTCTGACGATGGAATATCCCTTCTCTTTCCCATTGCTCTAATTTAGCCTCTGGATAGGAGTTGCCAAACCGGGAATTCTGACTATCGGTAATGATACAAAGATTACCAAAGGAGTGTAAAAATTCCGCAGGTAATTGGCTTTCTCCATCCTGTCCATTTGGATTCTGAGGATACCAATGCTCTATGGAGCGACGATAAGCAAATTTGAAATGATCAAAATTAATATCCTTGTACTCTTTCTCTAATTCGGCACGATTTTTCCACAAAACATAATCCACAAAGTTAAAAGCATAAACAGGAATTGCACCATATTTTTTGATACTTTTATCTTCGGTAAACAATCTTTCCTCAGCATATCTCACTGCCATTTTTTCAAGAAAATCCTTAAACTGACTAGCAAATTCTGTTTGATTTAACTCTTCAATATGGTTAAACAAGAATTGCAAGATTTCATATAACCAACGACTATCACGATTGGCCGTAAAGGTCACAGCAAACATAGATTGAAGGAGGATAATGTTTTTGTTTAAATTGTCAAAAGTATTGTTTTGATAATTAATTCGAACATATTTCCATCCTCCATTTTCATTTCGTTGATATGTCTCATGCTTACCTCGCTTGATTTGCCATTCGGTTTCATTTTCTAATTGGACATTTTTTACGATAAGCGTATCAAATATATGCTTCATAGTCAGAAGTAGTTGCCCAAATTGTTGAACCCATTCTCTATCTCGTCGTTCAATTTCAAAAATTTTCAATAATTTTTTATCATCAAATGTAGTTTCGTCATTTCCTTCCATGATGAAAAAAACTTGAAGTAAAAATGTTGGAAAATCAATTACAGTTGTATAATTTGAAATATCTGCTCCATTATTTACTAAGCTATTACTTTCATATTTTGTCTGAGTAAGTACATCTAGTAAACTTCGTTGCTCAATTTTTTTTACTCTTATTTTCTCAAATACACTTTCCAATTTGAAGTTAGTAAATTCTTTACCAAAAATTTTCTCCCCCTCTTCATCAGTATTGTTTGGTCTACTTCGGATGTGAAAAGTTTTTATTACCGGCTTATCAAACTCTGCACAGGCATCCCAAATTCTTGCAAACTTTTGCGCCATTTCTTGATCTGTACCGAACTTAGCCATCATTTGCGCCTTAAGAATCTCATGAGCCTCTAGTTGTTCTCCTCGAGAGTTGAAACGTTCGAAATAAAGATTCAAATCTAAATCTTCAGGAAGTATACTCCGAAAAATGATGACATTCTCAAAAAGATAATCAACGAAAGACTGAGGATTAAGCTGGCGCTCCTCTAGCACTTTTTTCAATGCGTCTTTAGCATATCCGTAGCCTCTAGTCAGCTCATTTTCATCATCCTCTAAAATTTTTTTCTTGGCAAATAAGTCTTGAATATTCTTATTTGATTTCTTCCTAGCTGGGAAGGTAAGATTGACAGCTTTCAATCTATCAAAACCAAACTCATGCTTCAAAGCTAAGGCAATCAAATTAAGGGCTGTTGTCCGTTGTTGCCCATCTATGATTTTGAAAATGCCATTCTCTTTATTAACGACTAATGTTCCAATATAGTAATTGTCTCTATTTTTATAGTAATTGTCTCTATTTTCTTGAAAAGCATCTGCTACGTCGTTCAATAACTGCTCAATTTCATCATAAGTCCAAGCAAAATTTCTCTGATAAAGAGGAATAGCATAGGTATCTTCATTTAACAAACGATTAACTGATAAGCTTATATGTGTTTCTACCATTTATCTTTTTCCTCTTCTATAATCTTGTCCACAGTATAATTTTCAAATAATTCTCTATCTATCTTTATCATGAAATCATTCGGAGTGACAGCATGAGATAAAAGTTGAAATAGCTTTTGAACTTCTTTTTGTCTAAACCTTCCGCCAGCAGCATAGTTCCCAACCGTCGCATCATATATGGCTTTAGACTTAACTCGAGGGTAGTAAGACCAAATAAACAAGGTCTCTACTATCTCCTTTGATAGCTCCTCTTTTCCAAATCTATCTGCGAAAAGCGAGCAAATATTTAGGAATATATTGTGACATTTAAGATAGCGTCCTTTTGAGCTATTGTAAATGTTCAACATACCTTTTGGGTAAGCTACATTTTTTTCTTCCCCTTCAGGTTCATCAGAAAATCCTAACTCTGCATTTAAAAAATCTTTATGTTCTTTAATAGTTCCATGAGCAGATTCAATATACTCAAAAAATTTACTTCCATCAATGATTGGCATAGTAATGGACATGGGAAGATTTTCAATATGACGATACAATTCTAGATATGGAAAGTTCTGATTCAAATCAACGCCTTTAAAATCGTCAATAAAATCCTCTGTAAAACGGAGATAAGAGCCATAACGCTTGTTTGTTAATCCTGTCTCTCCTCGCGACCAACGTCTCATACGAAAAAGATGTTTATCAAACAACTCTTTGAGACTTAACTCTTTATCCTCTACAAATTGCTCCCACTTTTCAACAATTCTTTCATCTTCGGTATCTTCCTTGCGAAGATGATAGGATTTGAGCAAATCATGAGGTTCTAGAGATTTTCCACGATTATTCTGAGAATCAAATAACTGAAAGGCTTCTGATAATCGTTCTTGGGGCATAGTAATCACAGAGACAGCACAATTCTCTAATAAAAAGTTGCAAATATCTTTTGCCTCATTTTCGCCAACTAATTGAGTTAAATTTTTCCACTCATTATAATTTTCACTCGCATGATAGCAAGATATCTCTCCAAATTCTTCAGCACTCAACAGTTGATTAGCACCCTTATAATTCTCTAAATCATCTAACGAATGAAGAAACAAAGAAATTGAAATTAGCCGTTGCTGTCCATCGACAATATCATATCCATCATTTTCATGTAAGATAACGGAACCAATCTGATATTCCTTTTTCCCCATAGCATCTCGTAAATCATAAAAAAGATTACGGATATGTTTTCTGTTCCATTTATATGGCCTTTGATAAGAAGGAATCCGCAAACCCTCTTCTTTCAATAGTTCTCCAACCTTTTTAGAAGTAAATTGAATAGTCATTTTATCCTCATCTATTATATTTATCTAGCATTTCTTGAACTGTTTGCTTCATATCCTCTACTAAAATCCGAGGAGACAAAACAGTAACTGCTTCCCCTTGCCCCAACAACCAGCGTTTAAGCCCCGGTGTGTGTTGACTTTCAAACTTAAAATGAGTCCAGTTGCCATTTTTCCCAACTATTTTTGCATTTGGAAATTGATCCATCACAATAGTCGGATCGTACAAATACTCGATTTCAATACTGATTTTCTTCCCGATAAAAGCATCTACTCTCTCGTTACGAATGTCACCATCTCTAAATTTATTTCGATAAGAAATAGAGGGTTTCTCTATACTACTAAGAGTCCATGACTGGATACGGTCTACTCTTAAAGTAATATAAGTAGCATGTTTCAACTGGTAGACAACTAGATAGAAATAATGACTATCATAATAAAGAGAGACTGGTAAAACAGTCTGCCTCTTAGAAGACTCAGAATAAGGTTTTTGATAGATAATATCTAGAACCTGTTCATTCAAAATGGCTTCTGATAAATTCCAAATTTTCTCGATTCTATTTTGTTGATCCGTTAAGGGAGCATAGTTCAGCTTTTCACTGCCAATAATCTGCTCAATTTCTTTCTGATCATCACGGGGAACTAATACCAGTAAATTATTTAGTAAGCTAGCAATTTCTGGTCTGTTCAGTGCTCGATTTTCCAATAAAATCTTTGAAATAACGAGTATATCCTTTTTATTAAAAACTGACTTACTTGCTAAACAATACTTATTCGTTTTACGGTTATAAAGCAAATCTCCACTATAACTGGTGTTACTAGATAAAATATCACGGAGTAGCGAAAAATCTCTCTGTATCGTCTTTTCGCTAACCTCAAATTCCTGAGCCAGTTGCTTTTTTCCTAACGGAGTCCCAAACTGTAAACGTAAAAAAATCGTTAGCAGTCTCTCTTGATCATTCATTTGCAGTCCTTCTACATATTATTCAAACAATATTATTTCTAGTACATTATTATCACTTCTATAGTCTAACTAGCACTTTATATTCAAAACGATTAAAGCAAAATAAACTATCCCTTAGATGATTTCAACTGTACCACTATGCCAGATTCGAAGAACTCAACTACGGATTCAGGCATATTTTTTAAGTCTTCGGGTAAGCAGTCTGAATATACAATGAAGAGTTTTCTTCTTTTCTTATTCTCTTTGAATTGCTGCATCCAGTATTCCTGTACCCTTTGATCAGCCTCTCCCAAAAATTGAACTCCATTCAGAAAAATCAAATCATACTCTGTATAATCCATTTGCGGTTTTATCCATTGACTATGTTTAGAAAAAATCAAATTATCTCTCACTCGATAATATGCAAGTGATGCTATTGGAGTAGCAGGTTTTATTTTAGTTAACGTATAAAACAAATGCCATCTGTCAGTCTCTGAAATACCGCAAATGTAAATACATTGAGAATCTTCTTTTAAGTCTATTTGTGGGAATCCGGTCCAATCACTTCCATCATCTTTCAAGCCTTTTTCAAAATTATAAATTTCCTCTTCAATTGACACATTCGAATCTAAAATTCCTTGATCCACCATATTATACTCTCTTTTCTATTATTTTTAAGAGAATTATAACAAATCAAGTGGACATATTTTGTCCACTTGATCAAAATAAGCAATTTTTTAAAACAACTCATCAAACAAACTTAACTGGTTATCCTCTGGCATATTGCCGAGAATGCCCATTTCATCCATCTTTTCAACCAAGGTTGATGAGAGTCCACCACGCTTGCGTAGTTCTGTTTTAGAAAGGAATTCTCCCTCTTCACGCGCTCGCACTAACTGCTTGGCAACGTTCTCTCCCAGACCATCCATTGCTACAAATGGCGGAATAAGGGTATCCCCATCGATGAGGAACTCTGTCGCCTGACTACGATAGAGATCGAGTTTGCCAAACTTGAAACCACGTTCCCACATTTCATTAACAATCTCAAGAGTTGTATAGAGATCGATTTCCACATTAGAGGCTTCATTGTTCTTCCGTTTTTCAGAGATTTCTTCCATTCTGCGCTTGATAGCATCCAAGCCCGCACCCATGGTCTTAATATCAAAAGCCTTGGCACGAATGGAGAAGTAAGCACAGTAATAATAAATTGGATGATGAACCTTAAAGTAAGCCACACGCAAGGCCATCATAACGTAGGCTGCCGCATGGGCTTTAGGGAACATGTACTTAATTTTCCCACAGGACTCGATATACCACTCTGGCACCTTATTTGCCTTCATGGCTTCGATGTAGCCATTTCGCTCCTCTTCGGAAATCTTTAGCCACAAACCCTTACGTACCCGTTCCATGATGGTAAAGGCCATCTTAGGTTCGAGACCAGCATGCATGAGGTAAACCATGATGTCGTCCCGACAACCGATAACAGTCGATAGGTCAGCAATTCCTTGTTTAATCAAATCTTGAGCATTGCCCAGCCAAACGTCGGTACCGTGGGACAATCCAGATAGCTGAAGCAACTCCGCAAAAGTCGTCGGATGGGTTTCATCGACCATCCCACGGACAAAGTTGGTTCCAAACTCTGGAATCCCCAGCATACCCGTAGGCGTTCCTATTTGCTCAGGAGTCACGCCAAGCACATCAGTCCCAGAAAAGAGAGCCATAACTCCCTCGTCATCCATAGGGATTTCATTAGGGTCAATCCCAGACAAGTCTTGGAGCTTTCGAATCATAGTAGGATCATCATGTCCCAGTACATCGAGTTTGAGGACGTTCTCATCGATATCGTGGAAGTTAAAGTGAGTGGTCTGCCATTCAGCGGTCACGTCATCCGCTGGATACTGGACAGGCGTAAAGTCGTAGACATCCATGTAGTTAGGAATAACAACGATTCCCCCCGGGTGTTGACCTGTCGTCCGCTTGACACCAGCAGCTCCCTGGGCTAGACGTTCCACCTCTGCATCACGATAAAACTTGCCATAATCTCGCTCGTAGCCCTTGACAAATCCATAGGCAGTCTTGGCAGCCACCGTACCAACCGTTCCTGCACGGAAGGCATATTCCTCACCAAAGATATCACGCACATCCAAGTGGGCGCTAGGCTGGTCTTCTCCCGAGAAGTTCAAGTCAATATCGGGAACCTTATCCCCATCAAAACCAAGGAAGGTCTCGAAAGGAATATCCTGCCCATTTTTACTGAGTTTGTGATCACATTTTGGACAGTCCTTATTGGGCATATCAAATCCTGAACCATACGAACCATCGGTGATAAACTCACTATACTGACACTGACCACAGACATAGTGAGGAGAGAGAGGATTGACCTCTGTAATCCCAATCATGGTCGCAACAAAACTAGAACCGACAGACCCACGAGAACCAACCAAGTAACCCCGTTCATTAGAACGTTGTACTAGCATCTGGGAAGCCAGATAAATCACAGCAAATCCATTCCCCAGAATGGATGTTAATTCTTTTTCAATCCGCAAATCAACAATATCTGGCAGCGGATTTCCATAAATCTCAAAAGCTTTCTTATAGGTCAACTCAGCAACTGTTTCTTCAGCCTTGTCGATGAAAGGCGTGTACAAGTCCCCCTTAACTACCTCAACAGGCTCAAAGATATCTGCCAAGGCATTGGTGTTTTCAATAACCAGTTTACGAGCCAGTTCCTCTCCCAAGAAGGCAAATTCATCCAACATTTCATTAGTCGTTCTAAAATGAGCCTTTGGAAGTGGTGCCGGTTGGGCATGTTCTCCATGACCGATAGTTCGGTTAATCATCGCCCCCTGGCCTAGACTACGGATGATAATTTCACGATAAATCTCTTCTTCCGGTTCGATATAATGGACATTTCCCGTAGCCAGAACAGGCTTGCCAAGACGGTCTCCCACCTCTATCAAACTCTTGATAATGGTCTGGAGTTCTTCCATATCCTTAACCTGCTCCTTGGCAATCAAGGGAGCATAGATAGCTGGTGGCATGACCTCGATAAAGTCATAATACTTGGCCACCTCAACCGCCGCATCCACACCTTGGGAAACGACTGCGTCAAAAACTTCACCTTCAGAGCATGCTGAACCTAAAATTAGACCTTCCCGATGGGCATCTAAAACCGTTCTCGGAATCCGTGGTACCCCTTCAAAGTACTTGGTATTGGACAGAGAAACCAGTTTAAAGATATTTTTTAGACCTACCTGATTCTTGACATAAATAGTCGCATGTTTAATTCGAGCTTTTTTATAAGAATCTGGACTAATCAAATCAATATTGAGTCTAGCTAGATCGGTCACACCATGTTTTTCTGCCACCTCTTTGATAAAAATGAAAAGCAGGCGACCAGTCGCTTCCGCATCGTAATTGGCCATGTGGTGATGTTCCAAAGCCACACCAAATCGCTTGGTCAAAGGCCCCAAACCATGACGCTTATACTCAGGATAAAGGTTTCTAGCAAACTCCAGCGTATCAATCACTGGCTGACTAATCTTAGGCAGACCATGACGCTCATAGTTGGCATTCATAAAGCCAACGTCAAAGGTCGCATTGTGGGCGACTAGGACAGTATCCTGGCAAAATTCTTGGAATTCTTGTAAAACTTGTTCCAGTGGTTTGGCATTTTTGACATGATCATCTGTAATTCCAGTCAACTCCGTGGTAAAAGCTGACAAGGGATGCCCAGGATTAATAAATTCATCAAATTCAGCAATGACATTCCCCTTGTACATCTTAGAAGCCGCAACCTGAATCAAGTCATTATAGATAGCTGATAGACCTGTCGTTTCCACATCAAAAACCACATAGGTCGCTTCTGATAAGTCCATCTCCACTTCGTTATAAACGATAGGAACACGATCCTCAACGATATTGGCTTCCATTCCATAGATCAGCTGGATTCCCGCTTTTTTGGCCGCCTTATAGCCGTGTGGGAAGGACTGGACATTCCCGTGGTCCGTGATGGCAACCGCCTTGTGTCCCCACTTAGCAGCTGTCGCAACGATTTCCTCTACTTCTGGCAGAGCATCCATGGTCGACATATTAGTATGAGCATGAAACTCAACCCGACGCTCACCTTCTGGCATCAAATCCTTCCGCTCATAGTGAACAACTTCCTGCACATCCTGCACGTTCATAGTCAAATCGCGTGTGAAGTTATTCATCTCCACATTCCCACGTACTCGGAGCCAAGAATTCTTCTTGATGAGGTCAAATTTCTGAGCCTCTTCCTCATTTTTAACCCACTTTTGCATAGAAAAACTTGAAGTGTAGTCCGTCATTTTAAAATTGATTAAAACACGACCTGTTCTAGTCACTTTTTGCTCTACATCAAAAACAACCCCTTCAAAGACCAAACGATTTTCCTCCGTCGTCACTTCGATCATAGGAGTAATCTCTGCCTTATCCAGCTTTGGTTTAGCTGCAGCTTTTTTGGCTTGAAAATCAAAGGCTGGTTTCTCTTCCACTGGAGGTGGTGCCATCTGTTCCAGTTGCTCCATAGCACGGAGCGCTTCCTCATTGGCAGCTTGAACAATCTGCTCATTTTCAGCATGAAAGGCCTCTTCTTGCTTTTGGGTCAGCACATCATTTTTCTCTACTTGACAATTAAAAGTTGGAAAGCCAAATTTTTCAAGTTGTTTAGCTAAATTAGGAAGATGATTCTTCTTAAAATGTTCCTTATCAATCGCCTCAGATCCTTCAATAAATAGCTGATTGCCCTCCGCACGAACTTGCAAATTTTGATAAAGGGACTTAAAACCTTGACTAGCACATGGGCCTTCAGAAAAAGCCTCCCTATAGTAGGACTGCAAGAGCTGATTTGAAAATTCTTGAGACCGAGCCTTGATTTCGAAAACAGCTTTATTCCCTGTCTTAGAAAATTCTTCGCTCAAACCTTTCTTTAATTCTAAAAAAATTTCAATCGGTAAAATATTAGAAAATACGAAATGAAACTCCCATACCTTACTAATTTTATGAACCACAACTCGCTCAATATCAGCATGTGATAAAGCAGATGCCTGTCTCATCTCAGCAGGCATCCCCAGTTGATTCATCAAAATTTCAAAACTATTTGACATTCATTTTCCTCACATTATTCTCCTACTATTTTACCATATTTAGAGGTATTTTCTAAAGACAAAAGGAAGCCACTAAGTGACTTCCTTCTAGAGTGAGGACTGATTAGTCTTCACCTTTGTTTTTCTTAATGATCTCTTCTTGTACTGACTTAGGTACATCTTCGTAGTGGTCAAATACCATCATGAATGTACCACGTCCTTGAGATGCAGAACGAAGAACTGTTGCGTAACCGAACATTTCAGCAAGCGGAACGTAAGCACGAACGATTTGGCTGTTACCGTGTGCTTCCATACCATCAACACGTCCACGACGAGCAGTTACGTGCCCCATAACATCACCAAGATTTTCTTCTGGAACAGTGATTGTTACAAGCATCATTGGTTCAAGGATAGCTGGTTGTGCTGATTTAGCAGCTTCTTTAAGAGCAAGTGAAGCCGCAATCTTGAAGGCAGTTTCAGATGAGTCGACATCGTGGTATGAACCGTCGTAAAGCTTAGCTTTAACGTCAACCATTGGGTAACCTGCAAGAACACCGTTAGCCATAGATTCTACCAAACCTTTTTCAACCGCTGGGATAAATTCACGCGGAACCACACCACCAACGATTGCGTTTTCGAATTCGAATCCTTTACCTTCTTCGTTTGGAGTAAATTCAATCCATACATCACCAAATTGACCTTTACCACCAGACTGACGTTTGAAGAATCCACGTGCTTGAGTAGAAGCACGGAATGTTTCACGGTAAGATACTTGAGGAGCACCTACGTTCGCTTCAACTTTGAACTCACGACGCATACGGTCAACAAGGACGTCAAGGTGAAGCTCACCCATACCTGAGATAACTGTTTCACCAGTTTCAACGTTTGTTTCAACGCGGAATGTTGGATCTTCTTCAGCCAATTTTTGAAGGGCGATACCCATCTTATCTTGGTCAGCTTTAGATTTTGGCTCAACCATCAATTGGATAACTGGTTCTGGAACGTTGATTGACTCAAGGATGATTTTAGCTTTTTCATCTGTCAATGAGTCACCAGTTGTAGTATCTTTCAAACCAACGGCAGCAGCGATATCACCTGAGTAAACAGTGTCGATTTCTTGACGGCTGTTAGCGTGCATTTGAAGGATACGTCCGATACGTTCACGTTTACCTTTAGAAGTGTTCAATACGTAAGAACCTGATTGAAGCACACCTGAGTAAACACGGAAGAATGTCAAACGACCTACGAATGGGTCAGTCATGATCTTGAAGGCAAGAGCTGCAAATGGCTCTTCGTCAGATGCTGGACGAGTTTCTTCAGCGTCTGTATCTGGGTTAATACCTTTGATTGCTGGGATATCAAGTGGGCTTGGAAGGTAGTCAATAACCGCATCAAGCATCAATTGAACACCTTTATTCTTGAAGGCTGAACCACACAATACTGGGAAGAATTCAACGTTGATAGTCGCTTTACGGATACCAGCTTTCAATTCTTCGTTAGTGATTTCTTCACCTTCGAGGTATTTCATCATCAATTCTTCGTCAGTTTCAGCAACTGCTTCAATCAATTTTTCACGGTATTCTTGAGCTTGGTCAAGGTATTCAGCTGGGATGTCTTCTTCAAGGATATCTGTACCAAGGTCGTTAGTATAGATTTCAGCTTTCATCTTGATCAAGTCGATGATACCACGGAAGTCATCTTCAGAACCGATTGGCAATTGGATTGGATGTGCATTTGCTTGAAGACGATCGTGAAGTGTGCTTACAGAGTAAAGGAAGTCAGCACCGATTTTGTCCATTTTGTTGGCAAATACGATACGTGGAACTCCATACTCAGTTGCTTGACGCCAAACTGTTTCAGTTTGAGGTTCAACACCTGATTGTGAGTCAAGAACGGTAACAGCACCATCCAATACACGAAGAGAACGCTGTACTTCGATTGTGAAGTCCACGTGTCCTGGTGTGTCGATAATGTTTACGCGGTGGTTGTCCCATTGAGCTGTTGTCGCAGCAGATGTGATAGTGATACCACGTTCTTGCTCTTGCTCCATCCAGTCCATTTGTGACGCACCTTCGTGAGTTTCACCGATTTTGTGGATTTTACCAGTGTAGTAAAGAATACGCTCAGTAGTTGTTGTTTTACCAGCATCGACGTGAGCCATGATACCGATATTACGAGTTTTTTCAAGTGAAAATTCGCGTGCCATGAGGTTTGTTTCTCCTATTTATTTTTGATTTCTATTCTATTATAACACGATTTTAATAAAAACGGATAGGCAGGACCTACCCGTTCTCAATGTTTTCATGCTATTGTTGGTTTCGACTTGTAGATTTACAAGTTGAATTGAACTCGGGCTAAAAGCTCAAGTTAGTTGAGTTGAGCTCAAGCTAAAAGTCTGGAGAAAAAGATGAATCTCATTGGTTGCAATCGCAACCTGCTTTGATTCCCTATTTTCTCTGGGACTTTCTTAACGCTTTCGCATCCTATCTTACCAACGGAAGTGTGCGAATGCACGGTTAGCTTCAGCCATACGGTGAGTGTCTTCACGTTTCTTAACAGCTGCACCAGTGTTGTTAGCAGCATCCAAGATTTCTTTTGCAAGACGGTCTTGCATTGTGTGTTCACCACGAAGACGAGCGATTGTTACCAACCAACGAAGTCCAAGTGTTGTACGACGTTCTGGACGAACTTCAACTGGGACTTGGTAGTTAGAACCACCAACACGACGTGCACGTACTTCAAGTACAGGCATGATGTTTTCCATAGCTGTTTCAAACACTTCAAGTGCATCGTTACCAGTAGCTTCTTTGATTTGCTCAAAGGCACCGTAAACGATTGAAGCAGCTGTACCACGTTTACCATCAAGCATAACGCGGTTGATAAGACGAGTAACTAGTTGTGAATTGTAAAGCGGATCTGGCAATACGTCACGTTTTGGAGCTCTATTTTTACGACTCATTTCTCTTTATCCCCTTTCCTTATGCTTTTGGACGTTTAGTACCGTATTTAGAACGGCCTTGTTTACGATCGTTAACACCTGCAGTATCAAGTGCACCACGGACGATATGGTAACGTACCCCTGGAAGGTCTTTTACACGTCCACCACGAAGAAGCACCACGCTGTGCTCTTGTAAGTTGTGTCCGATACCTGGGATGTAGGCAGTAACTTCGATAAGGTTGCTCAAACGTACACGAGCGAATTTACGAAGGGCTGAGTTAGGTTTTTTAGGTGTCATTGTTCCAACACGAGTTGCAACACCACGTTTTTGTGGTGAAGAAACGTTTGTTTGAACTTTTTTATGACTGTTGTAACCAACGTTCAAAGCTGGTGATTTAGATTTTTCTACTTTTGATTTACGCGGTTTGCGAACCAATTGGTTAATTGTAGGCATCTACATTCTCCTGTGTTTTTTTATTTTTGGTGATGATACACTTGGTGACAGCTATCATCTGTGTGTACTTTTGCAACATTTGTCAGCACGTCCCTGTACACTCTTGAGAGACCAAAAGTAAAAAGTACCGTCTATCATTGTAACAAAATTTTCCCTTGGTTGTCAAGATATTTTTCTTTTTTATTGTTATTTTTAGCTCTTTTGTAGTGCTCCCCCAAAAAAGAAAAGGGAGGAATCCCGCCCTCCTAAAGTTAGTATTGTTCCATTCAATCCCATCAATTTTAGCACATAATGTTTAAAAAATATTATATCATCACAACCAACCAGATTCTTTCGCGATATTAGCTGCCTCTGTTCGATTACCAGCATCTAATTTAGAAAGAATATTGGTGACATAGTTTCGGACTGTTCCGTTGGATAGATAAAGTTTGTCTGCAATTTCTTGGTTAGAGAAGCCCTGAGCGACTCCCTTTAAAACTGCGATTTCTTGTTCTGTTAATGGATTGGGATGCGTCATCACCACTTCCATCAATTCAGGCGAATACTCCTTGCGCCCTTCAAGGACAGTGTGCAAGGTATGCATGAGGTCTGCAATGTTTCTTTCTTTTAATACATAAGCATCTACTCCAGCCTTGACCGCACGTTCAAAATACCCAGGACGCTTGAAGGTCGTCACCACAACCACCTTTGTTTCAAGCTTTTCAGCTCGTATCCACTCCAAGACTTCAAGACCTGTCTTAACAGGCATTTCTACGTCAAGGATGGCGATATCTACAGACTCCTTTTCTAATAGTTGGATTGCTTCTTGCCCATTCTTGGCTTGAAAGACAGACTCTACATCTGGTTGAAGCATGAGCAACTGGCACATGGCATCTCGCAACATACTTTGATCTTCTGCGACTAATACTTTCATCTATTTTCTCTCCTTATAAGGCAGTCGAACCTGAACTTCTGTCGGTTGTTTCCAACTAATTACCTTTACTTCTCCCGAAAATGGAAGAACACGATCTCGAACTGTATGGAGGTCATCCCCCTTTATAGAAGCAAAGCCACAGCCATCATCTCTCACTGTTAGAATGAGTTCTTTCTCTGTCCGTTCTAATTTTAAGTAGACTTTAGACGCTTGGGCATGTTTGATGATATTGGTCACTAATTCAAGCAAAATCATGGAAGCCGTTGACTCCAATTCCTGAGTTAAGCTAGCTGTATCTAGTTGATTAGCTATTTCCACCTCAATTCCAGCAATTTCTAACATCTTTTTCACAGTCTCTAGTTCGGATGTCAAAGTTCTAGACTTAAGATTTTCCACAATGGTTCGCACTTCACGCATTGATTCTTTGCTAATTTGCTGTATTTCTCTTAATTCCTTTTCCACCTGTGGGTAAGCCTCCATCTGAAATAACTGCAAGGCTAGATCAGTTTTAACACTAATCATAGCAAAGGTATGCCCCAGACTATCATGCAAATCTTGACCGATACGACTGCGTTCATTTTCAGCAAGCAATAGATTTATCTGCGCATTTTGCTTAGCCTGAGCTTCTTTCAAATCCTCCACAATCCGAATCCGAACCAAGCCAAAAGTCATTAAATCGACAAAAGCAAGAATTACAAGTAGATAGAATAGAAACTCAACTTCAATTCTCTGAAAAATCAACAATTGGCCCACAACAAGGACTTGAGCAAGGAGAAATGTCCAGACATGTAAAGACTTTAAACTACGTACGCCAAAATGATAAATTAAGAGATTGGAAAGGAAAAAGAAGAACCAGATATAATTTGCAGCAACAAAGGTGGTATTCCCAGCTACATAGACCAGCATGAAAAACCAAAAGAATCGGGATAATCGCTGACTCTTGGTTGTTAAAACTCCTAAGTAAGCAACTACAAATAGAATATCAATCAATAAATGCCAGACAGCAAGCTCCCCAATCACTACAGGTAGGATGGGAAAAAGCATAAAAATCAAACTGGCCCAAAACATATAGTGTATGCTTTTCAGTCTTTCAAGCATTAAGCATTCTCCTTATGACCTTGAAGGTAAATGGTCAAACCAAACAAAACTGCTGAAAAAACAAGTAAATAAACTGTGGCTGATAGATTGATTCCACCTTCATTTAAAAATGTCTTGAGCAATTCCATCAACTGATAGGTTGGAAGACACTTACCTACTACTTGCATCCAGTCTGGAAATAAAGAGATAGGCATCCAAAGTCCACCTAAAACAGCCAAGCCTAGATAGAGAAGATTGCCCACGACAGACATCAGCTGACTAGAAGGCAAGAGTGTCAAGGTCAATCCAAGCGCTACAAAGGCAACACTTCCTACTATCAGCAAGAACGCAGCCCCAATCCAGCTTCCTAGAGGCATATCCACACCTCTGACCAAGTGCCCAACTGAGAAAACAACCAGGATTGAGACCAAATAATCAACCATCATACTTGTTATCTTTGATAGATAATATTCTACCATATTTACAGGGGTATGGCGCAATGTTTTCTGCCAGTTGTTGATTTTATCGGTATGTAAGACAGCTGGAAATGAAAACATAGCTGTCGACATCATGGAAAAGGCAGTCATGGAGATGAGGTAATCACGCATAAAATTAGCCGGTCCACCTGGTGTGTCCTGGTACATGCCTGAAAAGAATAAATAGAATGCTGTCGGCATCCCTACGGATAATAGATAATAGACTAATTGTCGTTTGGTCAATAGAAATTCTATCTTGTTTAGTGCGATCCATCGTTTCATCTTAGTCATCTCCCTTTTGTGTTTCTTCAAAGATTGTATCCAACAAGCTACGATTATTGACTTCAATTTCTTGAATCCTACATCCTGCTTGAACTAACAGTTCCCAGAAAGCATTTGCCTCTCGTGTGACAACTTGCAGAGCATCTTGTTTTTGTGACCAGTTTTCAACCAAGTTAGACTGCTCAATGACTTCCTTGTATGCTAGAGGAAGGATAAAGTGCTTTTCAATCTCCTCACTGCGCATGGCTAGAGGTGTTGTATCGCGAATCAACTCTCCCTTATTCAAGACCAAGATTCGGTCCGCTGTATGCTCTACCTCTTCGATATAATGGGAGGAATAGAGAATGGTAACTCCCTGCGCTTTTAGATCCTGAACAATTTCCCAAAAGCGTTGACGGGTTGAGGTATCCATGGCCGCAGTTGGCTCATCTAAAAAGACAAGCTTTGGTCGCCCAATCAAGGTCAAGACAAAAGAGAAGAGACGCTTTTGCCCGCCTGACAATTTTTCTGCGAATTGCTCTTTCTGTTGCTGGTCAAACTGCAATAGTTGATCGATTTCCTGGTTGCTCAAGGGATTTGGATAAATACTTTGAAAGAAAGCAATCAACTCTTTGACCTTTAATTTCTGAACGATGATATTTTCTTGAGGGAGATAGGATCTTTTGTAGTCTAACTGAGAACTCGTCACTGGCAAGCCTTGGATGGATACTTGACCGCTTGTGACCAGTTTATCTCCAAGCAAACAGTCCAAGAGTGTGGTCTTCCCAGCACCATTGGGACCAATCAAGGCGACGCATTCACCTTCAGCTATCTCAAAGGAAATATCCTTCAAAATAGCCTTGCCCTTGATGTTTTTATGTAAGCCTTGTACCTTAATCATGTTCATAATATTCTCCTTTTAGCCACTCATTGCTCATCGGAAAGACGATAAAAATCATAAACCCTAATCCCCATGCACCACGGATGAATTCGTGAAGGAAGTCTTGATCAAACCAACCTGTAAACATTTCTACCAACCATACCACTAGTGATACTCCAATAAAAAGATAGAGAAACGCTTTTTTCATTTTTCAAACTCCTTTTTCACATCTGAGACTAATTTCAAACCTTCTCGGATAAGCCAGGACATCATTCCAAATCCTGCAAATAGCTCCCAAGGAAAATGATAGAAATCTTCATCCAATCCTGAGAACATGAGATAAGTCATGACTCCTGCTGCTACTAGACTCATTGCGACAATTACTTTATGTTTCATTTTTTCTTCCTCCACTTGATACATCTAGTATAATTCTTTGAAGGTAGAATCACTAGAAGCTTCTGTCATGAGGAGGTATGACAAATGTCATAAAAATTCTGTTCAAAACAAGCAAGATACACTATACAATAAAACACAAGTAGAAAAATCTAAGGCAGCTTCCTCAAAAGAAATATCAAACCCCATTCACACTATAATGTAAACTAATACTTACCTAAACTCGTAATAGAAGCAATTTTTATAACATTGAAACATATATTATAGGTTCAACAAAAACTCTTCTATTGCTTTATTAAGAATTAATAAGAGTTAATAAGAGTTAATAAGAGTTATAAAATCTATAAAATTTCAATGTGTATAATTAACTACCGTATTATTAAACAGAGTAGGAAACAAAAAAGTATACTCTGATTTTCAATGAAAATCAGAGTATAAAATGAATTACTGAAATTCAAAAAAGAGAGAAGCAAACTGTTTCTCTCTTAATGTATATAATATCTAGTTAAATAAAAAAGATACGCTTACGTATCTCTGTAATAAATCGGGAAGACAGGATTCGAACCTGCGACACCTTGGTCCCAAACCAAGTACTCTACCAAACTGAGCTACTTCCCGAGTTAAATAGAAAAATGCACCCTAGAGGAGTCGAACCTCTAACCGCCTGATTCGTAGTCAGGTACTCTATCCAGTTGAGCTAAGGGTGCTCATTATATTATGCCGAGGACCGGAATCGAACCGGTACGATCGTTACCAATCGCAGGATTTTAAGTCCTGTGCGTCTGCCAGTTCCGCCACCCCGGCCTCTCTAAGCGAACGACGGGATTCGAACCCGCGACCCCCACCTTGGCAAGGTGGTGTTCTACCACTGAACTACGTTCGCACTGTTTTCTTCTATCTAAAAATGCCGGCTACATGACTTGAACACGCGACCCTCTGATTACAAATCAGATGCTCTACCAACTGAGCTAAGCCGGCTCATTTATTATATCTTAATGCGGGTTAAGGGACTTGAACCCCCACGCCGTTAAGCGCCAGATCCTAAATCTGGTGCGTCTGCCAATTCCGCCAAACCCGCAGATATGACCCGTACTGGGCTCGAACCAGTGACCCATTGATTAAAAGTCAATTGCTCTACCAACTGAGCTAACGAGTCTAAAATAACTTCCGTTATCTTAAACGGTCCCGACGGGAATCGAACCCGCGATCTTCGCCGTGACAGGGCGACGTGATAACCGCTACACTACGGGACCTTTGGGAGTTAACGGGATCGAACCGCTGACCCTCTGCTTGTAAGGCAGATGCTCTCCCAGCTGAGCTAAACTCCCTAGAACTAAGCGACTTCCATATCTCACAGGGGGCAACCCCCAACTACTTCCGGCGTTCTAGGGCTTAACTTCTGTGTTCGGCATGGGTACAGGTGTATCTCCTAGGCTATCGTCACTTAACTCTGAGTAATACCTACTCAAA
>NZ_PKIE01000007.1 GCF_002860865.1 Streptococcus mitis
CTCTGAATACTATTATTCAAGTGGGCTTTTATTTGTTTTATCATGGGAAATCCCTCCTTAACTATAAGTTTATCACATAAAAAAGAAACCCAAATACAGAATTGTATTTGAATTTCTTAACTTAATGACATTGACCCGTCAAACTCCTTTTTTCTTTTTCTCATATCATGATTTATCTTTTTAGGATTAGTTCCTATCATATTACCAAGAATAGTTAACTTTATTCATTATATCATAATTTAAAAACTATAAATACTTCTATTATCTAATTTCTTAAAATAAAAAATTCAAATAACTCTTAAAACTGAATTCCAATAATGAGACAAAATTATTCACACAATAAATAAAATTCAAGAACAAAAAATTGATGAAGGAAACGGTAAAGGATTCTGACTTTCTAGCTGTAAAGCTTCGACTCTTTCCTCTAACTCTTTTAGGTAAGCTACCTCAGTACGTAAGCGTTCATTCTCCTCCTTAAATCGTTCTAATTCTGTCATTTCTTCACAAGTTTTCTTCTGTTTACGTCCCATTTTAGCTAACCTTCCTCTTGTTTTCTCAGCAATAGTATACCTGTTTTTCCTGTATTGTGCCAGCCAATTTGGAAGCATTCCTTGGTTTGGGAGGGCATAATCAAGACTAACACTTCCTTGCGAACGACCTTCAAGAAGAACTTTATCAATCATTTTTTGTTTTAATTCTGGAGAATAATCGCGATTCTGCCCTTTCTTGACAATTTCAATCCCATAACGATCAAAACAAACTAAACATGTATGTTAGTTTAGAAATACCTACTCCAAATATAGTTGAAAGTTGCTTTAAGCTGATTCCTTGTTTTTTAGTTCATGGATTTGAACTTTCTCTTCATAATTCAATTTCATAATAAAACGCACAATATCAAGTTTTTTTGTACTGACCCCAAAAAGTTAGACAGAAAAAATCTAACTTTTGGGGTGCAGTTCATTTCAACACCTGATACTATGCGCTTTTCTGACTTTAAATACTTTTTAACCAGTCTCTCATTTAAAATAATCTCGTCTGATATAAATTAAAATAGCTTCTATCATCAGACAAATTGCTGATAGCCAAAAACTGATGCTAATACCAAAATTTTCAGTAATATAGCTCATTAGCAAAACAAATACTGAAAATGCTAGTGTCGAAATCACTTCAAGAACGGAATAGACATTAACCAAGTTATTTTCCTCTACTGTTTCCTGAAGAAATACACTTTCAGGAACTTCTTTTAGTTGCGATAACATACCGACTAAAGCTGAAAATACTAAAAACATCTGTGCATTTGGAAAATATAGAATAGTCAGTGTCACTATTGCCATGGCTACAAGAGAAAAAAGAATACTTTCCCATTTAGCAGCGAGGAACTTTTCAGATAGCCTAAAAGCAATTAAGCCACTAATTATAATACCAATAGAGTATGCTGTATTAGAATATCCCCAGTAACTTTCCGTTTCATTTAATAACTCAGTTACAAAGACAAGTATGATAGACGAAACCCAAATCGTATTTGAAAAAATTTCCAATAAATTTGCTGATACAAAAAGTCTTAATCTAGGATCTCTAGCAACTAACTTCCAACCTTTGAGCAAAATTTCAAGATTAGTTTCTGACTCTAACACCTCCACTTCAGCCTTAGGAAGAAATAACATCAGAAAGCTAGAAATTATATACAAGATTAAAATAATAAACGTGGTAGGCAACAGCCCAATTGTTGCAAATAAGAGTCCACCTAACCCCCACCCTACCAATTGAACAGCTTCACCACTCATTGATAAGGCTGAATTAGCCTTACCCAAATCGGTCGCATAGCGTGGCACAATAGCATAGGAAACAGGTGCTGCAAAACCATCTAATATTGAAATTGCAACAACAAATAGATAGGTTACCAAAGGCGCTACTGATTGCATTACGGTAAACATTCCTACCAGTATCGTTAATAATATAGTCTTTCCAAATTGGGATAAAGATAAAACCCTATTTAGTGCTAACCTTTTAGTAACTAAAGGAACTAAGAGACTCGCAACAAAAGAGGATATCCCTATTAAAATGGGAACTAGTGATGTGGCAATTACTGATTTTGAAATAATGTATATGTTAGCAATGATGGTTACTCTAAAGAAAATATCTGCTAAATTTGCAAACAATTGAGATACTAACAATTTGATAAATGAATTAGACATATAGCGCTCCTATAACATAAAAATATTTAACTGATAAATGGTATAGTAGACTTTGTTTGATAACTATTTGACACAAGATTAGGTGGTCAGAAATTGAATTTTTAACATTCCAACTTAGCCATAGTTTTTAGGTTTCACATCTTTAAATCAGCTAAAACAATCCATACTATAGCATATATATTATAGCCGACAAGATGCCGAACAAGTCTATTTATTTTATTCTATATTTTCCCAAATCAATTACTTGATTATAAACCGTTTCTGAATCAATATGATGAGCAACTTCAATCAAAATGATAGGCAACTGCAAAAGTAACTGGCGCACTTGATATGCATTGTCCTTGTCTAAGGATGATGTAACCTCATCCGCCAACACAATGTCTTTTTGTCGAAGCAGACAGCGAACTAATTCAAGTCGTAAACGTTGTCCACCTGAAATGTTTTCTCCATTATTTATCAGTTGATAATCCAAGATATTGGTGATTTCATTCGTTAAGCCAACTTGTTCTAGGCAACAGAGTAATTCTTTATCTGAAATCTCCTGTCCTAATGTTAAATTTTCTCGGATTGTCCCATGTATGAAAAATGGATTCTGAGAGATATAAGCGACATTCCCTTGATAATGAGTAAATTCTCGACCTGATTTATCACGTACGATAATTCTACCACTATTCGGACTTATCTTTCCTGCTACCAACTGTAGGAGAGTTGACTTTCCGGTACCACTAGCTCCCTTTATTAAAACTTTACTTGGCTTAGTTAATCTAAGTGACAAATCATAAAAGAGCACTTGCTCTCCAACCTGTTTTGAAACGCCCTCCAAAACTAGCTCAGCTAAAGATTCGACTGTCGGATATGATGTTTCTAAACAAGATTCTTCCAATAATGAAAATATTTTTTCTTTCACTGTTTGCGATCGCTGTATATCAGATATGCTATACATAATTCTTTGAATAGGTCCGCTAAGATTCATTGTAGCTATATACATAGAGACCAAACTAGCTGTTGTTAACTCTATACCGCTCTTTTGTAATAAAAGACCAAGTGCAAGAGGTAGTACCTGACTAAGGAATTCTAAAGGACCATTGAAAAAATAAACGACATTGCTAGTCCATTCATTTTTCCAACGAGCATTCTCGTAACACTCGTTGTTTTTTCTCATCTTAGCAAAGTTTTCTTTACTAGCGCCATAAAAATATATCGTATCTGCTCCCTTAAAAAAATCTCCTACAGATAGATGAAAAGCTTTTTGCATTTCCGAAAAATTTGCACCACTTTTCATTAAACGATTATTCATTACCCATTGAGGTAATGGTCGAAGAAAAGAGAACACAATAAAAACAATACCAAGCCAAAAATTTTGCACCAAAATAAAAACAATCGTTGTACAAAGTATAAAAACTCTTCCAACTATCATATCCAGGGGTAAAAAGAAGCGATTATAGAGCAGTTCCATATCTTGTGTAACAATTGAAACTTTTTCATCATATACAACATTTTCTTTCAAAAATAGTTTCTTAATAAGCTGATCTTTTAACCGAATTTGCATATGACGCTGCAGATTATTACTGACAAAATTTGCTAGCAACATCGTGCTATAAAAAAACAGGTGTAAACACAGGCCATATAAAACAAAGTATGAAATTGTACCAATTGTAAGTTGCTCTTCGCGAATATTCAATAGCTTATCCAATAACAATGGCTTTATTAGAGCCATCCCACTATTCAAAAGCACTCCTATTAAAAAATAGATAAAAATATTAGTTTTAATGTATTTTAGAAATTTCATAAATAAGCCTATCTAAAAGAAAGCGAATAGATATAAAAGCCTCAGTCTAAAAGTTATAAACAAATTAACTCCAACTGAGACTATACAATAATTTAATTAACCTATATATGATGCTGTTTATTAAGAGTGATTATTTTTACTATTGAAAAATAATTCTCCTGTTTCACTTTTCTTTCTTAAAATATATGGAGATAGAACTTGCATATTAAATACCTCAAAATTCATAATTATGGTGACAACTTCGAAAAATCCTATCGCTCAAATACAATGAACTGATAAAACAACCGTAATTGAAATTTCTAAAGACAATTCTACCAAAATATTATTTCGAGATACTTCCTTTCCCATATCTGCGTATTACTTTTTACTTGCTAAAATTTTTTCTAAGTGCCTTTCATAATTCTTTGCCAAATGGTTACTTCCCGCTAATTTCATTGCTCCAATACACTTCCTCATTTCAATAATTGCTTTACAATCCATCTCTTTTTTATAGCGATATAGATATTGGGCATACTGAAATACCAATCGCTCATAAATTTCAGTTTCAGTGAAAAAGCATTGGTTTAGTCGTTTTTCAAAATACAAAGCATCAAGAAATTTTCCTCTTTCAATACATGTGATATACCCGTTCAATAGCATAGATGAAATCAGTCGTCTATTATTAGGAATTTCTTTATAAAAATCAGAACGTCTAGACATCTCTCTAGCCAAAAGCATGAAGACATCGTGTTTTAGGACATCTAAAGTATTTGAAAAAATCAATAATTCATAGTATCCCCAATATTCAACACTAAAGAGATAGTCAGTTAAATAAGATAAATCATCACCAGAATAATAAGCTTCTCCAGATAAATCTTGTAAACGAATTTTTAATAAAATAATGTTAAGCTTATGAAATTTCTCTTGTTTAGAATCTGACTCCATCTGAGAATAAAGTAGTTTTTTCAACCCATCAACATCATGATTTGATACAAAATGCCTAACCTTTGATAAGAGTTCGTTCAGTTCATCACGATGAAAATCATGAACAGCATACATAAATTCATCAATAGGCATGTTAATTTCATCCAAAATAGCCATAAATTTTGAAATGGTTAAATCAGTCTCTCCCTTTTCAAAACGTGAGAGCTGTGATGTTGATATACCAGCTTTTTCGACATCTTTTAAGCGAAACCCTCTCGATTCTCGAAACTTTTTAAAAATTTCTCCAAATTTTTTCATAGCATCTCTCCAATAAGCATATATGGGAATAGTTTTTAATTTTTAATATTTTAGCATAAAATAGAAGAAAATAAAAGTGAGGTATTTCACATGAAAAAACAAAAACTATTGCCTTTATTATTCCTAATTTTAGGAGGAATTATGATTATCGTTGTTGGCTAGTACTAAGAAGTTAGTTAGTAGAATACTTACATCTTCAATCGAAAAAGAGACTGGAGAAAAAAACTTAACGATAAGAAAAGCGCATAATATCAGGTATTGAAAAACTTGATACTATGCGTTTTATTGTGAGAAGATTTACTTTATTTTTTGCTGAAATTGGGTTTTTGCCTAAGCTCTATCAACATAATTGTTTTCTAATACTCTTCGAAAATCAAATTCAAACCGCGTCAACGTCGCCTTGCCGTATATATGTGACTGACTTCGTCAGTCTTATCTGCAACCTCAAAACATTGTTTTGAGCAACCTGCGGCTAATTTCCTAGTTTGCTCTTTGATTTTCATTGAGTATAAACTAGAAAAGCGAGAATACAAGCACGGCCAAGGCTGCACCGATAACAGGTCCCACAACAGGAATCCAGGCATAAGACCAGTCTCCGTCTCCCTTGTTTGAAATTGGAAGAAGGCTGTGTATGATACGAGGTCCAAGGTCACGGGCTGGGTTCAAGGCATAGCCTGTTGTTCCACCTAGTGATAGACCGATACCGACAATCAAGGTACCCACTGCAAAGGTTCCAATACCTGCCTGAAAATCGTAAAGACCCAAAGCAAAGATTGTTAATACCAATACAAAAGTTCCTAGGATTTCACTAATCAAGTTTGATACAGTATCTTTGATAGCTGGTCCTGTGCTGAAAGTAGCCAAAATATTTCCTGCATTTTCTTCTGCCTCATAATGCGGCTTGAATTGCAACCAAACCAAAATCTGACCGAGCATAGCCCCTGCGAACTGGGCTAAGATATAAGGCAAAACGGAAGCCCAAGGTAAGTCACCTTTTAAAGCCACACCAATTGTCACAGCTGGATTTAAATGAGCTGGACTGAGCTTGCCAGATACAAAGACTGCAACCGCAACTGCAATCCCCCAACCCATGGTAATCACAATCCAACCTGCATTGTTGCTCTTGGTTTTTGGAAGAACTACACCTGCTACAACACCATTTCCTAGAAGAATCAGGATTAAAGTCCCTAGAAATTCTCCAAATAATTCATTCATCATCTTTCTGTCTCCATTAAAAAGAAGGGGCGGGCGGCAAGGAGTCCTGCCCGCCACCTCTTTTATTTTTTCTTAATTTTTTAATTCTGCTAAATCGTTGTTAGCAAGAGCTAATTCGACATCAGCACGGTAAGCTGCTTTTTCATCTTCTGTCCATTCATAGAATCGTCCCATTTCATCCAAAACTGGCTCTACGATGCTATCCAAACTATCACGCATAAAGAGCATATGATTGGTACGACGAAGAAGGAAGTCAACTGGGCTCAGAGCCAACTCATTGCGCATTGCATAGTGAAGTGACAATGTATCTGCCAAGCTGAGTCCTGGTGCTTGTTCCAAACTATGAGCAAGGGCAAAGACTTTCGGTGCATTTGAACCGTAAAGATTTGCTAGGTAATGAGCTTCCTTGCTATCCAAACCACGTGACACTCCAAGTTGCGCAAAGGCTTCGATTTCTGAGTCTACATTTGCTGGGTTCAATTCCCCACCTGAAACAGGGTATGTCTTAGAGTTGATGAGTTTAAAGCTGCGGTCAAATTCTGCTTTGAGGATGTCAACCACGCGCTCCATAGCTCCTTCAGCCATCTTACGGTAGTCTGTGATTTTACCACCAGCAAGGGTCAAGAGACCATTATCATCTCGGTCCAAGCTCGAACCACGAGAAACTGCAGATGGGTCCAAATGTTTCTCAGAGGTACTGCTTTCAAGCTTGCTGACAGCAGACTCAACATCTTCACGCGTTTTTTCCTTAGAGAGATAAGATTCAACAGTTGCAATCAAGTTGTTAAAGCTTTCATCACTGATGGTTCCGTTATTTCCTCCATTGTAGTCAGAAGCGCTATTGCCTGCGATCAATGGACGAAGACCTGCCCAGCTGCTTTCAATATCATCAATGGTGATGTTGGCTTCTGGGAAGCGGTTGTTGACAATACCAAGTAGATAATCTACATCTTCCTGAGTCACTTTTGGATGTTCCAAATCACCTGTGTAGTCTGTATCAGTTGTACCGAAGTAAGTCTTGTTTTCACGTGGGAGAACAAAGACCATACGGCCATCACCCAAACCTGTGTCAAAGTAAACTGGCTGTGACACCTTGATCTTGCTTGAATCCACTACCAAGTGAACTCCCTTAGTTGGACGCATTTGTGAGAATTGTGTTCCCTTATTAGACAAATTGCGCACCTTGTCACTCCAAGGACCTGTCGTATTGATAACCAGACGAGCCTTGATTTCAAAGACTTGGTCTGTCAAGAGATCACGAGCTACCACACCTGTAATCTTGCCACTTTCATCAAATAGGAAACCTTCTGCCTTCACGTGGTTGGCAATGAGGGCACCGTCTTGGTTAGCACGTTTGATATTTTCAATCACGAGACGCGCATCGTTGTTACGGAAATCAAGGTAAACCCCGCCTCCTACCAAGCCTTCTTTCTTCAAGTTTGGCTGGCGTTCCAAGACTTCTTCCTTGCTCAAGACCTTATTAGCAGCTGGCGTATTATTAACTCCTGCCAAAAGATCGTACAAGTCCATAGCTACTTTAAGACGGAAAAGGCTAAAAGTGGCTCCATCTTCGTCGTAAACTGGCAAGAGCATTGGGTCTGGTTTTGGAATATGTGGAGCAATTTGTTGAACTACTGCACGTTCTGAAACCGTATCTGACACCACTTCTACGTCGAATTGTTTGAGGTAACGAAGACCTCCGTGAACCAATTTTGTTGAACGGCTAGATGTTCCTTCTGCGAAGTCCTGCATTTCAATCAAACCAGTATCTAGACCACTAGCTGCCGCCTGCAAGGCTACACCAGCACCTGTGATTCCTCCACCGATAATCAAGAGGTCCAAGGTACGTTCTTGCATTTTTTTAATTGATAATTCACGTGTTTTCTTTGAAAATTCCATATTTACACACTTTCTAACTAAGTCGCTCTATTCTTCCAATATTAGTCGTCGATTTCCGCAAAAACTTGGGTTGCTTTTACAGCTTTCTTCCAGCCCTTGTAGAGTTGTTCCTTGCGAGATTCGTTCATAGATGGTTCAAAGAGCTCTCCTGTCTCGTTCAAGAGTTTCAACTCATCCAAGTCTTTCCAATAGCCCACTGACAAACCTGCTAGGAAGGCTGCACCTAGAGCTGTTGTTTCCAAGTTTTTGGCGCGTGCGATGTCAATTCCCAAAATATCAGCTTGGAACTGCATGAGGAAATTGTTCATGGCTGCACCACCATCTACTTTCAAGACTTGGATAGCTGTCTGCGCATCCACTTGCATGGTGTCGATGATGTCACGCACTTGATAAGCGATAGATTGCAAAGTCGCCTTGATAAAGTCTTCTTTACTTGTTCCACGAGTTAAGCCAAAGACAGAACCACGAGCGTTTTGATTCCAGTATGGAGCTCCTAGACCTGTAAAGGCTGGAACGACATAAACTTCATCGTTGTTGTGAGAATCACGGGCATATTTTTCAGATTCTGGTGAATTTTCAACCATGCGAAGACCGTCACGAAGCCACTGAATGGCACTTCCTGCGATGAAGATTGAACCTTCCAAGGCATAGTAAACCTTGCCATTGATTCCGTAACCGATCGTTGTCAAGAGGTTATTTTCAGACAACTGCATTTCTTCACCAGTATTCATGATGATGAAAGAACCTGTTCCATAAGTATTCTTGACCATACCTGGTTCAAAGGCCAACTGTCCAAAGAGGGCTGCCTGTTGGTCCCCAGCCATACCTGAGATTGGCACTTCTCCACCGTAGAAATGGAATGGCGCTGTCTTACCGTAGATTTCAGAGTTAGAACGAACTTCTGGCAACATAGCCTTAGGAATGTTGAGAATTTCCAAAATTTCATCATCCCATTTAAGTTCTTTAATATTGTAGAGCATAGTTCGGGCTGCATTTGAATAATCCGTTACATGAGATGCACCGTCTGTCAATTTCCAAACCAACCAAGTATCAATGGTA
The DNA here is from genome assembly GCF_002860865.1 of Streptococcus mitis. GTDB lineage: Bacteria > Bacillota > Bacilli > Lactobacillales > Streptococcaceae > Streptococcus > Streptococcus mitis_AT. The sequence goes on from NZ_PKIE01000007.1 coordinate 9,379, forward strand.
CCAAAGAGCAATTCTCCTTTTTCTGCTCGCTCTTGAGCGCCTTCTACATGGTCCAAAATCCAACGAACCTTGGTAGCAGAGAAGTAAGCATCGATGATCAAACCAGTTTTTTCATGGAATTTTTCCACATAACCTTGGCTTTTTAGTTGTTCAGCCAAAGGTGCTGTCTGGCGTGACTGCCAAACAATTGCGTTGTAGATAGGAAGGCCTGTTTTCTTATCCCAGACGACAGTTGTTTCACGCTGGTTGGTAATCCCTATTGCTTCGATTTGATTTGGCTTGACACCACTTTCGATGAAAGCACCCGCAATAACTGACTGAACAGAGTTCCAAATTTCATTGGCATTGTGCTCTACCCAACCAGCTTGAGGGAAAATCTGAGTAAACTCTTTTTGACTCGAGCTAACTTTTTCTCCTTTTTTGTTGAAAATAATGGCACGAGAACTTGTAGTTCCCTGGTCAATGGCCATGATGTATTTTTCTTGTGACATGTGCTGTCCTCCTGATAATGTTCTTGAGGATGTCTCCTCTTTACACTAACTAGTATACAAAATAAAGCGCTTTCTCGTTCATCAACTTTTTTTAATTTTTTAAAAAATGTGAGGAGATTGTGTGAATTTCACAAAAAGGCCTGGGTTAACCAAGCCTTTTAGGTAAATAATAACTGACGAATCCCTGCCAAATCTTCCATATCCAAGTCGTTTTTTAAATAATAGACTGGGGTCTGTTCCTTCTTATGAATCGGGTTATTGGTAACCAGCAAATCATAATGCCGAGTTCGGTCATAGGCTTCAATGGTGATAAAACGATTGTATTCCAAATACCGTTTTAAAATAGCTGCCATCCTTGAAAAGACAAGAAAACCAGATGTCAAATCCAGACCAATCCGCATATGTTGGCCACCGTTTTCAGCCATATATTCGATTAACTGGAGCCATTCCCAGAGAATTTTCTTATCCAAATCCGTTCCTTGCTGAAAGGCAGGCAAGGCATGAAAAATCTCCTCTGCCGTTCCCTTAAAATCATGTTCCATGAGTAAATATGGATGACGATTCTCTAACTGGTACTTGTAGCGATCCTGTAAGATATAGCCCTTGTATAGATAGACTTGAGCACAAAGCTGACTGAGTTCGTAGGTAACGTGATCCTCTGTATAATCCCCCAGCAACTCCTCCTTCTTCATTTCTTGAATCAATTGCGTCAGCAAATCTGCCAACTGCCCTCCAAAACCAAGAATATACTCCATAGTATGAAGAGGAAGAATACGATGAGATAGAAGGAAAGAGAAGAATATAATCATCTCCCCATCCTCAGTCCCTAGAGGAAGGTGTTGACCAGCAAAAAAGGACGGAGCCTTTCTCAACAAACGAAGGTAGAAAATATTGTCAAAATACCCTCGCATTTTCTCTTCTATCACTTGAAACTGACAGGCATTGACACGGAGACGTTGTTGACTGATATGAGCCCAGAGAACCAAGTCCAATTTCTGCCCCGAAGACAAACTCGCACCGCAGATTTCTTCTAGTGTAGCAATCTCCTGTTTTCTCTCTGGTTTCTGCATGTGACCTTCCCACTCCTGACTGGACCAGACCTTACGGAAAAGACAGAAATAGAAATAGCGAATCTGATGTTCTGGGCCTCGCCAACGGCCATTTTGGATGGATAAGTCAAATTCTGACAAAATCTGATTTAAACCAGCCAAGTGGCGGCCAAGCGTCGCCTCACTAATCATCAATTCTTGAGCCAGCTGATGGGCTAAAAACTGTTGGTGGTAGAGAAGATAAACAAGAATCTGGTATTTAACAGCATTCTCCAAAAACAAGCTCCGAATATCTCTCCCCTTGGTAGCTGGACCGATAGACAGACGCAGATTTTCATCTTCTAAGTGAATAGTCAGCTCTAAGCCACTATCCAAAGCCTTGTCATTGAGCAGGGTGACATATTTGGTTAGAGTTGCTTTTGAAAATCCTGTTTCCTCCATTACAGCCTTGACAATCGTCTGAGACTCTTGTAATAGAAAGGAAAGGATTGAAAATTGGCCAGATTCGGCCTTTTCCATCAAATCTCCTAAATACATTTGTTACCCCTTTCATTTTCTACCTTAAGCATAGCATAAATCTTACAAATGCTGAAATAATCTGTTTCTCTTTTTATTTTCATGCTGATTTCCTAGTCCATTATCCTGAAAATCAACAAACACACGGCTCCACCTTTGGGCATTTTTATGCTAAAATAGTAGCTATGGATAAAATTATTAAAACTATATCAGAAAGCGGAGCCTTTCGTGCTTTTGTCCTTGATAGCACAGAAACCGTCCGTACTGCTCAAGAAAAACACCAAACCCAAGCTAGCTCAACTGTAGCGCTTGGTCGAACTCTTATCGCCAGCCAGATTCTCGCAGCCAATGAAAAAGGGAATACCAAACTAACAGTTAAGGTACTGGGCTCTAGCTCTCTAGGTGCTATCATCACCGTTGCTGATACCAAAGGGAACGTCAAAGGCTACGTTCAAAATCCTGGTGTTGACATCAAAAAGACTGCAACTGGTGAAGTTCTAGTTGGACCTTTTGTTGGAAATGGTCAATTCCTCGTTATCACAGACTACGGTACTGGAAATCCTTACAACTCTATGACTCCCCTTATCTCTGGGGAAATTGGTGAAGACCTTGCCTTTTACCTGACTGAAAGCCAACAAACGCCTTCAGCAGTCGGTCTCAATGTCCTTTTAGACGAGGAAGACAAGGTCAAGGTTGCAGGTGGTTTCCTAGTCCAAGTCTTACCAGGAGCCAAGGAAGAAGAGATTGCCCGTTTTGAGAAACGCATCCAAGAAATGCCAGCTATCTCAACTCTTCTCGAAAGTGAAGACCATATCGAAGCCCTTCTCAAGGCTATCTACGGGGACGAGGCCTACAAGCGTCTTTCTGAAGAAGAAATTCGTTTCCAATGTGACTGTAGTCATGAACGCTTTATGAACGCTCTTGCCAGCCTTCCAAGCTCAGACTTACAGGAAATGAAAGAGGAAGACCACGGGGCAGAAATCACTTGTCAATTCTGCCAAACTACTTACAACTTTGATGAAAACGACCTGGAGGAACTCATTCGTGACAAATCTTAATACACCCTTTATGATTGGCAATGTTGAGATTCCCAATCGTACCGTTTTAGCGCCTATGGCTGGCGTGACAAACTCAGCCTTTCGTACTATTGCAAAAGAGCTCGGAGCTGGACTCGTTGTCATGGAAATGGTCTCTGACAAGGGAATCCAATACAACAACGAAAAAACCCTGCACATGCTTCATATCGACGAAGGCGAAAACCCTGTCTCTATCCAACTATTTGGTAGTGACGAAGACAGCCTAGCACGCGCAGCAGAATTCATCCAAGAAAACACCAAAACCGATATCGTGGATATCAACATGGGCTGCCCAGTTAACAAAATCGTGAAGAACGAAGCTGGCGCTATGTGGCTCAAGGATCCAGATAAGATTTACTCTATCATCAACAAGGTCCAGTCTGTCCTTGATATTCCACTTACTGTCAAGATGCGTACCGGCTGGGCCGACCCATCTCTGGCAGTTGAAAATGCCCTCGCTGCTGAAGCTGCAGGCGTTTCTGCCCTCGCCATGCATGGCCGTACCCGCGAACAAATGTATACAGGTCATGCAGACCTTGAGACCTTACACGACGTAGCTCAAGCTTTGACCAAGATTCCATTTATCGCCAACGGTGATATCCGTACTGTCCAAGAAGCCAAACAACGCATCGAAGAAGTCGGTGCTGATGCAGTCATGATCGGCCGCGCTGCCATGGGAAATCCTTACCTCTTCAACCAAATCAACCATTACTTTGAAACAGGAGAAATCCTACCTGATTTGACCTTTGAGGACAAGATGAAAATCGCCTACGAACATTTGAAACGCTTGATTAACCTCAAAGGAGAAAACGTAGCAGTTCGTGAGTTCCGTGGCCTCGCTCCTCACTACCTCCGTGGAACATCTGGCGCTGCCAAACTCCGTGGAGCCATTTCACAAGCTAGCACTCTGGCAGAGATTGAGGCTCTCTTGCAGTTGGATAAGGCTTAAAATGGTTCATACTGCTCTACTGATTATCGATATGCAAAAAGCATTTGATAACCCTATCTGGGGAGAACGGAACAACTCTCAAGCTGAACAACAAGCATTGAGGGTACTGGCATACTTTCGTAAACACGCTCTTCCAGTCTTACATGTTCAACACATATCTGACAATCCCCAGTCGCAATTTCATAACAAACAAAATCAGGAGTTTAAAAGTGGATTTGAACCAGTTGCTTCAGAACCTGTCTTTCAAAAAACGGTTAATAGTGCCTTTATTGGAACAAATCTTGAAACATATTTACGAAAAAATCAGATTTGTCATTTAGTCGTTGTTGGTTTGACGTTGCCTCATTGTGTGTCTACTACGACACGAATGGCAGCAAATCTTGGTTTTGAAGTCACTTTACTAGCAGATGCTACTGCCAGTTTTACCCTATCTAACAAAAACGGTCAGGCCATCTCTCCTGAGACTATCCATGAGATTAATCTCCTTTCTCTACAAGATGAATTTGCTCAAATTCTTACTACAGAAGAATTTTTAACCCAAGTACAAGTATAAAAGAATCCGTCGACTCTTATTTGAGCTGACGGATTTTCTTTGATTGTAAAAATTCAAATACTGAGAGCTATTATTGACTCAAAGCAACACTGGAAACCTTACCATCCGCTCCTGTTGTAATTTGGATGATTTTTCCTCCACCAATTTTGGCATTATACTTACCACCATCAAGAGTATAAGAGTAGCCTCTGATAGAGTAATTTTCTTTCTTTCCATCAGCAGATTCTACTGTAAATTGACCACCTGATGAAACTGTGATGGTTTCGCTATTTTCTCCCTTCCAGTTGCCAGCTGCTGCTGAGAAATCACCGTCTACCATGGTTAAAACACCCTTGTAGCGTTTATTTTGCTCTGCTTGTTTGTCTTGAAGTTTGCGGTCAGTTGTAGGATCATAGCTTGATTGGTTAGACTGGGTTTGAGGAGCCTGTTGATTAGACACCTCTTGACCTTGTCTTTGCTCTGGTGCAGGTGTTGCTGGTGATGATGTTGTAGTTGCTGCAGACTGGTCAGTAGACGCCTTGGCCTTTTCAGATGAAACTGAACTTGAGGACTTCTGAGTCTTGCTTTCTTTGCTAGCAGAAGCTGCTTTAGAACTTGATGATTGGCTTGTCTTAGCAGAACTGCTTGCTTGAGTTGTTTCCTTTTTATTTCCACAAGCTCCCAATAGCAAGGTAGAAGCCAATACAGTTGCTGCCATCAATTTGATATAGGTTTTCTTTTTCATTTTTCTACTCCTTTGTAATGTTTTAGAAATATAAAGAAATCTTTTTGTAATATAATTGTAACACTGCATTTTAAACATGTCAACAATTTATCTAAACTATTTTAAAAATCTTAAATACTTTAGATACATTTACTCCTCCTACTCTTCTATTCGTAATAAAATAGAAAAACAGGAGATTTTTCTATTAAAAATTTGAATTTGTTTTGTGTAATCGCTTAAAACTTTAAGTACAAAGGAATATAATAACATTGAAATAGAATATAGGAGGTGCATTCTTATGCTAAATAAGTATTATAAGTATCTTCCTTGAGTGATTTTGGGAGCTTTCTGTTCTTATCAGTCTGCAGTTCGCTACGCTCAGACTACATTTGATTTATTTTACCTAATAACCATTTTTATGATTGTAGATATAGCTTTATTGTACTTACATGAAACCTATTTAAAATATAAATACAAAGATTTATTCATTCGCATCATGAGCAATTCTAAGAAAAATAGCCATCCCTAAAACAGTCGCAACAGCAAAGCAAACTAATAAAGGCAAACAAAGAGGTCGGGAACTTTGTCCCGACCTCGTTTTTATGCAATATCAAATTTTAACTGGCCTGCTTTAACACCAATCTTAAGTGTGCTGCCTGCCTCTAATTCTCCCTTGAGAAGAAGCTCTGCCAACTTGTCTTCCACTTCTGTTTGCAATGTTCTGCGAAGTGGACGGGCTCCCATCTCTGGGTCATATCCTTGATTTGCCAACAATTTCAGTGCTGAAGCTTGTAATTTCAAGTCAATGCCTTTTTCAGCCAAACTTGCCACTAAAGGTTTGACCATAATCTTCACTACTTCCTGCATATGATCGCTAGACAGGCTATGGAAGACCACCTTTTCATCAATACGGTTAATAAATTCAGGTCTATAAGCCTTTTTCAACTCTTCAAACATGCGTTTTTCCATATTTTCCTGGTCAAAACGAATATCCTTAGCCCCAAAACCAACAGTCTTATCATCACGAAGGGCAGTCGCACCTAGGTTTGATGTCATGATGATAATGGTATTTGAAAAATCGACCTTGCGTCCCTTGCTATCTGTCAAGACACCGTCATCCAGAACCTGCAAGAGAACATTAAAGATATCTGGATGGGCCTTCTCTACCTCGTCAAAGAGGAGAACAGAGTATGGTTTGTTGCGAACCTTCTCGGTCAACTCCCCACCTTCTTCATAACCCACATAGCCCGGAGGAGCTCCGTTGAGACGACTGGCTGCAAATTTCTCCATATACTCACTCATATCAAAGCGGATAAGGGCTGATTCGTCATCAAAAAGAACTTCTGCTAGAGCCTTGGCTAATTCAGTTTTTCCGACACCTGTGGGTCCTAGGAACATAAAGGAACCAATCGGACGCTTGTGACTGCGAATCCCTGACTGATTGCGGCGAATGGCACGGCTAATGCTTGAAACTGCTTGATCTTGACCGATGACACGTTTGTGCAATTCAGCTTCCAGATTCAGGTATTTCTTAGCGTCAGTCTGAGTCAGTTTTTGGACTGGAATACCTGACAAGCGACTCAAGGTGGTCAAAATATCAGACTCTGTCACCAAGTCTTTATAGACAGGCACTTTCTCTTCTTTTGCGATTAGCTGGGCTGCCTGTTTCCACTTGCCATCCATCAAGGCCTTGTCAGCTGGACTCAAACCTGAATCGTCTGCTTTTACATGCTTTGCCTTATTTTGCACTGTTGCCGCTGCTTCATCCAAGAGGTCGATAGCAGAGTCTGGCAAGTGACGGCTAGTCAAGTAACGATGCGCCATCTTGACAGCTGTTTCGACCGCTTCATCTGTGATTTGCACACGGTGATGTTTCTCATAAGTCGCCTTCAAGCCTTGCAAAATGGCCATACTGTCGGCCACACTTGGCTCTTCAATCGTCACTTTGGCGAAACGACGAGAAAGGGCCGCATCTTTTTCGATGTGTTTTTGATATTCTTCCTGAGTGGTCGCACCAACCGTTCTCAAGGTTCCACGCGCCAAGGCTGGCTTCAAGATATTGGCCGCATCCAGAGTCGAATCAATCCCGCTCCCAGAACCCATGATAGTGTGAAGTTCATCGATAAAGAGGATGACTTGGCCATCTTCTTCAATATCCTTGATGATATTGTTCATGCGTTCTTCAAAGTCACCACGGAAGCGTGTCCCTGCAACGACATTCATCAAATCAAGCTCTAACACGCGCATCTTAGCCATTTCCACAGGCACATCACCACTAGCAATACGCTGGGCAAGACCAAGCGCCAGAGCTGTTTTCCCGACACCAGCATCCCCAACCAAGACAGGATTATTCTTTGTCTTCCTACTCAAGATTTGAATCATACGCGAGATTTCCTTGTCCCGACCGATGACTGGTTCTAACTTGCCAGAACGCGCTTGCTCTGTCAAATCATGCGTATAGTCCTCGAGACCACCACTCGGAGTCTGGGGCATGCCCATCATATTAGCCATAGAATTTTGCTTGTCAGCTACTGTACGATGACGTTGGCGTAAAGCCTTGAGGTCTTCACGAGTCCAACCTGCACGTTCTTCTAGATTTCGACGTAGGGCAGCAATCTTGACCTGATCTTTCTTGTCTTCATAAGAAAAACCAGCCCTCTCCAAGATACGAGTCGCCAAGGCATTTCCATCATGCAAAATCGCATAAAGGACGTGCTCTGTCCCTAGCACCTTAGCATGGACCACTGACGCCACATACTCTGCTTCATCAAAAAGGACCCGCAAACGATGGGAGAACGGCAATTCCGTATAGGTTTCATCCTTGCTATAGTCCGTTTCAGTCAGTTCCAAAGCGACTTCTTCTAAACGATCCATCTCATATGGATAATCATTTAAAGTCGCCCCTGCCACACTATAACTGTGATTGGACATGGCAATCAACAAGTGCCAAGACTCTAGGTAACGAGCTCCAAAATGGCCAGCCACCATGTAGGCACTTTCGATACATTCATTCAATGCTTTTGAATAGTTCATCTTACTTCCCTTTTCTATCTACCTCTTGTATGACCTGTCGTAGCATGTTTGCACGAAGAACTGGAGCTTCTTCTCCTAGAACGCGATCCAAAGCTACTGATACTAGCAAATTCATCTCCTGCTTGGTCATCAATTCCTGCTCAACCAAAAGCTGTAGAATATCCTCATAAATTTCTTGACTGACCCGCTCACCAATTGAGTAAAGTAGCTCCCTGAGCATTTCATGATGACTAGAAAACTCAATCCGTCCTATACGAATGTAGCCTCCGCCACCACGCTTACTTTCAACCAAGTAGCCTCTACTTTCCGTAAAGCGTGTCTTGATCACATAGTTAATTTGACTAGGAACAACCTGAAAGGTATCCGCCAACTGACTCCGTTGCAACTCCACAATTCCAGATTGATCTAAAATCGCCTTGATGTAGGCCTCAATATGATCCGATGTATTTTTAAATCTCATTACAAACCCACCTCTCTCTTTAAACCTTGACTATCTTTGACTATACTATCATTTAACACTCTATAAGTCAAATTTTTAGGGCTCAGCCCTTGAAAATACTGACTTTCTTTAAAAACATTTAGTCATTAAATCGCTTTAGTTTTTCTTGAAAGTTCCTAAAAAAGTCCACAAAAAAGAGCCCTGAAAAGGGCGCAATATTGACGAGTTCAGCAGGCAAGAAACTAGCACGGTAAAACGTGCTTTTTTTATTACCTGGTAATATTATAGCATATTCTCACCAAATTTATATACTCTCAAAAATTTTAAAAAAAAACGTAAACCTGACTCTCGCAAAAGAGAGATAAACACTAAGATGGAGAACGAAATCCCCCTCACACCTCTATTTTATCAAACCCAATCAGAAAAACACTACTTCATAAAATCCAATAAATTCGATTATAATAGCTTTCGGTCTGCTAATTATTTCACTAGCGCTCATATATCCCCAGCGCTACATTCCAGGTATCCAATCTTTTATTTCTTTCAAAATTTTATAAGCCTGTTTCATTTTAGAGTTGTCCTCCAAATATTCAATACCTTTAGTTGTAATTCTAACAAGAGACAAATTCTCAATATAAACATCTCCAGACATGTCCCCAGTTACACAAGCGCCTGTCAAAAATCCGTCATCAAACAGATTACGATAGACATCCATTAAGTATAGGTGGGGAATTTCCAGGACGGAAGAGTTTATTTCATTTTCATCGGCTGGCTCTCCATGCTTCATTTTCTGAAAATAATAATTAAGGATTTTATACACAACTACCCAATAATCATTTTTTGCCATTACTACAATCTCCTTTTTTAAAAATATAATCCTTTGCGCTCCACTTTATTATAGCTCTTTTGCTATCTTCCTACAATAAATCAAGTTTTATCTATTTCTCCTCTACAGTATATATACTGCCATTCAAAACTAATCATTTTTCTGATGAATCGACCAGTTTTTACCCCCTTTTTGTCTGAAGTGCTCCGACTTGGAAAAAGTTCCCTTCACCGGTACCCTACTGGGCAGAAAGATTTTTTAAAAGGTGGGGGAGTCAATATCCTTTCAATTCCACAAATCTTTTAGCGATTACCTTCCTACGGCTATTTATATAACGAGTAGTTTTATTTAGTTTCTCTGCCACGTCTTCCCAAGTCGCACCAGCTTCTAAATATCTCATTTTAAAAATTACTAGATCACTTTCAATTAAGTTTTCCATCAAGGTATCTACAACTAGTTTGAAACCTTCTAAATATCTTAGCGTTTGGTCTTCTTCAATTCTAATGATTGTCGCTTCAGTAGGACTAGATACTGTCTTGCCTTTCCCACCAGTATAATCTTCAGTGCTATGTTTCTTATTATGTATCAGTTCCTGTCTTCTCAAATAAATTCTATTAGCAAGCGTTCTATATCGTCCTAACTCAATATCTATCCCGTCCAGGTCTCTGTTACTCAACTCGTACATAGGCAAGTACCTCCACTTAAATTTAAAAATTTTTTTATCTTTCAATTTGTCAAATTGTAAATTCTGTCAAACTGACAAAAAGCGCTAAAAGCCTTCCAACACTCCACTTACCAGGTATCATTGTTTTAAGTTTGACAACTCTTCAGTATGACAAGTTCAAGGGAAATTTCTTCAATTTATCCCCTCAGTTTCTCATATCTTACATTCTGTGAAACTCACTCCATTCTGTAAACCCCTGATATACCTTGCTTTCAAGCTATTACTTCTTTTCAGTTTATGCTTACTTTGTTATGTGAAACTTAGTAAAGCATAAAAGTAGGACTAGCGATATTTCTTTTGTTTGAGCCATATATCACTAGCCTTACTTAATTTGTTCCCTATTTTTCTAAATACACTTTGATGTCCCGATATTCCTTAGAAAAATTCATCCATCCGCTAGAATCAGGGGTTAAGAATGGTAGGACAGTAAGTGGACTTACTTCTGTTCGATACGGCGATAGAGAATGTCTCTGACTTATTTCTCTGACTACACCTGTATGGATTTCTTCTACATCCTTCTTCAGTTCTTGAATTTCATCATATGCGTCCAGAATTCGTCTAAGTTTCTTTCGGTATTGTTTATAGATCTTCTTAGTTTCCATCCGTTGCTTAGTCTCTTTAAAAATGTATTCAAAGATGACTGCATTAGCTTCTGAAAAATCACTATCAAATTTTTCCTGAAGGCCATTAATAGCTTTTTCCATATTTTCCAGCTGCTCTAAAGATTCTAAGTTATTTGACAAAAAAGAATCTATGTTCTCAAATGAAACTGCTTGATTGCCTAACAGGCTTTTCCTTTTTTTGCTTAACTGTTCTCGTGCTGAATTAATCTTACTTTTTTTATTATCTAAATCATCCAGTGTATCAAATACTTGATTAATATCCATTTCTTCCTCCTAGTTCCATTGAATAGAGTAACCACAATCTTCTTCAACTTTTTTTACATCAAATCGGGTATGTAAAATCAACCGTTTCCCAAAATAGTCATTCGCATTCACCCAACTAAGTGTATCTTTCTTTCGATCAAACAAAGTAACAAAGTTTTCTAGATCTCCGATAAAGCCTTTTTTGTCACCTTTATTCCCTAATGTTGTATCATCTACAATTAAAAAGTTATCTACAAAGAATGTTTCACTTGTCCCTGTCTCTTTATCAACTTTAAGAAGATAATTTCCTGAAGTGTCTTTCATTTTTTCTAAGACACTAAATAGTGATTGACTAACAACCATAGATACATTGCGCTCTGGATTGATTAAAGAAACAATAGATTTCAAGTCGTCCATACTTGTAGCAGTCTGCACTTTCGCAGTTTGGAGAATTTTCCCAATCTCTCTATTTCGTGTTCTACGTTTTAATTTAATAATCTTCTTACCAAGAAAATCCGTTAAATTATATTGACCATCGTCTAATTGTTCCTGTGAAAAATCAAGTTTTCCACTGAATAATTTAACTAAGTAATCAACGCTGATAGTTTTCTTTTTATCTGCTTCTGTTCTCTCAACCGAATTTTCGCTAACTTCTTGTAATGAATCAGATTCAAAGTCAGTTACTTCATACTTCCCACCACGGGTACGAGTCTCAATAACATTTACCAGATCAACCAGTTCTTTACGTTGATGTTCATTTTCGTAACTATCAAGGATTGGTTTTTCAATGAGTACATGATTATTTTCTACGTTCATCCCTCTAGTGTTATAACCTGTACTTCGGATATAAGCTTCTAGATTTTCTTTTTGTTTAACTAAGTTAGTTGTCATTTTTTTGCTCCTTTATCTTACAAGATTATTTACCTAGATTTTTTATTCTTTGTTCAAATTTTTCTTTTACTTTTTCCTCGACTGGTTTTATATGAGGAATTGCCTTGCTACGTCCCCCATTTCTTAATACATGTCCATGTTCTAATAAATGAGTTAATCTATATGTTGGATCTGCATTATAGATTACAAAAGAACCTTTAGAATTTTTCTTAAAGCGCCAATTTTTCGCATATTTCCCATATCTTTTAGGACTTGTTTGTTTCAATTCATTCACTGCTTCATTTGTAACCTCTTCAGCAATTAAATCTATCTGTTCTTCAACTTCTTCAGAATAAGCTTCCAAAGTTTTAGCAATTTCATTTGCTAGATCACTCGTTAGACTCATTTTACCCTCCTTTATCTTTTTATTGCTCCTCGTTGTTTATAATTTTTTCTAAAATTCTTTGCTCTTAGTTTTTCTTTTATGACTCTCCGAGCCTTTAGAATCATTTTTTCTAGATTTTGGTTTGTCTTGTTTGTTAGCATATTTCTCTAGTATTTCTTGTTTCCGTTGTTCTAAGCTATCACCTTCTTTTTTACACTGAGAAAAGATTTTCTGTCTTTTATCTGGATCCATAGAAAACTTATTGGCTACCACATACCCTAAAGAAGTATCTCCTGCCATAATACTCACCCCCTTTCTATGCAAACAAAAAGGGACATACCACTAGCATTATATGCTTACGGTATGTCCCTGAGTTGTTCTCAATAGACTTATTTTTTAGTTTCTTTTTTGACTAGATGAGTAAATTTCCCATCTGAATAGAATAAAGTAATTTCTCCAAAACTTGGAACTTTTTCTATCTCTATTATACCACATTTTTCGTAGACAACAAAGCCTTTTTCTGTTGCAAATCGCATTTTATCATCATTCATTGATATTCTCCCCTCACTGTGTTTATAGTATATCTCTTATCTTTGATCGTGAAAGCCTTGAAAGTGTTCCCTTCTAAACCTTTCAAAATTCTACTTGAATTTCTAGCATTGTATACCGTCCGCAGTTCACTACTATCTAGGTTCGTGTTGAAAATCGTAGTTTCTCGATTATTGATAATATCAAACAAGAAATCCTGTTCCCAATCGCTCTTAGGGGTTACCGTCCCATTTTTTGCCCCCAGGTCATCAATGATTAGAAAATCAACATCAACAAGCTTTTTAACCGCCTCATACTCTGTTAGGTTTGCATTTCTGCCATAAGCCCAGCCTTCTTTTATCTGCTTGATAATCTCGGTTAGGCTGACAAACAAGACACTCTTAGGCTCGTTCTTCTCTCTGAAGCTCTCATTGATTTCTTTGGCCAGGGCAAGAGATAAATGACTTTTTCCTATTCCTGTGCTACCGCTGATTAAAGTATTTCCTGTCATACCTGCAAGGTACTTCTGGGCTTGCCCCTTTACAAACTCTAACATCTGACGCTCCTCTGTCGTCTTAACAAAGAAATTATCAAATGTCGCTCCTTTCAACTCGTTAGGAATCGTACTATCACGCATTAAGACATCATAAGTTTTAAAGTAAGCTTGCCTGTCCTCGAACTGCTGCAATAGGTCTTTCTCTTTCTGTTTAATCTCTCCCTTCACGCACTCCGGACAAAATGCTTGTACTTTTCTTTCTGAACCCCCTAACACTGGTACAGAAATTTCCCAATAATTTACCTGGTGAATATCGCAAACTTTATCCGATATTTTTCTATTATTAAATTCTTTAAATTGTTCCTTCATCTGTGCAACTCCTAAAATGGTAGATCTGGGAAGTTATCTTCGGACTTCCCTTTTATAGTTTTAGGCTTTTGATTCAAATAACCATCAAACTTAGAACCGAAAAGTGTTTCTGGTCTTAGATATTTAGAAAATTCAGGACTGTCCTTCCATTCTGCCGTTTTAATATCTATCACCTGTTTAAAATCTTCAAGTGTATAGCCTTCTTTGAATCGTGCTATTATCGGCTTCAAGTTTTTGTCCAAATATTTATAATTTTTCCCAACTGTATGATTCAGATAAGCTAAAGGTATTCTGATTAAATATTTTTCAGGACGTCCTTTAGTTACCTCATCAATCATACTCGGAGTTAACCAATTTGGGAAAGTAAAGTCAGGTTTACCTGACAATATATATTCTTTATATAACTCTTTATCTGACTCTTTCTCTATCTCTATCTCTGTTGGACATGAGTTGGAAACAGTCCTTCTATTTTGGACATTCTCCAATTTTGGTAAATCTTGACTATTTTTTCTTTGGTCTCGCTTGTATTTTGCCCAGTTTGTTTCACTCTCAACCATAGCTTTTGCTTGCGATAATGTAGCGTGTCCATCATCGTCTATCTGAATCAGTCCGCATTTTGTAAAATATGCAACCGTCATATTGATATCATCTTCAGAAACATCTAGTTTTAAAGCTAATTCCTGTACCAAACTATCAAAATAGCCTTCATAGTACAAAATACAATCATCTTCTAAACTTTCCAACATAAGACGGATATAAATCACTGTCATAGTGTAGCCACCAGGCATATTTTTCAGTCGTTTAATAAAAAGATTATCAAAAAACTTCTTATCAACTTTTAACCAAAAATATATTTTAGTCTTTGCCATCATCTACCCCCAAAAACTTTAAAACGTCTGAGACTTTATAATACGCTTTTCTAGTATCTTCAATAGGCGGTATATACTGTGGCAGTCCCGCACCTTCCCATTTTGTTAAGGTTTTATCTCCTATGCCCAGTTCTTCCTTTAGTTCCACCTTGCTAATCAAATCTAATCTTTTTTGAGGTGCTTTCTCATGGCTTTTTAAATATCGTTCCACTGCTTCCAAAATCTTAGACTTTAAATCTTCAATCATTTTTTCAAACATCTTAGTACCCCCATGGCTTAACCGCTGCAAGCTGAATATATCGCCCATAATCAGGGCTTAAATCCTCGCTAGTCGTTTCAATCGTCTGTGTACTTTCTCGCTCGATTTGAGCGCTTTTTTTTGCGGTCTCGGTGGTTTAGATAGATTAGTAAACCAATAGCTACCACAATAAAGATAAGCGCCTGTATGTTGGTTAAATCTAACTCATTCATGTTTTATCCCCTTTCTATAGTCATTAGCCTGTTGAGTATGTTCTGAAATGAGTTGGTTCATAGCTTGGATTACTGTATTTAGTAAAGCTGATGATTGTTTACTGTCTTCCATACTAGCCATTTCTAAGACTAGTAGAGTATCAGTTAACTGACAACAAAGCCCCTCATAATCTACTAGAACATCATTTGTATTTACTGTCATATTGTTTTCCTGTGCCTTTTTTTGCCTGTTTCCTATACACGATTAGTACCACTCCAAACGCTGGGCAGTTGCCCCAAGTTGGCGAACGCTTGTAGCGGTGTTTCGTGAGTAATTACCCATCTTTCAGCTAAACAAGGCCTTAGAATCACCCTGTCAGCGCTTGATTTCAAAACCTTTTCTAATTGCTTGCCTGCTCTTCGGTTTTTCTTTAGGTATTTGATAGAATAGATATTTTTTGCTATAATCAAAGCATAGAAAAAATTTCTATATCCTTAATCTTGTCGCTTGCTCGCCTCGTCTAAAATTTGAGCAAGTGATTTTTTTATTTTCTTTTTGCATGATTACTACCTGACTTTGGTTTATAAAGCAAGTCTTTACTTTCGATAAGATCTAGAATCCAACTGATTCCCTGTTCTACTGTTTCAAGAAATGCGCCCAGGTCTTCACTGTCCAAGTTCTCGTAGTTCATACAAAGATATTCGGCTAGTTGTCTGTCTTTCTCAACTAGCTTTTTAAAATCCTTGGGATACTTAGGAATTTCTAACCCCTTGGCATTTGTAACTGTCTTAAAATCATTTTCCATTTTCTATACTCCTATACTTTAAAAATTAGTTCTTTAATTTCTGAATACCCCCTATTCAAGCTAATCATAGCTATTGCCATATCTTCCAAACGTTGGTAGTTTGTCAATTCTACACTTGTCAAGCCATCAATACCGTTCTTACTTTCTCGCTCATTCATGAGTTGCGCTTTATTCTTCCCTGTCGCTCCCTTTAGTAGTAAGTTTGTAAGTGTACTATAGGCATGCTTAGGTGCTTTCTCCCATGTTTGAATAGCTTCAGTTAAGCTTTTACGCTTTGGTTTTTCTAGTTCCCGTTGAAGATAGCGTTTAGAAAGTTCATCACGCATTTCAAAGAAGGCTTTAACTAGGTTAGTTTTGAAGTTGGCCACTTGCTCAGTATTTTTTAAGAATGTAACTAACAAGGTCGCTTGTTGCTCATTCAAAATATAATCCTTAGTATTCTGGCCGCTTTCCATAGCTTGGATTTTAAATCCAACCTTTCCGAACCGTTCAAACCTTACTTGATGTTTGCGGATTGTCTTGGTTATTGTATGATGTTGCAATCCAGTGCATTCTGCTACGATACTGCTCAGTGTATACGGCTCTTTTCTGCCGTCCATGTAAACCAGTTCCATTGGTTCGCTCCTTTCTTCTTGTTGCTCGTGCTTGCCACCTAAAACAGTACCAAGGTAAATCATTGAGGTAGGGAAAAATTAGGAGAGAATGAACCCCTACAAACCCTTGATACTGCCATAGGTAGCAAGCAAAATAATCTAGTAAATAATTAACTAATTCCGTTTATCAATCTCCAGTGGTAAAGCACCACATGAGAAATCTGTAAATGTAGAGTAGTATTGCGATTGGTTCGCTCCTTTCTAATAATCTTCTAAAAGCCACTCTATCACACTTTCGTAAATGCGCTTAGGTGCATCGTAGTTGCCAGCTTCAATTTTTGCTAGAGTAGGAGGTGTAATTTTTAGTTTCTTGGCTAACTGAACTTTTCCAAGCTGAAGCTCCCCTCGTTTTCGACGAACTTTTTTTGCATGTTCTATTGTTAATAACATTATCAACTCACTCCTTTCTAAAAAATCTTGATTTGGACGAAAGTTTTTTCATCACACTTTGAATTATAAACGAATTTATTTTCGTTGTCAAGCGATAAATGAAATTTTTTTCGTCTATGATTTTATTTTTTCTCTCTACTATGTTATACTTTAGATAAACGTATAAGAGGATAACTAATGGAAAAACAAACACCTAAAAATAATCTAAAAAAACTTAGAATAGAAAAAGGATTCTCCCAAAAAGAATTTTACGAAGATATTATAAAAAAAGAACTAGGTTTGAATATTACTTTACGAACTTATCAAAATTGGGAAAATCCAAATAATGAAATCAAATCAAAACCTGCTCTACTACTTGCAGAATATTTCGGGGTAAATGTTGGATATCTTTTAGGGGAAGACGAAAGAAGAACAACCTACCTAACCTCTACTCTAGAGAAATATAGTGATAACATGGAATCCCCAGTAGATTTCGCAGGATATGGTTTGTTGGCGCTAACTCGTGGTGAAAAAGTAAGGGATACCGTAATAGAAAACCTTAGAGAAATCACAGACTATTATGGACATAGAAGATTTGCTAAAGAAGAATTTAAAAATTGGAGTCAAGAAAAAAAAGATCTTATGTTAAAAGGAATGCAAGACTATGCTGATTCAAATATCGGAAGATTTCTTGCAGGTCTAATGACCTTTCCTGATAAGACTAAAATTACTATTATTGATTTTTTAACACTAGACAATAAAGAAAGGGAAGCTGTTAGTACAATAATTTCCTCGTTAGCTGATAATCCTGTTCTTCATAAAGATTATGACGACTAATATAAAATCACTAATCACTATATAAGCTCCATATCCGCCAATAGCTACTTTATCTCATAGGCCTATTGTTAAAAATATGGGATATCGCACTAAATCTTTTATCAGAAAAACATCAGCATATAGGAGGCTACTTATGAAAAAATTACTAAGCACGTCAGCTATTTTACTTTCTGCTACCCTTCTAGTAGCTTGCTCTAACAATCAATCAACTACCAAAGATAGCTCGGAGCAACCAAAAACGGAGCAAAAAAATACTACTTCAACAAACACAAAAGCCAAAGTAGATAACAGTAAATACGATGATCTAATTTCTGAAATCAAATCAAAATTAGATCCTGAATCAACTGGCGCAATAAGCGTTAAAATTCAAAATAACGTAATCGATTCAGATTCATCCGAACCGCATGATACAATCATGATTTTGCTAACTGGAACGGCTAAAGATAGCGCAAAAGAGACTATGGACGCAATCAATTCAAATTCTGCTACAACTAATCAGCAAAATGCAATTACCGTATTTCGGATGTCTATATCTGAGTTTGCTAAAAAATTACCAGACGACAATACTACTCTTTCCCTTGGGTATGAAAAATCTGCTGATCAATACGACTTAATCGCAAAATCTGCAAAACAAAAAGATTTTATCCCTATTGGAGAACTCATCGTAAATTAAAAAACTCCCCCATATTCGCCAATAGCGCCCCTATTTCTAAGGTCTATTGTGCAAAAACAGAGGAAATTGAAGAATAGAAAGCCATTTTTACAGACTAAAGCGCAAAAAAACGGCAAAATTGACAAATAGAGATGACTAATATCTTCTAAACCATCGGCGAAATCGTGGGCATATATAGAGAGAATTAAAATGAACAAAGAAAATCCATATTTTGAACAAACCAAACAAAACTACATAGAAGTTGAAAAACTCTATAAACTTGGTAAAGCAAAGCATACATCTTCTAAATACAGATTTCTTGCACCAGCAGTTAAAAGACAATCTGAACAATTCTTATTTGAAGCCAAGACTCAAAAAAGAAAATATTGGAAATTCAGTCGTGGTTCTCTGGTATTCGTAGAGTTCGGTGTAAATATAGGTGGAGAATTATCAAATAATCATTGGGCTATTGTCTTAGACAAAGTAGATAGTCCCTATAAAAAAACACTTACAGTAATTCCTCTAACATCTAAAAATCAAATAGATACTGTACTCATAGACGAAGTCATTGCAGAATATCCTTCTATTTTGCTTGATGAATATATTGAAAAATTACACAAAGAATTATTTGCCTACCTAAAATATTTAGATTCCAATAATGCAGTTACTGAAGCTGCCTTATCGGATGTCTACCAAGCTTATACAGAACAATTTTCAAACGAAATAATTCAACCTAAGATAATAGACGATGATAACCTTAAACGGACACAATCAGAAATAAATGACGTTATTGAATTAACTCAATACTACAAAAAATACATTAAGCGTTCTTATGCCAAGTGTAATAACCTTCAAACAATCAGCAAAGATAGAATTTTAAAGAAAAATAGATTAGATCCAATCGGAAAAATGAAAGTATCTGATAACACATTGGACAAAATTAACGAAAAGTTAAAAGAATTATACCTTTTCTAATCTCTTGACATTTTTTAATAATTATATTACAATACAGCTATTAGGAGTTTAGCTCCATAAAGTTTACATTTGGATTTTAGATCCATAACGTGATAGTAGCCGTATTTGATACGGCTACTTTTCTTTTTATATTCTAGTAAACATAACTTAAAATAAAAAACTCCCCCATATTCGCCTTGTTTTCTATTCTGGTACAATTTACCGTCCGACTGCTTAAAATCGAAAATAGAGGGGTTCTCGTAACTCCTCGCATGGTACAAACTCAAAACCTTTTCTAATTGCTTGCCTGCTGATGGAAAAAGGAGTAAAACCATGAAGATTACACAACACACGAAAAAAGACGGATCAGCAGTCTACCGCTCCAGTATCTATCTTGGTATCGATTCTGTAACTGGTAAGAAGGTCAAGACTACTATATCAGCACGAACAAAGAAAGAACTCAAAAACAAGGCCACCCAGGCTAAGGTAGAATTTGAGAAAAACGGCTCTACACGGAAACAACGCTCACATATAACAAGCTATAGGGAACTTGTGGACTTATTCTGGCAAACCTACCAGCATACCATAAAGACTAATACGCAGATAAAGATAAAAGGTTGCTTAAATAATTACCTCTTGCCCTCATTTGGTACTTACAAACTAGATAAACTTACACCTGTCATTATCCAAACTCAGGTAAATAAGTGGGCGGATGAGTACAATCAGGACGGAACGGGATATAAAGAATACAATCACCTTCATGCCTTAAATAAACGTATTCTACAGTATGGGGTTTCCATCCAAGCATTAGACAATAACCCTGCTCGTGATGTTGTCATTCCTAGAAAGATAACCAGAGATAAACAAGAAATTAAATACTTTCAAGATCAGGAACTTAAAAACTTCCTCTCCTATCTCGATAACCTGGAGAATACCTTTGTCAATTTCTATGATACTGTGCTTTATAAAACGCTCCTAGCTACTGGACTGCGCATCCGTGAATGTCTGGCTCTGGAATGGTCTGATATTGACCTGCAGAACGGAACAATCGATATTAACAAAACACTCAACATTTTAAACCAGGTAAACAGTCCTAAGACAAAATCAAGCTATAGAGTTCTAGATATCGATCATAAAACAGTGCTCATGCTTCGCCTCTACCGAGCAAGACAAGCAGAAAATGGTAGAAACATTGGCTTAACCTATGAGAAAGTATTCTCTGATAGCTTTGACAACTATGTCAATACTCGAAAGGTTGATTATCGCCTACATAAGCACTTAAAAAACGCTAACTGTACTGACTTAGGCTTTCATGCTTTCCGACACACTCACGCTAGTATCTTGCTTAATGCTGGCCTGCCATACAAGGAAATACAGACACGGCTTGGCCATGCAAAAATATCTGTAACTATGGACACTTACAGCCATTTATCAAAAGAGAACCAAAAAAGAGCAATCTCATTCTTTGAAACTGCCCTCGAAAAAATAAAAAGTTCTTAAAAAAGTCCACAAAATAAAAAAAGCGACACATAAAACCCTTATGTATCAACGATTATAGAATGATTTCGGTATAATTGACTATTATACCGAAATTTTCTTATTTTTAAAAGAAAAAGGGCGCTGGTAAAGGATAATCTTCACCAACTCCCTATTTTTCTACTTATCTAAGCCTAATTCTGCCAAGATTTGACGTTTGTAGGCAATCTTTTGGACTTCCTTATCCTCATCTTCAGACCAATCTAGTTTAATTTCTGAAACAATCTGCCCAGGGCGATTTTTCAAGATATAGATGCGGTCGCTGAGATTGAGTGCCTCCTCGATACTGTGAGTAATAATCAAGGTTGTTAGCTGCAACTGCTTGTGAATTTCAAGGTACCAAGCGTGGAGTTCCATCTTGGTCATCTCATCCAAGGCACTAAAGGCCTCATCCAAGAGAAAGAGCTTGTGCCCGAAAAGGTAAGTTCGAAGCAAGGCTACACGCTGACGCATCCCACCACTGAGTTCATGAGGATACTTATCCCGTACAGCTGTCAACTGGAAGGTCGCAAGAATTTCATCCGCGCGGGCAATGGCTTCCGCCTTATCCACTTTTTGAATCAAGAGTGGCAGAATGATATTACCAAGCACCGTCTTGTGCTCCAAGAGGAGATCCTTTTGCAACATATAACTCACGCGCCCCTTGGGATTCTCCTCCCCATCAAGGACAATTCTCCCTGACTGAACTTCTAAAATCCCAGCGATTAGATTAAAGAGGGTGGTCTTTCCAACACCACTTGGGCCTAGGATGGAAACCACTTCTCCTGAAGTCACCTGTAGGTTGATATCCTCTAAAATCCTCTCCTGACCATAGGCATAACTGACGTGTTCTAGTCTAATTTCTGTCATTATTTCACAAATTCATTGGTGAAGCCTTTGTCTGTCAAGTCTTCTTTAAGGATACCATTTTCTTTATCCCATTTATAGAAGGCATTCCAGCGAGCTGCATCAAATTGACCCCATTTTTCCTTGTCACTTGCGTATTCTTTTGACAAGTATTTTTGAGATTCGATGACAAAGTCACGTTTTTCCTGAAGTTCAGGTGCATTCTTGATAAGGATATCTGCCGCTTCCTCTGGATGCTCCATAGCATATTGGTAACCTTTTTTGATAGCTTGGATAACTTTGCGAGCTTCTTCTTTGTTGTCTTTCAGATAGTCATTGTTTGCGATGATAACTGGTGAATAGTAGTCAAACTCCTTGACATAGTCTTTCAAGTACATGAAGTTAGCATCTACACCTTGTGATTTAGCAAGAATTCCATCCCATCCATAGTAGATCCATGCAGTATCAAATACTCCATTAGCAATCGGTGTGATAGAGTTTGAGTCGTTGTTTGGTACTTTTTCAACTTTTTCAAAATCTCCGCCTTGTGATTCTACCAAGGTTTTCAACATAGCAAGTTCAGTTGGGTCATTCCAAGTTCCGTATTTCTTACCAACCAAGTCCTTTGGACTAGCTACATTGTCAGATTTACGAGAGATAATTCCTGATGTATTGTGTTCAACAATAGCTGCAACGGCAGTAATACCTGCCCCTTTTTCCAATTTTTTAGCCATGTAGTCTTGGAAATACACTGCAAATGGTGCCTTACCATTGATAACCAAATCAGAAGAACTTTCTTCTGGTGGTAATTTCAAATCAACATCCACTCCAGCTTCTTTGAAATAACCTTTTTCCTTGGCAACATAAAGCCCTGTGTGATTGGTATTTGGTGTCCAGTCTAGGATAAAGTCGATTTTCTTAAGTTCTGCTTCCTTATTATCCTTAGAAGCAGTTCCTTGACCACAGGCCACAAGCACAACAGCTACAAGAGCTGTTAAAACAGTTAAAAACACTTTCCATGTTTTCTTCATTTCAATTTCCTCTTTTCTTTTTCAGAAACATTCTAATTCTACGAACGTTTCCATTTAATAACATATTTTTCACTAATATCGACCAACTTCATACCCAGAAGGCTGATAATCGATACCAGAATAATAATAGCAAACATGGTATCATACTGAAACAGTTTCTTGGACTGAATCATGTAGACACCTAGTCCTTCAAAGCCTCCCAACCACTCAGATACCACTGTTGTGATAAAGGCGTAGGAGACACTGACCCTCAGACCTGCATAAAAGTAAGGCAGGCTGACTGGAATTTTAAAATGCCACAGAATCTGCCAAGGCTTGGCCCGCATAAGACTAAACAAGGTCAGCATATCCTTGTCACAATGCCTAAAACCGTCCAAAATGCTGACGATGATAGGAAAGGTTGTCGTTAAGATAATCAAGACAATCTTGGGCAAAATCCCATAACCTAGCCACAAGACCAGAATAGGGGCTATGGCAATGGTCGGAATAGTCTGAACAACCACCATCATAGGGTAAATCAGGTCATTGAGCCAAGTCAAACTATCCATAAGTACAGCCATGAGACAGGCAATCAAGACTCCCAAAATCAGTCCCAATAAAGCCACTCTCAAGGTCGCCCAGCTATGGTGCCAGAGAAATTCTCTATCACGAACAAAGGCCTGGAGAATTTCAAGAGGTGTCGGCAGGATAAACTTGGGGAGAAGTTTAAGAAAACCTGCTAACTGCCAGATTGACAAGACTCCTAGAAAGCCCAATAGACTAATGTGTCGTCTCAGTATACTTTTCAAGTTTCTCATCAATACTTAAAATCTCTCCTACATTTATTTTGACATTGGCAAAGACATTATCTGCCTCCTGCCCTGCCACCTCTAGCGCTTCTTTGAGAATGCGCATAAGCTCATCAAACTCCCCTTCCAAGACCGTTTCAAATGGTGTCACCACCATAGTTACCTCTTGAGCTTGCAGATAAGCAATGACTTGATCGATAACAGCAATCCGATCAATCCCCTGTGATAGGGGTAAAATTTGCAAGGCGATGCTTGCTTTCATAAGAACCTCCTCTTCTCGTTTTCCTTTGACAAAAAGAAAAACCTTTACCATATATGGAAAAGGTGCAGAATAGACTAAGTATCGTTCCCTACGCTGGCATTACCCAGATCAGGTGCGGTCGAAGCTTAACGCTTCCTCTCAGACTGTACACAGACTCCCATATATTATATGGACATATGATAGCGCAAAATAAAAAAAATGTCAAGGAAACTGCTTACAGAAAAGAGCAGGAAAATTTCCTACTCCCATTTTCTATACTCGTTCTCCATCACTGTTTACTCTGTAGCCATCCACCGTCGTATTAACAGCTAAGGCACCTGAAGAGTAAGAATAATACCACTTACCAGAAACTTGATACCATCCTGTTTTCATTGCCCCTGAACTATCTAGATAATACCACGAGCCATTCTCCTTTAACCATCCTGTCTGCATTTCACCAGATGATTTCAAATAATACCAGCTAGAACCGTCTTTCAACCAGCCCGTTGATTTAGAACCATTTGATTTGAAATGATACCAACTACCATTTATTTTTTTCCAACCAACAGTCAGAACATCATTGGAACTACCTTCTGTTTGATTCTGCGATGACACAACCTCCTCTAACTGAATATAGCGACGACTTCCACTATAAGATATATAACTCAACCACTTATACCCATCTTTTTCAAGTACCTGATCATAATGAACACTCTCACCTGGAGAATAATATGCAATTGAAGTTGCACTAACTAAAGGTTGATTTTTTATAGCTGCCTTATTCTTAAAATAATGAGTTCCTCCTGTCGAAGAAGGTTGACTATTGAATACTTTGCCACTACTTACTACATTACCCCTATCCAAATCTTTAAAATGAATAAATCCTGTCATCGTATTTGCTTTTATAATTCGTTTATTATAGGATCCTGTATAACCATAGTTGTATTCCTCAATTTCTATATTATCCCCCATTACATTTGAAACCCAGGCAACATGACCATATCCTCCTGCAGTAGACCAAGCAATAGATCCAATCGTTGGTACACTATCTACACGATATCCTTCACGACGAGCACGATAGCCCCATTCATTCGCATTTCCATAAGCTGCCGGAATCTCAAAACCATTGATATTACTCAAACGAAAGGCTGCAAAAGAAGTACACTGACGAGAATACATGCGCCACTTATCAATTTCCTGACTCCCATTTTTATAATAGGCAGGATAATCATCTCCACGCGCAATCGATCCATTTCCTCCAGAATAGGCATATACACTATCACTCGCTACTAGCATCAATCCTACTGCTAAAAAAGGAACAACCTTTTTAACTGATTTTCTCAAAGAAAATCCTGTCTCTGTTACTTTGAATGGTAAAACTTTCATTCTTCCTCCTTGAAAAATAATATAAATCGAAGATTACCTTCACTTAAACTATTCGGAGAAAAAAGAAAAAGTGAGAAAATTTCTCACTTTAGTCCAGATAATGAATCAAATTCTTTTCTGTAAGGATATCTGAGTAAGTAAAGGATTCAACGTAAACATTAGCTTGTTTATCTCCTTCAACATTTCCAAATTCAACGATAAATAGGGATGGATAAACCTCAATTAGCTTACCCAATCTATTTTTTTGGCGCTTACGTCCATTTTCCAAAGTCATTTCAATTACATGACCCTCATGTGCCTTGATTTCTTCTTTGATTTTTTTCATCTTAGCTACATCTGTAAATGCATCTGTCATCTTATTTCCTCCCTTTTTGAAATACTTGAAAATTTATTGTATTCTTTTTGGAAAATTAATTCCACCGTTCCACGAGCTCCACTACGGTTTTTCTCGATAATAACTTCTACCTTATTATTTGGTATGCCTTCCTCTTCTTCACCGCCACGCTCATAGTAATCGTCGCGATAAAGAAAGGCTACGATATCAGCGTCCTGCTCAATAGACCCAGATTCACGAATATCAGACAAGACCGGTCTCTTATCCTGACGTTGTTCTACACCACGAGAAAGCTGACTTAGAGCAATTACTGGAACTTTCAGTTCCTTGGCTAGGATTTTCAACTGACGTGAAATTTCTGAAACTTCTTGTTGACGATTTTCTCGGCCTGTACCTGTAATCAATTGCAAGTAGTCTATCAAAATCAAACCAAGATTGCCCGTTTCTTGAGCCAATTTACGAGAACGAGATCGAATCTCTGTAATTCGAATCCCTGGTGTATCATCGATATAGATACTCGCGTTGGCTAGATTCCCTTGAGCAATGGTATACTTTTGCCATTCCTCATCGGTCAATTGCCCCGTACGGATAGAATGGGATTCTACCAAACCTTCTGCCGCCAACATACGATCCACTAGACTTTCCGCACCCATTTCCAGTGAAAAAATAGCAACCGTTTTGTCCAACTTAGTCCCAATGTTCTGAGCGATATTCAAGGCAAAGGCTGTCTTACCAACCGCCGGACGAGCTGCTAGGATAATCAACTCCTCCTCATGCAAACCAGTCGTCATATGATCCAAATCACGGTAGCCCGTCGCAATACCTGTAATATCGGTCGTTTGTTGCGAGCGAGCTTCCAGATTTCCAAAGTTGACATTCAACACATCTCGAATGTTCTTAAATCCACTTCGATTAGCATTTTCGCTGACATCAATCAGGCCTTTTTCTGCCTGAGCAATGATTTCATCAGCTGGTTGCGAAGCCTCGTAAGCTTGATTGACAGACTCTGTCAACTTGGAGATTAATCGCCGTAACATAGCCTTTTCTGCGACAATCTTAGCATAATACTCCGCATTAGCAGAAGTTGGCACAGAATTGACAATCTCAACCAAGTAAGACAGGCCACCAATATTCTGTAAATCACCTTGATTATCAAGAATGGTACGAACCGTTGTTGCATCTATAGCATCGCCACGATCGGATAAATCGACCATAGCTTGGAAAATCAAACGATGGGCATACTTAAAAAAGTCCCGAGACTCAATATATTCTCGCACAAAAACAAGCTTACTCTCGTCAATAAAGATAGCCCCTAAAACGGATTGCTCAGCTAAGATATCTTGAGGTTGTACTCGTAACTCTTCTACTTCTGCCATCAGACTTCCCTTCCTTTTACAATCTTGTCAAGAAGGTGTAAATTTATCCTTCTTTCACACGAAGATTGATTACACTTGTGATATCTTGATAGATTTTCACTGGCACATCGATCAAACCAACTGCTCGAATCGGAGCTTGTACTTGGATATGACGTTTATCAATCTTAATTCCAAATTGCTTTTGCAATTCTTCTGCAATCTTCTTATTGGTAATTGAACCAAAAGTACGGCCATCTGGACCAACTTTTTCAACAAATTCTACAATAGTTTCTTCTGCTTCAAGTTGGGCTTTAATTGCTTTTGCTTCTGCAATCATCTCAGCGTGAGCTTTTTCTTCAGATTTTTGTTTACCACGAAGCTCACCTACCGCTTGAGCAGTCGCTTCTTTGGCTAGGTTCTTTTTGATAAGAAAGTTTTGTGCATACCCTGTTGGTACTTCCTTAATTTCGCCTTTTTTACCTTTTCCTTTGACATCTGCTAAAAAGATTACTTTCATTCTTCTTTCTCCTTTTCCTTTATTTCATTTAATACAATTTCTGTCAGTTTTTCACCTGCTTCTGACAAGGTTGAATCCTTAATTTGAGCTGCTGCCAAATTAAAGTGGCCTCCACCTCCCAGCTCTTCCATAATCCGTTGTACATTCAGCTTACTACGACTGCGAGCTGAGATAGAGATAAATCCTTGTGTATTCTTCGCAAGAACAAAACTCGCTTCAATACCTGACATAGCCAACATGGCATCTGCTGCCTTACTAATAACAACCGTATCATAGCATTTCGAGTCCTTAGCCTCTGCTATCAATACATCTGAACCTAATTTACGCCCCTGTAAAATCAGTTCATTGACCTCACGATATTCTTCAAAATCTGTCGCAGCGATTTCTTGGATAGCAATACTATCACTTCCTCTCGTTCTGAGATAGCTAGCAACATCAAATGTCCGACTAGTCACTCGTGAGGTGAAATTTTTAGTATCCAACATCATACCAGCCATTAAAACACTTGCTTGCATACGACTCAAACGATTTTTCTTAGAATTCTGGAACTGAATCAATTCCGTTACCAACTCACTGGCACTACTTGCACCACTTTCGATATAAGTAATAACCGCATTATCTGGAAAATCCTGATCCCGTCTGTGGTGGTCGATAACGATGGTTTGGGTAAATAAATCATAAAAATCTTTTGATAAAGTTAAAGCTGTCTTTGAATGGTCTACAAGAATCAACAAAGAACGATTGGTTACCATCCCCATTGCATCCTTAACAGACAACAACTTCGTAACTCCTTCTTGTTCTAAGAATGAAATAGCACGTTCAATATCCGGAGACATTTGATTTTCATCATAAAGAGCATAACTATTTTCTGTTACATTACTAGCAAATAACTGCATACCTACAGCAGAACCCAAAGCATCCATATCAAGGTTTTTGTGACCAACTACAAAAACCTGATCTACACTTCTAATTTTATCTGAAATAGCTGTCATCATAGCGCGCGTACGTGTCCTTGTACGCTTGATTGACGCCGCAGATCCACCACCAAAATAAACGGGATTTTTCGTTTCGTCATTCTCCTTGACAACCACCTGGTCGCCACCACGCACTTCAGCCAAGTTCAAGTTGAGCAATGCAACTTTCCCTATCTCATCATGATTTCCATCACCATAAGAAAATCCCATACTTAAGGTCAAGGGCAACTGTCTCTGTTTAGACTCTTCTCTGAAAGAATCAATAACAGAAAATTTATCGTTCATCAATCCCTCAAGCACCGTGTAGTCCGTAAATAGATAAAAGCGGTCCATACTCACTCGACGGGAGAACATGGCATGTTTACCAGCAAATTCTGAAACAAAATTGGCTACAAAACTGTTAATATGACTGATATCAGACTCTGATGTTTCATCTTCTAAGTCATCGTAGTTGTCAACAGAAACAACCCCAATCACGGGTCGACTTGTCACTAACTCAACAGTCGCTTCGTATTCTCCAGACACATCAAAGAAATAAAGAACTCCAGACATCTTGTCCATATGAACCGAATAGCGGGTCTCACCCAAGGTAGCATAAGAACCTGGATTTCCTACCGATGCCTTGATAATTGTTTGAATTAATGCCACATCAATCTCGCCCACTTCATTAGTCAAAATCAATTCAGCGTAAGGATTGAACCATTCAACTTCACCTGACGATAAGTCTAGTTTAATAACTCCGACAGGCATCTGTTCTAACAAGGTTGTCAAACTTTCTTCAGCTTGGTGGTT
The DNA here is from genome assembly GCF_002860865.1 of Streptococcus mitis. Taxonomy (GTDB): domain Bacteria; phylum Bacillota; class Bacilli; order Lactobacillales; family Streptococcaceae; genus Streptococcus; species Streptococcus mitis_AT. The sequence continues at coordinate 38,621 of NZ_PKIE01000007.1, forward strand.
TACATACTGGATTTGTTCTACTTCACTCCTTGAGTAGTAGTCTCTCTGATGGATGAATAGTAAAATATATGAACCCAAAATAAGTAGCAAAAGAAATAACGTTACCAGTGTATTCGTTACAAAAACAAGTTGCACAGATAGCACTCCGAACGCCACTATTCCTAATATTAAGGGGAAAATAGGACTTACATAAAATTTTTTCATTCCAAACCTCTTGGCACCCATTATACCATAATAACCACCAAAAAGCGACTTTTTAAAAGTGTAATCAGTAATTCTATCAATTATAAGAAAAAGGAGGTTTACAATTCAGTAAACCTTCCTTTACACATATTGAAATTAAGATTCTTTAACTTCTAACAGTCCAATCTCGCCATCTTCACGACGATAAATCACATTAGTTGTTTGATCTTCAACATCCACATAGATAAAGAAATCATGTCCCAACAAATCCATCTGTAGAATAGCTTCTTCCAAATCCATTGGTTTTAAATCAATTTGTTTTGAACGAACAACTCTAGACTGGACAACATTTGGATCTTCCACCAAAGCATCTGTAAATAATTGACTAGTTGCTACCTTATTTTTATTTTTACGCTCGATTTTTGTTTTATTTTTACGAATCTGACGTTCAATTTTATCGGTTACAAGGTCAATTGAACCATACATATCTTGAGACACATCTTCTGCACGAAGAGTAATTGATCCAAGTGGAATCGTTACCTCCACTTTAGCAGTTTTTTCACGATACACCTTCAAGTTAACTCGAGCATCCAACTCTTGTTCAGCTTGAAAATACTTTTCGATCTTTTCGAGTTTAGAAACTACATAATCACGAATTGCTTCTGTTACTTCTAGGTTTTCACCACGGATACTATATTTAATCATATGAGTACCTTCTTTCTAAACATTTTTGTTTTTCTGATTTCATTATAACGCTTTCATTTTATTTTTGCAAATTTTTTCCTCATCTTACAAGGGAAAATGTTTTCACATCCTCAGCACCCGCTTCTTCCAGCAGTCTCTTCACACGATTTATAGTTGTTCCAGTAGTATAAATATCATCTATAAGTAGGATTTTTTTAGGAATAGTGACTCCACTTTTAATAAAGAAAGGAAATTCTGTCTCCAAACGCTCTGAACGACTTTTAGAAGAACTAGCTCGCTCTTCTATCTTTTCTAATAAATCCAGATACGCAAAGCCTGCTGCATCAACTAAACCTTCAACCTGGTTAAATCCCCTCTCGAGCAATCTTTCAGGACTTAGGGGAATTACAACAAATTGATACTCTTTGTACTTTTTTAACTCCTCACTTAAAACTGAAGCAAAAACTTTTCTTAAAAGGAAGTCTCCATCAAACTTATACCGACTGAAAAAATCCTTCATAGCTTGATTGTAAGTAAAAATCGCTCTATGACTGACTTCAACTCCTTCTTTACACCAAAATTGACAATCTTGACACTTTGTTGACAATCCTGTTTTCATACAGTTTGGACAGTACTCTTCTCCATTTCTCTCAAAAGTAGAATCACAATCTAAACAAAGACAAGAGGCATCATTCGTCAGAAGTAAGAGACTACTAAAAGTTAAAACAGACTTCATAGTCTGCCCACACAATAAGCACTTCATAGCCCCGTCTCCTTATTCATCTGCTGAATTTCCATAATTGCCTTCTTGATTGAAGCATTTAACCCATCATGGAAAAAAAGCAAATCTCCTGTTGGTCTATCCATGCTTCGTCCAACTCGTCCACCAATCTGAATCAAACTAGACTTGGTAAACATACGATGATTGGCCTCTACTACGAAAACATCCACACAAGGGAAGGTAACTCCACGCTCCAAGATTGTCGTACTGATAAGTATTGTCAGTTCTCTATCTCGAAAAGCTTGTACTTGCTCTAATCGATTTTCTGTGATAGAAGATACAAAGCCAATTTTCTCATTTGGAAATTGCTCCTGTAAGATTTCTTTTAACTGTCCCCCTTTCTTAATTTCTGAAGCAAAAATGAGTAACGGATAACCTGTCTTTCTCTGCTTCTCAATATAAGACTTTAACTTTGGTGACAAACGATTCTTATCTAAGTAGCGATTAAAATCAGATAACCAAACTGGTTTAGGGATAATCAACGGATTCCCGTGAAATCGTCTTGGCAAACTCAATCGTTTTAATTCTCCTATACGAACCTTCCTATCTAACTCCTCGGTCGAAGTCGCTGTTAAAAAGATTCTCAGCCCATTCTCCTTTACACTATTCTTGACAGCATGGTAAAGCGTGGGATTATCAACATAAGGAAAAGCATCTACTTCATCCACTATCAGCAAATCAAAAGCTTGATAAAACTTCAATAACTGATGGGTCGTCGCAACAACTAGTGGTGTTCGAAAATAAGGTTCCGATTCTCCATGTAGGAGGGCTATCTCGCAAGCAAAATCATCTTGCAGGCGCTTATACAGCTCCAAACAAACATCTATGCGAGGACTGGCCAAACACACTGCACCTCCCGCATTAATCACTTTAGCCACTACTTGATAAATCATTTCTGTCTTTCCAGCTCCTGTCACCGCATGTACCAAGGTTGGCTCTTGCTTGTCGACAGCTCGAATTAGTCCCTCTGACACCTTCTCTTGAAAAGGAGTTAATTGACCACGCCATTTAAGAATTTCTTGCTTCGGAAAATTCTCCTGCGGAAAATAGTATAAAGCTTGATCACTCCGAACTCGCTTCATCAGCAAGCATTCCCGACAATAGTAGGCACCAATAGGTAGATACCATTCCTCCAGAATAACACTATCACAACGTTGACAGAAAAGTTTCCCCTTCTCCTTTCTCATTGCTGGAAGTTTCTCCGCCAACTGACGCTCCTCTTCTGTTAATTCATTCTCAGTAAACAAACGACCGAGATAGTTTGGATTTACTTTCATACTTCTTTATTCGTAAAAACCTAGCACTTTAGATGATTTTTTAGTACAATTAAATCATGGAATTTAAAACAATTAAAGAGGACGGACAAGTCCAAGAAGAAATCAAAAAATCCCGCTTTATCTGCCATGCCAAGCGTGTTTATAGCGAAGAAGAGGCTCGTGACTTCATTACCACCATCAAAAAAGAACACTACAAAGCGACGCATAACTGCTCTGCTTTTATTATTGGAGAACGTAGTGAAATCAAACGTACAAGTGATGATGGTGAGCCCAGTGGGACTGCTGGCGTTCCCATGCTTGGGGTACTAGAAAATCACAATCTTACTAACGTCTGTGTGGTCGTAACACGCTACTTTGGTGGCATTAAACTAGGCGCTGGAGGATTGATTCGTGCTTACGCTGGCAGTGTTGCCTTAGCTGTCAAAGAAATTGGCATCATTGAAATAAAGGAACAGGCTGGCATTGATATTCAAATGTCTTACGCTCAGTATCAAGAGTACAGTAACTTCCTTAAGGAATATAATCTCATGGAACTGGATACAAACTTTACAGATCAAGTCGATACGATGATTTATGTTAATAAAGAAGAAAAAGAAACTATTAAAGCTGCACTTGTAGAGTTTTTTAATGGAAAAGTCACTTTAACTGACCAAGGTTTACGAGAAGTTGAAGTCCCTGTAAACCTAGTGTAAACAAAGGATAGAAATATGCCATTTGGAAAGTTCATTCAAGGACTCGCTGGTAACTTTAGCGAGCAAAACAAAGAAACTCTTATCAAAGAATATGGACAATATTTACTAGAAAACGAAGAAATTCAAAGTGGATATAAACTGATTCGCGACTCAATTATATTTACAAATATCCGTATTATCTTTACAGATAAACAAGGTGCTACTGGTCGTAAGATGTCTATTAAATCAATCTTTTTGATGAACATTGTTAACGTTGAAATGGAAACTGCGGGAGCAGGTATAGATGATAGTGAAATTACTATTACTTATTTAGAAAATATCTTTCTAAAAGCACATAATGAACATTTTAGTGTTCACAAATTTGAATTCCCTAAGAAAACAGATATCGTTCCACTTTATACATATTTACTAGAATTAGCCTATCACAATCGCTTAAAAATTAATGGCTTAGACCTATGATATAAAAAAATCCTATCGCTTCGATAGGATTTCTATATTTTACAAATGGTATAGATAGCGTTATACTAGAGATATCTTATACAAAGAGGTATTCATATGTCTATTTATAACAACATTACTGAACTAATCGGTCAAACTCCGATTGTTAAACTCAACAATATTGTGCCAGAAGGGGCTGCAGATGTCTATGTAAAACTTGAAGCATTTAACCCTGGTTCTTCTGTAAAAGACCGTATTGCTCTTAGCATGATTGAAAAAGCTGAACAAGACGGTATTCTGAAACCTGGTTCTACTATTGTTGAAGCAACAAGTGGAAACACTGGTATTGGACTTTCATGGGTAGGGGCTGCTAAAGGGTATAAAGTTGTTATCGTTATGCCTGAAACTATGAGTGTGGAACGACGTAAGATTATCCAAGCTTATGGTGCTGAACTCGTCCTAACTCCTGGTAGCGAGGGAATGAAAGGTGCTATTGCTAAGGCTCAAGAAATCGCTGCTGAACGTGATGGTTTCCTTCCTCTTCAATTTGACAATCCAGCTAATCCAGAAGTACACGAAAGAACAACAGGAGCTGAGATACTAGTTGCTTTCGGTAAAGATGGATTAGATGCCTTTGTTGCTGGAGTTGGTACCGGTGGAACAATTTCTGGTGTTTCTCATGCACTCAAATCAGCAAATTCAAACATTCAAGTTTATGCAGTGGAAGCTGATGAATCCGCCATTCTATCTGGTGAAAAACCTGGTCCTCACAAAATTCAAGGTATCTCAGCTGGATTTATTCCTGATACACTTGATACTAAAGCCTATGATGGTATCGTTCGTGTAACATCAGATGATGCTCTTGCACTCGGACGTGAAATTGGTGGAAAAGAAGGCTTCCTTGTAGGGATTTCCTCAGCTGCAGCTATCTACGGAGCCATCGAGGTTGCCAAAAAATTAGGTACAGGTAAAAAAGTCCTTGCTCTAGCACCAGATAACGGTGAACGTTATCTCTCTACAGCACTCTATGAATTTGAAGTTTAGTCTCCTAAATACAATTGGCCCTTATTATAGGGCTTTTTGTTTTTACCTTGAAAATAGGAAGCTCTCCCTATAGGGATCGACTGCATAGAAAAAAGGAAGCAAATTTACTTCCTTTCTATAATTAGTTATTCAAGGCTGCTGCCATTGTAGCTGCAACTTCAGCTTCAAAGTCGTTTGCAGCTTTCTCGATACCTTCACCAACTTCAAAGCGAGCGAACTCAACTACTGAAGCGTTAACTGATTCAAGGTATGCTTCAACTGTCTTGCTATCATCCATGATGTAAACTTGTGCAAGAAGTGTGTAAGCTTGGTCAACTTTAGTATTGTCAAGCATGAAGCGATCCATTTTACCTGGGATAATTTTGTCCCAGATTTTTTCTGGTTTGCCTTCTGCAGCCAACTCAGCTTTGATGTCAGCTTCAGCTTGGGCGATCACTTCATCAGTCAATTGAGATTTTGAACCATACTTCAAGTGTGGAAGAGCTGGTTTATTAACCATTGCACGGCTTTCGTTGTCTTGGTCGATAACGTGGTTCAATTGTGCCAACTCATCTTTAACGAATTGCTCATCCAATTCTTTGTAAGAAAGAACTGTTGGTTTCATCGCTGCGATGTGCATTGACAATTGTTTAGCAAGTGCTTCGTCTCCACCTTCAACAACTGAAATAACACCGATACGTCCACCGTTATGTTGGTAAGCTCCAAAGTGTTGTGCATCTGTTTTTTCAATCAATGCAAAGCGACGGAATGAGATTTTTTCTCCGATAGTTGCTGTTGCAGATACGTATGCAGCTTCAAGAGTTTCACCTGAAGGCATTGTCAAAGCAAGAGCTTCCTCATTGTTAGCAGGTTTTCCTTCAGCAATAACTTTAGCTGTAGTATTTACCAATTCAACGAATTGAGCGTTTTTCGCAACGAAGTCAGTTTCAGCGTTTACTTCAATAACTGCTGCAACATTACCGTTAACATAAACACCAGTCAAACCTTCTGCAGCAACACGGTCAGCTTTCTTAGCTGCCTTAGCCATACCTTTTTCACGAAGCAATTCAATCGCTTTTTCGATGTCACCGTCTGTTTCTACAAGCGCTTTTTTAGCGTCCATAACACCAGCACCAGATTTTTCACGCAACTCTTTTACAAGTTTAGCTGTAATTTCTGCCATTTTGATTCTCCTATATTTTTTAAAAATAGGAGAGCCGGGCTAAGCCCCGCCCTCCTAGGTAATTACTATTTATATGAATTAAGCGTTGTCGCCTTCTACAACTTCAACGATTTCTTCGATTGAATCTGCTTGAGCTTCTGAAGCTGCAAATTCTGCTTCAACTGCTGCTGCATCTTCACCTTGACGTCCTTCGATGATAGCGTCAGCCAATTTAGCTGTGATCAATTTAACAGCGCGGATAGCGTCATCGTTAGCTGGGATGATTACATCGATATCATCTGGATCAGTGTTTGTGTCAACCATCGCTACAACTGGGATTCCCAATTTCTTAGCTTCTTTAACAGCGATTTGCTCTTTATGTGGGTCAACTACGTACATAACATCTGGGATACGAGGCATATCTTCGATACCACCCAAGAATTTTTCAAGACGTGCACGTTGTTTATTAAGAAGTGCAACTTCTTTCTTAGGAAGAACTTCGAAAGTTCCATCTTCTTCCATACGTTTGATTTCTTTCAAACGAGCGATACGTTTTTGGATTGTTCCCCAGTTTGTAAGAGTTCCACCTAACCAACGGTGGTTGATGAAGTATTGACCTGAACGTACTGCTTCTTCAGCAACTGCATCAGCTGCTTGTTTCTTAGTACCAACGAACAATACAACTGCATCGTTAGCTGCTGCATCACGCATGAAATCGTAAGCTTGGTCAGCGTATTTTACAGTTTGTTGCAAATCGATAACGTGGATTCCGTTACGCTCAGTGAAGATGTACTTAGCCATCTTAGGGTTCCAGCGACGAGTTTGGTGACCAAAGTGTACACCAGCCTCAAGAAGTTGTTTCATTGAAATTACTGCCATGAGTATTTCTCCTTTTTGTTTTTTTCCTCTTCTTGACTTCAACTCGCAAAACGACCCAAAGGCAACTGTTTCACAATTCATCAAGAATGAGTATTATCGTTCACACGACAAGTTTCATTTTACCATACTTTTTCAATATTTTCAAGCTATTTTGATATAATTTTTAATAGGGATTGTCACGGTAAAACATGAAAAAGAGGGCTCTATTCGAGTCCCTCTGTAAATTAATCTGCATAAATATATGTTACAAAACCTGACGATGTAGTTGTCGGATTGAACCACCCACGATGATTTCCAAGCGTGCGATTACCAGCATAATTTGATTCTGACACTTGGATACGTGTTGTTGATTCTACAGCAGTGACTACCGCTACGTGTCCATAGCCACCATCATTCCAACATGCAATCGCACCAACTTGAGGTGTTGAACCTGTACGGAATCCTGCAGCAGCTGCACTTGTAGCCCACTGCGCTCCATTACCCCAATAGTCTCCAGCCCAAGGTGCTAATGTTTTAACTCCCCATGTACATTCTCCAATTGGATAGCTTGAAGCATTTGTACTGTATGTTGGGCGTTGTTTGACTGCCACAGGAGTATATGTTGCTGATTCCGAAGAAGCTACAGCTTGAACCTGTGCTGCAAAAGTCGTATTTCCAGAAGCAACAACTGTTTGTTGTTGACTTACTTGTTTTGCCTTGTAAGCTGCTTCTGCCTCTGCTGCTGCTTTTGCTGCTACTTCTGCTTCTGCTTTTTTCTCTAGCAAACTTGCTTTTTCATCTTCTGCTGTAGCTTTTTCAGCAGCAAGATTTAATTCTGCAGCCTTCAACTCAGCTTGTTTCGTTGTTAAAGCTTGCGCATCATCAGACAATTTCTGTTGATTTGCAATTACTGTATTAATTGCGTCATTGTTTGCCACTTGCTTCTCAGAAATTGCTTTTTTATCTGCTTTTTGTTGTTCCAACATTTTGTTGTTAGCAGATACGATTTCATTCATTGCTGCTACACGTGAAATAGCTTCTGTAATTGATTTTGAGTTTACAATCGTATTGATGTAGCTAGTTGCAGCTCCATTTGTTTGAGCACTACGAGCTTGTTTTTCCAAAGAATCATTGCGAGATACAATGTTTTTAGAAAGTTCTGTAATCTCACTCTCAAGTTTTTTGGATTCTGCTTGTAATCTATCATTTTCAGCTTGCAAGTTAGATTGCTCAGCTTGAATAGCTGATACTTGCTCCTGAATTTGGTCAACTTGTTTTTGAGCTTCTTGTTGTTGCGCTGTTAAGTTACTAATTTTATTATCTTGAGCAGCAATTTTGTCATCAGTCGTTTCTGCATGCGCAGTTGTTAAAACAGCTACTTGAGAAACCATTACTGTACTTAATAAAAGTGACGCTAAGATTTTTTTCTTCATAATTACGTAGATACTCCTTCTTTTAAAGACAATACTAGTATACCAAAAAAAGGCCTAATGAATATTACGCCTTTGTTACATTTTTGTTTCTTTCTCATAGATAATATTTTTCAAAAATAAACTGAAAAATAAGCATCCACACAAGATTTAAAATCATGGATGGTACTAGGCTATAAACGATAAAAATCGGCAGACTATCTACAGTTAAACCTACCACTAATGCAAAGAGATAAGCTCCCATATCAAATAGAAAACTCATAACAATCATAGCCAAGATTCTTGTCCAACGATTCAACAAAATAACACTATTCAATTTATGAAGAAACGCTCCCAATAAGATAAATAAGAGAGTTGCAATCCCTATTAGATGGAAAAAGTAAACATCGTAAACCAAGCCTATCACAAAACAATAGACTAGGTAGAGATACTCTGATACTTCTATCGTCTCAAATAAGAGAAATAGAAAAAGAAAATGACTAGCCAAATGTACATGGGGGAAAAATGAGCCCAGAAACTGGCTAATATGGGCGTCAATTAGAACAAAGAAAGGAAGCAATAAAAACACTCCAACCCGCTTCAACTGTCTCATTATGAATTCCCCACTAATTCTATCACATCCACATTATGAGTATCTGCACTCAACTTAACAGTTACTTCTCGTGTCAAATAATCCGTACTATGCGTTGTGGCAACCACTTCACCAACAGGAATATCCGCAACATTAAAGTTTCCTAATCCACCCGTTGTCACCTTATCGCCTGTACTAATATCGCTATTACTATTTAATTGACTGATTTTAAGAACTTCATTTTCCTTGTCGTAGCCAACAATAATTCCATAAATTGTAGTAGTGCCGTGTTGAATTTTAACAGAAATCTTATCAGCATTTTCCGTATTTGTCAGAAGGTTAACCATAGTAGAGTTCTCCTCTACTTTTGAAACACTCCCAATCAAGCCACCATTTGCAATGGCTAACATGTTCTCAGAAGCCCCTTTTGATTTGCCTGCATCCAGGGTCAACTCCTGTTTCCAAGATACCGGAGAACGCATAATAACATCTGCTGCTAAAGTCTTTGTGGCTTGCAATTTAGACTTCATATCAAGCAATTGGCGCAGTTGTTCATTTTCTGTCTTTAAACTTTCTGCCTCATTTGATTTAACTTCTAACTGGTAAATCTGTTTCTTCAAACTTTCATTTTCATTATATGTTCGTGTCAAATGAGCCAAATCTGATTTGACAGAATCAAACCACCGAAAAGGTTTTTGCACAACCCTATCAACCAATGAGATTCCATCTCCTAATTTCGTCACAATTGCGCTTGAATAAGTCGTCGCTAAGAGAGCTGACACAAGCAGAACAGTAACAAAAACAATAATGACATATTTTGATTTTTTAAAACGGTTCATATCCCTACCTTTATATCAAAAACTGTTACAGTAACTTTTTCATTAATTCCTGAAAGCTACTAAGATTTTAAGAAAAATAAGCAACAACCAAGTACGAGAATAACAAGGATTGCTAGCGTATCTTTTCGAGTCCATTTCAATTGTCGGTATTGACTTCTGCCTTTCCCACCCTGATAACCACGCGCTTCCATAGCGATAGCCAAGGAATCGGCACGTTTTAAACTTGTCGCAAAAAGAGGAATCAAAATAGGAATCATAGCCTTTACTTTTTGAACAATACTTCCTTCTCCAAAATCCACTCCACGCGCTTTCTGCGCATTCATAATCCGCGTCGTATCATCCATCAATGTTGGGACAAAACGTAGACTCATGGACAGCATTAATCCAATTTCATGAACTGGAACTTTCACACGTTTTAAAGGTGCTAACAAAGCTTCGACAGCAGATGCCAAACTTAAGGGCATGGTCGTTAAGGTTAACAAAGTTGAAAAGAAAATAATCAATACAAAGCGACAAAAAATAATTCCAGCTTGTTGCAAAGCATAATCTGTGATTCTCACAAACGAAAACTCAAATAAAACATTCCCATTAGAAATGAAAAACAGTTGAAAAATAGTTGTGAAAGCAATCAAGAAAAACATAGACTTCAAACCCTGAATAAAAAATGAAAGAGATACTCCTGACAAGGCAATAAATATCCCTGTCGCTATAAAAAGAATCAGATTCGTCAAAGGATTATTAGCCCAAAACACAATCAAAATCAGTAGCATCATAGCCAGTAATTTACTACGTGGATCCAATCGGTGAACAATCGAATTCCCTGGGATATAACGCCCCAAAATCATACTATCCATTTAGCGACTCCTTGAACTCATCTATCTTAATCGGTAATCGTTTAAATGACACGCCTCTATCAGCCAATCGTTTACAAAAAGCTGTAATCTTAGGTACTCCCAACTGCACTTCTTCCATAAAAACAACATCTTGAAAGACATCACTCGGTTTGCCACCCTTCACTAAGCGTCCCTTTTCCATTACATAGACTTGATTCGCATATTCAGCAACATCATCCATCAAATGCGTGACTAAGACAATGGTCATCCCTGACTGGTGGAGTTTTTTGAACAAATTCATCAACTCTTTTCTACCTAGAGGATCTAGGCCAGCTGTTGGCTCATCTAAGACCAATATAGCTGGTTCCATGGCAAGTATGCCTGCAATGGCGACACGTCTCATTTGTCCACCTGACAGCTCAAACGGACTGCGATCAAAAAGTGATTCAGCAATTCCAACCAGAGCCAGTTTCTCACGAGCAATCTGCTCCGCATCTTCTTCAGAAACTCCAAAATTTTGCGGTCCAAAAGCAACGTCTTTCAAAACCGTTTCTTCAAAGATCTGATTTTCAGCAAACTGAAATACCAAGCCAACCTGTTTTCTAATTTGACGAATATCTTTATTTTTAGAAGTCGAGGTGATTAAGGTATCAAAAACTCGTACACTCCCTTGACTTGGCACCAATAAACCATTTAAGAGTTGTAAAATAGTTGATTTACCACTACCTGTGTGTCCAACTAAAGCCGTATAAGAACCATCTTCAATCGTTAAAGAAACATCTGACAAAGCTGTTGAAGCTAAGGGAGTCCCCTCTTGATACGTAAAACTCACATTTTCTAGAGCAATTCCCATAGCTTATCCTCTAGCTCACTTTCTGTCAAATAATTTTCAGGCAAATCATAGCCATGCTGGTTCAAAGAATGTTTTAATTGATTGGCAAAAGGATCGTCTAATCCAATTTGATCTAAATCATTTCGTGAGAAAAGCTCCCTTGGACTACTAGTTGATTCAATTGATCCTTTTTTCATGACCAACACACGATCACTCATGGCAACTTCTTCCAAATCATGTGTAATGGAAATGACCGTCATATCATAGTCTTTCCGAATTCCTTTTACTGTCTCAATAAGTTCTCTACGACCTTCAGGATCCAACATACTTGTCGCTTCATCTAGGATTAAAATAGCTGGTCTTAGAGCTACAACACCTGCAATGGCCACACGTTGTTTTTGGCCACCCGATAAACGCGCTGGCTCTCGCTTTTTAAAGTCCAACATGCCAACCAAATCCAGAGCTTCTTCCACTCTCTTTTTCATTTCTTGACGAGAAAGGCCCTGATTTTCCAAACCAAAGGCAACATCATCTTCAACAGTCGCTCCAACAAATTGATTATCTGGATTTTGAAAAACCATACCGATTTGACGACGTATGTTCCAAACATTTTCCTCAGTCAGCCGTTGGCCATCAATTACAATCTCTCCAGATTCTGCTTCCAGTAATCCATCAATTAATCGTACAGTCGTTGATTTACCACTACCATTGTGTCCTACAATCGAAAGCCATTCTCCACGTTTCACGTGAAACGTAATATCCTTCACATCGTAGTATTTCTGATTTTCTTTATAGCGAAAAGAAAGATTTTTTACATCAATTATTGATTTCATTTCGAACCAAATGTCCCTTTAAATACATAGGCACTACCCTTGAAATAGTCATAGCCAGAGTAGATAGTGAAAAATAAGGCTACATAAAGTAGAACTTGACCAATCAAAGTCCAATGTAATAGCAAGAAAATAATGGCAAACATCTGACTGAAAGTTTTAATTTTTCCAGGCATTGCTGCTGCTAAAACTGTTCCACCAGTTTCAACCAATAAAAGCCTTAAACCTGTCACAGCCAACTCTCGACAGATAATCACTGCAACAATCCAAGCCGGAGCCATCCCTAACTCAATCAGCATAATAAAAGCCGACATAACTAGTAGCTTATCCGCCATAGGATCTGCAAATTTACCAAAATTACTGACCACATTCCATTTACGAGCTAAATATCCATCTAAATAATCTGTAATACTGGCAATCGCAAAGATAATAGCTGCTACTATATGACTCTCTATCGAATTTCCTACTGTTAAAATAAAGATAAAAATAGGTATAAAAAGAATTCGACCTATTGTTAAGAGATTTGGAATTTGTTCTTTTTTCATTCGTTTTTCCTTAATTTTTAGTAAAGGTTACAGTGATTTGTCCAGTCTGCGCTGTTAACTTCGATAAATCAACAGTCTGATTATCTACTGTCAAAGTAACACCTTTTACAACACCTAACGTAATGGTTACAGGACTTTTAGTTGCAACTGTTGTTTCCGCACTTTTCTTCTCTGGCGATAAGGTTACACCGCCATCAAGTTCGCTTTCTGAAACGCTGACCCAACTTGTAACATCTGAAACTGCCAATTGCAATTTAACTGTTTCCTTACTTGTCTTATAAGCGATTTCTACATGATTTCCTTCACCCGATACCGTTATAGATGGTTCTGCACTAGAAGAACTGCTAGATGAACTACTACTTGAAGAGTGGGGAACAGAGCTAGTTGAACTTATTGAACTTGTTGATTGAACCACACTGTAGTTAGAAACAGAAGGCCCCTCTGGTTGAGTTTGAATATAGTTCCAAACATAATAGGTCACAAAAATTAAAATCGATAAAGCAAAAAGGATAAAATAAAATAAAGGTAAAAAGGATGTTTTTTTCTTCTTTTTCTTACTTGAACGTCTACGACCTGTCAACTCATCTTCATCAACATCTACTTCCTCATAAGTAATCATACTCCCAGAATCATAAGCATCCAAAACAATTTGATCATCTAACTCAACAGCCCATGCATATTTTTTCAAGAAAGAACGCGTGTAAAAAGGACTTGGAAGTTGATCGAAATCGTCTGCTTCCATTGCTTCCAACATATCTAACTGGATGTCTGTCTTTTTCTGCAATTCATCTAAACTCAATCCCTGATTGATTCTAGCTAATCGTAAAACCTCACCAATTGTTTTTTTCCTCATACTTTTCATCCCTTCTTTCTAGTGTCTATTATGATAGGTTACTACGATGGGAATATTGTAAAATCAACTATATCCCCTTCGTCTATTAAGTGATGCCCTGCTTCAAGGACATCCTCTAAAGTAATTTCCTGTAAAATCTTTGGCAAATCAAAAATTGTCTCACCATGTTCAGAAGCATCATATTGCGTTGCAATAAATTCAAGAGAGTTCATGCTACTAAAAAATTCTCCAAACATCTCTCTTTTGATAATATCTAAATGATCCTCTGTAATATCCAAATCCTTTGTAAAATTACGAATGGCCTTCCTAAACTGATGAGATAAAGCAACTGGCTCTTTCGTATCCATTGTCAACATAACAAAATGAAAACGACTTGTTACTTCAATTTCAAGAGATAAGGAAGCATCTATTTTACCTGATTCATATAACTTTTGAAAACGATCCGAAGTCCAACCAAACATCATTGCAAACAATAATTTTAATAAAATATGATGTCGATAGCAATCCGCTTCAGCAACTTCTCGATTACCTCTAACTCCAATCGCTAGTTTGGGAGAAGATACTTCCATTCTCATACTATCTGTTGGCTTTACATCTTGTAAAAGCAATTTTTCTCTTGCTACTTCCTGAAGATCTGAATCTTTCAGTTCTTTGCTTTCAAAATAGTCCTGTACTTGCTCCACATCAAAATTACCAACTAAAAACAGAGACATATTTACAGGTTTGTAAAATTTTGTAAAATTTTCTTGCAAATTAGTTAGATTGATTTGGGAAATGGACTCCTCAGTTCCAACTATATCAGTTGCTAAAGGTGTACCCGGATACAAATTCGCTAAAGTTGAAAAGAATAAACACGAATCTGGGTCATCTTGATACATTTCTCGTTCTTGCTGAATAATATCCTGCTCTCTTAAAATGGAATCTTCAGTAAAGTGTGCTGATGTTACCAATTCATCAAGTAAGTCTAAATTTTCTAAAAAATGATCCGTTGTTGAAAAAAGATAGCTTGTTTTTGTAAAGCTTGTAAAGGCATTGCTATCTGCACCTAGACTCGTAAAAGCTGACATCAAATCGCTAGCATCTTCTCTCTCAAATAATTTATGTTCAAGAAAATGAGCAATTCCTGCAGGATATTCTTTTACATCTCTGTCAACTTCCGTAACAAGCGTATCTACCGAACCAAACTGGACAGTTACACTCCCGTAAACCTCTTTAAATTCCTTTTTAGGTAGAAGAGCTACTGTCAATCCGTTTGCCAAACGAGTTCGATAAACCATTTCTTTTACAGCTGGATAGTATTTTTCTTCAAAAACAACCTTTGTCATTCTATTCCTTCCATAAAGTAAATTGCTTGTAGCTTCACATTATTAGCTGCTCTACAAATAGCATCTTTGTCAATTTGTTCAAGCTTTTCAATCCAACTTTTAAAGTCTGCTGAAGATTTTCCAAGTAAGGCATTTTGATAAGCACGTTCAATTAATGAACCTTGATTATCTTGAGAAAGCAACAAAGACCGATGAATCATTTCCTTGGTCTGCTCTAACTCAAGATCTGTAAAATAACCTTTTTTTAAATCAAGCAGTTGATTATTCATCATTTTTCGAGCCTGATTCCGATTTTCTCGATCAATACCAGCATACATCCTCAAAAATCCACTAAATAAATCAAGCTGACTTGAAATGGTATAAGCTAATCCAGCGTTTTCACGGACATTTGTAAAGAGCTTAGAATGAGCAAATCCACCCAGTAAACCATTCATTACAATCATGGGTAAATGTTGCTCATCACCATATTCAGCAGAGCAATGATAGCCCAACTCTAAAATAGACTGTCCCAAATTTTTCCGAACCATGCCTTCCTGAAGGATATTGGAATAAGGTTGACAATACTGCACCTTCACATTACCTTCTCGACCTTTAAAACCAAATGATTCTAATACATTTTGAATTTCAACCTCATTAAAATCACCTAAGAAAAAGAAATCTATTCGATCATTGGCCAAAAATTCTTGGAAACAAGAATAAGAACTTTGTGGAGTTTCAGCTAAAATACGATTTCGTAAATCACTATATTTCAATTGGAGACGTTCATCATGAAAAAATAATTTATCTAATTCTTTATGTGCAAAATAAAAAGAATCATCCATATCAGCTGCTAAACTTGCTAGCAATTGCTTTTTCTCAATTTCAAATAAGGCCGAATCAAATCCATTATCAACTACCACGGGTGAGAAAAGAGTTTCTTTTACTAGTTCCAAAACCTGTGAAGTTAACACATTTTTCTTACTTAAAAACTCATCACGAACATAAGTAAATGTCAATTCTACAATGTGACTTTGCCCTCTTCTGAAACAATTGGTTGACATATCTGTACCATATAGACTAGCCAAGTGTCTCCTCAAATTTTGAGAAGTAGGGTACAGCTGGTTAGCAGTCTCTAGCATACTCGCACTCAACATGCGACCTGCAATCGTATCAAGAGATAATGGAGCGGTAAAACGCACGGTGATTTTGTTCGTTTTAAACTTCTTTGATTGGATAAAATGTGTTGAAATTCCATGCACTAACTCCATGATTTACCTCCTTATATACAGACTTCTATTATATCACGAAAACCTGAAATTTTCTTGTTCTCTGTAACAGTTTTGAAATAAAAATCGCTTACATTTCTTCCCGTTTCTATCACTATTTTGAGGAAAATATGGTATAATACCAAAGATTGAGGTGAATTATGGAATACAAATTATTTGAAGAATTTATTACCCTCCAAGCACTACTCAAAGAACTTGGAATTACACATAGCGGAGGAGCTATCAAATCCTTTCTCTCTGAACATTCTGTTTACTTTAATGGGGAATTAGAGAGTCGTCGTGGTAAAAAACTTCGTATTGGCGATAAAGTTGACATCCCTGACATGGACATTGACATCTTGTTGACACAACCTACTTCTGAGGAGCAAGAGGAATATCAAGCTGATAAAGTTGAAAAAGAACGAATAGCTAAACTCGTCAAAGAGATGAATAAGGGAGTAAAAAAAGACAACTCTAAACCTACTTCATCACCAAAAAGCAAACAAGCTCCACGATTCCCTGGTAGATAATCATGTGGCTACAAAACCTATCTCTCAAGACTTTTCGTAATTACAAAGAGACGAAAATAGACTTTAATCCTAAATTAAATATCTTTTTAGGACGCAATGCACAAGGTAAAACAAATATGTTAGAGGCTATCTATTTTTTAGCCTTAACACGCAGTCATCGAACTCGAACAGATAAAAATCTCATTCATTTTGATGAGGAACAGCTTCATCTTTCAGGTCTTGTTCAGAAAAAAACTGGATCCATTCCTCTCGAAATTGAACTAACACAAAAAGGCCGTGTAACAAAAGTTAATCACTTAAAACAGGCACGACTTTCAGATTATGTCGGACACATGAATGTTGTCTTATTTGCTCCTGAAGATTTACAACTAATTAAAGGAGCACCTTCGGTTCGACGAAAATTCATTGATATGGAACTTGGACAAATCAAGCCAATCTATTTATCTGACTTAACCAATTATAACCACATCCTAAAGCAAAGAAACACTTACCTAAAATCAGCTCAAAAAATAGATGAAACATTCCTTTCTGTGTTGGATGATCAACTAGTTGATTATGGATGTCGTGTAATGAATCACCGCTTAGATTTCATAAAAAAGCTAGAATCATTTGGGCGTAAGAAACATTTTGAACTATCTAATCAGATTGAAGAGTTGTCAATATCCTATCAACCTTCTGTCAAGATAACTGACAAAGAAGACTTATCCGAATCTTTCAAAATTGCTTTAGAAAAAAGTAGATCCAGAGATTTATTTAAAAAGAATACTGGCGTCGGTCCTCATCGAGATGATATTTCTTTTTATATAAATGAGATGGACGCTAGTTTTGGAAGTCAAGGCCAACATCGTAGTCTTGTCCTTTCTATAAAATTAGCAGAAATCGAACTAATGGAAAGTATTACTACAGAATCCCCAATATTACTACTTGACGATGTTATGAGCGAGCTTGACAATACTAGACAACTAAAATTATTAGAAACGATTTCTCAGTCAATCCAAACCTTTATCACAACAACAAGCTTAGACCATCTTCAAAATCTACCAGAAAATCTAAGCATTTTCGCTATTCAAGATGGTAAAGCTGTTGTAAATGAAACTTGACAGCATTGTAAAAGAACTCCTGTTTTCGCAGGAGTTCTTTTCATTTCTTTTACATAGAATAATTTGGTGCCTCATTAGTAATTTGTACATCATGAGGATGGCTCTCTTTCAAACCAGCACCAGACATTTCAATAAATTGAGCATTATCGTGTAGTTCTTTAAGGTTAGCTGCACCACAGTAACCCATACCAGAGCGAATACCACCAATCATTTGGAAGACGATATCAGCTGCCGCTCCTTTATAAGCAACACGACCTTCAATTCCTTCTGGAACAAGTTTGTTTGCTTCATTGACAGAACCTTGGAAGTAACGATCGCTTGAACCTTTCTTCATTGCTGCAATTGATCCCATACCACGGTAAGTCTTGAATTTACGTCCTTGGAAGATTTCAGTTTCACCTGGTGCTTCGTCTGTTCCAGCAAACATTGATCCAAGCATTACAGCATTTCCACCGGCCGCAAGTGCTTTTACAATATCTCCAGAATACTTAATTCCACCGTCAGCAATGATCGTTTTACCATATTCACGCGCAACAGCTGCAGCATCGTAGATAGCTGTCACTTGTGGGACTCCTACACCAGCAATCACACGAGTAGTACAGATGGAACCTGGACCAATACCAACCTTGACAACGTCTACACCTGCTTCATAAAGGGCACGTGCACCTTCAGCAGTTGCAATATTTCCAGCAATCAAAGTACGGTCTGGGAAATGAGCACGAATCTCGGCAATTTTACGCAAGACACCTGCAGAATGACCATGTGCAGTATCAATAACAATCGCATCCGCTCCTGCCTCAAAAAGAGCCTCTGCACGTTCAAATGTATCTGAAGTAACACCTACTGCACCTGCAACTAGAAGACGACCAAACTCATCTTTAGCCGCATTTGGAAACTCAATAACTTTTTCAATATCTTTAATAGTAATCAAGCCAGAAAGACGGCCTTCTTCATCTACTAAAGGAAGTTTTTCAATACGGTGTTCTTGAAGAATACTCTCAGCTGTTGCAAGGTCTGTACCCACAGGAGCAGTAACAAGATTTTCACTAGTCATATGGTTTGAGATTGGTTGGTTATAATCTGAAATAAAACGAAGATCTCGGTTTGTCAAAATACCAACCAATTTACGATTTTCAAGTGTTTCAACAACTGGAACACCACTGATGCGGTAACGTCCCATAAGCTCATCAGCTTCAGCAATTGTATGTTCAGGAGTCAAGAAGAACGGATCAATAATAACACCATTTTCAGAACGTTTTACCTTGCGAACCTCGTCTGCTTGTTGAGCAATTGACATGTTTTTATGGATAACTCCGAGACCACCTGCACGAGCAATAGCAATGGCCATTTGACTCTCTGTAACTGTGTCCATGGCAGCGGTAATAATTGGGATATTTAAAGTCAAATTATCTGCCAATTTAGTTGTTAAATCAGCATCATTAGGCAATACATGACTTTCAGCTGGGATAAGCAATACATCATCAAAGGTAAAACCTTTTTTCAAAAATTTAGTGTCCCAATTAGACATTCGAAGTTTCCTCTTTTCTTTCTTTTTGAGCTTGACTCTTTTTATATTGTATCTATCATACCATTCTATAAAAATTTGTCAAATGTTACAGGGGTAAATAAAAAACTATCTTTTCTTTAAGATAGAAATGATAGTTTTTGTAAAATAAACTTAGTTAAAGTAATGAAGTCCCATTGCCCCTTTAACCTCAGATAGAGTTTGACCCGCAACTTCACGCGCTCTTTCACTACCTTTTTGAAGCATATTATAAACTTCTCCCATATCCTTAGCAAATTCAATACGGCGCTCACGAATAGGACCCAGTTCACGTTCTAATATTTCAAGTAGATAACGTTTGGTTTTCACATCACCAAGACCACCTCGTTGATAATGTTCTTTCATATCAGCAATTTCTTGAGCATCTTCTGGACGACCAAAAACATCTAGATAATGGAAAACCATATTTCCTTCAATTTTACCTGGATCCTCAACTCGGATATGATCTGGATCTGTATACATACTCATTACTTTTTTACGCAAAGTATCCGCATCATCAGCTAAATAAATACCATTATTGAGTGATTTAGACATTTTAGCATTTCCATCTAAACCAGGCAAACGACCTGCTCTTTCATTTTCTGGATAAATACCTTCCGGTTCTACCAAGACATCACAGTTATATGCATTGTTAAAAGAACGAACAATCTCGCGAGTTTGCTCAATCATTGGTTTCTGATCTGTCCCAACAGGAACATAATTGGCCTTAAAAGCTGTGATGTCAGCCGCTTGAGCGATTGGATAGACCAAGAATCCTGTCGGAATACTTTCTCCAAATCCTTTCTGAGCAATCTCTGTTTTGACAGTTGGATTTCGTTCCAAACGAGCTAGTGACACCAAATTCATATAATACATAGACAACTCAGCTAATTCTGGAATTTGACTTTGAATAAAGATAGTTGATTTACTCGGATCCAATCCAACTGCAAGGTAATCCAAAGCCACATTTCCAATAGACTCTACAATAGTTTGAGGATCTTTGGCATGATCTGTCAAGGCTTGTTGGTCAGCCAAGAACACAAACATGTCATACTTATCCTCTTCCTGTAATAATACTCGATTTTTGAGACTTCCAACATAATGTCCAATATGCAATTTTCCTGTTGGACGGTCTCCTGTTAAAATAATGGGTTTAGTCATTTTGTTCTCCTTCGATATGGTCCCTTCAATTATAGCATTTTTTTAATGAAATAACCGCAATTTATCAAAATAAATCAACCTTGCTATTCACGGTTTTGTGTAAAGTGTACTGTAAATTTAATTTACACAAAATTGACAGATAAAAATTTGAATATTTCCGTATTTTCTAGTAGAATAAATATATTACATATATAGGAGAAAAACATTGCTTACAGTATCTGATGTTTCACTACGTTTTAGTGATCGCAAACTTTTTGATGATGTCAATATCAAATTTACAGAAGGAAATACTTACGGATTAATCGGTGCTAATGGTGCCGGAAAATCAACCTTTTTAAAAATTTTAGCTGGAGATATCGAACCTACTACTGGTCACATCTCTCTTGGTCCAGATGAACGTCTCTCTGTTCTTCGTCAAAATCACTTTGACTATGAAGATGAACGTGCCATTGATGTCGTTATCATGGGAAATGAAAAACTTTATAGCATCATGAAGGAAAAAGATGCTATCTACATGAAGGAAGATTTCTCAGATGAGGATGGAGTGCGTGCTGCCGAACTTGAAGGAGAGTTTGCCGAGCTTGGAGGCTGGGAAGCAGAAAGTGAAGCCTCTCAACTACTTCAAAACCTAAACATTCCAGAAGAATTGCACTATCAAAATATGAGTGAGTTGGCTAACGGTGAGAAAGTGAAGGTTCTCCTTGCCAAAGCACTTTTTGGTAAACCAGATGTTCTTCTATTGGACGAGCCTACCAACGGTTTGGACATCCAATCAATTACATGGTTAGAAGATTTCTTGATTGACTTTGATAACACAGTTATCGTAGTATCCCACGATCGTCACTTCTTAAACAAAGTATGTACCCACATGGCCGACCTTGACTTTGGAAAAATCAAACTCTATGTCGGAAACTATGACTTCTGGAAGGAATCTTCTGAGCTTGCTGCTAAATTGCTAGCAGACCGTAATGCCAAAGCAGAGGAAAAAATTAAGCAATTGCAAGAATTCGTTGCTCGTTTCTCTGCCAATGCTTCTAAATCAAGACAAGCAACCTCACGTAAGAAAATGCTTGACAAGATTGAGCTAGAAGAGATTGTGCCATCTAGTCGTAAATATCCATTTATCAACTTTAAAGCAGAACGTGAGATTGGTAATGATCTCTTGACAGTAGAAAATCTAACTGTAAAGATTGATGGTGAGACTATTTTAGATAACATCAGCTTTATCTTGCGTCCAGGTGATAAGACAGCTCTTATTGGACAAAATGACATCCAAACGACTGCATTAATTCGTGCAATCATGGGAGATATTGATTATGAAGGAACTGTCAAGTGGGGAGTTACAACTAGTCAATCTTACCTACCTAAAGATAACTCAGCTGATTTCGCAGGGGGAGAATCAATTCTTGACTGGTTGCGTCAATTTGCAAGTAAAGAAGAAGATGACAATACTTTCCTACGCGGTTTCCTCGGCCGTATGCTCTTCTCTGGAGATGAGGTTAACAAACCTGTCAACGTCTTGTCAGGGGGAGAAAAAGTTCGTGTCATGCTTTCAAAACTAATGCTCTTGAAGTCAAATGTGCTTGTACTTGATGACCCAACCAATCACTTGGACTTGGAATCTATCTCAAGCTTGAATGATGGATTGAAAAACTTTAAAGAATCAATCATCTTTGCCAGCCATGACCACGAGTTTATTCAAACTCTAGCTAACCATATCATTGTCTTGTCTAAAAATGGCGTTATCGATCGTATCGATGAAACCTATGATGAATTCCTAGAAAATGAAGAAGTACAAGCAAAAGTTAAAGAACTTTGGAAAGACTAAATAAAACTTCAAAACTCAGTTGGGTTAACCAGCTGGGTTTTCTAACATTTTATGAGGTAACATGAAATTATTTTTTAAAACATATTGGACCTATTTTATTTCTTTCATCATTCCTGTAGTCATTATGACAGGAGTATATCTATCTCAAGGTATCTACTGGAATAGCGATACATCTCCTCTATTAGGAGATGGCTTTCATCAATACGTTATTTTTGATGTAGCTCTAAGAAATCTCCTACATGGAAATGGTAGTTTGTTTTACACCTTTACAAGTGGTCTCGGATTGAATTTCTATGCCCTATCTAGTTATTACTTGGGTAGTTTTCTCGCGCCTCTAGTTTACTTTTTTGATCTAACGAATATGCCCGATGCTGTCTATCTGACAACTCTCTTAAAATTTGGATTGATTGGTCTGTCAACCTTCTTTAGTTTAAATAAATTATTTAAAAATATCCCTCAGACTTTAAAACTAGCTTTATCTACTTCCTATGCTCTGATGAGTTTCACTGTTAGTCAACTAGAGATAAAAACCTGGCTGGATGTTTTTATCTTAATTCCTTTAATTATAACTGGTTTACACCTACTTATAACTGAAAAGAAATTCTCATTATACTTTACAAGTCTGTCAATCTTATTTATCCAAAACTATTATTTTGGATATATGACAGCATTGTTTCTTATTTTCTGGTATCTCTGTCAAATTTCTTGGGACTTTAAAACTCGAAAATCATCTCTTCTTGATTTCATAATCACCTCCATTTTAGCTGGTATGGCTAGTTCGATTATGACTCTTCCCACTCTGTTTGATTTACAGACACATGGGGAAAAATTGACTGAAGTTACAAAGTTTCAAACTGAAAGTAGCTGGTATCTTGATCTCTTTGCTAAGCAATTCATTGGCTCCTTTGACACAACAAAGTATGGGGCTATCCCAATGATTTTTGTTGGACTGCTTCCCTTTATTTTAACTATTTTATTTTTTACGCTGAAATCTATTAAGTTTCACGTGAAACTTATCTATGCAGTCTTCTTTACATTTCTAATTGCAAGCTTTTATATTGAATCACTTGATTTATTGTGGCAAGGTATGCATACTCCAAATATGTTTTTACATCGCTATGCTTGGATTTTCTCTACCTTGTTAATTTACACAGCAGCAGAAGTCTTAAATCGTCTGAGAGAACTTAAAGTCTGGAATTTTTTAGTTTCGTTTTTTCTTGTGCTAACAGGATTTTTAGCTACCATCTATCTAAAATCGCATTATTCTTTTTTAACAGATTTGAATATTCTGCTTACTCTTGAATTTTTAGTTGTCTATTTTCTTTTACTCCTTGCAGTTATCAAAAAGTTTATCTCTGTAAATCTATTTGCCATTCTAATCTCTTTATTTATAATGGTTGAAATAAGTTTAAATGCTTCATCTCAAATAGACGGAATTGCTAAGGAATGGGGATTTGCTTCTCGAAGTGCATATAGTAGAGATATACCAGCTATGGAATCTTTCTCAACATATATTGGAAATTCATTTACTCGTACTGAGAAACTAAAAACTCAGACAGGAAATGACAGTATGAAATTTAACTACAATGGAATATCTCAATTTTCATCTGTTCGAAATCGTTCAGCAAGCTCTACTTTAGATAAACTTGGTTTTAAATCCTCTGGAACCAATCTCAATCTCCGTTATGCAAATAATAGTATTTTGGCTGATAGTTTATTTGGCATCCAGTACAATATCTCAGACAGTCCTATTGACAAGTATGGTTTTAAAGATATCTATCAAAAAGATAATCTTACCCTATATGAAAATCAATACTCTCTTCCGATTTCCTTTGCTAGTCAATCTGTTTACAATGATGTCAAGTTCAATGAACACACTTTGGACAATCAAGCCTCGTTTTTAAATCAACTTGCTGACGTCAATTTTGATTATTTTTCTCCAATACCTTATGAAAAAACAGAGAATACTGATGATTTGATTAGTGTTACAAGTTCTTCAAATGAGGATGCAGCAATCCAATATCAAATTGAAGTGCCAGAAAACAGTCAAGTCTATCTTTCTTTCACAAACCTTCACTTTTCTAATGATAAACAAAAGAAGGTTGACATCCTTGTAAATGGAGAAAAGAAAATTTTTACAACTGATAATGTCTTCTCCTTCTTTAATCTAGGCTATACAAAAGAGAAAAAAACTTTCAATATTAATGTTAGTTTCCCTGGAAATTCACAAGTATCATTTGAATCTCCTACCTTCTATCGTTTAGATACCAAAACTTTCACCGAGGCAATTCAAAAAATTAAAGAACAACCTGTCACAATATCAACTTCTAAAAACAAGGTCTTTGCTACATATGATGTTAAACAAGATACGTCCATTTTCTTCACCATTCCTTATGACAAAGGCTGGTCTGCCTACCAAGATGGTAAGAAAATAGAAATTAAACAAGCTCAAACTGGTTTTATGAAAGTTGACGTTCCTGAGGGAAAAGGAACGATTACACTTTCCTTTATTCCCAATGGTTTTGTTATTGGAGCAATCTGTTCCTTTACTTCTCTTTTTCTATTTGGAATCTATAATCACAAACGAAAGTCATCTAAGACATAAAAAAATCGACCAGTTGGTCGATTTTTTTAACCTTCTTCCATTTTCTTAGGTCGATAGGCTAGCATACCTAAACCAGTAAATAGGGCTAATATCACAGCAAGGAAAATGATTTGATGATGAATATTTCCTGTCATAGAGATTGTTTGTCGCAATCCCGAAACTGAATAACTCATTGGTAACCAAGGACTAATAGCTCTAAAGAAATCATTTGTCAAGGCAAGTGGATAAGTACCGGCACTTGATGCTAACTGTAATAAAAGCAAAATAAGAGAGAAGAAAGCTCCTATACGGCTATTCCATGTTGTTAATGCAGTTACCATAGACATAAATGTTAAGCTTGCGATAATAATTAAGAATAAGGTTCTCATTTCATGATTAGCAGTTAAACCAATAAGATGAACTCCTCCATATACCAAAATTCCTGCCAAAACAGCTATAATACCATTTATTTCAGCTCGAGATTTCAACCAAGCCCAACGGCTCTCCGGATGACGACCTGAAGGTAATTTAGCAAAAATCATATTTGTTGATAATGCAGCGACAAAGAGAGCGACTGATATCATATAAGGAGCCATAGCAATCCCATTTACAGGAACTTGATCATTGTCTGTTTTTGAAAGATTGAGTGGATTTGACAAAATCTCTGCATTTTTAGATTCTGTTGATGCTGATTTGAGTTGATCACTAGCATTACCTAGTCCTTGTCCTAAAGAAGCAACTCCTGTCTGTAAATCTTCCAAACCAGAAGTTAACTTTGCTCCACCTTCTGCAAGCTTCCCAGATCCATCTGCCAATTTATTAGCTCCATTCTCTAATTGAGAAGCACCTGAAAGTAACTGACTGGATTTGTCTGCTAATTGACCTGATCCTGATTGTAATTTATCAACTCCTGCTATTAATTCTTGACTCTTTTGATTCAATTGGTTAGAGCCAGTTGATAATTTTTCAATACCAGATACTAATTCTGGAGTTTTTTTAGCTAATTTTTCAATACCAGATACTAATTCTGGAGTTTTTTTAGCTAATTGACCAACTCCTGCTGTCAAGCTAGAAGATTTTTGTGTCAAGGTGTTTGAGCCTGAAACTAGTTGATCCAAACTACCTGTCAAGGTGGAATTTTTTTCACTTAGTTGACTTGCACCCTGAGAAACTTTATCAACACCTGTAGTATATGCGTTTACACCTGATGCAATTGACTGACTGGCAGGAACTAATTTGCTAGTAACAGCTCCTTGTATCTCTGTTAATCCACTTGACAATCCTGTCAAAGAAGTAGAAGCAAGCGGTAATACTTGATTAGCTTGATTTTTTAACGTCGAAAGATTTGAAGATTGATTTTGTAAGTTTTCTAAACTTCCCTGTAAACCTTGTACTAAAGCTATAATTGACTGAGCCGATTGAATACTATCAGTCGAATTTTGAGATACAGAAGCACTTATCTCAGCTTGTTGCTCACTTGTCAAGGATTGATAAGCTGCTGTTGATTGAATATTGGCTAATGTAGTTGCTTTTTCAGACTGAGCACTTACTAGCATTTGATTAGAAAGAGATACTATACTTGATAAAACAGAATCTAACTGTTTTGTATCTCCAACATCAATATTTTGAATAACTTGATTTAACTGATTCAGACCAGAAGATAATTGATTAATTTGATCTTTTTGCCCAGACGAAGCATCTAACTTACTAGAAAGTTGTTGAATCCCTTCGCTTAATTGCTCCACACCCATTCGAAGGGTAGCTGATTGATTAGATAACTGACTCGCACCTGTTGCAAGATTTCCCACTCCATTTGTATAGGCACTAACACCAGATGAAAATTGAGTAAGACCTGTATTAAGCTGAGAAACACCGCCAGTATAGGATTCTACACCATTATATAATTGATTGATTCCTCTTACTAATTCAGGACTTTTAGAAGATAATTGATTGATTCCTCTTACTAATTCAGGACTTTTAGAAGATAATTGACCTAATCCCCTATCTAATTGACTCACTGTACCAGTATATGTAACCAAACCACTATTAAAAGTCCCTAAGCCAAGATGAAGTTGTTCAACACCAGAAACATAAGCAGATAATCCTTTAGTAAACTGCTCC
Organism: Streptococcus mitis; assembly: GCF_002860865.1. Lineage (GTDB taxonomy): Bacteria > Bacillota > Bacilli > Lactobacillales > Streptococcaceae > Streptococcus > Streptococcus mitis_AT. Next base: position 65,888 of record NZ_PKIE01000007.1, read on the forward strand.
GTTCCATTTGAAAATGTTAAACTTGAATCTGCTAAAGAGTGTAGGTTAGTAGTCAATGTTTGACTTCCTGTCACTAACTGATTCGCTCCATCAGTTAATTTTTCACTACCAGAAGCCGCTTGACTCATACCATCCTTTAATTCGACCATCTTATCAAATAAAGCTTTAGTATAGGTCTCAGTTACATTTGTAGACACATTCTGCTTTAATTGTGTCATCGCAGAATCGCTCATCTTGCTAGCAATAAAACTATGACCACTTGAAGTCTGATAATCGATTTGCATTTGCTCTGGATGATTCGTTAAAATAGAAGCTGCTTTTTCAGATAAATCACTTGGTAAAGTCACTACCATATAGTAATCGCCATCTTCCAATCCCTTCTTTCCTTCCTCTTCATCTACAAAATGAAAATCCAAGCTTTTATTTTCTTTTAAATTGGAGACCATGTCTTTTCCTATAGCCATGGTATTAGCGTTATAGGAAGCTTCTTTATCATTATTGACAACTGCCACAGGTAAGTCAGACAATTGCCCATATGGATCCCACATTGATGACAAAAATATGATATTGTACAGAGCTGGAATAAGAGAAATCCCTATCATGACAATAATAAAGGTTGGTTTTTTAAAAATTGCTTTCCATTCTTTAAACATATCTTCTCCTTTTTTAAACATATTGTCTAAAATTTTGATATAATAGATTATACATTAAAAAATCTAAATTACAAGATAAAAAATCCATTTTTAGACAGATAGTCTAATTTGTTTATAAGGAGGAAATATGCAAGAAAGTAACAAACGCTTAAAAACAAAGCGAACTATTGAAAATGCTATGGTACAACTACTGATGGAACAACCATTTGATCAAATTTCTACTGTCAAGTTAGCAGACAAAGCCGGAATTAGTCGTTCCAGCTTCTATACTCACTATAAGGATAAGTATGATATGATTGAGCACTATCAAAGCAAGCTATTCCATACATTTGAATATATTTTTCAAAAACATGCTCATCACAAAAGAGATGCCATTTTAGAAGTATTTGAATATCTAGAATCAGAACCACTTCTGGCTGCTCTTCTTTCTGAAAACGGGACCAAAGAAATCCAAAATTTCTTACGAAATAAACTTCATATCATGCTCAGTACGGATTTACAAAAACGCTTTATGCAACTAAATCTAAATACCACTGAATTAGAATATAGTAGCATCTATCTAACTCATGCACTTTTTGGTGTCTGCCAAACTTGGATTGCACATGGAAAAAAAGAAAGTCCTCAAGAAATAACAGACTTCCTTATGAAGATGCTTGGTGATGCAAATTGATATAAAAAGAGGAACACAGTTGTGTTCCCTTTTATCTATACTCCGCCAGTAGGACTCGAACCTACGACATCATGATTAACAGTCATGCGCTACTACCAACTGAGCTATGGCGGATAAAATAGTCCGTACGGGATTCGAACCCGTGTTACCGCCGTGAAAAGGCGGTGTCTTAACCCCTTGACCAACGGACCTTCTATCTGTAGCAGATATAACCATTATATCAATTTCTTACTAATTGTCAATCACTTTTGAGATTTTTTCTCTAAAATATCTTTTAACTTTCTAATTTTTAACCTTGAAATAGGACAGCGATGATCTTCATAGAAAACAACTTCTAGATTCTTTCGGTCAATTTCTCTGATATTGCCTATATTTACCAAAAATGACTTATGAGGAGAATAAAATCTTTGGGTATGTTTGTCCTTTTCCTGAATATCTGTCATGGTACCGTAAAACTCTTTGGCAAAATTCTTACCAATAATGCGCAATTTATGAGAGACTCCTGTCGTTTCAATATACAAAATATCATGGTAAGGAATTTTTAAATCATTTCCCTTGTAATTGTAGTCAAAATAATCTACAACATCTTCATTTTCAAGTAACATACTCTTCGTGTAGAAGATATTTTGCTCAATTCTCTTCTTAAATAACTCATCATTAATATCCTTATCAACAAAATCTAGGGCTGATACCTGGTATTTATAAGTTAGAGTCGCAAACTCTGATCGACTGGTGATAAAGACGATAATAGCGTAAGGATTGTAATGACGAATGAGCTGAGCAACCTCAAATCCCTTTTTCTCAATTCCATGAATATCGATATCTAGGAAATAAAGCTGGTTTACTTCATCGTTTTCAATGTATTCTTCAAATTCACGAACTTTTCCTGTCGTCTTGTATGATATTGGAATATTCGATTCTTTCGAAATTTCATCCAATATTCTTTCTAGTCTCACTTGATGTTCAATAACATCTTCTAAAATTAAAACTTTCATTCAAATTCCCTCTTAAATCTAATAATTTGTCTAAATGTACTGCCTTCCATCTCTGTTTCTAAAATAATATTGTTGTACTTATCTAGTAGTTCTTTCACATTATTTAATCCAATTCCGCGATTTCTTCCCTTGGTGGAGAATCCTAAGGCAAACAGATCTCCTGAAGGAGTCATCGTCATTTTACATGAATTCTGAATCACAATAACTGTTTCAGTTTCCATCTTAATAACTGCTACTTCCATCTGCTTTTTATAGCTATCAGCCGAGCCTTCGACAGCATTGTTCAATAAAACACTCATAATACGAACTAAATCCAATAGTTCAATTGGGAGCTTGGTAATCGTATCTTTTACTTCCAGTGTAAACTCTACACCATTATTTCGAGCATAGACAATGGACTGAGCAACCAAACTTCGTAAAGCTGAGTCTTCTATGTTGTTCAAATCAAAGTAAGTGTACTTATCTGAACGCAGTTTATGATTGGCTTTGACCAAAACTTCATTGTAAATTCTGTCAATTTCCTGTAAATCACCACTGTCAATTGCCATCTGCATGCTGACAAGCATACCAGCATAGTCATGTCGAAAACCACGAATTTCATTATACAGACCGACAATTTCATCTGTATAATTCTGTAAATGTTTCTGTTCAAATTTCTTCTGCTTCAACGCAATCTCTTTCTCCATTTGTTCTTTATGAGAATTCATTGCAAAGAAGGTCAAAAATAGAGAGATAAAGACAATAGATGACAAAATACTTCCAAAACTATTCAAATGTTTAATCGTACTTACCATATCAGAAACGAAAGATACAATATGTAGCAATAGTAAAGCAAAAAATACTTTTTTCAAGAAAGGATAAAGGTAGTCCTTGTCAAAATAGGTTAGTTCCAAATGGAAATAATGAATTATTTTTAAGACAACAAAATAGGTTAACACCGTTACAACGAAAAAGAATGGGTAATAATGTTGTAAAACAAAATTGTCTCCTGTTATAGAGGAGAAAGTTACGGACAGAAAGTTATGAGTGCTCTCATATAAAAGAGATAGTAGTAAACTTAGAAATAGTCCTCTATCCCTCTCATACTGTTTAATCCATCGAAAATAGGAATATAAGCCCAAAGGAAGTAAAAATGTTGCAGTCCCTAACCCATCCAAATTTAGAAGATAAAAGGAAAGTTCAAGTACTACTTCTACTAGTAATGTATAAGCACCAAAAACGTATAGCTCTTTTCTATTTATTTGACCTTTACAAATTAAATGGTAACTGTAACTAATAATTAAAAAATGACCAATAACTGTCCCAAATCCAAGTAAATTCATTACTCTTTCTCCTTATTTCATTACTTTTTTCGTTGGAAAAGAAAATCAAGGATGAGGTCTGAAACTCTACTTTCCCCACCTTGAATCTCCTGCAAGTCTTTTTCCTTCAAGGCTACAAACTGTTCCAATTTAACTGTGTTTTTCATAATAAAATCTCCTAAAATGTTTTTTTCTTGTAAGCTAACTTACAAAAACTATTATACAAAATGGAATTTTGTTTTAGATAAAATTCTCTCAACTGTCATTTTTTTATCCCAAAGTGTACTTTTTTAAGAAAAAAGCCGGGAAAATTCCCAGCTTTGCTACTATATTGATCCCAGCAGGATTCGAACCTGCGACCGTTCGCTTAGAAGGCGAATGCTCTATCCAGCTGAGCTATGAGACCTAACATAATTATTCTACCAAAAATTCAATTAAAAGTCAATTTTCTATTTATGATAGGGCGATCCCTGCTGTATTGTAAAAGCCCGATAGATTTGTTCAACAAGAACCAGTCTCATTAACTGATGGGGCAAAGTTAGACGGCCAAAACTAACAGAAAGATTGGCTCTCTTTTTTACAGCTGATGACAGTCCCAAACTTCCCCCAATAATAAAGGTAAGAGTAGAAAATCCTTTTATAGAAGCTTCTTCTAATTGTTTACTAAATTCTTCTGAGGAGAAAGTTTTCCCTTCGATAGCCAATACAATAACAAAATCACGGTCAGCAACTTTTGATAAAATTCTCTGACCTTCTATTTCTAAAATCTTTTGATTTTCTGACTCACTGGCCTTATCTGGTGTTTTTTCATCTGCTAGCTCAATCATTTCAAGTTTAGCAAATCGAGAAATTCGTTTTGAATACTCTGCAATACCATCTTTTAAATACTTTTCTTTCAGTTTTCCAACTGTTACAACTTTAATTTTCATGACTCTATTCTAACATATTCTCTATTTTTTCACATCTTATTCACAAAATAAAAGGTTAATTTTAACCGAGAAAATCACAGTTTTAAAAGAGTTATCCACAGTTTGTGTAAAACTTTTGTGTTTAAGTTATAATTAAGCTAGTCAGTTTATACTTTCAGTAATTCAAAAATATGGAGGCAAATATGAAACATTTAAAAACATTTTACAAAAAAGGGTTTCAATTATTAGTCGTTATCGTCATTAGCTTTTTTAGTGGAGCCTTGGGTAGTTTTTCAATAGCTCAACTAACTCAAAAAAGTAGTGTAAGCAACTCTAACAACAATAGTACTATTACACAAACTGCCTATAAGAACGAAAATTCAACAACACAGGCTGTTAATAAAGTAAAAGATGCCGTTGTATCCGTTATTACTTATTCAGCAAATAGACAAAATAGCGTATTTGGCAATGATGAGACTGATACAGATTCTCAGCAAATCTCTAGTGAAGGATCTGGGGTTATTTATAAGAAGAATGATAAAGAAGCTTACATTGTCACCAATAATCACGTTATAAATGGCGCCAGCAAAGTAGATATTCGATTGTCAGATGGGACTAAAGTACCTGGAGAAATCGTCGGAGCGGATACTTTCTCTGATATTGCTGTCGTCAAAATCTCTTCAGAAAAAGTGACAACAGTAGCTGAGTTTGGTGATTCTAGCAAGTTAACCGTAGGAGAAACTGCTATTGCTATTGGTAGCCCATTGGGTTCTGAATATGCAAATACTGTCACTCAAGGTATCGTATCTAGTCTTAATCGAAATGTATCTTTAAAATCTGAAGATGGACAAGCCATTTCTACAAAAGCCATCCAAACTGATACTGCTATTAACCCAGGTAACTCTGGTGGCCCACTAATCAATATTCAAGGACAGGTTATCGGAATTACCTCAAGTAAAATTGCCACAAATGGAGGAACCTCTGTAGAAGGTCTTGGTTTTGCAATCCCTGCAAATGATGCTATCAATATTATTGAACAGTTAGAAAAGAACGGAAAAGTGACTCGTCCAGCTTTGGGCATCCAAATGGTCAATCTCTCAAATATTAATACAAGTGACATTAGAAAACTGAATATTCCAAGTAACGTAACATCTGGTGTCGTTGTTCGTTCTGTACAAAGTAATATGCCTGCCAATGGTCACCTTGAAAAATACGATGTTATTACAAAAGTAGATGACAAAGACATTGCTTCATCAACAGACTTACAAAGTGCTCTTTACAATCATTCTATCGGAGACACCATTAAGATAACTTACTATCGTAACGGTAAAGAAGAAACTACATCTATTAAACTTGACAAGAGTTCAGGTGATTTAGAATCTTAATTGACATCTATGTAAAGAAAGCTTTACATAAGAGAAAAGATGTGTTAGTGTAGAATCATGGAAAAATTTGAAATGATTTCTATCACGGATATACAAAAAAATCCCTATCAACCTCGAAAAGAATTTGATAGAGAAAAACTAGATGAACTAGCACAGTCTATCAAAGAAAATGGGGTCATTCAACCGATTATTGTTCGTCAATCTCCTGTTATTGGTTATGAAATCCTTGCAGGAGAAAGACGCTATCGGGCTTCACTTTTAGCTGGTCTAAGGTCTATCCCAGCTGTTATTAAACAGCTTTCAGACCAAGAGATGATGGTCCAGTCCATCATTGAAAATTTGCAAAGAGAAAATTTAAATCCAATAGAAGAAGCACGCGCCTATGAATCTCTCGTAGAGAAAGGATTCACCCATGCTGAAATTGCAGATAAAATGGGAAAGTCTCGTCCATATATCAGCAACTCCATTCGTTTGCTTTCCTTGCCAGATACTATCCTCTCAGAAGTAGAAAATGGCAAACTATCACAAGCTCATGCGCGTTCGCTAGTTGGGTTGAATAAGGAACAACAAGACTATTTCTTTCAACGAATCATAGAGGAAGATATTTCTGTAAGAAAGTTAGAAGCTCTTCTGACAGAGAAAAAACAAAAGAAACTGCAAAAAAATGATCATTTCATACAAAATGAAGAAGAACAGTTAAAAAAACTACTCGGATTAGATGTAGAAATCAAACTGTCTAAAAAAGATAGTGGAAAAATCATTATTTCTTTTTCAAATCAAGAAGAATACAGTAGAATTATCAACAGCCTGAAATAAGGCTGTTCTTTTATTTTTTTATCTCACAAGGTTATCCACTATTTTTTTCGATAAAAAGCTTAATAAATCAATAGTTTCTGATTTTATCCCCAACCTGTGGATAAAACTTGATAACATTGTGGATTATTTTTCACAGCTTGTGGAAAATTCTTCCTATCTATGGTAAAATAAGTCTAGCATTAAACTTTTAAACAAGTAGTAAAGGAGGAGAACGGATTGAAAGAAAAACAATTTTGGAATCGTATCTTAGAATTTGCGCAAGAAAGACTGACTCGATCCATGTATGATTTCTATGCTATTCAAGCTGAACTCATCAAGGTAGAGGAAAATGTTGCCACTATATTTTTACCACGATCTGAAATGGAAATGGTCTGGGAAAAACAACTAAAAGATATCATTGTAGTAGCTGGTTTTGAGATTTATGATGCTGAGATAACTCCCCACTATATTTTCATCAAACCTCAAGATACTACTGTCTCACAAGTTGAAGAAGCTCCAAATTCAACTCTTTATGACTATAGTCCAAAGTTAGCATCTATTCCTTATTCGGATACTGGATTAAAAGAAAAATATACCTTTGATAATTTTATTCAAGGGGATGGGAATGTTTGGGCAGTATCAGCCGCTTTGGCTGTTTCTGAAGATTTAGCCTTGACCTATAATCCTCTTTTTATCTATGGAGGACCTGGCCTTGGTAAGACTCACTTACTCAATGCAATTGGGAATGAGATTTTGAAAAATATTCCTGATGCGCGTGTTAAGTACATTCCTGCTGAAAGCTTTATAAACGACTTTCTTGAACATCTGAGACTGGGTGAAATGGATAAGTTCAAAAAAACCTACCGTAGCCTCGATCTCTTGTTAATTGATGATATTCAATCGCTGAGTGGAAAAAAAGTTGCAACTCAGGAAGAATTTTTCAATACTTTCAATGTTCTCCATAACAATCAAAAACAAATTGTTCTGACTAGTGATCGTAGCCCTAAACACTTAGAGGGCCTTGAAGAAAGACTTGTCACGCGCTTTAGCTGGGGCTTGACGCAAAACATCACACCACCTGACTTTGAGACACGTATTGCCATTTTACAAAGCAAAACAGAGAATTTAGACTACCATTTCCAAAGTGATACCCTAGAATACCTAGCTGGTCAATTTGATTCAAACGTCCGAGAACTTGAAGGAGCAATAAACGACATCACTTTAATTGCCAGAGTGAAGAAGATTAAGGATATCACTATCGATATCGCTGCAGAAGCTATTAGAGCTCGAAAACAAGATGTTAGCCAAATCCTCGTCATTCCAATTGATAAAATCCAAACTGAAGTAGGGAACTTCTATGGTGTTAGTGTCAAAGAAATGAAGGGAAGCAGACGCCTTCAAAATATTGTTTTGGCCCGTCAAGTAGCCATGTATTTATCTAGAGAATTAACAGATAATAGTCTTCCAAAAATTGGGAAGGAATTTGGTGGAAAAGATCACACAACAGTCATACATGCCCATGCCAAAATTAAATCTTTGATTGATGAAGACGATAATTTACGTTTAGAAATTGAATCCATCAAAAAGAAAATTAAATAACTTGTGGATAACTTTTACTTTATTATCTTTTTTATCCACATTTTTTAAACAAGCCAAAAAACTTGATATGACTTGTTTAAAGTCTGTTTTCCACAGATTTCACAGACCCTATTATTACTATTATCCTTCTAATACTAAAAATAAATAAAGGAGAATCCATGATTCATTTTTCAATTAATAAAAATTTATTTCTACAAGCCTTAAATACTACTAAGAGAGCTATTAGCTCTAAAAATGCCATTCCTATTTTATCAACCGTAAAAATTGACGTAACCAATGAAGGTGTTACTTTAATTGGTTCAAATGGTCAAATTTCAATTGAAAATTTTATTTCTCAAAAAAATGAAGATGCTGGTTTGTTAATTACTTCTTTAGGTTCGATCCTTCTTGAAGCTTCTTTCTTCATCAATGTTGTATCTAGTCTACCTGATGTGACTCTTGATTTTAAAGAAATTGAACAAAATCAAATTGTTTTAACCAGCGGTAAATCAGAAATTACCCTAAAAGGAAAAGATAGTGAACAATATCCACGAATCCAAGAAATTTCAGCAAGCACTCCTTTGGTTCTTGAAACAAAATTACTCAAGAAAATTATCAATGAAACAGCTTTTGCTGCAAGTACACAAGAAAGTCGTCCAATTTTAACAGGTGTTCATTTTGTATTGAGCCAACACAAAGAGTTAAAAACAGTTGCAACAGACTCTCATCGTCTAAGCCAGAAAAAATTGACTCTTGAAAAAAATAGTGATGATTTTGATGTCGTGATTCCTAGCCGTTCTCTACGCGAATTTTCAGCAGTATTTACAGACGATATTGAAACTGTAGAGATTTTCTTTGCCAACAATCAAATCCTCTTTAGAAGCGAAAATATTAGCTTCTATACTCGTTTGTTAGAAGGTAACTATCCTGATACAGATCGCTTGATTCCGACAGACTTTAACACTACTATTACTTTTGATGTGGTAAACTTACGTCAGTCAATGGAGCGTGCTCGCCTTTTATCAAGTGCGACTCAAAATGGTACTGTGAAGCTTGAAATTAAAGGTGGTATTGTTAGCGCCCATGTTCATTCTCCAGAAGTTGGTAAAGTAAACGAAGAAATCGATACTGATCAGGTGACTGGTGAAGATTTGACTATTAGTTTCAACCCAACTTACTTGATTGATTCTCTTAAGGCTTTAAATAGCGAAAAGGTGACCATTAGCTTTATCTCAGCTGTTCGTCCATTTACTCTTGTGCCAGCAGACACTGATGAAGACTTCATGCAGCTCATTACACCAGTTCGTACAAATTAAGTGAAAGAGGTTGAGCCTGGCTCGCCTCTTTTATGATATAATCGAAAAAGAAAAGGAGAGTAGTATGTATCAAGTTGGAAATTTTGTTGAAATGAAAAAACCACATGCTTGCACCATCAAGTCAACAGGTAAAAAGGCCAATCGTTGGGAAATTACACGTGTAGGAGCAGATATCAAAATTAAATGTAGCAATTGTGACCATGTTGTCATGATGGGGCGCTATGATTTTGATCGAAAAATGAATAAAATTATTGACTGAAACCCCTCAGTTAGAGGGTTAGCAAGTTTTCCCTTTTTGTGTTATAATATTAGGGATTGAAATAAAAACGGAGAATGAGAAAATATGGCTTTAACAGCAGGTATCGTTGGTTTGCCAAACGTTGGTAAATCAACACTATTTAATGCAATTACAAAAGCAGGAGCAGAGGCTGCAAACTATCCATTTGCGACGATTGATCCAAACGTTGGAATGGTTGAGGTTCCAGATGAACGCCTACAAAAATTGACTGAAATGATCACTCCTAAAAAGACAGTTCCAACAACATTTGAATTTACAGATATCGCAGGAATTGTAAAAGGAGCTTCAAAAGGAGAAGGGCTAGGGAATAAATTCTTGGCTAATATCCGTGAAGTAGACGCGATTGTTCACGTAGTTCGTGCTTTTGATGATGAAAATGTGATGCGCGAGCAAGGACGTGAAGACGCCTTTGTAGATCCACTTGCAGATATTGATACTATTAACCTGGAGTTGATTCTTGCTGACTTAGAATCAGTTAATAAGCGTTATGCGCGTGTAGAAAAGATGGCACGTACGCAAAAAGATAAAGAATCAGTAGCTGAGTTTAATGTTCTTCAAAAGATTAAACCAGTCCTAGAAGATGGAAAATCAGCTCGAACTATTGAATTTACAGATGAAGAACAAAAAGTTGTCAAAGGTCTCTTCCTTTTGACGACTAAACCAGTGCTCTATGTTGCCAATGTGGATGAGGATGTTGTTTCAGAACCTGACTCTATCGACTATGTTAAACAAATTCGTGAATTCGCAGCGACAGAAAATGCTGAAGTAGTCGTTATTTCTGCGCGTGCTGAGGAAGAAATTTCTGAGTTAGACGAAGAAGATAAGCAAGAGTTTCTTGAAGCACTTGGTTTGACAGAGTCAGGCGTTGACAAGTTGACTCGTGCAGCTTACCACTTACTTGGATTGGGAACTTACTTCACAGCTGGTGAAAAAGAAGTTCGCGCTTGGACCTTTAAACGTGGTATGAAGGCTCCTCAAGCAGCTGGTATTATCCACTCAGACTTTGAAAAAGGATTTATTCGTGCAGTAACTATGTCATATGAGGATCTAGTGAAATACGGATCTGAAAAGGCTGTAAAAGAAGCTGGACGCTTGCGTGAAGAAGGAAAAGAATATATTGTTCAAGATGGCGATATTATGGAATTCCGCTTTAATGTCTAAAAAAAATTAATGAATAGTGTCAATTAGGTTGGAAAAAAATTCCAACCCTTTTGGCTTTTGAAAGGAAAAATAAATGACCAAATTACTTGTAGGATTAGGAAATCCAGGGGATAAATATTTTGAAACAAAACACAATGTTGGTTTTATGTTGATTGACCAACTAGCGAAGAAACAGAATGTCACTTTTACACATGATAAAATATTTCAAGCTGACCTAGCATCCTTTTTCCTAAATGGAGAAAAAATTTATCTTGTCAAACCAACGACATTTATGAATGAAAGTGGAAAAGCGGTTCATGCTTTATTAACTTATTATGGTTTGAATATTGAAGATTTACTCATCATTTACGATGACCTTGACATGGAAGTTGGAAAGATTCGCTTAAGAGCAAAGGGATCCGCAGGTGGTCATAATGGTATCAAGTCTATTATTCAACATATTGGAACCCAGACATTTAATCGTGTTAAGATTGGAATCGGAAGACCTAAAAATGGAATGTCAGTTGTTAACCATGTTTTGAGTAAGTTTGACAAGGATGATTATATTGGTATTTTACAGTCTATTGACAAAGTTGACGATTCTGTAAACTACTATTTACAAGAGAAAAACTTTGAAAAAACGATGCAGAGGTATAACGGATAAATGGTGGCCTTATTAGATTTATTCTCAGAAAATGATCAGATAAAAAAATGGCATCAAAAACTGACAGATAAGAAAAGACAATTAATGTTAGGATTGTCAACTTCTACAAAAGCTTTAGCAATTGCTAGTAGTTTGAGACAGGAAGATAAGATTGTGTTATTGACGTCAACTTATGGAGGAGCAGAAGGACTTGTTAGTGATCTTATATCTGTCTTGGGTGAGGAACTTATCTATCCATTTTTGGTAGATGACTCCCCTATGGTCGAGTTTTTGATGTCTTCACAAGAAAAAATCATTTCACGGGTTGAAGCCTTGCGTTTTTTGACTGATTCATCTAAGAAAGGGATTTTAGTTTGTAATATCGCAGCAAGTCGATTGATTTTACCGTCTCCCAATATATTTAAAGATAGTATTGTAAAAATAACAGTTGGTGAAGAATATGACCAACACGCACTTATCCATCAGTTAAAAGAGATAGGCTATCGAAAAGTTACACAAGTACAAACTCAGGGAGAGTTTAGTATACGAGGAGATATTTTAGATATTTTTGAAATATCCCAGTTAGAACCTTGCCGAATTGAGTTTTTTGGTGATGAAATTGATGGTATTAGGTTATTTGAAGTCGAAACACAATTATCGAAAGAAAATCAGACAGAACTCACTATCTTTCCAGCTAGTGATATGCTTTTGAGAGAAAAGGATTATCAACGAGGACAGTCAGCTTTAGAAAAACAAATTTCAAAAACGTTATCACCGATTTTGAAATCCTATCTAGAAGAAATTCTTTCAAGTTTTCACCAAAAACAAATACATTCAGATTCACGGAAGTTTTTATCTTTGTGCTATGAAAAGACATGGACTGTCTTTGACTATATTGAAAAAGATACCCCAGTATTCTTTGATGATTATCAGAAATTGATGAATCAGTATGAAGTCTTTGAAAGGGAGTTAGCACAATACTTTACAGAAGAATTACAGAACAGTAAAGCATTTTCTGAGATGCAGTATTTTGCAGATACAGAGCAAATCTATAAAAAGCAGAGTCCGGTTACCTTTTTCTCTAATCTGCAAAAGGGGTTAGGCAATCTCAAGTTTGACCAAATTTATCAATTTAATCAATATCCTATGCAGGAGTTTTTCAATCAATTTTCTTTTCTAAAAGAAGAAATTGAGCGATACAAAAAAATGGATTATACTATTATCCTGCAGTCTAGCAATTCAATGGGAAGTAAAACATTGGAGGATGTTTTAGAGGAATACCAGATTAAATTGGATTCTAGAGATAAGTCAAGTGTTTGTAAAGAATCTGTAAACTTAATTGAGGGTAATCTCAGACATGGTTTTCATTTTGTAGATGAAAAGGTTTTATTGATAACTGAACATGAGATTTTTCAAAAGAAATTGAAACGTCGTTTTCGAAGACAACATGTTTCAAACGCAGAGAGATTAAAAGATTACAATGAACTTGAAAAAGGAGATTACGTTGTTCACCATATCCATGGAATTGGTCAATATCTAGGGATTGAAACAATTGAAATCAAAGGGATTCACCGTGATTATGTCAGTGTTCAATACCAAAACGGGGATCAAATCTCTATCCCAGTGGAACAGATTCATCTACTTTCCAAATACGTTTCAAGTGACGGTAAAGCTCCTAAACTCAATAAATTAAATGACGGTCATTTCAAAAAAGCCAAGCAAAAAGTTAAGAACCAGGTAGAGGATATAGCTGACGATTTAATCAAACTTTATTCTGAGCGCAGCCAGTTGAAGGGTTTTGCTTTCTCAGCTGATGATGAGGATCAACATGCTTTTGATGATGCCTTCCCTTATGTTGAAACGGATGATCAACTTCGTAGTGTTGAGGAAATCAAGAGAGATATGCAGGCTTCTCAACCAATGGATCGACTTTTAGTTGGGGATGTTGGTTTTGGAAAGACTGAAGTTGCTATGCGTGCAGCCTTTAAGGCAGTCAATGATCACAAACAGGTTGTCGTTCTAGTTCCGACGACGGTTTTAGCGCAACAGCACTATACGAATTTTAAGGAACGATTCCAAAATTTTGCAGTTAATATTGATGTGTTGAGTCGCTTTAGAAGTAAAAAAGAGCAGACTGAAACACTTGAAAAATTGAAAAAGGGTCAAGTTGATATTCTGATTGGAACACATCGTGTTTTGTCAAAAGATGTTGTGTTTGCTGATTTGGGCTTAATGATTATTGATGAGGAGCAGCGATTTGGTGTCAAGCATAAGGAAACCTTGAAAGAACTGAAAAAACAAGTAGATGTTCTGACCTTGACAGCAACGCCAATTCCTCGTACCCTTCACATGTCTATGCTGGGAATCAGAGATTTGTCTGTTATTGAAACTCCGCCGACTAATCGTTATCCTGTTCAGACCTATGTTTTGGAAAAGAATGATAGTGTGATTCGTGATGCTGTCTTACGTGAAATGGACCGTGGAGGTCAAGTTTACTATCTTTACAATAAAGTTGACACAATTGATCAGAAGGTTTCAGAATTACAGGAGTTGATTCCAGAGGCTTCAATTGGGTATGTTCATGGGCAAATGAGTGAGATTCAGTTAGAAAATACTCTACTAGATTTCATTGAAGGTCAGTATGATATCTTGGTGACAACTACCATTATTGAGACAGGGGTAGACATTCCAAATGCCAATACTTTATTTATTGAAAATGCGGACCATATGGGCTTGTCAACCTTGTATCAGTTAAGAGGAAGAGTTGGTCGTAGTAATCGTATTGCTTATGCTTATCTCATGTATCGTCCGGAAAAATCAATCAGTGAAGTATCTGAAAAGAGATTAGAAGCAATCAAAGGATTTACAGAATTGGGCTCCGGATTTAAGATTGCAATGCGAGATCTTTCGATTCGCGGAGCAGGAAATCTTTTAGGGAAATCCCAGTCTGGTTTCATTGATTCTGTTGGTTTTGAATTGTATTCGCAATTATTGGAGGAAGCTATTGCTAAACGACATGGTAATGGGAACACAAGAACCAAAGGGAATGCTGAGTTGATTTTACAAATTGATGCCTATCTTCCTGATACCTATATTTCTGATCAACGACATAAGATTGAAATTTACAAGAAAATTCGTCAAATTGACAACCGTGCCAACTATGAAGAGTTACAAGAAGAGTTGATGGACCGCTTTGGAGAGTACCCAGACGTGGTAGCCTATCTTTTAGAGATTGGTTTGGTTAAGTCTTATCTTGACAAGGTCTTTGTTCAACGTGTGGAAAGAAAAGATAATAAGATTACAGTACAATTTGAAAAAGTCACTCAGCGATTGTTTTTGGCTCAAGATTATTTTAAATCTTTATCTGCAACGAATTTAAAAGCAGCCATAACTGAGAATAAGGGATTAATGGAAGTTGTATTTGACATCCGAAACAAGAAGGACTATGAAATTTTAGAAGGTCTGCTCATTTTTGGAGAAAGTTTATTAGAGATAAAAGAGTCTAAGAAAGAAAATTCCATTTGATATTTTTCTTCTATAAAATAGATAAAAATGGTACAATAATAAGTTGAGGTAATAAGGATGAGATTAGACAAATATTTAAAAGTATCGCGAATTATCAAGCGTCGTACAGTCGCAAAAGAAGTAGCAGATAAAGGCAGAATCAAGGTGAATGGAATCTTGGCCAAAAGTTCAACGGATTTGAAAGTTAATGACCAAGTTGAAATTCGTTTTGGAAACAAGTTGCTACTTGTAAAAGTACTAGAGATGAAAGATAGTACAAAAAAAGAAGATGCAGCAGGCATGTATGAAATTATCAGTGAAACACGGGTAGAAGAAAATGTCTAAAAATATTGTACAATTGAATAATTCTTTTATTCAAAATGAATATCAACGTCGTCGCTACCTGATGAAAGAACGACAAAAACGGAATCGTTTTATGGGGTGGGTATTGATTTTGATTATGCTATTATTTATCTTGCCAACTTTTAATTTAGCGCAGAGTTATCAGCAATTACTCCAACGACGTCAGCAATTAGCAGACTTGCAAACTCAGTATCAAACTTTGAGTGATGAAAAGGATAAGGAGACAGCATTTGCTACCAAGTTGAAAGATGAGGATTATGCTGCCAAATATACACGAGCGAAGTACTATTATTCTAAGTCGAGGGAAATAGTTTATACGATTCCTGACTTGCTTCAAAGGTGATAAAATGGAAAATTTACTAGACGTAATTGAGCAATTTTTGAGTTTATCAGATGAAAAGCTGAAAGAGTTGGCTGATAAAAATCAATTATTGCGTTTACAAGGAGAAAAGGAAAGGAAGAATGCGTAAATTCTTAATTATTTTGTTGCTACCAAGTTTTTTGACCATTTCAAAAGTCGTTAGCACAGAAAAAGAAGTAGTCTATACTTCGAAAGAAATTTATTACCTTTCACAATCTGACTTTGGTATTTATTTTAGAGAAAAGCTAAGTTCTCCCATGGTTTATGGAGAGGTTCCTGTTTATGCGAATGAAGATTTAGTAGTGGAATCTGGAAAATTGACTCCCAAAACAAGTTTTCAAATAACTGAGTGGCGCTTAAATAAACAAGGAATTCCGGTATTTAAGTTATCTAACCATCAATTTATAGCTGCAGACAAACGATTTTTATATGACCAGTCAGAGGTAACTCCTACAATAAAAAAAGTATGGTTAGAATCTGACTTTAAACTGTATAATAGCCCTTATGATTTAAAAGAAGTGAAATCATCCTTATCAGCTTATTCGCAAGTATCAATCGACAAGACCATGTTTGTAGAAGGAAGAGAATTTCTACATATTGATCAGGTTGGATGGGTAGCTAAAGAATCAACTTCTGAAGAAGATAATCGGATGAGTAAGGTCCAAGAAATGTTATCGGAAAAATATCAGAAGGATTCATTCTCTATTTATGTTAAGCAACTGACTACTGGAAAAGAAGCTGGTATCAATCAAGATGAAAAGATGTATGCAGCTAGCGTTTTGAAACTCCCTTATCTCTACTATGCGCAAGAAAAAATAAATGAGGGTCTTTATCAGTTAGATACGACTGTAAAATACGTATCTGCAGTCAATGATTTTCCAGGTTCTTATAAACCAGAGGGAAGTGGTAGCCTCCCTAAAAAAGAGGATAATAAAGAGTATTCTCTCAAGGACTTAATCACAAAAGTATCTAAAGAATCTGATAATGTAGCTCATAATATATTGGGTTATTACATTTCAAACCAATCTGATGCCACATTTAAGTCTAAGATGTCTGCTATTATGGGAGATGATTGGGATCCAAAAGAAAAATTGATTTCTTCTAAAATGGCTGGGAAGGTTATGGAAGCCATTTATAATCAAAATGGATTTGTATTGGAATCTTTAACTAAAACAGATTTTGATAATGAGCGAATTGCCAAAGGTGTTTCTGTTAAAGTAGCTCATAAAATTGGAGATGCGGATGAATTTAAGCATGATACAGGTGTTGTTTATGCAGATTCTCCATTTATTCTTTCTATTTTCACAAAGAATTCTGATTATGATACGATTTCTAAGATAGCCAAAGATGTTTATGAGGTTCTAAAATGAGAGAACAAGATTTTTTAAATCATTTTCTTAATAAGGGATATTTCAAAAAATATGCTAAGGTGGTGCTAGCTCTTTCTGGTGGATTAGATTCTATGTTTCTATTTAAGGTATTATCTACGTATCAAAAAGAGTTAGAAATTGAATTGATTCTAGCTCATGTGAATCATAAGCAGAGAGTAGAATCAGATTGGGAAGAACAGGAATTAAGGAAGTTGGCTGCTGAAGCTGGACTTCCTATTTATGTCAGCAATTTTTCAGGAGAATTTTCAGAAGCGCGTGCACGAGATTTTCGTTATGAATTTTTTAAAAAAGTCATGAAAAAGACAGGTGCGACAGCTTTAGTCACTGCTCACCATGCTGATGACCAGGTGGAAACGATTTTGATGCGCTTGATTCGAGGCACTCGTTTGCGCTATCTATCAGGAATTAAGGAGAAGCAAGTTGTCGGAGAGATAGAAATCATTCGTCCCTTCTTGCATTTTCAAAAAAAAGACTTTCCACCAATTTTTCACTTTGAAGATATATCAAATCAGGAAAATCATTATTTGCGCAACCGTATTCGAAACTCTTATTTACCAGAATTGGAAAAAGAAAATCCTCGATTTAGGGATGCAATATTGAGAATCGGTAATGAAATTTTAGATTATGACATAGCCATAGCTGAATTATCAAAGAATATTGATGTAGAAAATGTAGAGCAGCTATTGTCTTACTCTGAATCCACACAAAGAGTTTTACTTCAAACTTATCTGAATCGTTTTACAGATTTGAATCTTACAAAAGCTCAGTTTGATGAAGTTCGACAGATTTTAAAAACTAAAAGCCAGTATCGTCATCCGCTTAAAAATGGTTATGAATTAGTAAAAGAGTATCAACAGTTTCGGATTTGTAAAATCAGTCCTCAGGCTGATGAAAAGGAAGAGGAACTTGTGTTACACTATCAAAATCAGGTTACTTATCAAGGATACACATTTTCCTTCGGACTTCCTTTAGAAGGTGAATCAATTCAACAAATACCTGTTTCACGAGAAACATCAATACTCATTCGTCATCGAAAAACAGGAGATGTTTTGATTCAAAATGGGCATAGAAAAAAACTCAGACGTCTATTTATTGATTTGAAAATCCCTATGGAAAAACGAAAATCTGCTCTGATTATTGAGCAATTTGGTGAAATTGTATCAATTTTGGGAATTGCGACCAGTAATTTGAGTAAAAAAACGAAAAATGATATAATGAACACTGTACTTTATATAGAAAAAATAGATAGGTAAAAAAATGTTAGAAAACGATATTAAAAAAATCCTCGTTTCACACGATGAAATTACAGCAGCTGCTAAAAAATTAGGTGCTCAATTAACTAAGGACTATGCAGGAAAAAATCCAATCTTAGTTGGGATTTTAAAAGGATCTATTCCTTTTATGGCTGAATTGGTTAAGCATATCGACACACATATTGAAATGGACTTCATGATGGTTTCTAGCTACCATGGTGGAACAGCAAGTAGTGGTGTCATCAATATCAAGCAAGATGTGACTCAAGATATCAAAGGAAGACATGTTCTATTTGTAGAGGATATCATTGATACAGGTCAAACTTTGAAGAATTTGCGAGATATGTTTATTGAAAGAGAAGCAGCTTCTGTTAACATTGCAACCTTGTTGGATAAACCAGAGGGGCGTGTTGTAGAAATTGAGGCAGACTATACCTGCTTTACTATTCCAAATGAGTTTGTAGTAGGTTATGGCTTAGACTACAAAGAAAACTATCGTAACCTTCCTTATGTTGGAGTATTGAAAGAAGAAGTGTATTCAAATTAGAAAGAACAATTTTTAATGAAAAAACAAAATAATGGTTTAATTAAAAATCCTTTTCTATGGTTATTACTTATTTTTTTCCTAGTTACAGCCTACCAGTATTTTAGTACAGGTAGTGTTGCAGGGAAAAGTGAGCAAATTAATTATACAGAATTGGTAAAAGAAATTACCGATGACAATGTAAAAGAATTGACTTACCAACCAAATGGCAGTGTTATCGAAGTTTCAGGTGTCTATAAAAATCCTAAAACAAGTAAAGAAGAAACAGGCATTCAGTTCTTTTCTCCTTCTGCTACAACAGTAGAGAAATTTTCAAGCATCATTCTTCCTTCAGATACGACAGTATCTGAATTGCAAAAACTTGCTTCTGATCATAAAGCGGAAGTAACTGTTAAGCATGAAAGTTCAAGTGGTATGTGGATTAATATTCTTGTATCCATTGTGCCATTCGGTATTCTTTTCTTCTTCCTATTCTCTATGATGGGAAATATGGGAGGGAATAATAGCCGTAACCCGATGAGTTTTGGACGTAGTAAGGCTAAAGCTGCAAATAAAGAGGATATTAAAGTAAGATTTTCAGATGTTGCTGGAGCTGAGGAAGAAAAACAAGAACTAGTTGAAGTTGTTGAATTCTTAAAAGATCCAAAACGATTTACAAAACTTGGAGCTCGTATTCCAGCAGGTGTCCTTCTGGAGGGACCTCCGGGAACAGGTAAGACTTTGCTTGCTAAAGCAGTTGCCGGAGAAGCAGGTGTTCCATTCTTTAGTATCTCAGGTTCTGATTTTGTAGAAATGTTTGTCGGAGTTGGAGCTAGTCGTGTTCGTTCTCTTTTTGAAGATGCAAAAAAAGCAGCACCAGCTATCATCTTTATCGATGAAATTGATGCTGTTGGACGTCAACGTGGAGTTGGTCTTGGCGGAGGAAATGATGAACGTGAACAAACCTTGAACCAACTCTTGATTGAGATGGATGGTTTTGAGGGTAATGAAGGAATTATCGTTATTGCTGCGACAAACCGTTCAGATGTACTTGACCCTGCCCTTCTGCGTCCAGGACGTTTTGATAGAAAAGTATTGGTTGGCCGTCCTGATGTTAAGGGGCGCGAAGCAATCTTGAAAGTTCATGCTAAGAATAAGCCTTTAGCAGAAGATGTTGATTTGAAATTAGTGGCTCAACAAACTCCTGGCTTTGTTGGTGCTGATTTAGAGAATGTCTTGAATGAAGCAGCTTTAGTTGCTGCTCGTCGCAATAAATCAATCATCGATGCCTCAGATATTGATGAAGCAGAAGATAGAGTTATTGCTGGACCTTCTAAGAAAGATAAGACAGTTTCACAAAAAGAACGTGAATTGGTTGCCTATCATGAGGCAGGACATACCATTGTTGGTCTAGTCTTGTCGAATGCCCGTGTTGTTCATAAAGTTACTATCGTACCACGCGGACGTGCAGGCGGATACATGATTGCACTTCCTAAAGAAGATCAAATGCTTCTTTCTAAAGAAGATATGAAAGAGCAATTGGCAGGTTTGATGGGTGGTCGTGTTGCTGAAGAGATCATCTTTAATGTACAAACGACGGGAGCTTCAAATGACTTTGAACAAGCTACTCAGATGGCGCGTGCAATGGTTACAGAGTACGGTATGAGTGAAAAACTTGGCCCAGTACAATATGAAGGAAACCATGCTATGTTTGGTGCACAGAGCCCTCAAAAATCAATTTCAGAACAAACAGCTTATGAAATTGATGAAGAGGTTCGTTCATTATTAAATGAAGCAAGAAATAAAGCTGCTGAAATTATTCAATCGAATCGTGAAACTCACAAGTTGATTGCAGAAGCATTATTGAAATACGAAACATTGGATAGTACACAAATTAAATCTCTTTACGAAACAGGAAAGATGCCTGAAACAGTAGAAGAGGAATCACATGCATTATCTTATGATGAAGTGAAGTCAAAAATGAATGACGAAAAATAACCCCGAGAGAGGCAAGTCCTCTCTTTTTGTATGCAGTTGAAGCGGTTTAGAGAACAGAACGGGAAAATAGGACAAAACTGTTTTTGAATCTGTTAGACTGTATCTAGAAAGGGGAACAATATGATTGAAGAATTGTATGAAGAAGTCCGAGGCATTGTGTATAAGTGTAGAAATGAATATCATCTCCATTTATGGGAGCTATCGGATTGGGACCAAGAGGGGATGATCTGCTTACATGAATTGATTAGTAGAGAAGAAGGAATAGTAGAAGATATTCCTCGTTTAAGGAAATACTTCAAAACTAAGTTCCGGAATCGGATTTTAGATTATATCCGTAAACAAGAAAGTCAAAAACGAAGATATGATAAAGAACCATATGAAGAAGTAGGTGAGATTAGTCATCGTATAAGTGAGGGAGGTCTGTGGTTAGATGACTATTATCTCTTTCATGAAACCCTAAGAGATTACAGAAACAAACAAAGTGAAGAGAAACAAGAAGAGTTAGAACGTGTCTTAAGAAACGAACGATTCCGAGGTCGACAAAGAGTATTAAGAGACTTACGTATTGTGTTTAAAGAGTTTAATATTGGGCTGAAATAGTCAAATTTTAAAAAGTCGAAAAAAATTTAAAAAAATTTAAAAAAGTAGTTGACAAAGTTTAAAAAGTGGGTATAATAGTAAGAGTTGAAAATAACAACTCAGGTCCGTTGGTCAAGGGGTTAAGACACCGCCTTTTCACGGCGGTAACACGGGTTCGAATCCCGTACGGACTATGGTATGTTGCAGAAGAAATACTGATTGAAAAAAATAAAAAAAGTTTCAAAAAAGTGTTGACAAGCGAAAGCGACTGTGATATACTAATATAGTTGTCACTTGAGAGAAGCGAGTGACAAAGACCTTTGAAAACTGAACAAGACGAACCAATGTGCAGGGCACTACAACAACTGTTGTAGTACTGAACAATGAAAAAAACAATAAATCTGTCAGTGACAGAAATGAGTGAGAACTCAAACTTTTAATGAGAGTTTGATCCTGGCTCAGGACGAACGCTGGCGGCGTGCCTAATACATGCAAGTAGAACGCTGAAGGAGGAGCTTGCTCTTCTGGATGAGTTGCGAACGGGTGAGTAACGCGTAGGTAACCTGCCTGGTAGCGGGGGATAACTATTGGAAACGATAGCTAATACCGCATAACAGTAGATGTTGCATGACATTTACTTAAAAGGTGCAATTGCATCACTACCAGATGGACCTGCGTTGTATTAGCTAGTTGGTGGGGTAACGGCTCACCAAGGCGACGATACATAGCCGACCTGAGAGGGTGATCGGCCACACT
>NZ_PKIE01000008.1 GCF_002860865.1 Streptococcus mitis
AGAGTAACATAAATCTCAAAAAATAGGGTGAAAAAACCTTTATTTGTCATGCAAAAAAATAGAAGATAGGATAGAGAATCACTTTGATGTTCTCAATCCTATCTCCTATTTAAAGAGTTAGATCACTAACTTAATGACATTGTTTGACGGGTATGAATTATTTCGAGGGGAATGAGTTTTTCCTTCTTTTGTTTGTAGTTTTATTGATTGGTTTTGTAGTAAACTTTTTTGAAAAACGTAAGGACTACTATATTTTGACGCTCTCCCTCTTATTTGCAGTAGCTATTTATGGTAAGAGTAGAGCAATGATTGTCTATTTAATCTCCTTTGTAATTTATCAATATTTTCTGGTTTTCATAGCACAGAGGATAGAAACAAAGCGGCTGAAACCTCTGGTTTTCCTTTCTATTTTTCCTTTGGTGATTAATAAAGTCTTTGCCCTGACTTCTCTGCATTTGTTGGCCTTTATTGGAATTTCTTACATGTCCTTTAAGACCATTCAGATCATGCTAGAAATATCGGATGGCTTGATCAAAGAAAAAATCAGTGTAAAAGATTATCTACAGTTTTTGCTCTTTTTCCCAACAGTTAGTGCTGGTCCGATTGATCGGAGTAGGAGATTTTTAAAAGAGATAAACGAGGTCATGCCTCGGAAAGAGTATCTGGAGTTAGCTGGGGACGGTATTTATCGTATCGTTCTAGGCCTTCTCTACAAGGTTGTTTTATCAACCTATGTTTACCAGATGTTACTCACTCTAAATAATACTGGCACAGTCGTTTACTCAATCAAGTATATGTACCTCTATACCTTGTATCTGTTCTTCGACTTTGCAGGCTATAGTCTAATGGCCGTTGGAAGTAGTAATATTTTAGGTATTCAGACACCGATGAACTTTAACAAACCTTTCTTGAGTGTTGATATCAAGGATTTCTGGACCAGATGGCATATCACCTTGTCGACTTGGCTGAGGGATTTTGTATTTTCAAGAGTATTGATGCAGGCCATCAGGAAAAAATGGTTTAAAAATAGACTACACAATGCAACCTACGCCTATATGGTCAATATGTTGGTCATGGGTTTTTGGCATGGTCTCAGTATAAGTTACATTGTTTATGGTTTTTATCATGGTGTCTTGATGGCTGGATTTGAAGTGTATCAAAAGAAAAGCAGTTTTTATAAGAAAAATAAAAACAAAAATTGGTATAAGCTACTAAGTTGGTTTGTGACTATGAACTTGGTTATGATTGGTTTCTTTATCTTTTCAGGTGAACCCTATAAAATTTTACTTACGATTTTAAAGAGATAGGATATAGAAAAGAAATCGGATGGATCGAAGAGATAGGATGAAACGAGATGATTAAATTAAAAGCATTTTTGTTATCGCTTGTGCTCGTAATTGCGACGCTTGCCCTTTTAAATGTGACATATATCAAGAAGATTGATGATTATTATACAGTTAAGGATAACAGTATTCGCTATAGCACTTCGTATGAAAAATATAAAAGTAGAGATATTCTGACAAGTAATATCACTCCCAACACACTGGTTTTATTGGGATCATCTGAGTTGGTTGCGACAAAGGATGAAGATTATCATCCTAATAGAATTTTTAACTATAACGATTTTAATATAATGCAGATTGGGACTAGTTATTCCCAAAATATCATTCAGGCAACAACCTTAGGCTCTATTGAGGGATCTATGAGTAAGAGAAGAGTGGCTATAGTAGAGTCTGTTCAGTGGTTTGAAAAAGATGGAACCCATCAAGATGCATTTTTGAACAAGGCTTCTCAAGAACATATTTTCCACATGCTAGATAATGACAAGATTAGTAAGGAAACAAAAGAAAAACTAATCAATCGCATTATTGAGATTACCAAGGGGAACAAGCAACAAAATGACATCTACAAAAAATACAAAAGTTATTTCATAGATGGGAAAGGAACCATTGTTGATAAAAAACTATTAGAGTTAGATAACGTGATATATTCTTTTAAGCTCAAACGAAAATTTTATGAAAATCATGAGAAATCAGATTATCCCTTATCAGGAGATAAAACTCCAGACTATGATTGGGAGAAACTGACGGATCAGTTTGTAGAAGAGGTCAAAAAGAAAACAGATAACAATGACTATGCTGTTGATAATAATTACTACAATACCTACTTAAAAGATCGCTATGTATCTTTGAAAGATTCTAATAAAGATTTGAGCTATCTGGAGTCACCAGAGTATTCAGATATGGAACTTTTCTTGACAGTTGCCAAGGAATTGGGAATTGAAGTTGAAGTCATTATTTTTCCAGTAAATGGGAAATGGAATGACTACACAGGTGTCTCAAGAGAGATGCGAGAGAAAACTTATAAAAAAATAGAAGATGTCGCAAAAAGTCATGGTGCAAAGGTATTAAATTATGGAAACAGAGAGTATGATAATTACTTTTTATTTGACGTGATGCACGTTGGAGTGAAAGGATGGATGGAAGTTGAAAAAGAACTTTACAAATTTGCAAACCAAGATAACTAACACACACCGTTTAATCTTGTGGACGCTATTTTTCTATACGGTTATCTTAAGCATCGTGATTTATTGTTTTGTGACCGATTTTTCGAACATTCAAGAATTTATCTATAGTGAATTCTAGGATTACATACTATAAAAATCTCTAGATAAAGGGAACTGCACCGATAAAGTGAGACATAAGATAGGGCTCTATAATATTTATAGTGGAGAAATCCTCTATAGGTAGTATGGAGCCTACTTTGTTGTAGCCCCCATATAATCTATACTGAAAAGCATTCAAGCTATCATTAGAAAGAATCATATGGAACAAATTAATGTTACTGAAACGTAGTGAAAATAGACGGGTAAACAATTGAAAAACTAGTCTATAAAGTGGTATAATAGCAGAAAAATAAATTAGTAAGAAATTGATTTTATTTTAGCGAAAATTACAGAAATGAATGGTTTTTCTTGATGAAACAGAGAAAAGAATTGTACCTCTTTCTTGGTCGGACAGCCTTGTATTTTATTATCTTTCTAGGGCTACTTTACTTTTTTAGCTATCTTGGTCAGGGTCAAGGAAGCTTTATCTATAATGAATTTTAACTTGAAGGAGAATCCTTATTATGTCAAATAAACCAATAGTAGATATGATTGAAACCATTGAGCATTTTGCTCAGACACAGCCTAGCTATCCTGTTTATAATGTTTTGGGGCAGGAACACACTTATGGAGATTTGAAGGCTGATTCGGATAGTTTAGCTGCAGCCATTGACCAACTAGGTTTGCCTGAGAAGTCTCCTGTGGTTGTTTTTGGTGGCCAAGAATATGAAATGTTGGCAACTTTTGTAGCGCTGACTAAGTCAGGTCATGCCTACATTCCAATTGATAGCCATTCGGCTTTGGAGCGAGTTTCAGCTATTTTAGAAGTAGCGGAGCCAAGCTTGATTATTGCCATCTCAGACTTTCCATTGGAGCAGGTTTCTACGCCAATGATGACTCTAGCTCAGGTTCAAGAAGCCTTTGCTCAAGGGACTAGCTATGAGATCACGCATCCAGTCAAGGGAGATGATAACTACTACATCATCTTTACTTCTGGTACGACTGGTAAGCCAAAGGGAGTGCAGATTTCACATGATAATCTCCTCAGCTTTACCAATTGGATGATTACGGACAAGGAATTTGCGACGCTAAGTCGTCCGCAAATGCTGGCTCAGCCACCTTATTCTTTTGACCTGTCTGTCATGTACTGGGCACCGACCTTGGCACTGGGTGGTACGCTTTTCGCTCTTCCTTCAGCTATTACTCAGGACTTTAAGCGACTTTTTGCAACCATCTTCTCATTGCCAATCGCTATCTGGACTTCAACGCCTTCTTTTGCGGATATGGCCATGTTGTCTGAAGACTTTAATAGCGAGAAAATGCCTGGTATCACGCATTTCTACTTTGATGGTGAAGAATTGACGGTCAAAACGGCTCAAAAACTACGTGAACGTTTCCCACATGCCCGTATTATCAATGCCTACGGTCCAACAGAAGCGACAGTAGCCTTGTCAGCTGTTGCCGTGACAGACGAGATGTTAGCGACTCTCAAACGTCTACCAATCGGCTATACCAAGACTGATTCTCCAACCTTTATCATTGACGAGGAAGGAAATAAACTGCCAAATGGTGAACAGGGAGAAATCATTGTGTCAGGGCCAGCTGTTTCAAAAGGCTATATGAACAATCCTGAAAAAACGGCAGAAGCCTTCTTTGAGTTTGAAGGTCTACCAGCCTACCATACAGGAGATGTGGGAACTATGACAGATGAAGGCTTGCTTCTCTACGGCGGACGCATGGACTTCCAGATTAAGTTCAACGGTTACCGCATTGAGTTAGAAGATGTCTCTCAAAACCTCAATAAGTCTCGCTTTATCGAGTCTGCTGTAGCTGTGCCACGTTATAATAAAGACCACAAGGTGCAAAATCTATTGGCTTATGTCATCTTGAAAGACGGTGTTCGTGAGCAGTTTGAGCGAGATATTGATATTACCAAGGCTATCAAGGAAGACCTGACAGACATCATGATGTCCTACATGATGCCGTCTAAATTCCTTTATCGAGACAGTTTGCCACTGACTCCAAATGGAAAAATTGACATCAAAGGATTGATTAACGAGGTGAATAAGAGATGATGGAGTTCTTTCAACAGCTTCCTCATTTAGAGCCATACGGTAATCCTCAGTATTTTGTCTATGTGATTGCTGCAACCTTGCCCATCTTTATCGGTCTCTTTTTCAAGAAACGCTTTGCCTGGTATGAAGTGTTGGTTAGTCTCTTCTTTATCGTCACCATGTTGGTAGGTGGGAAGACCAATCAATTGGCTGCCTTGGGTATTTACCTTTGCTGGGAAATATTGCTCCTGCTTTTCTACAAGCATTATCGAAAAAGTAAGGATGGCAAGTGGGTCTTCTACTTAGTTAGTTTTCTGTCCCTACTTCCGATTATCTTTGTCAAGGTGCAGCCAGCTATCAATGGAACGCAGTCTTTGCTTGGATTTTTGGGAATTTCTTATCTGACCTTTCGTTCGGTTGGGATTATCATCGAGCTGAGAGATGGAGTGATTAAGGATTTTACCCTCTGGGAATTCCTCCGTTTCCTTCTCTTTATGCCGACTTTTTCAAGTGGCCCAATCGATCGCTTTAAGCGTTTTAATGAAAATTATCAGACCATTCCTGAGCGAGATGAGTTGATGGATATGCTGGATGAATCTGTTCGCTATATCATGTGGGGCTTTTTGTACAAGTTTATCCTAGCTCACGTTTTAGGAGAAACCTTGTTGCCTCCTTTGAAGAATTTAGCCTTGCAGTCAGGTGGTTTCTTTAATCTCTATGCTTTAGCGGTCATGTATACCTTTGGTCTTGAGCTCTTCTTTGACTTTGCAGGTTACTCTATGTTTGCCTTAGCCATCTCAAACTTAATGGGAATCCGTAGCCCCATCAACTTTAACAAACCTTTTTTATCAAGGGATTTAAAAGAGTTTTGGAATCGTTGGCACATGAGTCTATCTTTCTGGTTCCGTGACTTTGTCTTTATGCGAATGGTCATGGTATTGACCAGAAAGAAGGTCTTTAAGAATCGCAATGTAACCTCAAGCATGGCCTACATTGTAAATATGCTAATCATGGGATTTTGGCATGGCGTGACCTGGTACTATATCGCCTATGGACTCTTTCATGGGATTGGACTGGTCATCAATGACGCTTGGGTTCGTAAGAAAAAAACACTCAATAAGGAACGGAAAAAAGCAGGGAAAGCTGCTCTACCTGAGAATCGCTGGATTCAGTTGCTTGGCATGGTTGTCACCTTCCATGTCGTCATGCTGTCATTCTTAATCTTTTCTGGATTCTTGAATGATTTATGGTTTAAAAAATAAAAGGAAATAAAATATGGATATCAAATCAGAAGTTATCGAAATTATTGATGAGTTGTTTATGGAAGATGTTTCTGACATGATGGATGAAGATCTTTTTGACTCAGGTGTCTTGGATAGTATGGGAACGGTTGAGTTGATTGTGGAGATTGAGAACCGTTTTGACATTCGTGTCCCTGTAACAGAGTTTGGTCGGGATGACTGGAATACAGCTAATAAAATCATAGCTGGTATTGTGGAGCTACAAAATGCTTAAACGCTTATGGATGATCTTCGGACCGGTCTTGATAGCTGGTTTGTTGGTTTTTCTGCTCATTTTCTTTTATCCTACTGAGATGCGTCATAATCTAGGAGCTGAAAAGCGTTCAGCGGTGGCTACTACTATCGATAGTTTTAAGGAGCGAAGTCAAAAAGTCAGAGCACTATCTGATCCAAATATGCGTTTTGTTCCCTTCTTTGGCTCTAGTGAATGGCTTCGTTTTGACGGTGCTCATCCTGCGGTATTAGCTGAGAAATACAATCGCTCCTACCGCCCTTATCTTTTAGGACAGAGGGGAGCTGCATCGCTTAACCAGTATTTTGGAATGCAACAGATGTTGCCACAGCTAGAGAATAAACAAGTTGTGTATGTTATCTCACCTCAGTGGTTCAGTAAATATGGCTATGAGCCAGCAGCTTTTCAGCAGTATTTTAATGGAGACCAGTTGACCAGTTTTCTGGAACATCAATCTGGAGATAAGGCTAGCCAATATGCGGCGACTCGCTTACTACAGCAGTTCCCAAACGTAGCTATGAAGGATTTGGTTCAGAAGTTGGCAAGTAAAGAAGAATTGTCGACGGCAGACAATGAAATGATTGAATTATTGGCTCGGTTTAGTGAACGCCAAGCTTCCTTTTTTGGTCAGTTTTCAGTTAGAGGCTATGTCAATTATGATAAGCATGTAGTTAAGTATTTAAAGACCTTGCCAGACCAGTTTTCTTATCAAGCTATAGAAGATATTGTTAAAGCAGATGCTGAAAAGAATACTTCCAATAATGATCTGGGAATGGAAAATTATTTCTATAATACGCAGATCAAGAAGGATTTGAAGAAATTAAAGGACTCTCAGAAAAGCTTTACCTATCTCAAGTCGCCAGAGTATAATGACTTGCAGTTGGTTTTAACACAGTTTTCTAAATCTAAGGTCAACCCGATTTTTATCATTCCACCTGTTAATAAAAAATGGATGGACTATGCTGGTCTACGAGAGGAAATGTACCAACAAACGGTGCAGAAGATTCGCTACCAGTTAGAAAGTCAAGGTTTTACCAATATAGCAGATTTTTCTAAGGACGGCGGGGAGCCTTTCTTTATGAAGGACACCATTCATCTTGGTTGGTTGGGTTGGTTGGCTTTTGACAAGGCAGTTGATCCTTTCCTATCCAATCCCACACCAGCTCCGACGTACCATCTGAATGAGCGCTTTTTCAGCAAAGATTGGGCGACTTATGATGGAGATGTCAAAGAATTTCAATAGATAATATAGAAGAGTTCAAGAATGAAACTAGTTTTCACGTTTTTTCTTGACTCTTTTTTTGCTTGTGATATAATTAACTGGTAAACAAAATGTCAAAGAATAGTATTTTTCTCTTAAAAAAGAGAAGTCTAAAAGGAAAGGAGTCAGATATGAGACAGCTAGCGAAGGATATCGATGGCTTTTTGAATGAGGTGATTTTGCAGGCGGAAAATCAGCATGAAATCCTAATAGGTCATTGTACTAGCGAGGTAGCTCTGACCAATACCCAGGAGCATATCCTCATGCTCTTGTCGGAGGAATCTTTAACAAATTCAGAGTTGGCTCGTCGTCTCAATGTCAGTCAGGCGGCAGTTACCAAGGCCATTAAGTCTTTGGTCAAGGAAGGGATGTTGGAAACATCTAAAGATCCTAAGGATGCGCGTGTGATTTTTTATCAGTTGACTGATTTGGCTCGTCCAATTGCTGAGGAGCACCACCATCACCATGAGCATACGCTTTTAACCTATGAACAAGTGGCGACTCAGTTTACTCCAAATGAACAAAAAGTGATCCAGCGGTTTTTGACTGCTTTAGTAGGAGAAATCAAATAATGAGATATATTACGGTAGAGGATTTATCCTTCTATTATGATAAGGAGCCTGTTCTTGAACATATCAATTATAGTGTTGATAGTGGGGAGTTTGTTACCTTGACAGGTGAAAATGGGGCAGCTAAGACGACACTGATTAAGGCCAGTCTTGGAATTCTCCAGCCACGCATTGGTAAGGTAACCATTTCAAAGACAAATACGCAGGGTAAGAAATTGAGAATAGCCTACCTTCCTCAACAGATTGCCAGTTTTAATGCTGGTTTTCCAAGTACGGTTTATGAATTTGTCAAGTCCGGTCGCTATCCACGAAAGGGTTGGTTCCGTCGTTTGAATGCTCATGATGAGGAGCATATCAAGGCTAGTTTGGACTCAGTTGGTATGTGGGAACACCGAGACAAACGCTTGGGGTCTCTATCTGGAGGACAAAAGCAGCGAGCGGTGATTGCGCGTATGTTTGCTTCGGATCCAGATGTGTTTATCCTAGATGAGCCGACAACGGGGATGGATGCAGGAAGTAAAAACGAATTTTACGAACTAATGCACCACAGCGCCCATCATCATGGCAAGGCTGTTTTGATGATTACTCATGACCCTGAAGAAGTTAAGGACTATGCGGACCGCAATATTCATCTAGTTCGTAACCAAGATTCGCCATGGCGTTGTTTCAACGTTCATGAGAATGATCAGGAGGTGGGCCATGCTTAGTTTATTATCTTATGACTTTATGCAGCGTGCCTTTCTGGCTGTTATTGCCATGAGTCTTTTCTCGCCAGTATTGGGAACCTTCCTAATCTTGCGCCGTCAGAGTTTGATGAGCGATACCCTTAGCCACGTCTCGCTTTCGGGTGTAGCTTTTGGTCTGGTCCTAGGGATTTCTCCGACTATTTCAACTATTGCTATTGTCTTGATTGCGGCGGTCTTTCTGGAGTATCTCCGTACGGTTTACAAGAGCTTTATGGAAATCGGGACAGCTATCCTCATGTCAACAGGACTGGCTGTTTCTCTGATTGTCATGAGCAAGGGTAAAAGCTCTAGCTCAATGAGTTTGGACCAGTATCTTTTTGGTTCGATCGTGACTATCAGCGAAGAGCAGGTTATTTCCCTTTTTGTCATTGCAGCGGTTGTTTTGATTTTGACCTTCCTCTTCCTTCGTCCTATGTATATCTTGACCTTTGATGAGGATACGGCCTTTGTGGATGGCTTGCCAGTTCGTACCATGTCTATTCTTTTTAATATGGTGACTGGGGTGGCTATTGCTCTTATGATTCCTGCAGCAGGAGCTCTTCTGGTGTCGACCATTATGGTCTTGCCAGCTAGTATTGCCCTTCGTCTGGGGAAAAACTTTAAATCGGTTATGTTGCTTGCCAGTGCGATTGGATTTTTGGGAATGGTGGCAGGACTCTACATTTCCTACTATGCAGAAACACCTGCAAGTGCAAGTATTACCATTATTTTTGTAACTGTCTTTTTACTGATTAGTTTAGTAAGACGTTTTATCAAATAGGAGACTAACGTGAAAAAAATTAGCTTATTGCTAGCCAGTTTATGTGCCTTGTTTTTAGTGGCTTGTTCCAATCAAAAGCAGGCAGATGGCAAATTAAATATCGTGACAACCTTTTATCCAGTCTATGAATTTACCAAGCAAGTCGCAGGAGATACTGCTAATGTAGAACTCCTCATCGGTGCTGGTACAGAACCCCATGAATACGAACCGTCTGCCAAGGCAGTTGCCAAAATCCAAGACGCAGATACCTTCGTTTATGAAAATGAAAACATGGAAACATGGGTTCCTAAATTGCTAGATACTTTGGATAAGAAAAAGGTGAAAACCATCAAGGCGACAGGTGATATGTTGCTCTTGCCAGGTGGCGAGGAAGAAGAGGGCGACCATGACCATGGAGAAGAAGGTCATCACCATGAGTATGATCCCCATGTTTGGTTGTCACCAGTCCGTGCCATCAAACTTGTAGAGCACATCCGTGATAGCTTGTCAGCAGATTATCCTGATAAAAAAGAGACCTTTGAGAAGAATGCAGCTGCCTATATCGAAAAATTGCAAGCCTTGGATAAGGCTTATACAGAAGGCTTGTCTCAAGCCAAACAAAAGAGCTTTGTAACGCAACACGCAGCCTTTAACTACCTTGCCTTGGACTATGGACTCAAGCAAGTCGCAATCTCAGGCCTCTCTCCAGATGCAGAGCCATCAGCTGCACGTCTGGCAGAATTGACAGAGTACGTCAAGAAAAATAAAATCGCCTATATCTACTTTGAAGAAAATGCTTCACAAGCCCTTGCTAACACACTTTCAAAAGAAGCAGGTGTCAAAACAGATGTTCTCAATCCTTTAGAAAGTCTGACAGAAGAAGATACCAAGGCGGGAGAAAATTACATCTCTATCATGGAGAAAAACCTCAAAGCTTTAAAACAAACAACAGACCAAGAAGGTCCAGCAATCGAGCCTGAAAAGGCAGAGGATACCAAGACAGTCCAAAATGGTTACTTTGAGGATGCAGACGTCAAGGACCGCACCTTGAGTGACTATGTAGGTAACTGGCAATCAGTTTATCCTTTCCTTGAAGATGGCACGTTTGATCAAGTCTTTGACTACAAGGCTAAGTTGACTGGTAAGATGACCCAGGCTGAGTACAAGGCTTATTATACAAAAGGCTATCAGACAGATGTGACTAAGATTAACATTACTGATAACACTATGGAATTTGTTCAAGGTGGACAAAGTAAGAAATACACTTACAAGTATGTCGGTAAGAAAATATTGACTTATAAGAAAGGCAATCGTGGTGTTCGCTTCCTCTTTGAAGCGACAGATGCGGACGCTGGACAATTCAAGTATGTTCAGTTTAGTGACCACAATATCGCCCCAGTTAAGGCAGAACATTTCCATATCTTCTTTGGAGGAACAAGCCAAGAAGCCCTCTTTGAAGAAATGGACAACTGGCCAACCTACTACCCAGATAACCTATCTGGACAAGAAATCGCCCAAGAAATGTTGGCGCATTGATGAGAAACCGACTAGTTCATAGGAGCTAGTCGGTTTTTGGATACTAGATGGCTAATTTCATTATAGATCTTTCAGAACTTTAAACAATAAATAAAACTCTTGAAATATCGGGGTTTATATGCTAGAATGTAGTTAATTGATAAGGTTCATTAGAACACCAAAGCCCCTAACTACTGCCATAGTTAAGGGCTTTTTTGACGTATCTTAGCGATTTAACGGGTGCTGATAGGCTAGTCACTCGGTCTAGTCCTTACTATCTAGCCATCTGCAGACGAAATACAAGATAATTCCTGCTATGACATCCGCTATAATAGTAAGAGCGAGCTCTATGATAAGGCTCATTAGTTTCACCTCCTCTCACGAACCCATAGGAACGTAATCGGTAACCGATGACAAAAATAGTATACCACACTACATTTAGATCATCAAGATTGCTTAATTCTTGAAGTATAGGGGATAGGCAAAAAATCGTTAAAATCAAAAAACGTATAGTATCAGATGTATAAAAGCTTGATGTTATATTAATTATAAAAGTGGATAGGAAAGTTTTCTGATTATCAGAATTCCCTCCTATCCACTTTTTGAAGATTGTAAGTTAGCCTAATTTTATGTAGAATCAGCTTATTTGTTTTATTTATCAAAACCTTGCAAGGCTTTTTGTCGTTCTTCTACTTGACCTTTAGCATCTAGTTTGTTACCACCGTATACAGCTGATTCCCATGATCCGTACATTGGATTTGGGAAGATGATGAATTTTTCACCGAATTCTTTTTGCAATTCTTCAAGTTGTTTATTACGGTCAGATTCAGAAGTCTTAGAAAAATCTGCAAAGTCTACGAGGTTATCACCAAATAATAAGATAAGATTTGTTTTTTCTTGAACTTTTTGGCGACGACCTTCTTTGGATTTTACACCACTTTCTAAGAACATGAGATGATCACGTCCTTGAACAGGAATTCCTTCACTTTCAAGATTTTTAATAGTAGCATCTACTTGATTAGCTGAGCGGTCAGAAATATAGTAGATTTGGACACCGTTTTGATCAGCAAACTGAAGAAAATCCTTGGCACCTGGGACGGCTTTTGCTGCAGCTTTTTGAACCCAAACATCCCAATTTTCGGGTGTGAATGCTGTACCATCTTTGACATTTTGTACTTGATAAGGGCTATTATCTAGGACAGTTTCATCCAAGTCTAAAACGATAGAGTAAGGTTTGTCTGATTCTGTTTTGAGCAATTCCTTTAGGTGATTTGTTGCAACGTTATAACCCTGTATGTATAAAGCTTTAGTTTCAGCTGATTTTTGATACCAAAGAGTTGACATAGTGTTTTCTCTTGACCGTAGTTGGTCATATGTCAATGTAATCTGATTATCAGATGAGCTATTATTGTTTGTCTGTGTTTCTGTAGACTTTGTTGCACAACTAGCCAATAAGACGACAGAAGCAAGTGTAGAAAGGATTGTAACAGTAGTTTTTGCTGTTTTCATGAAATATCTCCTATTCATTCATTTCAATAAATAGTATAGCACGAGAGAAAAGTTAAGGCAAGTTATTCCCTGACTATTGATGTAGATTTTATAGAAGTTAATGTAATGAAAAAAGCGATTACTAACTTGAAATGTAGTTTCACCTCTAATTATTGACATTTCAGGAAAAATCGCAGTAAAAATTACACAGCCTTCTTTAAATGTGCTATAATACAGGAAAAATAATAATGGAGGTCACGATAATGGCAACATTTTTGATGATTTTTGTGGTGGTTTGTGTGCTCCTATTGGTGATAGTCACACTGAGTACAGTTTATGTGGTTCGTCAGCAGTCGGTGGCGATTATTGAACGCTTTGGGAAATATCAAAAGGTTGCCAATAGCGGTATTCATATTCGCTTGCCTTTTGGAATTGACTCGATTGCAGCGCGGATTCAGTTGCGCTTGTTGCAAAGCGATATTGTGGTTGAGACCAAGACCAAGGACAATGTGTTCGTTATGATGAATGTAGCGACCCAGTACCGTGTCAATGAGCAGAGCGTAACAGATGCCTACTATAAACTCATGCGTCCAGAATCTCAGATTAAATCTTATATCGAAGATGCCCTTCGCTCTTCCGTTCCCAAATTAACCTTGGACGAACTGTTTGAGAAAAAAGATGAGATTGCCCTTGAGGTTCAACACCAAGTGGCGGAAGAAATGACAACCTACGGCTACATTATCGTGAAAACCTTGATTACCAAGGTCGAACCAGATGCAGAAGTCAAGCAATCCATGAATGAAATCAATGCGGCGCAACGTAAGCGGGTCGCAGCGCAAGAATTGGCGGAAGCCGATAAGATTAAAATCGTCACTGCAGCTGAAGCCGAAGCAGAAAAAGACCGCCTTCATGGTGTGGGGATTGCCCAACAGCGTAAGGCGATTGTGGATGGATTGGCAGAGTCTATCACAGAACTCAAGGAAGCAAATGTTGGCATGACAGAAGAACAAATCATGTCCATCCTCTTGACCAACCAGTATTTGGATACCTTGAATACCTTTGCCTCTAAAGGAAACCAGACTATCTTTTTACCAAATACGCCAAATGGTGTTGATGATATCCGTACACAAATCTTGTCAGCCCTCCGTGCTGAGAAGAAATAATAGACTAAAGAGCTTGGCAACAGGCTCTTTTTGCATTGCATTTGTTAAGAAAAGCAAAGAACATTGATATACATTTATACTCAATGAAAATCAAAGAGCAAACTAGGAAGCTAGCCGCAGGCTGTACTTGAGTACGGTAAGGCGAAGCTGACGTGGTTTGAATTTGATTTTTGAAGAGTATTAAATAAAAATTATTGTATGTTGTCCCCCTTAACTTGGAATGATAAGGGAATAACTAGAAAGATTTGTGAATACAAACTATTTCTGATATACTAAATATACAGTAATAATGAATGATAGGATATGGGATGAAAGAATTTCAATTTGAGAGAAAGCAGCGTTTTTCTTTGAGGAAATATACAATAGGAGCTTGTTCGGTCTTGCTAGGAACGAGTTTATTTTTTGCTGGTATGGGTGCTCAACCTGCACAGGCTACAGAAACGAGTTCAACACTAATTTCAAGTCATTATTTGGATGAGCAGGATTTATCTGAAAAGCTAAAATCTGAGTTGCAATGGTTTGAAGAAAATAAGATTGAGGTAAAAGAGGGAAAAGAATACTACTTTATCTATCGAAAATTGGCTACAAGATTACCAGAAACAGGTCTGTTTTCTAATGATGGGATGTTTATCTTGGGAGCAGGATTATTATTGCTTTCCTTCACTTTAATCAAGAGAAAAAAGGGAGCGTCTTACTTCCTTGTGACAGCCTTTGCTGTTGGTGGCTTGGGAGCATCCATCTCTGCTTTAGAAAATCTGGTAGAATTGCAACCAGTCCTTGTTAAGAGAGTAGAAGGTCAGTTTTTACCAAGTCCTGAAACAGTTCAAGGATATGAATTTACGGGATATTATTTGGTAAGAGATAGTGCTAGTAAGGAACTTTCTGTTGATAAGGTAGAGTCGCCAGCATTATCTCAAAAGGAGGAAAGTTCAGAACCTCAATCTAAGAAGATTGTACCACAGACTACATCTCATTTTAGTTCGACTAAAGATCTTGTGCAATCTCCTCAACCATCTTACGCAGTTGAGCCTGTTTTAAATCCAACTTCTGAAAAAAGTATGAATATTGAGTCTAAAAAAGTACCAGATGAAGGAATGAAAACTGTTATTGAAGACAAGCCAGAACTGGAAGTTAGGATAGGGGAGATAGAGTTTGAAACTCAATTTCAGTCTGACCCAACTCTGGCTAAGGGAGAAAAAAGAATTTCTATAGAAGGTGCCAAGGGACAAGAACGAATCTTAACAGAAGTAAGGGTTGTCGATGGTGTGGTTACGCGAAATGAAGTAGGGAGAGAAGTGCTTCGTGAACCAGTTGCTCAGGTGATTTTGGTCGGGGCAAAAGAGAAGGAACTTCAAGAAAATGGTATAAGCCTAGCCCCGGAAGTCCAACCACCTCTTCCGTCTTATGAGGGCGGTGTTTCCGGCGAATCCTTGGTGGAACCGTCCCTTCCATCTTATGAAGGCGGTGTTTCCGGTGAGTCCTTGGTAGAACCAGCGCTTCCGTCTTATGAAGGCGGTGTTTCCGGTGAGCCTTCGGTAGAGCCGTCTCTTCCGTCTTATGAAGGCGGTGTTTCCGGTGAATCCTTGGTGGAGCCGTCCCTTCCATCTTATGAAGGTGGTGTTTCCGGCGAATCCTTGGTAGAACCAGTGCTTCCGTCTTATGAAGGCGGTGTTTCCGGTGCATCCTTGGTGGAACCGTCCCTTCCCTCTTATGAGGGTGGTGTTTCCGGTGAGCCTTCGGTAGAGCCGTCTCTTCCCTCTTATGAGGGCGGTGTTTTCGGCGAGTCCTTGGTGGAACCGTCCCTTCCGTCTTATGAAGGTGGTGTTTCTGGCGAATCCTTGGTGGAACCGACCCTTCCCTCTTATGAAGGTGGTGTTTCTGGCGAATCCTTGGTAGAACCAGCGCTTCCGTCTTATGAAGGCGGTGTTTCCGGTGAGCCTTCGGTAGAGTCGTCTCTTCCGTCTTATGAAGGTGGCGTTTCCGGTGAGCCTGAGATACAGGAGGCTCTCCCAGAGTACAAAGAAGACACTCAACTTCCTCAGACCAAAGTGGAGACCAAAGCTGTTCCTTATGAAACCGTTTATGAAAAGAATGAGGAACTAGACCACGGCGTTACAAGAGTAAAAATTCCGAGTGTTGAGGGACAAGAACAAGTTACTACTACCTATACTAAAGATCAAGCAAGTGGAAATATTTCTGAGCATAAAACTGTCAAAATAGTAGTTAACAAAGTTGATCAAGTTGTAGAAGTTGGAACTAAACCGAGTGTTGAAACTACTGTCCTATCTCATAAAACGATTTACCAAGTGAATCCTGCTTTGGAGTTCAGACGACAGGAAGTAGCGGTTGCAGGGCATGATGGTTCGGTGGAAACTAGGACGACTTATCAACTAGACAAGGCAACAGGTCAGGTGACGGTATCTGACACTACTAGACAAGTAAATCCAGCAGTCGATAAAGTGATTCAAGTTGGTAATGTGGAAAAAGTAATACAACCGATTGCTGTTATTGAGGAGCGAAGAGAGGATTCTTTACTTGCTAAAAATATAGAAAAGGTAGTCTCTGAAGGAGAAGTTGGTGAGAATACACTTACCAGAACATACGCTATCAATGAACAAACTGGTGAATTGGTTAATCCTCAAGAAGTGAGTCAAATAACAAAGCCAATGAAACCGAGAGTTGTTTTAGTTGGTAGTCAGGAGGATAAACCACACTTGCTTCCAGCTAATAGTGAGAGAGAAGATGCTGTGGATGTGTCTGCTCTGACCACAAGCGCGAGGTCAGTAGACTTCTTACATGACAGTAAACTAAAAGAACAGTTGGAGCCTGTCTATGATCCTCGAGATATTATAACAAAGAGAATTGCGCTCAGAAAAACACACCCAAATATCACCGACCAAGAAGTCAAAGATATGTTGCGCACAGAGTATCTTCAAAAACTATCGATTCAAGAAAGTTTTGATCAGATGAAGACGCAAGCTGAGTCAAGTTTCAAAAAGATAGCCTCGCATACATTGGGAATTATAGGAGATACCCCTGAAAATCGCAGCAAGGTCAAACAAGAGCTGGAGCAATACAAAGAGCAGATCTTGTTGGGACTGTCTTATATCAATCGTTTTTATAATATTCAATTTGGGGACACGAATATTCGTGATATTCTGGCCTTTAATCCAAGCTCATTTGGCAATAAGACAATGACCGCCTTGGATAGTTTGAAAAAATTAGGATCCATGTCTTATGAAGAGATGAAATTGACCAATAGTCCTCAAACATTTACAAAGTATTTATCTACCATTACAGATAAGGCTAGCTTGAAGGAATTTTTAGACAGCAATCGCCAACTCTTTACGTCAGATGATGCGGATACCTGGCTTAAAAAATCTAGCCAAGCTATGATTGTTGAAAAACCATCTAAGGAAAATCCTTTAGCGCATGTCGGGCTGTATAGCAAGTTGACAGCTGGGGAAAAGGATCCTCGTAAACAAGAGGCTAATATGGCTGCTATTTTGGGACTTTTGAATGTGAAAGAACCAAATGTTTACGTGATTAGTAATATGGCGACGATTACTTATGGTAATATTGGTTCCTATATAGATACTTCTCTTGCCCAGTCTAATCCAACTAAGTATCAGGCTGAGCTTGCTAGAGTCAAGTCTTTAATTGAAAAGGCGGCTGTACAACAAGCCAACTATGTTGATACTCTTTATCGTATAACAAAACCAGAAAATCGTGATAAGTTGCTGACAAATCGTTTAATTATTGATACGATGAAGAAATATACAAGTGATCTGAATGCCCAGATTGATAGCACTTGGTCACCAGCTACTGGTAATGGAGCTGATAAGGGAGTCGACCAATTTATGACTCCTATGAATTACTATTCTCCAGTAAGTAAGGTGGGAGCTGAGGCCAATGGATTAGGTGTCCGTTACTTTATAGATAGGGTTTTAGATGATAGGGGTTCAGCGACTTATTCTCATGAAATGACGCACTTACTAGATAGAACGGTCTTGTTTAATAATCACGGTCGTCGAGATGGCACAGGAGCAGAGTTTTATGCGCGTGGTATTTTTGAAAACTCCTATAATCCAGAAAAGGATACTTATTTCAATCTCAATTTTGTATATGATGAGAGTGATAAGAATGGATTTTACAATAGAACACCTGATCGATTTAAAACAGCAGAAGATTTGCAATCTTACATGAAGGGAAGTTTCGATGTCCTTTATACTCTAGATTACCTAGAAGCTGAGGCAAGTAAAGGCTTATCTGCAGAAGACAAGATGAGTTATTTCAAAAAAATAATGCCGATTCCTTCAACAGGTCCTAGAACTTGGGTAGATTACCGTAATCCAGCAGTTAAACCAACTCATAAGAGTGAGGAGATTCAAGCTCTGACCTTAGAAGATGCCAAAAAATTGACAGATATTGATAGTTTGATTGACAATCATATCCTGGTCAATCGTTATATCATTGCTGGTTTTTCAGATAAAGGTAAAATTGCAGCAAATGGTTACTATACTGTTGATATGTTTGATACCATTTATGGTGTTAGTCAAAATGACTCTGGTATGAGTGGGGACATCACCTTTAGAAAACAAGCCTTTGAATTGATGGCTACTTTGGGCTACTATGAAGGATTTGTTCCTTATGTGTCAAATCAGTTTAAAGAAGAAGCAGAGGCTGAAAACAAGCCTTTGTCTGATACTTACATTTTCAATAAAGTTTTGAATGGTAAGAGTTATGCTGAGTTTAAAAAAGCACAGTTTAAGGAAAGGGTAGCTAAGATTGATCAATTGAAAGCTTTGACAATCCAATATGAAGGTCAGGAAGTAAGGCTGACAAGTCAGAAGTTAAGTGACTTGATGCAGAAAGCTGTCCAAGAGGAGTTGAAACAGATTAAGGCAGGCAATACAACTGCTCGCACCTATACCTTTATCGAAACACCCGTTCAAAAACTGAAAAAAGCGATTTATAAAGCTTACCTCAAAGATTCAGATGACTTTAGACAGTCGATTTATAATAGCTAAGACAAAAGGAACATCTCTCTGGAATGAACATTCAGAGGGGTGTTTTTTGGTTCTTGTCAGATTTGCTACTCAATGAAAATCAAAAAGTAAACTAGGAAGCAAGCCTCAGGTTGCTCAAAGCACTGCTTTGAGGTTGTAGATAGAACTGACGAAGTCAGCTCAAAACACCGTTTTGAGGTAGTAGATAAGACTGACGAAGTCAGTTACATATACCTACGGGAAGGCGACGCTGACGTGGTTTGAAGAGATTTTCGAAGAGTATGACCTTGTTTCTTGAAAATGACAGTTTATATGAACATGGAGTGATTTTCAGACTTTTCCACAAATTATAGAATCTTTTCCGAGTATTTAGGGAGTGATGGAGGAATTCTTGAAAGCGCTTTTGTTTTGTGCTATAGTCAAGTAAATCGATTCGTTTAAAGAGGAATGCTTGTATGAGAAGAGAAGAAGTTTTACGAAATCACTGGTTTTTTAGCCAGGAGGTGGGGAAAGAGGAGACCTTGGCGCCGGATTTGCAGAGGGAAAATTGGCAGGCCATTCAAGTGCCACATGACTGGAGTATTTACAATGATTTTGACCAGTATTCGCCAGCGCAAAATGAGGGTGGTCAGTTAAACGGGGGTCAGGCCTGGTATCGGACACAGTTTTACTTGGAAGAAGATGCCAGTCTTGTGTCGGTGCGTTTGTTGTTTGACGGGGTTTACATGAATGCCCAAGTCTATATCAACGGGCAAGTGCTGGGTTATTATCCCAATGGCTACACACCTTTTTCTTATGATATTACGCCTTATCTAAGAAATGATGGGACGGCCAACCAGCTTGCGGTTTTTGTGGAAAATCAGCAACCTAGCAGTCGTTGGTACTCTGGTAGCGGTATTTACCGAGAAGTAAAATTGTTGATTACAGATTCGGTGCATCTGGATTTATATGGGATTAAGATAGGAAGTCCCAAGCTCAAGGAACAAAGAGTTGGGTGGGTGGAAACTCAGCTTGAAAGCAAAGTTTCAAATGATGGACCTCAGTCTGTGTCGGTGTATTTGGAGCAGAGTATCTGGTATGATGGACAACAGCTGTCAGACTGGCAGGCGACAGACTCTCTAGTGATTGAGTCTGGGGACAAATATTCTTTCCAACAAGCAATATCAATTTTTCAACCCTTGCTTTGGGATATTGACCATCCTCACCTTTACCAATTGAAGACTCGCCTTTACAAAAATGGCATTTTGGTTGATGAAGAAGAGGAGACTTTTGGTTACCGTTATATGGATTGGCAAGCGGATAAGGGTTTCTTTCTAAATGGTCGCTGGTTGAAGATTCATGGGGTTTGTCTGCATCATGACTACGGAGCGCTGGGAGCTGTGGAAAACAGGTCAGCTGCCGAGAGACGCTTGCGTCAGATGAAGGAAATGGGGGTCAATGCGATTCGAATCACTCATAATCCAGCTAGTAGTATTTTGCTGGATGTGGCTGCCAGAATGGGCTTACTCATCCAAGAAGAAGCCTTTGATACCTGGTATGGAGGAAAGAAAGAATATGACTATGGTCGCTTTTTTGAGGAAGAGGCGACTCACTCAGAAGCGAAAGCAGGCGATTTCTGGTCAGATTATGATTTGCGCACTATGATTGAACGTGGTAAGAACAATCCAGCTATCTTTATGTGGTCCTTGGGAAATGAAGTCAGCGAAGCAAATGGCGATGCTCATTCATTGAAGACTATCAAACGTTTGCTAGGAAGAGTCAAAGAAGTGGATGATAGCCGTTTTGTGACCATGGGAATGGATCAATTCCGCTTTGGCGATGGTTCTGGAGGTCATGAAAAGATAGCCAATTTGCT
Source organism: Streptococcus mitis (assembly GCF_002860865.1). GTDB lineage: Bacteria > Bacillota > Bacilli > Lactobacillales > Streptococcaceae > Streptococcus > Streptococcus mitis_AT. Next base: position 20,538 of record NZ_PKIE01000008.1, read on the forward strand.
GGATGTGGTGGGCTTAAATTACTCGGAAGATAATATTGATGCGATTCGCAAAAGACATCCTAAGTGGCGTCTTTATGGGTCCGAAACCTCATCGGCTACAAGGACGCGTGACAGCTATTTTCGTCCAGATAAGGAATGGGTTGGGGATAATCGTCGCGTGCGGAATTTTGAACAGTCGGACTATGGCAATGATCGGGTTCCTTGGGGGAAGACGGCGACGGCTTCTTGGATAGCAGATAGAAATCGGCTAGACTATGCAGGTCAGTTTATCTGGACAGGAGTGGACTATATCGGTGAGCCGACTCCTTGGCACAATCAAAATGACACGCCTGTCAAGAGTTCTTATTTTGGGATTGTGGACACAGCAGGGATTCCTAAAAATGACTATTATCTCTATCAAAGTCAGTGGTTGGATCTGGATCAGCATCCTATGGTTCATATTTTACCCCACTGGAATTGGGAAATCCACAAGAGTTATCAACAAGTTGTGGATAAGTATGGGGATATCCCTGTTCGAGTGTATTCAAATGCTGGTTCGGTAGAGCTATTTCTCAATGGAAAATCTCAAGGCAGGAAGACCTTTCAGGAAAAATGGACTTCAGATGGTAGAAAATACCAAGAGGGACAAGGTTCTGACCAACTCTATCTCGAATGGCGTTTGGCTTATCAACCAGGAGAATTGCATGCTGTAGCCTATGATTATCAAGGTCAGCTTGTGGCAGAAGATAGGGTGGTGACTGCAGGTAAGCCAGCCAAAATCGGGTTACATGCCGAGAAAACAAAACTGGAGCCAGATGGGCAAGACCTCCTTTATCTCTATTTTGATGTATTGGACAAGGATGGAAATTGGGTGCCGACTGCTTCCAATCAGCTTCATTTTGAAATTGAAGGCCCTGCTCGTATTGTAGGTGTGGATAATGGTAGGCAGGCCAGTCGTGAACGTTACCAAGCCCAGAAAAATGGTCGGTTTAAGCGGAAAGCCTTTCATGGCAGAGGTGTACTTTTGGTTCAGAGCTTGGAGCAGGTAGGCCAAGTGAGAGTAAAGGCCAGTGCCAGAGGGCTAGAGCCAGCAAGTTTTGATATCTTAGTGGGAGAGGCTTTGGCTAACCAACCAGTGAAAAATAAGCGCTTGTTTGAGATTCGAGTGGACAAGCAGGCAGGATTACAAGAAGGGGATTCCCCAGCTATTGGACTTTATCCACAAACTGTGGATAACCCTGTGAACAAGGTGGGGAATAGTGAAGTGATTTGGGAGATGAGTGGTAGTGCCCACGCCATTATCAAGCAGGGAGTGCTTCATTGCTTGTCTGCAGGGGACTTGGCTATTAGTGCTATTTATCAAGGGAAAACCCATCAAACTCATTTGCAGGTCGCAGAAAATACCTCACTAGGGCAGGCAGTTTCTGTACGACCACTTCGCTTGTATACAGCTAAGGGAACTTATCCACAGCTGCCATCTTCAGTCTTGGCGGACTATGAGTCCGGTAGTGTAAAACGAGTCAAGGTTGTTTGGGAGGCAATTCCTAAAGAAGATTTAGAAAAATTTCATGAATTTACGGTATCTGGCCATCTTGAGGGGCTGGATATAAAGGCTTCTGCTCAGATTTGTGTCCAAGGGATTTGTGCTATTGAGCCTGAAAGGGTCTGGACGCTTGTCAAGGAAGTCCCACATTTACCAGATCGAGTTAAGCTAGTCTTATCAGATGGTAGACGAGATACGGCCAAGGTGACCTGGAATGAACTCAAGCCTCAAATCTATGCTCAGGTAGGAGAATGTGTGCTCACAGGGCAGGTGGCGGGCTGTGAGTTGCCAGCAACAGTCACTATTCATGTGACAGATGCCAGTGTAGATGGAGAAGTTATTTCCAATCAGTGGACAGGGTCCAACCTGCCTCTGGTCTTTGCTTCTCACTCAGAGCCAAATCACCCAGCCTCATACCTCAATGACAAGGTCATTGCTCGGAAGAAATCGATAGCCAATTCTTGGATTGCCAAGTCAGAGCAAGCCAGCGTGGGTATTCTGTTTGGAGACGCAGGCATTTTAAAACCGCGATTTGTGGATAACCTGACCTTGTATTATGTTGAAAATCAAGAATATGTGGCTGTTGAGCCGACCTATATCGATTATTATGTAGGGAATGAACCTGCCTTGCCTCGGACTCCAAATCATTTGGATAAGGATTCTCTGCTCAAGCAAGAGGAGAATTGGCGACCTGTATCAGCTATCCGAAAAGTTTCAAGCGACAAGGCTGAAGGGCTTCGTTTTGAATTTGACAAGGTGGAAACCTATGCCCTTCGTCTTCGATTTGAAGGCTTGGCAAGCCCTCTAGCGTTAACAGAATTGCAAGTACATGCCAAAAAAGTAAAGAAAAATGTAGACAGGAAGTAGTATGGTAAGAGAAATAAAACCGCATGGCCCCTTGCCTAGTCAGGCCCAGCTAGCGTATTTAGAGGATGAACTAGCAGCCTTTATCCATTTTGGTCCCAATACCTTTTATGATCAGGAATGGGGGACAGGTCAGGAGGATCCTGAACGCTTTAACCCGACACAGTTAGATGCGCGTGAGTGGGTTCGCGTGCTCAAGGAAACGGACTTTAAGAAGTTGATTTTAGTGGTCAAGCACCACGATGGTTTTGTCCTCTATCCGACAGCTCATACAGATTATTCGGTCAAGGCCAGTCCTTGGAGGAGTGGAGAGGGAGACTTGATCCTTGAAGTATCCCAAGCTGCCACAGAGTTTGATATGGATATGGGGGTCTACCTGTCACCGTGGGATGCCCACAGCCCACTCTATCATGTGGATCGAGAAGCGGACTACAATGCCTATTATCTGGCTCAACTGAAGGAAATCTTATCAAATCCTGCCTATGGAAATGGAGGGAAATTTGCTGAGGTCTGGATGGATGGTGCCAGAGGAGAGGGCGCTCAAAAGGTCAATTATGAATTTGAAAAATGGTTTGAAACCATTCGTGACCTGCAGGGAGATTGCTTAATTTTTTCAACAGAAGGCACTAGTATCCGATGGATTGGCAATGAACGAGGGTATGCAGGTGATCCCCTATGGCAAAAGGTGAATCCTGACAAACTAGGAACAGAAGCAGAGCGGGACTATCTTCAGCACGGAGATCCCTCGGGCACGATTTTTTCAATCGGAGAGGCAGATGTTTCCATCCGGCCAGGTTGGTTTTACCATGAGGATCAAGATCCTAAGTCACTTGAGGAGTTGGTAGAGATTTATTTTCACTCGGTAGGGAGGGGCACGCCTCTCTTGCTCAATATTCCGCCGAATCAAGATGGTCTCTTTGACGATAAGGATATCAAGCGTCTCTATGAATTTGCAGCTTATCGTGACGAACTCTATAGGGAAGATTTGGCTCTGGGAGCTAAGGTATCTGGTCCAGCTTTTTCCGCAGCCTTTGGCTGTCATCATCTGACAGACGGCCTTGAGACTAGCTCTTGGGCAAGCGATGTAGACCTGCCCATCCAGCTAGAATTCGACTTAGGGGTGCCTAAAACTTTCGATGTAATTGAGTTAAGAGAAGATTTGAAGCTAGGGCAACGAATTGCTGTTTTTCATGTGCAAGTAGAGGTGGACGGCGTCTGGCAAGAATTTGGTACAGGCTTTACAGTTGGTCATAAGCGTCTCCTGCGAGGTCCGCTAGTAGAGGCACAGAAGGTGCGCGTGATGATTACAGAGTCACAGGATTTACCTGTACTGACCAAGATTTCACTCTATAAAACTCCTAGCTTATCAAAAAAAGAAGTTGTTCAGGGACTAGCATTTGCAGAAAAAAGTCTAGCTGTATCAAAGGGAGAGACTCTTCATTTTAGGATTGAACGTAGCGAAAATAATACTCCTTTAGAGGCTAAGATTTCGATTCAACCGGGGACAGGTGTCCATGGTGTCGCCTATCAGGACGAAATTCAAGTCCTTCAATTCCAAGCTGGGGAATGCAAAAAAGATTTACATCTACCAACCCTGTATTTTGCTGCTGATAAGACCTTGGATTTCTATCTGAATCTGACTGTTGATGGACAACTGGTTGATCAAGCTCATATTTTAGTTGAAACGAGATAAAATATCTTCACAATTCATTTCCTTTTCGAATAAATAGATAGAACCATCGAATCTAACAAAACTAGATTTCAAACTATGGTATAATAGAAGGAGGAAATGGATGATTTTAAGACATCCGGGCATCAGCCCAACCAATGACTTGGTTGCTAAGAAAATCTTTAGCAATCCAGAAATCACTTGTCAATTTATTCGCGATATGTTGGACTTGCCAGCTAAAAATGTAACTATTTTAGAGGGAAGCAATATTCACATCTTACCTTCCCTACCTTACTCAGCTCAGGATTTTTACACTAGTATAGATGTCTTGGCGGAGTTGGACAATGGTACTCAAGTAATCATTGAAATTCAGGTACATCATCAGAATTTTTTCATTAATCGTTTGTGGGCTTATCTATGTAGTCAGGTCAATCAAAACCTAGAAAAAATTCGCCAGCAAGAGGGCAATACTCATCAGAGTTACAAACACATCGCACCTGTTTACGCTATCGCAATTGTGGATAGTAATTATTTCTCAGATGACCTAGCTTTTCATAGCTTTAGTATGCGAGAGGATACGACAGGTGAGGTCTTAACTATCACAAACAATGGTCAAGAAAATCATCTGGTCAAGATGGCATTTTTGGAATTAAAAAAATACAGAGAAACCAGCAAAGATAGCATTCGCAAGCCGTGGTTGGAGTTTTTCGGTAACAAACCTTTTACTCAAGAACCCGAGCGAGCTATAAGTCAAGCAGACCAACTGCTGGACTATAAGAGCTGGTCCGAGGAGGACAGGAAGATGTTTAGTCAACTACGTATGCGCGAAGAACAGGCATTGTTGGCACAGGACTATGCTTTGGAAACTGCTAGGGAAGAAGGGAAACTTTTTGCCTTTCTGGATATGGTCCGCCAAGGTCTTCTAATACCTGAGGTTGCGAGTGAGCAATTAGGCATGACCGTGGCTGAGTTTGAGGAGCTATTGAAAGACCATCATAAATAAGACCTAAAATACAGAGAAACCAGCAAAGATGAGGTTCGCAAGCCGTGGTTGGAGTTTTTCGGGAACAAACCTTTTACCCAGCAACCCGAGCGAGCCATCAGCCAGGCAGATCAACTGCTGGACTACAAGAGCTGGTCCGAGGAGGACAGGAAAATGTTTAGTCAACTACGTATGCGCGAAGAACAAGCCTTATTAGCGCATGACTATGCCTTGGAACAAGCTGAAGAAAAAGGCTTAGAACGTGGTCTTGAACGTGGTCGTGCAGAAGGTATTGAACAAGGTTTAGAGCGCGGGAAAGTTGAAGGAAGGGAAGAGGGGAAACTCTTTGCCTTCTTAGACATGGTTCGCCAACATGCTTTAACTTCCGAATTTGCGAGTGAGCAATTAGGTATGACTGTCGCTGAGTTTGAGGCCTTGTTGTAAGTAGAAAACGATGACATGTTACCGAAATGAGGTAGCATGTTTTATTTTGGGTTCATATGTTTTACGGATAATTTTTTCTTATGCAGTGCAAAAATAGTTTGTTTCACCCATCAAACTTATTTATTTTTACACTACCCCTTTATGAATGCGCTATCTTTGTGAATGGAATTAAAACAAAAGCAAATTTATCATAAACATATGTGAATTATTTATTTATAAAAACAGGAAAACATACCGAGCTGATTTGTCTGAAAATTTCCTAATTTCGCAAAAACTTTTTAAAATTTTTTTGGAAAATTTTAAATCAAATTATTTGCATATATATTGAAAATAAGATAAAATGTAAATTGTAGATTTGTACATACAGGTGTTATGTGGAAATCAAATCAACTAACCTCACAAAAGGAGAAAAGAAAATAATGGGAAACAAACCATCTATGAGTCGTGTTGAACGTCTGCACCGTGAAAAGGTCACGCGTTACTCGATCCGTAAATATAGTTTTGGGGCGGCTAGTGTAGCGGTTGCTGCTCTCTTCATGTTCTTAGGTAATGGAGCTGTATCTGTTCAAGCGGATCAAATCCAACCTGGAGACACAGCTGCTGCTCAGCCAGCAACTCCAACTTTGGACAAGACCCAACTTGAAAGCTACATTTCAGAAATTGAAACAAAACTTTCTAACGGTTCTTACGATAACAAAACTGAGGAAAGTGTTGCAGTATTAAAAGCTGAACTAGAATCTGCAAAAGCTACATTAGCGAACGCAACTACTCAAGCTGAACTAAAAACAGCTTACAGCAAACTTGTCACTACAGCTAACTCTAAATTAAAAAACAAACCTGTAGAGAAAAAAGAAACTCCAGCAGTAGATACAACTGAAGGTAAAGAAACTGTAGGTAAAAAAGCAGAAAACACTGAGAAAAATCCAGAATCTAACTCAATCGAAAATACAGGATCTAATGATGCTCGTAACGGTAAAGAATTAGACAAAAACAATGCTTTCCGTGCTGAAACTGATACAGAAAAACCAAAAGTATCAATTGATTATGATGATCCAGCATCTAAAACATTCTGGGTAACTCCAACAGAAGAAACAAATATCACTGGACGTATTAAGATTACAGATAACAGTGGTAAGATTGTTAAAGGTTGGATGCAAAAAATGGGTGGTGGAACTGATACTAATATAGGGTATGGATTAAACAACTCTAATATTGATTCTGAAACAACTGCAACATCTGACCAACCAGCAACACTTTCTGTTACAGGAACATTACAAGCGCGCCTTAATGGAAATCCGTGGAAAAATGGTTCAACCGTAGTATCACGTAAAGTTCGTGCTAAAGATGCAAGTAACAATGAAATCGATAATGAAGGTTCATCTGATCCAGATTATCAAGTATTCTTCAAAGTTCGTTCACAAAATGTTAAATATACAGAAGATTTAGCGAATAAAGCTGCAAACTTTGATAAAGTTGCGGTAGCTAATCCAGCACAACTTCAACAAGCAGAACTAGATAAAATCAAAGCTAAATTACAAGAAGGTGCTGATAACAACCTTAACGGTAAGATTGCTACAGTTACTCAATCAGGAGATAAAGTTGTTATTACTTATAACGATGGAACAACAGCTGAACGACCAGTAACTGACTTCGCACGTGTAAATGAAAAACCAACAGCTGAATTTCCTTTCTCTGATGCAGCGGCTAAAGAAATTTATGTTTACGGTGCGGAAGAAAACTCATTTGGTATTAAAATCAAAGATGATAGCGGAAAAATTGTAAGTGCTACTTTAAATCAAGGTGGTAACAAAGCTTTTGCTGCAGTTCCAGGTGCAACAAATAAAATTAGTACTCAATATGGATATACAGCGAATACTATTACTGCTGAGACACCAGCAACAGAAGCATCACCAGCAGTTATTACTTACTCAGGTACACCAGCACCAGAAGGGAATTTTACACAAGACAAACTAGATGCAGCGACTAGAGGAGAAACTCCTCCAGGTGTAGTTTTAGGATGGCGTTTCTTACGAGTTACAGACGCTGACGGAGGAGAAATTACAGGGAGAGCAACAGGTGCAGATGACCCAGGTTCCTTCGTTGTTGTACTTAAGCCACAAACTCAAAAATATGATGTTACAAAACCTGAAAACGAAGCTGCTAAAGTACCAGTAGTTGATGCTAATAAAGTAACAGATGCAGAGTTTAAGAAACTAGTTGGTGCAAACAATGCAAACATTAAACTTCACTATTCTAAAACGAATACAGATGCTAACTTAGTTGCGAAACAAGGTCAAAATGTTGACGATAAAGCCGACAAGATTAAATCTGTTACAAAAGTAGATAACAATATGGTGGTAACGTATAAAGATGGATCTACAGATACATTACCATTAACTGACTTTGCACGTACTAACGCAGCACCAACAGTAGAAATTCCATACTCAGTAGAAGGTAAAAAAGACGTTTACGTATATGCTAATGAAGACTTCGATATTCCGATTAAATTTAAGGATGATAATGGGAAAGTAGCATCAGCAACAGTAAAACGTGGTGGAAATATTGATTTAAAACCTAAAGATCCATCTAATCCTGATATTTTAGATAATGAATTTGGTATGACACTAGAGACAATCTCTACAGAAACACCAGCAACTGCAGAAAATCCTGCAATTGTTCATATCAAAGGAAATCTGACTAAAGAAACACCAGGATTAGCTGCAAATAAATTCCCAACAGATGCAGATGGAGAATATTCAATTGTAACTCGTTATGCAACAGCTACAGATACTGATGGTGCATTTATTGAGAATACTGCAACTTCTAAGTCATATGCAACTGACCCAGGTTCATTCACTGTCAAACTAAAAGCTCAAACAGCCAAATATGACATTAAAACTCCAGAGACAAAAGTTCCTGTAGTGGACGCTAATAATGTCACAGAAGCTGAGTTTAATGAGATTAAGAAAAATATTAAAATTCAATACTCTACCGAAAACCCAGATAAAAATCTAGCTGATAAAAAAGGTACAGAAGTAGAAAATCAAGATGATCGTATTGAATCTATTACAAAAGATGGGAACAATGTTGTAGTAACATATAAAGATGGTTCTAAAGATACTAAACCATTAACTGACTTTGCACGTACAAACCCAGCACCAACAGTTGAACTTCCATATTCAAATGTAAACAAACGTCAAATCTATGTTTATACTGGTGAAAATACTGACTTAACATTCACAGGTAAAGACGATACAGCAGTTAAAAACTTATACCTACGTGGACCAGGGGATGTTACTTGGGCTAATGCTAAGGACTATGGATTCAAGATAGGAGCGGTATCTGATAGTGCGGTTTCTGAAGGAGAAGGAACAGTATCTGCTGACAAGAGAACAGCAACTATCAAGATGACAGGTGTTACAACTCTTAAAGCTCCAAACCAATGGACAAGTTTCATTGAAGCTAAAGATAGCGATGATGCCAAATCAATGACAGGCGCAAACTATAATGCTGAAACTGATGACGCAGCACGTCAACAAAAACCAGGATATGTTCAGTTCATCGTTAAAAACCAAACATCTAAATATGACATTGCAGCTCCAACAGAAAAAGTTGCTGTAACAGATCCAGCTAACGTAACAGAAGCAGAATTAGAGAAAATCAAAGAAAAACTACAAATTGAGTACTCTAATAACAATGATGATGCTAACTTAGCTGACAAAAAAGGTAAAACTGTAGATGCTGAAGATGCTAAGACTAAGATTGCCTCAGTAACAAAAGATGCTAAAGGAAATCTTGTAGTAACATACACAGACGGTTCAAAAGACACAAGACCATTATCAGAGTTTGTAACTTTAGACAAACAACCAGCTATCGATGAGGTTAATAAAGCAGCTGAGAAGCAAATTGATGCTATTAATAAAACTCCAAATGCTACTGATGAAGAAAAACAAGCTGCAATTGACAAAGTAAATGCTGATAAGAAAAAAGCTCTTGATGAAATCGCAAAACCTGAAGTTACAACAAAAGATGCTCTTGATAAAGCTCAAAATGCAGGAACTGATGCAATTGCAAAAGATAACCCAGTAGTAGCTAAAAAAGATGAAGCTAAACAAGCAATTGACGATGCATTGACAGCTAAAAACAAAGAAATCGATGATCGCACAGATTTAACTCCAGAAGAGAAAACTAAAGCGAAAGAAGTAGCAAAAGCGCAAGCAGATGTAGCAAAAGCTGCAGTTGATAATGCAACTACAAATGCAGCAGTTGATAAAGCTAAAGCAGATGGAACTACAGCAGTTGCAAATGTAACTCCAGTAGCAAAAGCAGAAGCTAAGAAAGCAATTAATGATGCGTTAACAGCTAAAAATAAAGAAATCGATGCTCGTCCAGACTTAACTGATGAAGAAAAAACAGCAGCTAAGAATGAAGCAAAAGATAAAGCTGATGCACAATTAGCAAAAATCAATGAGCAACCTGATGCAGCAACTACACCAACAGCAGCTAAAACAGCTCAAGATGCAGTAGATGCGGCTAAGAAAACAGGTGTAGATGAAGTTACTGCAGTGAATCCAGTAGCAGTTAAGAAACCAGCAGCTAAGAAAGCTATTGACGATGCTCTTAAAGCTAAAGAAGATGCAATTGACGCTCGTCCAGACTTAACTGATGACGAGAAGAAAGCCGCTAAGGATGCAGCAAAAGCAGCCGCTGATAAAGCTAAAGCAGCAGTCGATGCAGCACCAACAGATGCAGCAGTAGACGCAGCTAAAGGAACTGGTACAGGTGACATTGCGAAAGTTAACCCAGTAGCCAAAGAAGTAGCTAAGAAGGCAGTAGCAGATGAATTAGCTAAGAAAGAAGCAGCCATCGATGCTCGTCCAGACTTAACTGACGAAGAAAAAGATGCTGCTAAGAAAGATGCGCAAGCAAAAGCTAAAGCAGCAACAGACGCAATTAACGCACAGCCATCTAACGCAGAAACACCAGAAGCAGCAAAAACAGCTCAAGATGCAGTAGATGCGGCTAAGAAAACAGGTGTAGATGAAGTTACTGCAGTGAATCCAGTAGCAGTTAAGAAACCAGCAGCTAAGAAAGCTATTGACGATGCTCTTAAAGCTAAAGAAGATGCAATTGACGCTCGTCCAGACTTAACTGATGACGAGAAGAAAGCCGCTAAGGATGCAGCAAAAGCAGCCGCTGATAAAGCTAAAGCAGCAGTCGATGCAGCAACAACAGATGCAGCAGTAGACGCAGCTAAAGGAACTGGTACAGGTGACATTGCGAAAGTTAACCCAGTAGCCAAAGAAGTAGCTAAGAAGGCAGTAGCAGATGAATTAGCTAAGAAAGAAGCAGCCATCGATGCTCGTCCAGACTTAACTGACGAAGAAAAAGATGCTGCTAAGAAAGATGCGCAAGCAAAAGCTAAAGCAGCAACAGACGCAATTAACACACAGCCATCTAACGCAGAAACACCAGAAAAAGCAGCAGAAGCTCAAAAAGCAGTAGACGCAGCTAAGAAAACAGGTGTAGATGAAGTTGCAGCTGTAAATCCAGAAGCAGTTAAGAAACCAGCAGCTAAGAAAGCCATTGACGATGCACTTAAAGCTAAAGAAGCAGCAATTGACGCTCGTCCAGATTTAACTGATGCCGAGAAGAAAGCCGCTAAAGATGAAGCTAAAGCAGCCGCTGATAAAGCTAAAGCAGCAGTCGATGCAGCACCAACAGATGCAGCAGTAGACGCAGCTAAAGGAACTGGTACAGGTGACATTGCGAAAGTTAACCCAGTAGCCAAAGAAGCAGCTAAGAAGGCAGTAGCAGATGAATTAGCAGAAAAAGAAAAAGCAATCGACGCTCGTCCAGACTTAACTGACGAAGAAAAAGATGCTGCTAAGAAAGATGCGCAAGCAAAAGCTAAAGAAGCAACAGATGCAATCGATGCTCAACCATCTATCGCAGAAACACCAGAAAAAGCAGCAGAAGCTCAAAAAGCAGTCGATGGTGCAAAAGATAAAGGTGTAGCAGATGTTAAAGCTGTAAATCCAGAAGCAGTTAAGAAACCAGCAGCTAAGAAAGCCATTGACGATGCACTTAAAGCTAAAGAAGCAGCCATTGACGCTCGTCCAGATTTAACTGATGCCGAGAAGAAAGCCGCTAAAGATGCAGCTAAAGATGCCGCTGATAAAGCTAAAGAAGCAGTCGATGCAGCACCAACAGATGCAGCAGTAGACGCAGCTAAAGAAACTGGTACAGGTGACATTGCGAAAGTTAACCCAGTAGCCAAAGAAGCAGCTAAGAAGGCAGTAGCAGATGAATTAGCTAAGAAAGAAGCAGCCATCGATGCTCGTCCAGACTTAACTGACGAAGAAAAAGCAGCAGCTAAGGAAGAAGCTCAAGCAAAAGCTAAAGAAGCAACAGATGCAATTGATGCTCAACCAGCTAATGCAGAAACACCAGAAAAAGCAGCAGAAGCACAAACAGCAGTAGATGGTGCTAAGAAATCAGGTGTAGATGAAGTTGCAGCTGTAAATCCAGAAGCTAAAGCTAAACCAGCAGCTAAGAAAGCAATCGAAGATAAATTAGCAAAACAATTGGAAGATATTGCTAATACTCCAGATGCTACTGATGAAGAGAAGAAAGTTGCAGCAGATGCAGCTAAAGCTCAAGCAGAAGAAGCTAAGGAAGAAATCGATAAAGCTGGAACAGATGCAGAAGTTAAGCAACTTCAAGAAGCAGCTGAAGGTGAAATTGAAAAATCTGTACCAGTTGTAGAAGATAAACCAAATGCTCGTAAAGCAATTGATGAAGAAGCAACAGCTAAGAAAGCAGAAATCGATGCGCGTAACGATCTAACTCCTGAAGCTAAAGCTAAATTAAAAGCTAAAGTAGATAAAGCTGCTGAAAAATCTAAAGCAGCAATTGATGCAGTAAGTAGTGTAGACGATGTTAATACAATAGAAGAAGCTGATAAGGCGGCTATTAAAGCAATTGGAGAAGTAAACAGACCAATTGATAAAGTATTAGTAAAAGATCCAAGTGCATTAACAGATGAAGAAAAAGCTAAAATCTTAGAAGAAGTTAAGAAAGTTAACCCAACAGCTAAAGAAGTTAAATATGATGAAAATGGAAACATCGAAGTAACAACAGAAGCTGGCGATAAAGGAATTATCAATCCGACAAAATTAGTGAAAACTGAGGACCAATTAGATAACGGTAAAGGTGGAAATGACATTAACAAACCACTTGATAAAGTTATCGTAAAAGATCCATCGAACTTAACTGACGAAGAGAAAGCTAAGATTGTTGCTAAAGTTGAAGAGGTAAATCCAGATGCTATAGTAACGATAGATGAAAATGGAACTGTTTCTGTTTCTACTCCAGAAGGTAAAACTGCAGCAATTCCAGCATCAGAATTAGTAAGAACTAAAGAAGATACTTCTAACCCAGATGCAGGAAATAGTAAAATTATTAAACCAGCAGACAAAGTAGCCGGTGAAGCAAATGATCCAGATGATCAAGCTAAAGTAGAAGAAAAATTAAGAGAATTAAACCCAGAAACTAAATCTGTTAAATTTGATGAAGATGGTAATGCGACAGTTACACTGAAAGATGGAACTACTGCGACAATCCCATCAGAAGATTTATTCAAATCAGAAGTAGATGCAACTAAACCAAATGCAGGCAACGACATCGTTAAACCAGCAGATAAGACAGTAGTAGCAAATCCAGAAAAACTTACAGACGCTGAGAAGAAAGCGATCGAAGATAAAGTTAAAGCTGTAAATCCAGATGCAACAGTAGTTGTAGATGATAAAGGAAATGCGACAGTCACAACTCCAGAAGGTAAGACAGCTGTAATTCCAGCAGCAGACTTGACGAAAGATCCAGAAGCTGCAACTAAACCAAATGCAGGTAACGACATCGTTAAACCAGCAGATAAGACAGTAGTAGCAAATCCAGAAAAACTTACAGACGCTGAGAAGAAAGCGATCGAAGATAAAGTTAAAGCTGTAAATCCAGATGCAACAGTAGTTGTAGATGACAAAGGAAATGCGACAGTCACAACCCCAGAAGGTAAGACAGCTGTAATTCCAGCAGCAGACTTGAGAAAGATCCAGAAGCTGCAACTAAACCAAATGCAGGTAACGACATCGTTAAACCAGCAGATAAGACAGTAGTAGCAAATCCAGAAAAACTTACAGACGCTGAGAAGAAAGCGATCGAAGATAAAGTTAAGGCTGTAAATCCAGATGCAACAGTAGTTGTAGATGACAAAGGAAATGCGACAGTCACAACCCCAGAAGGTAAGACAGCTGTAATTCCAGCAGCAGACTTGACGAAAGATCCAGAGGCTGCAACTAAACCAAATGCAGGCAACGACATCGTTAAACCAGCAGATAAGACAGTAGTAGCAAATCCAGAAAAACTTACAGACGCTGAGAAGAAAGCGATCGAAGATAAAGTTAAGGCTGTAAATCCAGATGCAACAGTAGTTGTAGATGATAAAGGAAATGCGACAGTCACAACTCCAGAAGGTAAGACAGCTGTAATTCCAGCAGCAGACGTAACTAAGTCAGCAGCAGATGCAGGTAAAGCAAATGCAGGAAATGCAGTAAACACACCAGCAGCTAAGGTAGAAGTTAAAGATCCAGCCAAATTAACAGATGAAGAAAAAGCAAAAGTTAAGAAAGCAATTGAGGCAGTCAACCCAGGATCTAAAGTTGTAGTAGACGATAAAGGAAACGCAACAGTCACAACACCAGAAGGAAATACAGCCGTAATTCCAGCAGCAGACGTAACTAAGTCAGTGGCAGATGCAGGTAAAGCAAATGCAGGAAATGCAGTAAACACACCAGCAGCTAAGGTAGAAGTTAAAGATCCAGCCAAATTAACAGATGAAGAAAAAGCAAAAGTTAAGAAAGCAATTGAGGCAGTCAACCCAGGATCTAAAGTTGTAGTAGACGATAAAGGAAACGCAACAGTAACAACACCAGAAGGAAATACAGCTGTAATTCCAGCAGCAGACGTAACTAAGTCAGCAGCAGATGCAGGTAAAGCAAATGCAGGAAATGCAGTAAACACACCAGCATCTAAAGTGGAAGTTAAAGATCCAGCTAACTTAACAGATGCTGAGAAGAAAGCGATCGAAAACAAAGTTAAAGCAGTAAATCCAGGATCTAAAGTTGTAGTAGACGATAAAGGAAACGCAACAGTCACAACACCAGAAGGTAAAACAGCAACAATTCCAGCAACAGATTTAACTAAGTCAGCAGCAGATGCAGGTAAAGAAAACGCAGGAAATGGTGCAAACACACCAGCAACTAAGACAGTAGTTAAGGATCCAGCTAACTTAACAGATGAAGAAAAAGCAAAAGTTAAGAAAGCAGTAGAGGATGTAAACCCAGGATCAACTGTAGTAGTAAATGATAAAGGTGATGTAATCGTTACTAAAGGTGATGGAACAGTATTAGTAATCCCAGAACTTGACTTAGTAATTCCAGAAGATAAATTAACTGATCCAACTCAACAAAATGGTGTAAATACACCAGCAACTAGAGTGTTAGTTGGAGATAAAGCTAAATTAACAGCTGATGAAATTGAAAAAGTTAAAGAATCAATTAAAGCAGTCAACCCAGGATCAACTGTAGTAGTAGACGAAAACGGAAATGCGACAGTAACAACTCCAGAAGGTAAGACAGCAACAATTCCAGCAGCTCAATTAGTTAAAGATGCTAAAGATGTTGCAGCTAAGAACAATGGTGAAAACATCAATGTTGACTTCGAAAAAGAAACAGTAACAGATCTCAATAACTTAACAGATGCAGAAAAAGAAGCTGCAAAAGCTAAGATTAAAGGAGCAAATGATGATGTAGTAGAAGTTATCTTCGACAAAGCAGGAAACGCAACTGTAATTACTAAAGATGGTAAAGTTTACACAATCGTAGCTAAAGATATCTTTAAACAACGTCCTTCTGCAGACAATGGAAGTTCAGCTAATGCTGGTCAAACAGCGTCAGCACAAGCAAATGCGCGTAAAGCAGCTAAAGAGTTGCCAAATACAGGTACAGCAGATTCTACTGTAGCTATGGTAGCAGCTGCCGCAAGTGCAGTACTTGGTCTTGGTCTTGCAGGCCGTCGTCGTAAAGAAGACGAAGAAGCTTAAATGGTAGATTGTTTGATAATTATCAGATGATAAGTCCGATTTTCAAAGCTTAAACAAGTACCTCTCGTAAGAAAATCTCCTAGCAGGAAAGTCTGCTAGGAGATTTTTGCATTTCAGGAAGTGGACGGCTGACTGGGTAACCAGCTAAGTGTAAAGGTTAGCTGCTCAGCTTTTAAGAGGTCTTGGTGTTGAATAGTTGATACAAGAGTTGTGTCCAGTCGACATTCTTTGACAAAGTTGAAGTGGCTGTGGTTTTGCTCAGTATGAATATCTAGCCATTTATTTTCTTTAGCTAGGTAGATACGGAGGTGGTCAAAGAGAGGGATTCCGAGATCATAGCTTGGTTTTCCTGGACAGGTCGGATAAAATCCGAGAGCGGACCAGATGTACCAGGCCGAGAGACTACCATTGTCTTCATCGCCAGGATAGGCTTGCCAGCTTGGATGAAAGGCTTTCTGACGGAGAGTCTTGATAAGAAGGGCAGTATAGTCAGGGTAGTCGCTGTAGCGGAAGAGATAAGGAATGTGGAAGCTCGGCTGGTTGGAAATGGCGAGTTGTCCAAAAGGAGCAGTAGCCATCTCGCTCATTTCGTGAATCTCGTAACCATAGCCTGTTGTCTCAAAGAGGGGAGCCTCCTGACAGGCTTTCAAAAGGTAGCGACTAAAGGCTTCTTTTCCACCCATAAGCTGGATTAAGTCTGGGATGTCGTGGAGGACGCCTAAAGTTGCTTGAATGGCAGAGCATTCGGCATAGTCGCGTCCCCAACTATAAGGAGAAAAGTCAGGGCGGAAGTTGCCTTGACCATTACGCGCTCGCATGTAACCTGTCTCAGCGTCAAATAGATGGCAGTAATTTTGTAATGCAGCCTTGTAGGTCTCAGCGATTTCTATTTTTCCTCGTTTTTCGGCACAGCTGGCGATACAAAAGTCACTATAGGCATAGTCTAGGGTGTGGCTGACGCTTTCGTGGTGGTCGATAGAGAGGTAGCCCAGTTCTTGGTATTGTGCTAGTCCGTGACGGCCATTGATACCGATAGGGTCGGCCTTGCTGGCTGTTTCAAGCATGGCTTGGAGGAGTTCTTCTTCTAGGTCGGGGGCCATGTCCTTGCAGGCGCTATCTGCGATAATACCGTCTAAAAGTGTACCTGGCATCATACCCCGTTCATCTGGAGCCAGCCATTTTGGAAGAAAACCAGTATCGCGGTGGCTATTGAGGAAACCTTCTAAAAAGCGGTGATAGTGCTCCGGTATGATAATGGCAAAGAGGGGGAAGGTGGTGCGGAAGGTATCCCAGAAACCATTGTTGCTAAAGAGGACACCAGGCTTGACAGTTCCAGTAACCAGATCCATGTGGATGGCTTGCCCTGATTCATCAACCTCATAAAAAGTTTGTGGGAAGAGGAAGAGTCTGTAGAGACAGTGGTCAAAGAAGGTTCGGTCAGCCTCTCCTGTCTCTATAACATCAAAACGATGGAGAAGATTTTCCCAATCCGCTTGGGCACTTACTTTACAGCTTTTAAAATCTTCTTTAGGTAGATTGATTAGTGCTTGAGAAGGGGAGATGAAAGAAGTGGCTAGCTGAATCTCGGTTTGACTACTTGCTAAGTCAATTCGCCAGTCTTCACCTTCTTGGCTGACAGCAAGAATATCCGTATTCATTTTCAGGGCAGTGAAGAGTATCAGTGGATTTTTGTTGGTCTCAGTTTTTCCCTCTTGTCGCAGGGCAAGAGTTCGCTTATTCACCTGCTCCACTGTCAGTTTATCTGCTGCGTGAAGGTAGAGGGAGAGGGCTTTGCCTTGCTTTTGCTCCAAACGAATAGAAGCACCGTAGCAAGTCGGTGTGAGCTGGGTTTCAATCTGATAGCGCAGGGAGAAAATTTTCAGATAATGGGGTTGGAAAGAGGCCTTATCCATATCATAGGAAGACTGACGATGGAAGAGGCTGTCTCCACCTAGCTGGCCTGTAACAGGTGTCAGGAGGAGCCAAGAGTAGTCCCCAATCCAAGGACTGGGCTGGTGAGTTAATCGAATCCCCTGAAATATGGGCAGATGTGGATCGAAAAACCAAGATCCATCCTGGTCGCTGGTTTGGGGTACAAAGTAATTCATCCCAAAAGGCACGCCTGTGTAAGGCAGGGTATTTCCCCGAGAAAAGGCATGCTTACTGGCAGTTCCAAAGCGGGTATCGATGGTTTCAAGTAGTGGTTTCATAGTCTTTCCTTTAGCTGTTTTTCTACATTATATCAGAAAAAGATAACCTTTAGAAAAGGAGTTTCAAAGATAACTATTTTGTAGAAAAATGACTATCATTTGTGTATGTATTTTCTGTCCCAAAAGCTATATACTGAAAATGAAACTTGTTTGAAAGAGGATACTGCACGATGATTTATTCAAAAGAAATTGTTAGAGAATGGCTAGATGAAGTAGCAGAACGTGCTAAGGACCATCCAAAATGGGTGGATGTTTTCGAGCGTTGCTACACCGACACCTTGGACAATACGGTTGAAATCCTAGAAGATGGTTCAACCTTTGTCTTGACCGGGGACATTCCTGCTATGTGGCTTCGAGATTCGACAGCTCAACTCAGACCCTACCTTCATGTGGCTAAAAAAGATTCCCTCCTGCGTCAGACCATTGCAGGTTTGGTCAAACGTCAAATGGCCTTGGTACTCAAGGATCCCTATGCCAATTCCTTCAACATTGAGGAAAACTGGAAGGGTCACCACGAGACAGACCATACCGACCTTAATGGCTGGATTTGGGAACGCAAGTATGAGGTGGACTCGCTTTGCTATCCTTTGCAGTTGGCTTATCTCCTCTGGAAAGAGACTGGCGAGACTAGTCAGTTTGATGAAACTTTTGTCACAGCGACTAAGGAAATTCTCCATCTGTGGACGGTAGAACAAGACCACAAGAACTCTCCTTATCGTTTTGTCCGAGATACGGACCGCAAGGAAGACACTTTGGTAAATGATGGTTTTGGTCCTGACTTTGCCGTGACAGGAATGACCTGGTCAGCCTTTCGTCCAAGTGATGACTGTTGTCAATATAGCTACTTGATTCCATCAAATATGTTTGCAGTTGTTGTTTTAGGGTATGTCCAAGAAATCTTCGCAGAACTAGCCCTAGCTGATAACCAGAGTGTTATTGCTGATGCTAAGCGTCTCCAGACTGAGATTCAAGAAGGAATCGAAAACTATGCTTACACCACCAACAGTAAGGGCGAAAAGATTTATGCCTTTGAAGTGGATGGTCTAGGAAATGCTAGCATTATGGATGATCCAAATGTACCAAGTTTGTTGGCTGCGCCTTATCTGGGCTACTGCGATGTCAACGATGAAGTGTATCAAGCAACTCGTCGCACCATTCTGAGCCCTGAAAATCCCTACTTCTACCAAGGAGAATACGCTAGCGGTCTCGGAAGTTCTCATACCTTCTATCGCTATATCTGGCCCATCGCCCTTTCTATCCAAGGCTTGACAACAACAGACAAGGCAGAGAAGAAATTCTTGCTGGATCAGCTGGTTGCTTGCGATGGTGGTACAGGTGTTATGCATGAAAGCTTTCACGTAGATGACCCAACTCTCTACTCTCGTGAATGGTTCTCTTGGGCTAACATGATGTTCTGTGAGTTGGTCTTGGATTACTTGGATATCCGCTAAGGAACACGCTTTAGCGCAACTGATTCTTGGAAAGAATCACAAATTTACATTTAAAACGTTAACAATAAAAATTTAAATTTAGAATGAGGTTTTACTTCATGGGAAATGTTGTCGTACATATTATCTCACATAGTCACTGGGATCGTGAGTGGTACTTGCCTTTTGAAAGCCACCGTATGCAGTTGGTGGAATTGTTTGACACTCTCTTTGATCTCTTTGAAAATGACCCTGAGTTCAAGAGCTTCCACTTGGATGGGCAAACCATTGTCCTTGATGACTACTTGGAGATTCGCCCTGAAAATCGCGACAAAGTTCAGCGCTACATCGACCAAGGAAAATTGAAAATTGGTCCCTTTTACATCTTGCAGGATGATTACTTGATTTCCAGCGAAGCCAATGTCCGCAACACTCTTATTGGTCAGCAAGAAGCTGCAAAATGGGGCAAATCCACTCAGATTGGTTACTTCCCAGATACCTTTGGAAATATGGGGCAAGCTCCTCAAATCCTTCAAAAATCAGGCATTCACGTGGCAGCCTTTGGTCGTGGTGTGAAACCGATTGGATTTGACAACCAAGTTCTCGAAGATGAGCAGTTTACTTCTCAGTTTTCAGAAATGTATTGGCAGGGTGCGGACGGAAGTCGTGTCCTCGGGATTCTCTTTGCCAACTGGTACAGTAATGGGAATGAAATTCCAGTTGATAAAGACGAGGCCTTGACCTTCTGGAAACAAAAATTGGCAGACGTTCGTGACTATGCTTCGACCAACCAATGGTTGATGATGAACGGCTGTGACCACCAGCCTGTTCAGAAAAATCTGAGCGAAGCCATTCGTGTGGCAAATGAACTCTTCCCAGATGTGACCTTTGTTCACAGTTCTTTTGATGAGTATGTTCAAGCTGTGGAAGGTGCCCTACCAGAGCAGTTATCAACGGTTACAGGCGAGTTGACCAGTCAGGAAACTGATGGCTGGTACACACTTGCCAACACTTCTTCATCCCGTATTTACCTCAAACAAGCCTTCCAAGAAAACAGCAACCTCCTAGAGCAAGTTGTAGAACCCTTGACTATTATTACTGGGGGCCACAACCACAAGGATCAGTTGACCTATGCTTGGAAAACTCTTTTGCAGAACGCGCCTCATGATAGTATCTGTGGCTGTAGCGTGGACGAAGTTCACCGTGAGATGGAAACTCGTTTTGCCAAGGTTAACCAAGTTGGAAACTTTGTGAAGAGCAATCTTCTTAACGAGTGGAAGGGCAAAATCGCTACAGCTAAGGCTCAAAGTGATTATCTCTTTACTGTCATTAACACAGGATTGCATGATAAGGTTGATACTGTCAGCACAGTGATTGATGTGGCGACTTGTGATTTTAAGGAATTGCACCCAACAGAAGGCTACAAGAAGATGGCTGCTCTTACCTTGCCAAGTTACCGTGTGGAGGACTTGGATGGTCGTCCTGTAGAGCCTAAAATCGAGGATCTTGGAGCTAATTTTGAGTATGATTTACCAAAAGACAAGTTCCGCCAAGCTCGTATTGCTCGACAAGTGCGCGTGACCATTCCAGTTCACCTAGCGCCACTTTCTTGGACAACCTTCCAATTGCTGGAAGGAGAACAAGAACACCGTGAAGGCATTTACAAAAACGGGGTGATTGATACACCATTTGTAACGGTGAGTGTGGATGACAATATCACAGTTTATGATAAGACAACTCACGAAGCTTACGAAGACTTTATCCGCTTCGAAGACCGTGGAGACATCGGAAACGAGTATATCTATTTCCAACCACAAGGAACAGAGCCAATCTATGCAGAGCTTAAGGGCTACGAGGTCTTGGAAAACACAGCTCGCTATGCTAAGATTTTGCTCAAACATGAGTTGACCGTGCCTGTCAGTGCGGACGAAAAGCTAGAAGAAGAACAAAAAGGTATCATCGAGTTTATGAAGCGTGAAGCTGGACGTTCAGAAGAGTTGACAAGCCTTCCGCTGGAAACTGAGATGACTGTCTTTGTTGACAATCCACAAATCCGTTGCAAAACTCGCTTTACCAACACTGCCAAAGACCACCGTATCCGTCTCTTGGTCAAGACTCATAACACGCGTCCATGCAACGATTCTGAAAGCATCTATGAGGTGGTGACACGACCAAACAAACCAGCTGCTTCATGGGAAAATCCTGAAAATCCTCAACACCAACAGGCTTTTGTCAGTCTGTATGACGATGAAAAAGGTGTGACGGTATCCAACAAGGGATTGAATGAATACGAAATCCTTGGGGACGACACTATTGCAGTGACGATTTTGCGTGCATCAGGTGAGTTGGGTGACTGGGGTTACTTCCCAACACCAGAAGCTCAGTGTTTGCGTGAGTTTGAAGTCGAGTTTGCTCTCGAATGCCACCAAGCCCAAGAACGCTTCTCAGCTTTCCGTCGTGCTAAAGCCTTGCAGACACCATTTACAGCTCTTCAAGTTGCAAAACAAGAGGGTAGCGTGGCTGCGACTGGTAGCCTTTTGAATCATTCTGTTCTCAACATACCGCAAATCTGTCCAACAGCCTTTAAGATAGCTGAAAATGAAGAAGGCTATGTCCTTCGTTACTACAATATGTGTAGTGAAAATGTACGTGTACCAGAAAGTCAACATCTCTTCCTTGACCTACTTGAACGACCATACCCAGTTCATAGAGGCCTCATTTCACCACAAGAGATTCGTACAGAATTCATCGAAAAAGAAGAAATTTAATTTCAAAAAGTAGACATAAAAAGAAAGGAGGGGCGAAAAAGTAAGGACTAACTGCTGATTCGCCCCTTTTTATGGTAAAAACAATGACCATTGCAACGATTGATATCGGAGGGACTGGGATTAAGTTCGCCAGTCTGACTCCTGATGGGAAAATACTGAATAAGACAAGCATTCCAACGCCTGAAAGTTTGGAGGATTTATTAGCTTGGTTAGACCAGCGTTTGTCAGAGCAGGATTACAGTGGGATTGCTATGAGTGTTCCAGGCGCGGTCAATCAAGAGACGGGTGTGATTGATGGCTTCAGTGCGGTGCCCTACATCCATGGCTTTTCTTGGTATGAAGCACTTGCCCATCATCAGCTACCTGTCCATCTGGAAAATGATGCCAACTGCGTTGGACTCAGTGAATTACTGGCTCATCCAGAGCTTGAAAATGCAGCCTGTGTCGTGATTGGGACAGGGATTGGCGGAGCTATGATTATCAATGGCAGACTTCATCGAGGTCGCCACGGCCTGGGTGGAGAATTTGGCTACATGACAACCCTTGCCCCTGCTGAAAAGCTCAACAACTGGTCGCAACTAGCGTCAACTGGGAATATGGTGCGCTACGTGATTGAAAAATCTGGTCAGACTGATTGGGACGGTCGCAAGATTTACCAAGAAGCCGTAGCTGGCGATATCCTTTGCCAAGAAGCTATTGAGCGCATGAACCGCAATCTGGCGCAAGGTTTGCTTAATATCCAGTATCTCATCGATCCAGATGTTATCAGTCTGGGAGGCTCTATCAGCCAAAATCCAGACTTTATCCAAGGTGTCAAGAAGGCTGTCGATGACTTTGTCGATACCTACGAAGAATACACGGTCGCACCTGTTATTCAAGCCTGCACCTATCACGCAGATGCCAATCTCTACGGTGCCCTTGTCAATTGGCTACAGGAGGAAAATCAATGGTAAGATTTACAGGAATTAGCAGTAAACAACATCAAGCTATAGAGTTGCTTCAAAAGCACATTTCTCTACCAGATGTCGAAGTAGCTGTCGCCCAATCTGACCAAGCCTCTATCTCTATCAAGGGTGAGAGTGGTCATTATCAATTAACCTACCGCAAACCCTACCAACTTTATCGAGCCTTGTCCTTGTTGGCAACGGCTCTAGTAGAATCTGACAAGGTCGATATTGAAGAACAGGCAGCATATGAAGATTTAGCCTATATGGCGGATTGTTCCCGTAATGCGGTTCTAAATGTTGCATCTGCCAAGCAGATGATTGAGGTCTTGGCTCTCATGGGCTATTCAACCTTTGAACTTTACATGGAAGACACCTACCAGATTGAGGGGCAACCTTACTTTGGCTATTTCCGTGGAGCCTACTCAGCTGAGGAATTACATGAAATCGAAACCTATGCCCAGCAGTTTGACATGACCTTTGTGCCTTGTATCCAGACCTTGGCCCACTTGTCAGCCTTCGTCAAATGGGGTGTCAAAGAAGTCCAGGAGCTCCGTGATGTAGAGGACATTCTTCTCATTGGCGAAGAAAAGGTCTATAACCTGATTGATGGCATGTTTGCCACTCTGTCTAAACTGAAGACTCGCAAGGTCAATATCGGGATGGACGAAGCCCACTTGGTCGGCTTGGGACGTTATTTGATTTTGAATGGAGTAGTAGACCGTAGTCTCCTTATGTGCCAACACTTGGAGCGCGTGCTGGATATTGCTGACAAATATGGTTTCCACTGCCAGATGTGGAGTGATATGTTCTTCAAACTCATGTCAGCGGATGGTCAGTACGACCGTGATGTGGAAATTCCAGAGGAAACGCGAGTTTACCTAGACCGCCTCAAAGACCGTGTGACCTTGGTTTACTGGGATTACTACCAGGATAGCGAGGAAAAATACAACCGTAATTTCCGCAACCACCACAAGATTAGTCATGATCTTGCCTTTGCAGGTGGAGCTTGGAAGTGGATTGGGTTCACACCCAACAACCATTTCAGCCGTCTCATTGCTCTTGAAGCTAACAAATCCTGTCGTGCCAATGACATCAAAGAAGTCATTGTAACGGGTTGGGGGGACAATGGTGGGGAAACCGCTCAGTTTTCTATCCTACCAAGCTTGCAAATCTGGGCAGAACTCTGCTACCGCAATGACCTAGACCGTTTGTCTGCTCATTTCCAGATTAATACAGGTCTATCAGTTGAGGATTTTATGCAGATTGACCTTGCCAACCTCTTGCCAGACCTACCAGGCAATCTCAGTGGCATCAATCCTAACCGCTATGTCTTTTACCAGGATGTTCTCTGCCCTCTTCTTGATAGACACATGACACCTGTACAGGACAAACCGCACTTCGCTCAGGCTACTGAGACACTTGTTGAAATCAAAGAAAAAGCAGGAAATTATGCTTATCTCTTTGAAACTCAGGCCCAGTTGAATGCTATTTTAAGTTCTAAAGTCGATGTAGGACGACGCATCCGTCAGGCCTACCAAGCGGATGATAAAGAAAATCTAAAAGAAATCGCAAGACAAGAATTACCAGAACTTAGAAGCCAAATCGAACACTTCCATGCCCTCTTTAGCCACCAATGGCTGAAAGAAAACAAGGTCTTTGGCTTGGATACAGTTGACATCCGTATGGGCGGACTCTTGCAACGCATTAAGCGAGCAGAAAGTCGCATCGAGGCTTATCTGGCTGGTCAAATTGACCGCATCGAAGAACTAGAAGTAGACATCTTGCCATTTACTGACTTCTACGCAGACAAGGATTTCGCAGCCACAACAGCCAACCAGTGGCATACTATTGCGACAGCTTCAACGATTTACACGACATAAAAAACAAGAACACCATGCTCTTACTCAGAGTGTTTCCCGTGAAACATCCCTTTCTTAAAAAAGTACTCCACATAAAATAATTTGTGGAGTTTTTTCTATAATTAGTAGTTTAACCTAACCTGCAAATAGGAGTATACTAATAATGTAATCGTTATCAAAAGTCTAAAAAGGAATTTTTAGATGGATATCAAAATAAAAAAGGGAGGAAATTATGAATAAGTTTTCAAAAACCTTGAGAGACAACTGGATCTTTCTCTTGATGGTTTTACCAGGGGCACTCTGGTTGATTCTATTCTTCTACATTCCAGTATTTGGGAACGTGGTTGCCTTTAAAGACTACCACATGACAAGTAATGGTTTCATAGATAGTATCATGAATAGTAAATGGGTCGGACTCGATAATTTCAGATTCTTGTTTAGTTCAAAAGACGCCTTTATTATCACACGAAATACTGTCCTCTACAATCTCGGCTTTATCTTTATCGGTTTGATTGTATCTGTAGGGATTGCCATCATCCTCAGTGAACTCCGTTCTAAGAGAATGGTTAAGATCTTCCAAACTTCTATGTTGTTCCCTTACTTCTTGTCTTGGGTTATCATCAGTTTCTTTACAGATGCCTTCCTAAACATCGATAAAGGGGTCTTCAACCATTTCCTAGAATCTATCGGAATGAAGGAAGTCAATTTCTACGCTGACTTGGGTATCTGGCCATATCTCCTCCTTTTCCTAGGTATTTGGAAAGGTTTTGGATATAGCAGTGTCATGTACTATGCGACAATCATGGGAATTGATCCAACCTACTACGAAGCAGCAACAGTGGACGGGGCTAGCAAATGGCAACGCATTCGCAATGTAACCATTCCGCAGTTGACACCATTGGTAACTGTATTGACTATCCTTGCAGTCGGAAACATCTTCCGTGCAGACTTTGGTCTCTTCTACCAAATCCCACACAATGCTGGTCAGCTTTACAACGTAACCAACGTCTTGGACGTATATGTTTATAACGGTTTGACTCAGACAGCGGATATCGGGATGGCTTCAGCGGCAGGTCTCTACCAATCAGTTGTCGGCTTGATTCTGGTTATCCTATCAAACTTACTTGCAAGACGAGTTGATCCAAACTCAGCCTTGTTCTAGAAAGGAGGAGAATATGGCAGAAAAGAAAATTAAAAAAGAAAAAATTGATAATGTCGGCATTCACTCCTTCAGTAAGAAAGCAGATATCTTTTTCAGTATTATTTCTGGTTTGATTGCCCTCTCTTGTATCCTACCCTTTGTTTTCGTTATCGTTATTTCGGTGACAGATGAAAAGAGTATCCTCCAAAATGGATATAGCTTCTTCCCATCTCAATTTGGATTAGACGGTTTTGAGTTCTTGGCACAGTTTAAGGATAAAATCCTCCAAGCCCTCTTCATCTCAGTCTTTGTAACAGTGGTGGGGACTATCACAAACGTCTTTATCACAACAACCTATGCCTACGCCATCTCACGGACAACCTTTAAGTATCGCAGATTCTTTACGATCTTTGCCCTTCTTAGTATGTTGTTCAACGCTGGTTTGGTACCAGGCTATATTGTGGTCACTCGTTTGCTTCAACTCGGTGATACAGTTTGGGCCTTGATTGTTCCAATGCTTCTCTCACCATTTAACATCATCTTGATGCGTTCCTTCTTCAAGAAGACAATCCCAGAAGCCATTCTTGAATCTGCTCGTATCGATGGTGCCAGTGAAGCCCGGATCTTCTTCCAAATCTGTTTGCCATTGTCACTACCAGGTATTGCAACCATTACGCTTTTGACAGCTCTAGGTTTCTGGAATGACTGGTTCAACGCCCTTCTTTACATCAAGAGTGACAACTTGTATCCATTGCAATATTTGCTCATGCAAATCCAACAAAATATGGACTACATCGCCAAAGCAGTCGGCCTGTCTGGTCAACTGGGAGTTGCTCTACCGAAAGAAACCGGACGTATGGCCATGGTTGTGGTGGCAACCCTTCCAATCGCGATTTTGTATCCATTCTTCCAACGCTACTTTGTAAAAGGTTTGACTATCGGTGGTGTGAAAGAATAGTGCTTGTTGAGAAAAATCATTTCTCATTTCCAAACTTCCCTTGCGTGAAGTTAAGATCATTACATTGTTTATAAGTTTAAAAATAAAAAAAAGGAGTTTTTGTCATGAAAAACTGGAAAAAATATGCTTTTGCATCTGCTAGCGTAGTCGCTTTGGCTGCTGGTCTCGCTGCTTGTGGAAACCTTTCAGGTAACAGCAAAAAAGCTGCTGACTCAGCTTCAGGTGAAAAAACTGTTATCAAAATGTACCAAATCGGTGACAAACCAGATAACTTAGATGAATTGCTAGAAAATGCTAACAAAATCATCGGTGAAAAAGTTGGTGCTAAATTGGATATCCAATATCTTGGATGGGGTGACTATGATAAGAAAATGTCAGTTATCACATCATCTGGTGAAAACTACGATATCGCCTTTGCATCTAACTATGTTGTAAATGCTCAAAAAGGTGCCTATGCTGACTTGACTGACTTGTATAAGAAAGAAGGGGCAGAGCTTTATAAAGCACTTGACCCAGCTTACATCAAAGGTAACAGCATTAACGGTAAAATTTACGCAGTTCCAGTTGCAGCCAACGTTGCATCATCTCAAAACTTCGCCTTCAACGGAACTCTTCTTGCTAAATACGGTATCGATATTTCAGGTGTTACTTCATACGAAACACTTGAGCCAGTCTTGAAACAAGTCAAAGAAAAAGCTCCAGATGTAGTGCCATTTGCGGTTACTAAAAACTTTATCCCATCTGATAACTTTGACTACCCAGTTCCAAACGGACTTCCATTCGTTATCGACCTTGAAGGAGACACTACTAAGATCGTAAACCGTTACGAAGTACCTCGTTTCAAAGAACACTTGAAGACTCTTCACAAATTCTATGAAGCTGGATACATTCCAAAAGACGTAGCAACAAGCGATACTTCATTTGACCTTCAACAAGATACTTGGTTCGTTCGTGAAGAAACAGTAGGACCAGCTGACTACGGTAACAGCTTGCTTTCACGTGTTGCAAATAAAGATATCCAAATCAAACCAATCACTAACTTCATCAAGAAAAACCAAACAACACAAGTTGCTAACTTTGTCATCTCAAACAACTCTAAGAACAAAGAAAAATCAATGGAAGTGTTGAACCTCTTGAACACTAACCCAGAACTTTTGAACGGTCTTGTTTACGGTCCAGAAGGCAAGAACTGGGAAAAAATTGCAGGTAAAGAAAACCGTGTTAAAGTCCTTGATGGCTACAAAGGAAACACTCACATGGGTGGATGGAACACTGGTAACAACTGGATTCTTTACATCAACGAAAACGTTACAGACCAACAAATCGAAGATTCTAAGAAACAATTGGCTGAAGCTAAAGAATCTCCAGCACTTGGATTCATCTTTAACACTGACAATGTGAAATCTGAAATCTCAGCAATCTCTAACACAATGCAACAATTCGATACAGCTATCAACACTGGTACTGTAGACCCAGATAAAGCTATTCCAGAATTGATGGAAAAATTGAAATCTGAAGGTGCCTACGAAAAAGTATTGAACGAAATGCAAAAACAATACGATGAATTCTTGAAAAACAAAAAATCATAAGATCAATTGATTTCGTGTATTCATTCCTAATTCCTAAAAATTGAATCACTGTTTTCCTCAGGCTTATCTGGGGGAGGCAGTGATTTTTTGAAATGAGAGCATAGATATCCGTGTTCTTTATCACTATTTAACCATTCAGGAAATCTCAAGTACCATTTAGGATTTGGAGTAAGGATTTAGGAAAATATAGCTTATATTAGAGATGTCTTGAGTTTACAAAGGAGAGTTCATATGAAAAAGTATCAACTTCTATTCAAAATAAGTGCAGTTTTCTCTTACCTATTTTTCGTATTTGGTCTTTCTCAGCTGACGTTTATTGTTCAAAATTATTGGCAATTTTCTTCCCAGATTGGCAATTTCGTCTGGATTCAAAATCTCTTGAGTTTGCTATTTAGCGGAGTCATGATTTGGATTCTGGTTAAGACAGGTCATGGTTATCTCTTTCACATTCCGAGAAAAAAATGGCTTTGGTATTCGATTTTGACAGTATTAGTGGTAGTGCTCCAGATCTCTTTTAACGTTCAGACAGCTAAACATGTTCAGTCAACTGCTGAAGGTTGGGCCGTATTGATCGGTTATAGTGGGACCAACTTTGCTGAGCTAGGTATCTATATAACTTTGTTCTTTCTGACTCCACTTATGGAAGAGCTAATCTATAGAGGATTAATGCAACACGCCTTTTTTAAGCATTCGAGATTTGGCCTTGATTTGCTTCTTCCGTCAATTTTATTTGCTCTTCCTCATTTTTCAAGCCTGCCTAGTTTGTTAGATATCTTCGTCTTTGCAACATCTGGCATCATCTTTGCTAGTTTGACCCGCTATACCAAGAGCATTTATCCTTCCTATGCGGTGCATGTGATTAATAATATTTTCGCGACATTACCATTTTTGCTGACTTTTTTACACAGGGTATTTGGGTAAAATATTGGTATGAGAGTTAGGAATGATAGTTTATCAAATTTATAAGTGAGTTTCAGGAGGGAAATAAGAATAACAGCATTAAAATGGTTTGCAGGAGGAAGTGAAAGGCGTTGTGAAGCCATGACGATCATAGATAACCTACTGGAAGGTATAAACAATACGCCTCAACTTACTCCCTTGAAAAATCTGTTAGTGAGTTATAAAAGACGATTAGAGGACGATGGGACCTCTACCCCATTTATATTGAGTCAAATGAATGTTGACATCTCACGTATGTTAATTGACAATAAGCTGATTCTGTCAGAAAGTCAAGCTGAGCAGATCAAAAAATTGAGAGAATTATCTGCTATTCGCTATGCTTACTGATGAAGTGCAGGGATAAGCACCTTTCTACAATTTCCAGTCAAATAAATTGCATTCGTTTTCTCAAGCAGGTATACTAGTATAGTTAGATAAAAAATTCTGAAAATTTAAGAATAGAAAAGAGAACAAATCTTATGGCAAAAGATATTCGTGTCTTACTTTACTACCTTTACACTCCAATTGAAAATGCAGAGCAATTTGCTGCAGACCACTTGGCTTTCTGTAAATCAATCGGCCTTAAAGGTCGTATCCTAGTCGCTGACGAAGGAATTAACGGAACAGTTTCAGGTGACTACGAAACAACTCAAAAATACATGGACTACGTTCACAGCCTCCCAGGCATGGAAGACCTCTGGTTCAAGATTGACGAAGAAAGTGAACAAGCCTTCAAGAAGATGTTCGTTCGCTACAAGAAAGAAATTGTCCACCTTGGTTTGGAAGACAACGACTTTGATAACGACATCAACCCACTTGAAACAACAGGTGCTTACTTGTCTCCAAAAGAATTCAAAGAAGCTCTTCTTGACGAAGATACCGTTGTCCTTGACACACGTAACGATTATGAGTATGACCTCGGACATTTCCGTGGGGCTATCCGCCCAGATATCCGCAACTTCCGTGAGTTGCCACAGTGGGTTCGTGATAACAAAGAAAAATTCATGGACAAGCGCGTCGTGGTTTACTGTACAGGTGGTGTTCGCTGTGAGAAATTCTCAGGCTGGATGGTCCGTGAAGGCTACAAGGATGTTGGCCAATTGCACGGAGGAATCGCAACTTACGGTAAAGACCCAGAAGTCCAAGGTGAGCTTTGGGATGGGAAAATGTACGTCTTTGACGAGCGTATTGCAGTAGATGTTAACCATGTCAACCCAACCATCGTAGGGAAAGACTGGTTTGATGGAACACCATGTGAACGTTATGTCAACTGTGGAAATCCATTCTGTAACCGTCGTATCTTGACATCAGAAGAAAATGAAGACAAGTACCTTCGTGGATGCTCACACGAGTGCCGTGTTCACCCACGTAACCGCTATGTTTCAGAACATGAATTGACACAAGCTGAAGTTGTCGAGCGCCTAGCCACTATCGGTGAAAGCTTGGATCAAGCAGCTACTGTATAAGATTAAACAGTCCTCAGGGGCTGTTTTTCTATGCTTTTTACTCAAAAATCTAAAGTTTGTTTCTGTATCTTTCAGAAAAATAGGGTATACTATATGTAAACGATTTCAAAGGAGCCCAGTTATGACGAAAACATTTTTTATTCCAAATAAACAGAGCATTTTAGGAGAACAGGA
The DNA here is from genome assembly GCF_002860865.1 of Streptococcus mitis. Taxonomy (GTDB): domain Bacteria; phylum Bacillota; class Bacilli; order Lactobacillales; family Streptococcaceae; genus Streptococcus; species Streptococcus mitis_AT. The sequence continues at coordinate 51,656 of NZ_PKIE01000008.1, forward strand.
AATTTTGACTGCCAAGTCTACCTTGGCCTTGCTAGACGGTTTGGAGTCACATAGCTATGATGCCGTCTATCTCCGTCAGCCTCTTAATCGTCTCGAGTATGTCGAGTGTGCGATAGTGGGACAATCACAATTTCTCTTTAAGGTCAGTTATGCTGATGGTCAAAAGGCTTACCGTGTCGATCTTCCTGACCTACTAACGAAGACAGACTGGCAGATTATCAAGTCATTTTTAGATGCTCTGCTTGCTTATACAGGAACTGAGATTGAGGGGCTAGATGGTTTTGATTTTGAAGCTTATTTCCAAGCAAGTATTCAAGCCCATCTGACAGACACTGCAGCCCGTTTTACGATTTGCCAAGGAATTTTTAATCCTATTTTCTTTAGTCATGAGGATTTGAAAAGCTTTTTAGAGGAGGATGGCTTGGCACAGTTTGAAGCGCGTGTACGTGCGGTTCAAGAGACGGATGCTTACTTTGCAAGAGTTTCCTTCTATCAGGATGGAGAAGGCCAAGTGCACGGTGTTTACCATCTGGCTCAAGGCGTCAAGACTGTTTTACCGAGAGAACCATTTGTTCCTGCTGCCTATATTGAGCAATTGGTGGATAAGGAAGTCCAGTGGGAGATTGACTTGGTTCAAATCACAGGAGACGGCTCTAAACCAGAAGACTATGAAGCCATCGCTCGCTTGGACTATGCAAAATTCCTAGAATCACTACCATCAGCATATTACCACCAACTAGACGCCAATCAATTAGAAATTCAACCCATCCTAGGACAAGATTTTAAAGTAATAGCACAAGAAGAGTAAAGCAGAAGCAGGTCAATCGACCAATGTCATTAAGTTAAGAAATTCAAATACAATTCTGTATTTGGGTTTCTTTTTTATGTGATAAACTTATAGTTAAGGAGGGATTTCCCATGATAAAACAAATAAAAGCCCACTTGAATAATAGTATTCAGAG
>NZ_PKIE01000009.1:2500-51231 GCF_002860865.1 Streptococcus mitis
TGCCGGCGTGGCGGAATTGGCAGACGCGCTGGACTCAAAATCCAGTGTCCGCAAGGACGTGCCGGTTCGACCCCGGCCGCCGGTATAGTATAGAGCTAGGAACGTTGTTATTCTTCGTTCCTTTTTGTGTTATTTTTGGTATAATAATAGTTATTCAAATTTTATTTAGATTATGAAAGTGTAGGGAAGTATGTCTCGTTCTATCGATTTATTAAAACATCGGTATTTGAAAAATATTAAAGAAAATCCTGGATTGTTTGTCGGGATTGAACTGGAATATCCTGTTGCAAATTTAGAAGGGGATGCTACAAATGTTGAAGTTATAAAAGATTTATTTCATTATTTACTTTCCGCTCTGGGTTTCACTGTAGAAAAGGTAGATGATTTTGGCAATCCTATCCAGTTAGTGGATCGGATAAGTCAGGATGCTATTTTATTTGAAGTTTCCTATACAACGATTGAGTTTGCATTTGGTAAGGCCGAAACAATTCAGGAGGTCGAAAATCGTTTTAATAATTATATGGATGTAATTCAGAGAAAATTAGGCGAATCAAATCATGCTATTGTTGGCTGTGGAATTCATCCTAACTGGGATAAAAATGAGAATTGTCCAGTGGCATATCCACGCTATCAGATGTTGATGGATTATTTGAATTTGAGTAGAAATGTTACTAAATCAGATTTACATCATTTCCCTGAATATGGGGCTTTTATCTGTGGGAGTCAGGTTCAGCTGGATATTTCAAAATCCAACTACTTACGGGTGATTAATGCTTTTACTCAAATTGAAGCGGCTAAGGCTTACTTATTTGCAAACTCTGAGTTTACAGGTGCGGATTGGGATACAAAAATCTCAAGAGATATTTTCTGGGAAGAATCTATGCATGGTATCTATCCAGAGAATGTTGGTGTCAATGCTAGCCTCTTTAAAGATGAGGATGATTTTTTTGACTATCTAGATCATTCTGCAATTTTTACTGCGGAACGTGATGGACAAACCTATTATTTTTATCCGATTCAGGCTAGGGACTATTTGGCTATGCCTGAAATCCAAGCATTTGATCTTAATGGGGAAGAGGTTCTTATTTACCCTCAAGAGAAAGACTTTGAAACTCATCGTAGTTACCAGTACCAAGACTTAACGACTCGAGGAACAGTTGAGTTTCGTAGTGTGTGTACTCAGCCTCTAGATAAAACCTTCGCTTCTGCTGCCTTTCACTTGGGATTATTAGTTAATTTAGATAAGTTAGAAGCTTACTTAGAAACAGAACCTTTCTTTAAAGAATTTGGTCGTGATTACAAGTTTTTAAGACGACAATTTTCTAAGAAAAAGCTTACAGATGAGGAGAAAACTTCGATTATAGATTTTTCAAAAGACTTACTTCTGTTAGCTGAGGAAGGACTGAAGATGAGAAATAAGCAAGAAATGAGCTATTTAGAGCCTTTGAAAGAAGAATTGAGCCTATAATTTCTCTTATAAAGGGAGAATTTTCTGAAAAATCATGATATAATGGAAGAGACTATAGATAAAGGATAGAGAGTAATGACATTAGTTTATCAATCAACGCGTGATGCCAACAATACAGTAACTGCCAGTCAAGCAATTTTGCAAGGTTTGGCGACGGATGGTGGTTTGTTTACACCAGTTACTTATCCAAAGGTAGATTTGGACTTTGACAAATTGAAAGATGCTTCTTATCAGGAAGTTGCTAAGTTAGTTTTGTCAGCATTTTTAGATGACTTTACAGCTGAAGAGTTGGACTACTGTATCAACAATGCCTACGATAGTAAATTTGATACTCCATCTATTGCGCCTTTGGTGAAATTAGACGGGCAATACAACCTGGAACTCTTCCATGGTTCTACGATTGCCTTTAAGGATATGGCCTTGTCTATCTTGCCATACTTTATGACAACAGCTGCTAAGAAGCATGGTTTGGAGAACAAGATTGTCATCTTAACAGCGACATCTGGTGATACTGGGAAAGCTGCTATGGCAGGGTTTGCGGATGTTCCTGGCACTGAGATTATCGTCTTTTATCCGAAGGATGGTGTCAGCAAGGTACAAGAGTTGCAAATGACCACTCAGACTGGCGACAATACTCATGTTATCGCCATTGATGGTAACTTTGACGATGCTCAGACTAATGTGAAACATATGTTCAACGATGTGGCTCTTCGTGAGAAGTTGGCAGCCAACAAGTTGCAATTTTCATCGGCTAACTCTATGAATATTGGCCGTTTGGTGCCACAAATTGTCTACTATGTTTATGCCTACGCTCAGCTTGTTAAGACTGGTGAGATTGTGGCTGGTGAAAAGGTCAACTTTACCGTACCAACAGGAAACTTTGGGAATATCTTGGCTGCCTTTTATGCTAAGCAAATTGGCCTACCAGTTGGCAAATTAATCTGTGCTTCAAATGATAACAATGTTTTGACAGACTTCTTCAAGACACGTGTTTACGATAAGAAACGTGAGTTTAAGGTAACAACTAGCCCATCTATGGATATCTTGGTATCTTCAAACTTGGAGCGTCTCATTTTCCACCTTTTGGGTAATAATGCGGCTAAAACAGCTGAACTCATGAATGCCTTGAATACACAAGGTCAATATGAGTTGACTAATTTTGATGCAGAGATTCTTGATCTCTTTGCAGCTGAATATGCGACTGAGGAAGAAACGGCAGCAGAAATCAAGCGTGTTTATGAGTCAGATTCTTATATCGAGGATCCACATACGGCGGTTGCCTCGGCAGTTTATAAGAAATACCAAGTGGCTACTGGCGATGCGACTAAGACAGTGATTGCTTCAACAGCTAGTCCCTACAAGTTCCCAGTGGTTGCAGTAGAAGCTGTAACAGGGAAAGTTGGCTTGACTGACTTTGAAGCTTTAGCTCAATTACATGAAATCTCAGGTGTTGCAGTGCCGCCAGCAGTTGACGGGCTTGAAACAGCTCCTGTTCGTCATAAGACAACAGTGGCAGCTGCTGATATGCAAGCAGCGGTTGAGGCTTATCTAGGACTTTAAGACAGAAGGAGTAAACTCGGTTGGGAAGCCAACTGAGTTTCTTTTCATCAGGAGGACGGATTGTTTAAGAAAAATAAAGACATTCTTAATATTGCCTTGCCAGCTATGGGCGAAAACTTTTTGCAGATGCTCATGGGGATGGTGGATAGTTACTTGGTAGCCCACTTGGGTTTGATAGCTATTTCGGGTGTATCAGTAGCTGGCAATATTATCACGATTTACCAGGCGATTTTCATCGCTCTAGGAGCTGCTATTTCCAGTGTTATTTCAAAAAGTTTGGGGCAGAAGGATCAATCTATGCTAGCCTATCATGTGACTGAGGCCTTGAAGATTACCTTACTATTAAGTTTCCTTTTAGGGTTTTTGTCCATCTTCGCTGGGAAAGAGATGATAGGACTTTTGGGGACGGAGAGGGATGTAGCTGAGAGTGGTGGACTGTATCTATCTTTGGTAGGCGGATCGATTGTTCTTTTGGGCTTGATGACCAGTCTGGGTGCCTTGATTCGTGCAACGCATAATCCACGTTTGCCTCTCTATGTTAGCTTTTTATCCAATGCCTTGAATATTCTTTTTTCAAGTCTAGCTATTTTTGTTCTGGATATGGGGATAGCTGGTGTTGCTTGGGGGACAATTCTGTCTCGCTTGGTAGGTCTTGTGATTTTATGGTCGCAATTAAAGTTGCCTTTTGAGAAACCGACTTTTGGTTTAGATAAGGAACTATTGACCTTAGCTTTGCCAGCAGCTGGAGAGCGGCTTATGATGCGGGCTGGTGATGTCGTTATCATTGCCTTGGTCGTTTCTTTTGGAACGGAGGCAGTTGCTGGGAATGCAGTCGGAGAAGTCTTGACCCAGTTTAACTACATGCCTGCCTTTGGCGTCGCTACGGCAACGGTCATGCTGGTAGCTCGAGCAGTTGGAGAGGATAATTGGGAAAGAGTAGCTAGTTTGAGCAAGCAATCCTTTTGGCTTTCTCTGCTTCTCATGTTGCCCTTGACGCTTAGTGTCTATGCCTTGGGCATACCACTGACTCATCTCTATACGAATGATTCTCTAGCGGTGGAGGCTAGTGTTCTAGTGACACTTTTTTCACTACTTGGTACTCCTATGACGATAGGAACAGTTATCTATACAGCAGTCTGGCAGGGTTTGGGCAATGCTCGGCTTCCCTTTTATGCGACAAGTATAGGAATGTGGTGTATCCGCATTGGAACAGGATATCTGATGGGGATTGTGCTTGGTTGGGGCTTGCCCGGTATTTGGGCCGGAACTCTTTTGGATAATGGTTTTCGTTGGTTATTTCTACGCTATCGTTACCAGCGTTATATGAGCTTGAAAGGATAGGAAATGCAAAAAACAGCTTTTATTTGGGATTTAGACGGGACTTTATTGGACTCTTACGAAGCGATTTTGTCAGGGATTGAGGAAACTTTTGGTCAGTTTTCTATTCCTTATGATAAGGAGCAGGTGAGAGAGTTTATCCTCAAGTTTTCTGTGCAGGATTTGCTGGAGCAAGTTGCGGAAGAGAGAAAACTGGATGCGGAAGTGCTAAATCAGGTGCGTGCCCAGAGTCTGGCTGAGAAGAATGCTCAGGTAGTCTTAATGCCAGGTGCGCGTGAGGTGTTGGGTTGGGCAGATCAAGTAGGGATTCGGAATTTTGTTTACACTCATAAGGGAGACAATGCTTTTACCATTCTAAGAGACTTGGGGTTGGAATCTTATTTTACAGAGATTTTAACCAGTCAGAGTGGCTTTGCGCGCAAGCCTAATCCGGAAGTGGCTATCTATCTGTTAGACAAGTATCAGTTGGATCCTGAGAAAACCTATTATATAGGGGATCGGACTCTGGATGTGGAATTTGCCCAGAATAGTGGGATTCAAAGTATCAACTTTTTAGAGTCGACTTATGAAGGAAATCATAGGATTCAAGCGTTAGCAGATATTTTCCGTTTTTTTAAGGCTGAGCGATAAAAAGATTGTGTCAGTTTTGTGACAGAGATCTAACAAACTATTTCAAGTAACCGAGTTTGTTACAAGGAATAGACAGTTCTGTTAAATAGGCCCGAGAGGTCTTTTTTTCTGCATTTTTTGTGTTATGATAGACAGGTACTCATTTGAAAGGAATTTGAAAGAATGAAGAAAAGAATATTATTAGCCTCAACAGTAGCCTTGTCATTTGCCCCAGTATTGGCAACTCAAGCAGAAGAAGTTCTTTGGACTGCACGTAGTGTTGAGCAAATCCAAAACGATTTGACTAAAACGGACAACAAGACAAGTTATACCGTTCAGTATGGTGATACCTTGAGCACCATTGCAGAAGCCTTGGGTGTAGATGTCACAGTTCTTGCGAATTTGAATAAAATCACGAATATGGACTTGATTTTCCCAGAAACTGTTTTGACAACGACTGTCAATGAAGCAGAAGAGGTAACGGAAGTTGAAATCCAAACTCCTCAAGCAGACTCTAGTGAAGAAGTGACAACTGCGACAGCAGATTTGACAACCAATCAAGTGACGGTTGATGATCAAACTGTTCAGGTTGCAGACCTTTCTCAACCGATTGCAGAAGCTCCAAAAGCGGTAGAAACTACAAGTACAAAAGAAGTAGCATCAAGTTCAGAAGTTACAGAGACAGTGACTGCTTCAGAAGAAGTCGCGCCATCTACAGGAACTTCTGTCCCAGAGAAGCAAACAGCCGAAACAAGCAATGCAGTTGCAGAAGCAGCTCCTCAGGCAACGACTCCAGCTGAGAAAGAGGAAACACAAGCAAGCCCTCAGGCTGAGTTAACAGTGGAAACAACTACAACTCCAGTAGAAGAAAAAGCAATAGAAACAACTGCAACAAGTTTAGAAGAAGTAAAAGAAGTAGCATCAAGTGAAGCTACACCAGCAGTTTCTACTTATCAACCAGAAGAGGTGAAAACAGTTTCAACAACTTACGCGGCTCCAGCTGCGCCCGATTATGCTGGACTGGCAGTAGCGAAATCTGAAAATGCTGGCCTTCAACCACAAACAGCTGCCTTTAAAGAAGAAATTGCTAACTTGTTTGGCATTACATCCTTTAGTGGTTACCGTCCAGGAGATAGTGGAGATCACGGAAAAGGTTTGGCTATCGATTTTATGGTACCAGAAGGCTCAGAACTAGGGGATAAGATTGCGGAATACGCTATTCAAAACATGGCCAGCCGTGGAATTAGTTACATTATTTGGAAACAACGTTTCTATGCTCCATTCGATAGTAAATATGGACCAGCTAATACTTGGAACCCAATGCCAGACCGTGGTAGCGTGACAGAAAATCACTATGATCACGTTCACGTTTCAATGAATGGATAAATCAGACTTTGTAATATCATTTTGACGAATGAGATCTAGCTTTCGTAATAGAGAGCGATTCTCGTTCGTTTTTTCTTTGTCATACTCTTCGAAAATCTCTTCAAACCACGTCAGTTTTATCTGCAACCTCAAAGCTGTGCTTTGAGCAACCTACGGATAGCTTCCTAGTTTGCTCTTTAACTTTCATTGAGTATCAATATGAATGGAAAATGGGAAGTTACCATTTTGCAATGATTGAAGCATGATTCTTGCAATTTATTTTACTTTGCATTATGATTGACTAATCAACTATTGATGAGTCAATCGAAAGGAAGAAGACATGATAGAGATTCAAGATTTACTGTATCAACTCCGCTTGTCTGAGCAAGCGAGTACTCAATTGTTTGAAAAAAGGCTTGGGATTAGTTTGACACGGTATCAGATTTTACTGTTTTTACTGGAGAATTCTCCCTGTAATCAAATAGCGGTTCAGGAACGTTTGAAGATTGATCAGGCTGCCTTGACACGACATTTCAAGATTTTAGAAAAGGAAGGTTTGGTGGAGCGCCATCGCAATCCTGAAAATCAGCGGGAAGTGTTGGTAGAGGCTACGAAGTATGCCAAGGAGCAGTTAGTGATGAATCCGCCTCTGCAGCATATCAAGGTTAAAGAAGCGATGGAAAGTATCTTAACAGAGTCTGAGAGAACAGAGCTCAACCGTTTATTACATAAATTGGTTTTGGGTATTGAGAATATAGAAATTTAAGGAGAAATAGATGTCAATTATTACACTCATTTTAGCAACGATTGTTGCTTTGGAGCATTTTTACATTTTTTATTTGGAAAGTATTGCAACGCAATCAGAAGTAACTGGTCGTGTCTTTAATATGGACAAGGAAGAACTGGCTCGTCCGTCAGTAAGCTCATTGTTTAAAAATCAAGGGATTTATAATGCTCTGCTAGGAGTCTTTCTCTTGTATGGCATTTATTTTTCACAGAATTTAGAAATTGTGACTATTTTTGTCTTATTTGTGATTGGGGCTGCGGCTTATGGCTCTCTGACAGCAGACAAGAAAATTATTTTGAAGCAAGGTGGACCAGCTATTTTAGCCTTGATCAGCATTTTACTTTTTAAATAGACTCAAAAGGTCAATCCTAGTCTCGCTAGTCCTTTTCACTCCAGAATAAGGGAAATATGTTATACTTGTCTTTAAGAAAAGTGTTTCATGAAATAATTTGTAAGGAGTTAGAAATGAAAGTATTAGTGACAGGTTTTGAGCCCTTTGGAGGGGAAAAGGTCAATCCAGCCTTGGAAGCCATTAAAGGTTTGCCAGCTGAAGTCCATGGCGCTGAGGTCCACTGGCTAGAAGTGCCAACAGTTTTTCACAAATCGGCTCAAGTATTGGAAGAAGAGATGAGTCGTTATCAACCTGATTTTGTCCTTTGTATCGGCCAAGCTGGTGGAAGAACTAGTTTGACACCTGAACGAGTAGCCATTAATCAAGACGATGCACGCATTCCTGATAACGAAGGTAATCAACCGATTGACCTTCCCATTCGCCCAGACGGTGCCTCTGCCTACTTTAGTAGTTTACCGATTAAAGCGATGGTTCAGGCTATAAAAAAAGAGGGATTGCCGGCCTCTGTTTCCAATACGGCAGGGACTTTTGTCTGCAATCATTTGATGTATCAGGCCCTCTATTTGGCAGAAAAGAAATTTCCCCATGTTAGGGCAGGGTTTATGCATATTCCTTATATGATGGAACAGGTGGTGAATCGACCGACTACCCCAGCTATGAGTTTAGTGGACATTAGGCGAGGTATAGAAGCAGCAATCGGGGCCATTATAGAACATGGAGATCGGGACCTCAAGTTGGTAGGGGGAGAAACTCATTGATAGAAAAAAGCTTGAGGGGTCACCTTCAAGCTTTTGGACGTTTTCGAGCCAATACTGCTCGGTAAAAAATCATTTTATTGATTTGAATGTAGGGGAGGAGTGAGAAACTAGCAATTCCAAAAGTAATCCAATTGAGGAAGTACCAAGGAAGGAGTTGTAGGTCTAGAATAAAGCGCTGAAATTTGTAGCCTTTCATCAGGAAACGGCTGGTTTTAAGGATTTGCCCTGGTTTAGCTTGGCCCAAGTCTAGGGTGTCACAGAGGAGAAATTCTACCTGTGAATAAGCATAGTATTGTGGAATATAGAGACTATTTCCGACAATCATCAAGAGGATACTTGCTAGAAAATAGAGACCAAAGGTCATGAGGAAACGCTCCGTTTCAACTGACGAGAGATCTAGATTGGGAAATTCAGGGTGAAGGGTAACGAATTTCTTGGCTAAAAAGCTACTGTAAAAGAGAAAGTAAATCCCGAGTAAACTAGGAATACTCCATAAGAAGAGATAGAAGCGTTTGAGAAGGAGAGTCAAAAAGGTTTGTGAAAAGTGCTCTTCGTTAAAGAGAGTGAGACTATTTTTGACGGATAGTTCTGTATCGGGATTCTTGATGAGTTTCAGCGTTGTATAAACTGAACTGGTTAGAAGAATCGTTCCGATAAAGGAGACTAATAGTGGAAAAAGGTAGGCTTGGAATACATGGCCAAACACGCTTAAAAAGGATTGCTCTAAAATAGACTCATTGATGCGCTCTAAGGGATTGAGGAAGCCAGACAAGATGAGCAGTATGCTAGGTAAAAGATAGACGAGAAAGAGGCGGGGATTTTCAGCCTGAAATTGTCTGGCTTGCAGACGAATGGTTTTTAAATCAATTTTTGGGTATTTCATTCTCTCATTATACCATAGTTCGTGACAGTTCCAGCTTTTTTTGATAAAATCATACAGTATGCCCTTGGGCACAAAGTATGAACTGGGACTGTCTTTCCCAGCTTCGGAGGTAAAAAAATGTCAGATTCACCAATCAAATATCGTTTGATTAAGAAAGAAAAACACACGGGAGCTCGTCTGGGAGAAATCATCACTCCCCACGGCACCTTCCCGACGCCTATGTTTATGCCAGTTGGAACTCAAGCCACTGTCAAAACTCAGTCACCTGAAGAATTGAAGGAAATGGGTTCAGGGATTATCCTATCAAACACCTATCATCTCTGGCTTCGTCCTGGAGACGAACTCATTGCACGCGCAGGTGGTCTCCACAAGTTCATGAACTGGGACCAGCCAATCTTGACAGATAGCGGTGGTTTCCAGGTTTATTCCCTAGCTGATAGCCGTAATATCACAGAAGAAGGGGTAACCTTTAAAAACCATCTCAATGGTTCCAAGATGTTCTTGTCTCCAGAGAAGGCTATTTCTATTCAGAATAATCTGGGCTCAGATATCATGATGTCCTTTGACGAATGTCCTCAGTTTTACCAACCTTACGATTACGTTAAGAAATCCATCGAGCGTACCAGCCGTTGGGCTGAGCGTGGTTTGAAGGCTCATCGTCGTCCGCATGACCAAGGTTTGTTTGGGATTGTGCAGGGGGCAGGATTTGAAGACCTTCGTCGTCAGTCAGCTCATGACCTTGTCAGCATGGATTTCCCTGGATACTCTATCGGTGGTTTGGCAGTGGGAGAAACCCATGAAGAGATGAATGCGGTCTTGGATTTCACAACTCAACTACTACCTGAAAATAAACCTCGCTATTTGATGGGTGTGGGAGCGCCAGATAGCCTGATCGATGGGGTGATTCGTGGTGTAGATATGTTTGACTGTGTCTTGCCGACTCGTATCGCTCGTAATGGGACTTGTATGACTAGTCAAGGTCGTTTGGTTGTCAAGAATGCCCAGTTTGCTGAGGACTTTACGCCACTGGATCCTGAGTGTGATTGCTACACATGTAAGAACTATACACGCGCCTACCTTCGTCACCTGCTCAAGGCTGATGAAACCTTTGGTATCCGCTTGACTAGCTACCACAATCTTTACTTCTTGCTTAACCTGATGAAGCAAGTGCGACAAGCCATCATGGATGACAATCTCTTGGAATTCCGTGAGTATTTTATTGAAAAATATGGCTATAATAAATCAGGCCGTAATTTTTAAACTGGAATAGATATAAGCTAAAAATCCTAAGTTTTCTCTTGGGATTTTTCTTCTTTTTTTGATAGAATAAAGTGTATAATGAAAGGGAGAATAAACTCGTATGCGTATTAAATGGTTTTCCTTGATTAGGATTACAGGTTTACTTTTGGTACTCTTGTATCATTTCTTTCAGACGATCTTTCCTGGAGGATTTTTCGGGGTAGATGTCTTTTTTACATTTTCAGGTTTCCTGATTACAGCTCTACTTATCGAAGAATTTTCTAAAAGTCATGAAATTGATTTGGTTGGATTTTTTAGGAGACGCTTTTATCGTATCGTGCCACCTGTGGTTTTGATGGTCTTGGTGACCATGCCCTTTACCTTTCTAGTTCGCCAAGATTATGTGGCTGGAATTGGGGGTCAGATTGCGGGTGTTTTAGGCTTCATGACCAACTTCTATGAGCTCCTAACAGGTGGGAGTTATGAATCTCAGTTCATTCCACATTTGTTTGTTCATAATTGGAGCTTGGCCGTTGAGGTTCACTACTATATTCTTTGGGGATTGGCAGTTTGGTTCTTATCCAAACAGGCTAAATCAAATGGTCAGTTGAAGGGGATGGTCTTTCTCTTGTCTGCTGCTGCCTTCTTGATCAGCTTCTTCTCTATGTTTATTGGTAGTTTTCTAGTAACTTCTTATTCCTCTGTTTACTTCTCCAGTTTAACTCATGTCTATCCATTCTTTTTGGGAAGTGTGTTAGCAACTATCGTAGGCGTTCGTCAGACGACTTCCCTAGTTAAGCAATTGGATAAAATCTGGGATTTACGCAAGACCCTTTTAGTTTTTGGAGGAGGTTTTGGCTTCTTACTCATTTTGACCTTCTTTGTCAAATTTACCTATCTTTTTGCCTATCTTATGGGCTTCTTGCTTGCCAGTCTTGCAGCTCTTGCTATGATATTGGCAGCGCGTGTCTTACATGAAAAGACTCCTAACGTACAGGAGCCAAAGATAATTAGCTTTTTAGCGGATACTAGCTATGCAGTTTATCTCTTCCATTGGCCTTTCTACATCATTTTCTCACAGTTGACCTCAAATCTTCTTGCTGTGTTACTGACTCTGATTTGTTCTTATGGATTTGCCAGTCTTTCATTTTATGTATTGGAGCCGTGGATTGTAGGCAAGAATACACCTGTTTTACAAACTCTTCGTCCCCTGCCTTATATTCACGCAATTCTTGCAACAAGTACAGGAATCTTGGCCTTCATTGTCCTCTTAGTGACTTTGTTGGCACCACAAGTGGGAGCTTTTGAGACAGACTTAACTGTCAATGGTTTGAAGCAAGCTGCAACAAATATTAGCCAAACCAAGGTGATGACAGAACGGGCAGATGCAAACAGTTTGGGAATTGCTGATGGCACTATGTTAATTGGTGACTCGGTGGCTTTAAGGGCAAATACAGCCCTGCAGACAGCCCTTCCTGGAGCACAGATTAACGCGCAGGTCAGCAGAACAACCAAGACTGCCAACGAAATCATGCTCAACAATAGCCAGAATAAATTTCTACCAAAGATGGTGGTTATTGCGACTGGGGTAAATAATCCTGAAAATTACAAGGAAGATTGGGATAGTATCGTGAAAAATCTTCCTAAGGGCCACCATATGGTTTTGGTGACTCCTTATGAGGGAGATAAGACAAAAGAGACCTATGCCATCGTTGAGAAGGCGGCTGCCTATATGAGAGAATTGGCAGAGAAGACTCCTTACATCACGATAGCAGATTGGAATCAAGTTGCGAAAGAACATCCAGAAATTTGGACTGGGACAGACCAAGTCCATTTCGGAAGTGACAATAGCAAAATTGAAGCAGGAGCAAAATTGTATGCAGATACCATTGCTACAGCTTTGCAAACAGCTCAAGACAAACCAGTCAAATCAAAATAACTTATATTAAAAAGAGAAGAGTTGGAGAAATCCAGCTCTTTTAAAATATCTCCAGAAAATAGGTCTATACCATTTACAAATGAATCAGAAAGGTTTATAATGTAATTGACATAATAAATTGTAGAATCAATCTTTTAAGGAGGTCATTATTATGCCTAATTACGTTAAAGCGGATCAGTTTTTCTATCCATTTGGCATTCGTCGTGGTGGGTACTTAGAACTTGTTGATGGCAAATTTGGGAAACATGTGGATCAAATTCCTGAAGGAGCAGAGGTTCTTGACTATACTGGTTATAGCATTGCACCAGGTCTTGTGGATACTCATATTCATGGATATGCAGGTGTAGATGTGATGGACAACAATATTGAAGGTACATTGCATACTATGAGTGAAGGACTTCTTAGTACCGGTGTTACCAGTTTCTTGCCCACAACTTTAACAGCCACTTATGAGCAATTGCTTGCAGTCACTGAAAATCTTGGAAACCATTATAAAGAAGCAACAGGTGCTAAGATTCGTGGGATTTATTATGAAGGTCCATATTTCACAGAAACTTTTAAGGGGGCACAAAATCCAACTTATATGAGAGACCCGGGTGTTGAGGAGTTTCATTCTTGGCAGGATGCTGCAAAAGGGATGCTAAATAAGATCGCTATTGCACCAGAACGTGATGGGGTGGAAGATTTTGTACGTACTATTACAGGTGAGGGTGTGACAGTTGCACTTGGACACTCAGATGCGACATTTGAACAAGCTAAGAAGGCAGTTGATGCTGGAGCTAGTGTATGGGTACATGCCTATAATGGGATGCGTGGTTTAACACACCGCGAACTCGGTATGGTAGGAGCTATGTATGAGCTCCCACATACTTACGCAGAATTGATTTGTGATGGTCACCACGTAGATCCAAAAGCTTGTGAGATTTTACTTAAGCAAAAGGGGACAGAAAACATCGCTCTTATTACGGACTGTATGACAGCTGGTGGGCTTGAAGATGGTGACTATATGTTGGGAGAATTCCCTGTTGTAGTAGCAAATGGAACTGCACGTCTCAAATCTACTGGTAATTTGGCAGGTTCTATCCTCAAACTTAAAGATGGTATGAGAAATGTAGTCGAGTGGGGTATTGCTAATCCGCATGAAGCGGTCATGATGGCCAGCCTTAACCCAGCTAAATCTGTTCACATTGATGATGTCTGTGGTCAAATCCGTGAAGGATATGATGCAGACTTTATCGTATTAGATAAAGATTTGGAATTGGTAGCAACCTACCTAGATGGCGTGAAACGTTATCAAGCATAAGAGAGAAAGCAGAAGTTAGAGACTAGCTTCTGTTTTTTTATCTATATTGCTTTACCGGTAAATAAAAAAGTTAAAAAAATCACAAAAAATCTTGAAGAAACAAATGAAAGGGTTTACAATTATATTATAAATAGTACAAATAAAAAACGGAGGAGTACTTTATGAAAGCCTATACTTATGTTAAACCAGGACTTGCTTCTTTTGTTGATGTAGACAAACCAGTTATTCGCAAGCCAACAGACGCTATTGTGCGTATCGTAAAAACTACTATTTGTGGAACAGACCTCCATATTATCAAAGGGGATGTTCCTGCTTGCCAAAGTGGTACCATTCTTGGTCACGAAGGGATTGGGATTGTTGAAGAAGTTGGAGAAGGAGTTTCGAACTTCAAAAAAGGCGACAAGGTCTTGATTTCTTGTGTCTGTGCCTGCGGTAAATGCTACTACTGTAAAAAAGGAATTTATGCCCACTGTGAAGACGAAGGGGGCTGGATTTTCGGTCACCTGATTGATGGTATGCAGGCTGAATATCTGCGTGTCCCTCATGCAGATAACACTCTTTACCATACTCCAGAAGACTTGTCAGATGAAGCCTTGGTTATGCTATCAGACATTCTGCCTACTGGATATGAAATTGGTGTCTTAAAAGGGAAAGTAGAACCTGGTTGCAGCGTAGCCATTATTGGTTCAGGACCTGTTGGATTGGCTGCTCTTTTGACAGCCCAATTCTATTCACCAGCTAAATTGATTATGGTGGACTTAGACGATAACCGCTTGGAAACTGCTGTATCATTTGGTGCGACTCATAAGATTAATTCTTCAGACCCTGAAAAAGCTATTAAAGAAATTTATGATTTGACAGATGGACGTGGTGTGGATGTCGCTATCGAAGCTGTTGGTATTCCTGCAACATTTGATTTCTGTCAAAAGATTATCGGTGTAGACGGAACAGTTGCCAACTGTGGTGTACATGGTAAACCAGTTGAATTCGATTTGGACAAACTTTGGATTCGCAACATCAATGTAACAACTGGTTTGGTATCTACAAATACCACTCCACAATTGTTGAAAGCTCTTGAAAGTCATAAGATTGAACCAGAAAAATTGGTAACTCACTATTTCAAACTTAGTGAAATTGAAAAAGCTTATGAAGTCTTCAGTCAGGCAGCAGACCACCATGCCATTAAGGTCATTATCGAAAACGATATCTCAGAAGTCTAGGTAGTAAAAAGATTTTGGAACATAAGTAAATAGAAATTCAGTCATCCATCAGATGGCTGGATTTTTTATCGAGAAATTAAGAAATGAGCATATTTCTTTCCTTGTTTAGTGGAATTGGTTATAATATACGGTACAAAGGAATGAATGAATATGTATCGTGTTATAGAAATGTACGGAGATTTTGAACCTTGGTGGTTCTTAGAAGGTTGGGAAGAAGATATTGTAGCGAGTAAGAAATTTGACCAGTATTATGATGCTCTCAAATACTACAAAACTTGCTGGTTTAGATTGGAACAAGAATCCCCTCTTTATAAAAGCAGAAGTGACTTGATGACCATTTTTTGGGATCCAGAAGACCAACGCTGGTGTGATGAATGTGATGAGTATTTACAACAATACCATTCTTTGGCTCTTTTACAGGATGAGCAGGTTATTCCAGATGAAAAACTACGCCCAGGCTATGAAAAACAAACAGGTAAGGAAAGGCACCGTTCTTGCCGTATGAAATTAAAATAGAGGAAAAGTAACTTTTTTGGAGTTGCTTTTTTTATTTTTCCAAATCTTTGCGAATAGTATAGGTGAGGAGGTAAGTATGGTTCAAGAAATTGCACAAGAAATCATTCGTTCGGCTCGGAAAAAAGGGGCGCAAGACATTTATTTTGTCCCCAAGTTAGACGCCTATGAGCTTCATATGAGGGTAGGAGACGAGCGCTGTAAAATCGGTTGTTATGATTTTGAAAAGTTTGCGGCCGTCATCAGTCACTTTAAGTTTGTGGCAGGTATGAATGTTGGAGAAAAGAGACGTAGTCAACTTGGTTCCTGTGATTATGAATATGACCAGAAAATGGCATCTCTACGTCTATCTACTGTAGGCGATTATCGAGGACATGAGAGTTTAGTTATTCGCTTGTTGCATGATGAGGAGCAGGATTTGCATTTTTGGTTTCAGGATATTGAAGAATTGGGCAAGCAGTACAGGCAACGGGGACTTTATCTTTTTGCTGGTCCAGTCGGTAGTGGCAAGACGACCCTGATGCACGAATTGGCCAAGTCTCTCTTTAAAGGACAGCAAGTCATGTCCATCGAAGATCCAGTCGAAATCAAGCAGGACGACATGCTTCAGTTGCAGTTGAACGAAGCAATCGGGTTGACCTATGAAAATTTGATCAAGCTTTCCTTACGTCATCGGCCAGACCTCTTGATTATCGGAGAAATTCGGGACAGCGAAACGGCACGTGCAGTAGTTAGAACTAGTTTGACAGGGGCGACAGTCTTTTCAACCATTCATGCCAAGAGTATCCGAGGTGTTTATGAGCGCCTGCTGGAGTTGGGTGTGAGTGAGGAGGAATTAGCAGTCGTTCTGCAAGGAGTCTGCTACCAGAGATTAATCGGGGGAGGAGGAATCGTTGACTTTGCAAACAAAGACTATCAAGAACACCAGCCAACTAGCTGGAATGAACAGATTGACCAGCTTTTTAAAGATGGACATATCACAAGTCTTCAGGCTGAAACGGAAAAAATTAGCTACAGCTAAGCAAAAAAATATCATCACCCTGTTTAACAATCTCTTTTCCAGCTGTTTTCATCTGGTGGAGACCATCTCCTTTTTAGATAGGAGTGCCTTGTTGGACAAGCAGTGTGTGACCCAGATGCGCACGGGCTTGTCTCAGGGGAAATCATTCTCAGAAATGATGGAAAGTTTGGGATTTTCAAGTGCCATTGTCACTCAGTTATCCCTAGCGGAAGTCCATGGAAATCTCCACCTGAGTTTGGGAAAGATAGAAGAGTATCTAGATAATCTGGCCAAGGTCAAGAAAAAGTTAATTGAAGTAGCGACCTACCCTTTGATTTTGCTGGGTTTTCTTCTCTTAATTATGCTGGGACTACGGAACTATTTACTACCACAACTGGATAGTAGTAATATTGCCACCCAAATTATTGGCAATCTGCCACAAATCTTTCTAGGAATGATAGGGTTTGTTTCTCTACTTACCCTTTTAGCACTAACTTTTTATAAAAGAAGTTCCAAGATGCGGGTCTTCTCGATGTTAGCACGCATTCCTTTTCTTGGAATCTTTGTGCAGACTTATCTGACAGCTTATTATGCGCGTGAATGGGGGAATATGATTTCGCAGGGAATGGAATTAACGCAGATTTTTCAGATCATGCAGGAACAAGGTTCCCAGCTCTTTAAAGAAATCGGTCAAGATCTAGCTCAAGCCCTACAAAATGGTCGAGAATTTTCTCAGACGATAGGAACCTATCCTTTCTTTAAGAAAGAGTTGAGTCTCATCATCGAGTATGGGGAAGTCAAGTCCAAGCTGGGTAGTGAGTTGGAAATCTATGCTGAAAAAACTTGGGAAGCCTTTTTTACCCGAGTCAACCGCACCATGAATCTGGTGCAGCCACTGGTTTTTATCTTTGTGGCACTGATTATCGTGTTACTTTATGCGGCAATGCTGATGCCCATGTATCAAAATATGGAGGTAAATTTTTAACATGAAAAAAATGATAACATTCTTGAAAAAAGCTAAGGTTAAAGCTTTCACACTTGTGGAAATGTTGGTGGTCTTACTCATCATCAGTGTGCTTCTCTTACTCTTTGTACCTAATCTGACCAAGCAAAAAGAAGCAGTCAACGACAAAGGAAAAGCTGCTGTTGTTAAGGTGGTGGAAAGCCAGGCAGAGCTTTATAGCTTAGATAAAAATGAAGATGCTAGCCTAAGCAAGTTACAAGCAGATGGGCGAATCACAGAAGAACAGGCTAAAGCTTATAATGAATACTATACTAAAAATGGAGGGGCAAATCGTAAAGTCAATGATTAAGGCCTTTACCATGCTTGAAAGTCTCCTGGTTTTGGGTCTTGTGAGTATTCTTGCCTTGGGCTTATCTGGCTCTGTCCAGTCCACTTTTGCGGCGGTAGAGGAGCAGATTTTCTTTATGGAATTTGAAGAACTCTATCGGGAAACCCAAAAACGCAGTGTAGCTAGTCAGCAAAAGACAAGTTTAAGCATAGACGGACAGACCATTAGAAATGGCATTCAAAAGCTGACAGTTCCTAAAGGAATTCAAGCACCATCGGGACAAAGTATTACATTTGACCGAGCTGGGGGCAATTCGTCCCTAGCTAATGTTGAATTTCAGACCAGTAAAGGAACGATTCGCTATCAGTTATATCTAGGAAATGGAAAAATTAAACGCATTAAGGAAACAAAAAATTAGGGCAGTGATTTTACTGGAAGCAGTAGTGGCTCTAGCTATCTTTGCCAGCATCGCGACCCTTCTTTTGGGACAAATTCAAAAAAATAGGCAAGAAGAAGCAAAAATCTTGCAAAAGGAAGAAGTCTTGAGGGTAGCTAAGATGGCCTTGCAGACAGGTCAAAATCAGGTAAAGATAAACGGAGTGGAGATTCAGGTGTTTTCTAGTGAAAAAGGATTGGAGGTCTACCATGGTTCAGAACAGTTGTTGGCTATCAAAGAGCCATAAGGTCAAGGCTTTCACCTTGTTGGAATCACTGATTGCTCTCATTGTCATCAGTGGAAGTTTACTCCTCTTTCAAGCCATGAGTCAGCTCCTTATTTCAGAAGTTCGCTACCAGCAACAAAGCGAGCAAAAGGAGTGGCTCTTGTTTGTGGACCAGCTGGAGGCAGAATTAGACCGTTCGCAATTCGAAAAAGTGGAGGGCAATCGCCTCTATATGAAGCAAGATGGCAAGGATATCGCTATGGGTAAATCCAAATCAGATGATTTTCGAAAAACTGATGCCAGTGGACGAGGATATCAGCCTATGATTTATGGACTTAAATCTGCTCAGATTACAGAGGATAATCAACTGGTTCGTTTTCGTTTCCAGTTTCAAAAAGGCTTAGAAAGGGAGTTCATCTATCGTGTGGAAAAAGAAAAAAGTTAAGGCAGGTGTTCTCATCTATGCAGTCACTATGGCAGCCATCTTTAGTCTTTTGTTACAATTTTACTTGAACCGACAGATCACCCACTATCAAGACTATGCTTTGAATAAAGAAAAGTTGATTGCTTTTGCTATGGCTAAGCGAACCAAAGATAAGGTTGAGCAAGAAAGTGGGGAACAGGCCTTTAATCTGGGTCAGGTGAGCTATCAAAATAAGAAAACAAGCTTAGTGACGACGGTTCGTTCGTCTAAGAGTCAATATGAATTCATCTTTCCTTCCGTCAAAATAAAAGAAGAGAAAATAGAGAAAAAGGAAGAGGTAGCGACCGATTCAAGCGAAAAAGTGGAGAAGAAAAAATCAGAAGAGAAGCCTGAAAAGAAAGAGAATTCCTAGCCAATCAAGCTACTTTGTGCTAAACTAAAAATATGAAACATGATTTTAACCACAAAGCAGAAACTTTTGATTCCCCTAAAAATATCTTCCTTGCAAACTTGGTTTGTCAAGCAGTCGAGAAACAGATTGATCTTCTATCAGACAAAGAAATTTTGGATTTCGGTGGAGGGACGGGTCTATTAGCCTTGCCCCTAGCCAAGCAAGCCAAGTTCGTTACTCTTGTAGACATTTCTGAGAAAATGCTGGAGCAAGCTCGTTTGAAAGCGGAGCAGCAAGAAAGTAAGAATATCCAGTTTTTGGAGCAAGATTTACTGGCAAATCCCTTGGAGCAAGAGTTTGATCTCATTGTTGTTTGTCGTGTTCTTCACCATATGCCTGATTTGGATGCGACTCTCTCACTGTTTCATCAACATTTGAAGGAAGATGGACAACTCTTCCTTGCTGATTTTACCAAGACAGAAGCTAACCATCATGGATTTGATTTAGCTGAACTGGAAAACAAGCTAATTCAGCACGGTTTTTCATCTGTGCATAGTCAGATTCTCTATAGCGCTGAAGACCTGTTTCAAGGAAATTACTCAGAACTCTTTTTAACAGTAGCCCAAAAATCACTCGCCTAGTCAGGGAGTGATTTTTCTATAAGGATGGAAAAAAGAAGGGAAATTTGATAAGATAGGAATATGGATTTTGAAAAAATTGAACAAGCTTATACGTATTTATTAGAGAATGTCCAAGTCATCCAAAGTGATTTGGCGACCAATTTTTATGATGCCTTGGTGGAGCAAAACAGCATCTATTTGGATGGTGAGACTGAGTTAGAGCAGGTCAAGGAAAACAATCAGGCCCTTAAGCGTTTGGCACTTCGTAAGGAAGAATGGCTCAAGACCTACCAGTTTCTCTTGATGAAGGCTGGGCAGACAGAGCCCCTACAGGCCAATCACCAGTTTACGCCAGATGCCATTGCTTTGCTTTTGGTGTTTATTGTGGAAGAGTTGTCTCAAAAGGAGGAAATCACTATCCTCGAAATGGGTTCCGGAATGGGAATTCTAGGCGCTACTTTCTTGACCTCGCTTGATAAAAAGGTGGATTACTTGGGAATGGAAGTGGATGATTTGCTGATTGATTTGGCGGCTAGTATGGCAGATGTAATTGGTTTGCAGGCTGGCTTTGTCCAAGGAGATGCCGTTCGTCCACAAATGCTCAAAGAAAGCGATGTGGTCATCAGCGACTTGCCTGTCGGTTATTATCCTGATGATGCCGTTGCGTCGCGCCATCAAGTTGCTTCTAGTCAAGAACATACCTACGCTCATCACTTGCTCATGGAACAAGGACTTAAGTATCTCAAGTCAGATGGATACGCTATTTTTCTCGCTCCGAGTGATTTGTTGACCAGCCCTCAAAGTGATTTGTTGAAAGGCTGGTTGAAAGAGGAAGCGAGTCTGGTAGCCATGATTAGTTTGCCTGAAAATCTTTTTGCCAGTGCTAAACAATCCAAGACCATTTTTATCTTACAGAAGAAAAGTGAAACAGCAGTAGAGCCTTTTGTTTATCCACTTGCTAGCTTGCAAGATGCAAGTGTTTTAATGAAATTTAAAGAAAATTTTCAAAAATGGACTCAAGGTACTGAAATATAAAATAGATTTTGTTATAATAGATGAAAACGCTTGAAAAGGGGTATCGTGTTATGACAAAAACAATTGCAATCAATGCAGGAAGTTCAAGTTTAAAATGGCAATTATATTTAATGCCAGAAGAAAAAGTATTGGCGAAAGGTTTGATTGAACGTATCGGTTTGAAAGATTCAATTTCAACTGTAAAATTTGACGGCCGTTCTGAACAACAAATTTTGGATATCGAAAATCACACACAAGCTGTTAAAATTTTATTGGATGACTTGATTCGTTTCGATATTATCAAGGCTTATGACGAGATTACAGGTGTTGGACACCGTGTTGTTGCTGGTGGAGAATATTTCAAAGAATCAACAGTCGTTGAGGGAGATGTTTTAGAAAAAGTTGAAGAGTTGAGCTTGTTGGCTCCTCTCCACAATCCAGCTAATGCAGCAGGTGTTCGTGCCTTCAAGGAATTATTGCCAGACATCACCAGTGTAGTTGTTTTTGATACTTCATTCCACACAAGTATGCCAGAGAAAGCTTATCGCTACCCTCTCCCAACAAAATATTACACAGAAAACAAGGTTCGTAAATATGGTGCCCACGGTACAAGTCACCAGTTTGTAGCAGGAGAAGCCGCAAAACTTTTGGGACGTCCATTAGAAGACTTGAAATTGATTACTTGCCACATCGGTAATGGTGCTTCTATTACAGCTGTTAAGGGTGGTCAATCTGTCGATACTTCAATGGGATTCACTCCACTTGGTGGTGTGATGATGGGAACTCGTACAGGGGATATTGACCCAGCTATCATTCCTTATTTAATGCAATATACAGAGGACTTTAACACGCCTGAGGATATTAGTCACGTCCTTAATCGTGAATCAGGGCTTATGGGTGTTTCAGGCAAATCTAGTGATATGCGCGATGTGATTGCTGCTATGGAAGAAGGGGACCACGATGCCACTTTGGCTTATGAAATGTATGTTGACCGTATCCAAAAACATATCGGTCAATACCTTGCAGTCTTAAATGGAGCAGATGCTATTATCTTTACTGCAGGTATCGGTGAAAATTCTGCAAACGTACGTGAAGATGTTATCTCAGGTATCTCTTGGTTTGGCTGTGATGTTGATCCAGAGAAGAACGTCTTTGGCGTGACAGGAGACATCTCAACAGAGGCAGCGAAGATTCGTGTTTTGGTTATTCCAACAGATGAAGAATTGGTCATTGCCCGTGACGTTGAACGCTTGAAAAAATAAGTAAAACTAGAAAAAATATTTAGTACAAGGAGTTGGGAAAGAGATTTTTCCAGCTTCTTTTTCTGATGGAAATGTCCAAAACCTTGCTATGATTGGCTTTTTTGAAAAATATGGTATAATAGTAGTAATTTAATAGATGGAGTTGAGTTTTGAAGAAAAACTTTCGTGTAAAAAGAGAGAAAGATTTTAAGGCGATTTTCAAGGAAGGGACAAGTTTTGCCAATCGCAAATTTGTTGTCTACCAATTAGAAAACCAGAAAAACCATTTTCGAGTAGGTCTATCAGTTAGTAAAAAACTTGGGAATGCCGTCACTAGAAATCAAATTAAGCGACGGATTCGGCATATTATCCAGAATGCAAAAGGGAGTCTGGTAGAAGATGTCGATTTTGTTGTCATTGCTCGAAAAGGAGTCGAAACCTTGGGATACGCAGAGATGGAGAAAAATCTACTCCACGTATTAAAATTATCAAAGATTTACCAGGAAGGAAATGGGAGTGAAAAAGAAACTACAGTTGACTAGTTTGCTAGGACTGTCCCTATTTATCATGACAGCCTGTGCAACAAATGGGACAACTAGCGATATTACAGCCGAATCGGCTGATTTTTGGAGTAAATTTGTTTACTTCTTTGCGGAAATCATTCGCTTTTTATCGTTTGATATCAGTATCGGAGTGGGGATTATTCTCTTTACGGTCTTGATTCGTACAGTTCTATTGCCGGTCTTTCAAGTGCAAATGGTGGCTTCTAGAAAAATGCAAGAAGCTCAACCACGCATTAAGGCGCTTCGAGAACAATATCCAGGTCGAGATATGGAAAGCAGAACCAAGCTAGAGCAAGAAATGCGTAAAGTCTTTAAAGAAATGGGTGTCAGACAGTCGGATTCTCTTTGGCCGATTTTGATTCAGATGCCGGTTATCTTGGCCTTGTTCCAAGCTCTATCAAGAGTTGACTTTTTAAAGACAGGTCATTTCTTATGGATTAACCTTGGTGGTGTGGATACAACCCTTGTTCTTCCGATTTTAGCGGCAGTATTTACCTTTTTAAGTACTTGGTTGTCCAACAAAGCCTTGTCTGAGCGTAATGGTGCTACGACTGCGATGATGTATGGGATTCCAGTCTTGATTTTTATCTTTGGGGTTTATGCTCCAAGCGGAGTAGCGCTCTACTGGGCAGTGTCTAATGCTTATCAAGTCTTGCAAACCTATTTCTTGAACAATCCATTCAAGATTATCGCAGAGCGAGAGGCAGTAGTTCAGGCACAGAAAGATTTGGAAAATAGAAAAAGAAAAGCCAAGAAAAAGGCTCAGAAAACGAAATAATAAGGAGGAATCTGGTAATGGTAGTATTTACAGGTTCAACTGTTGAAGAAGCAATCCAGAAAGGATTGAAAGAATTAGATATTCCAAGAATGAAGGCTCATATCAAAGTCATTTCTCGCGAGAAAAAAGGATTTCTTGGTTTATTTGGTAAAAAACCAGCCCAAGTGGATATCGATGCTATTAGTGAAACGACAGTTGTAAAAGCAAACCAACAAGCTGTAAAGGGAGTTCCAAAACAAATCAATGATTTGAATGAGCCTGTTAAAACAGTCAGTGAAGCAACTGTTGATTTGGGTCATGTTGTAGAAGCAATTAAAAAGATTGAAGAGGAAGGCCAAGGTATTTCTGATGAAGTCAAGGCTGAAATCTTAAAACATGAAAGACATGCCAGCACTATCTTGGAAGAAACTGGTCACATTGAGATTTTAAATGAATTACAACTTGAAGAAACTGCTCTCGAAGAAGTAGAAACGCCTATTATTGAAAACCAAGCTGAGCAAACTGAAAGTCAAGAACTAGAAGACTTGGGCTTGAAGGTTGAACCGAGCTTTGATATTGAACAAGTAGCTACGGAAGTAACGACTTATGTTCAAACGATTATTGATGACATGGATGTTGAGGCCACACTTTCAAATGATTATAACCGTCGTAGCATCAATCTACAAATTGATACTAACGAACCAGGTCGTATTATCGGCTACCATGGTAAAGTTTTGAAGGCCTTGCAACTGTTGGCTCAAAATTATCTTTACAACCGCTATTCAAGAACCTTCTATATCACTATTAATGTCAATGATTATGTCGAACACCGTGCAGAAGTCTTGCAGACCTATGCTCAAAAATTGGCGACTCGTGTTTTGGAAGAAGGTCGCAGTCATCAGACAGATCCAATGTCGAATAGCGAACGCAAGATTATCCACCGTATTATTTCGCGTATGGATGGCGTGACCAGTTACTCTGAAGGTGACGAGCCCAATCGCTATGTCGTTGTAGATACAGAATAAGTAAAATCAGGGTTCTCCTGATTTTTTGCTAGCTAGAGGAGATTAAACTAATGTTGAATAAGATAATAGACTATTTAGATTTTGCTGGTTTGCAGTACCGTAATCCTGATAAAGCGAGAGAAGAACGAGAGAAAATGCTGGACTTCCGCCACAAAGGTCAAGAGGCACGAAAGGCTTTTACAGAACTGGCCAAAGTCTTTCAAGCAAGCCATACAGAATGGCAACTCCAACAGACTAGCCAGTGGATGAATCAAGCCCAGCGTTTGCGACCGCATTTCTGGGCTTATCTACAGAGTGAGGGGAAAGTGACAGAGCCTATGCTAGCCTTACGTTTGTACGGGGATCCTTCTGAGTTTGGTATTTCCTTAGAGGTCAGTTTCATAGAGCGCAAGAAAGATGAGCAAACTTTAGGCAAGCAGGCCAAGGTCCTAGAAGTTCCAGTGGTAGAAGGGATTTATTATCTAGCCTACTCTAATGGTCAAAGTCAACGGTGGGAGGCGAACGAAGAAAATCGTCGTACTTTGCGTGAGAAGGTAAGCAGTCAAGAAATCCGAAAAGTGTTAGTGAAGGCAGATGTTTCTGTGACAGAAAATTCATCTGAAGAAGATATCGTGGAAAATTTACTGAAATCTTATGATAAAATTCTTCCATTTTATCTAGCTACGAGAAACTAAGCTAATCATTAAAATATCATAAATCATACAGTCCAAGAGTGAACAGTCCGCTGTGTAATTCTTGGTCTTTTTGTTTACGCTTTCAAAGTATATAATAAACCTACAAAAACAATTAAAAAGGAGAACAATTATGGAAGTCATTTCAAGTGTTCTAAATTGGTTTTCTAGCAATATTTTGCAGAATCCCGCATTTTTCGTAGGTTTATTGGTGTTGGTAGGATACGCACTTTTGAAAAAACCTACCCATGACGTTTTCTCAGGGTTTGTTAAAGCAACAGTAGGGTATATGTTGCTCAACGTGGGTGCGGGTGGTTTGGTTACAACCTTCCGTCCGATCTTAGCAGCCCTTAACTACAAATTCCAAATTGGTGCAGCGGTTATCGACCCTTACTTTGGACTTGCTGCAGCAAACAACAAAATTGCGGCAGAGTTTCCAGACTTTGTTGGAACTGCAACTACAGCTCTATTGATTGGTTTTGGAATAAATATCTTGCTTGTGGCTCTTCGCAAGATTACGAAGGTAAGAACCCTATTTATTACTGGTCATATCATGGTACAACAAGCTGCAACCGTATCTCTTATGGTTCTATTCTTAGTCCCACAATTACGCAATGCTTACGGTACAGCAGCAATTGGTATCATCTGTGGACTTTACTGGGCAGTTAGTTCAAATATGACTGTTGAGGCAACTCAACGCTTGACTGGTGGTGGCGGATTTGCGATTGGTCACCAACAGCAATTTGCAATCTGGTTTGTAGATAAAGTAGCAGGACGCTTTGGTAAGAAAGAAGAAAGTTTAGACAATCTTAAATTACCTAAGTTCCTCTCAATCTTCCACGATACAGTTGTTGCATCTGCTACCTTGATGCTCGTATTCTTCGGAGCCATTCTTTTAATCTTGGGTCCAGACATTATGTCTAATAAAGAAGTCATCACTTCAGGAACTCTATTCAATCCTGCTAAACAAGATTTCTTTATGTACATTATTCAAACAGCTTTTACCTTCTCAGTTTACTTGTTCGTTTTGATGCAAGGTGTCCGCATGTTCGTATCTGAGTTGACAAACGCCTTCCAAGGTATTTCAAACAAATTGTTGCCAGGCTCATTCCCAGCGGTTGACGTTGCAGCTTCTTATGGATTTGGTTCTCCAAACGCTGTCTTGTCAGGATTTGCCTTTGGTTTGATTGGTCAATTGATCACAATTGTCTTGCTCATCGTCTTTAAAAATCCGATTCTTATTATTACAGGATTTGTACCAGTGTTCTTTGACAATGCAGCCATTGCGGTCTACGCTGATAAACGCGGCGGATGGAAAGCGGCTGTTATCCTATCCTTCATCTCAGGTGTTCTCCAAGTTGCTTTAGGAGCTCTCTGTGTAGCTCTTCTTGATTTAGCATCTTATGGTGGTTACCATGGAAATATCGACTTTGAATTCCCATGGCTTGGATTTGGATATATCTTCAAATACCTTGGTATTGTTGGTTATGTACTTGTGTGTCTCTTCTTGCTTGTTATTCCTCAACTTCAATTTGCCAAAGCAAAAGATAAAGAGAAATATTACAACGGTGAAGTTCAAGAAGAAGCTTAGTATCTAGAAAAGGAGAAATAAAATGGTTAAAGTATTAGCAGCGTGCGGAAATGGAATGGGTTCATCAATGGTTATCAAGATGAAGGTTGAAAATGCTCTCCGTAAGCTTAATCAAACAGATTTTACAGTCAATTCATGCAGTGTCGGGGAAGCTAAAGGTTTAGCAGCAGGATATGACATCGTAATCGCTTCTCTTCATTTGATCCAAGAATTGGAAGGGCGAACTAATGGGAAGTTAATTGGGCTTGACAACTTGATGGATGATAAAGAAATCACTGAAAAACTCAGTCAAGCACTACAGTAAAAGGTTGGAGGGGGCTGGACAGAAACTGAGAGTTATCGTTTCTGTCCTTCTCCCTCTTTAAATAAAGGAGGCAGATATGAATTTAAAACAAGCTTTAATTGACAATGACTCGATCCGACTAGGTTTAGAGGCTCACGATTGGAAAGAAGCAGTCAAGGTAGCAGTAGATCCCTTGATTGAAAGTGGGGCAATTTTGCCAGAGTATTACGATGCTATCATTGAATCGACTGAAGAGTATGGCCCTTACTATATCTTGATGCCAGGTATGGCTATGCCCCACGCTAGACCTGAAGCGGGTGTGCAAAGTGATGCCTTTTCATTGATTACCTTACAAAATCCTGTTGTATTTTCAGATGGGAAAGAGGTATCTGTTTTGTTGGCACTAGCAGCAACAAGCTCAAAAATTCACACAAGTGTAGCCATTCCACAAATCATTGCCCTGTTTGAATTAGAAGATTCTATTTCACGTTTACAGGCTTGCCAGACTAAAGAAGATGTCTTGGCGATGATTGAAGAATCTAAGGATAGCCCTTATCTCGAGGGATTGGATTTGGAAAGTTAGAAAGAGGAATAAAGAGATGACAAAAAGAATACCTAATTTACAAGTTGCATTAGATCATTCAGACTTGCAAGGAGCGATTAAAGCAGCTGTTTCTGTTGGTCAGGAAGTAGATATTATCGAAGCTGGAACTGTTTGCTTGCTTCAAGTTGGAAGTGAACTGGTTGAAGTCTTGCGTAGCCTTTTCCCAGATAAGATTATTGTGGCAGACACAAAATGTGCTGATGCTGGTGGAACAGTTGCTAAAAATAATGCAGTTCGTGGAGCAGACTGGATGACTTGTATCTGTTGTGCAACCATCCCTACTATGGAAGCAGCTCTAAAGGCTATCAAGACTGAACGAGGAGAACGAGGCGAAATCCAGATCGAGCTTTATGGCGATTGGACTTTTGAACAAGCTCAGCTTTGGCTAGATGCAGGTATCTCACAAGCTATTTATCACCAATCTCGTGATGCTCTTCTTGCTGGTGAAACTTGGGGTGAAAAAGACCTTAATAAGGTTAAAAAACTCATTGACATGGGCTTCCGTGTATCTGTAACAGGTGGTCTAGATGTAGATACTCTCAAACTCTTTGAAGGCGTTGATGTCTTTACCTTTATCGCAGGTCGTGGAATTACGGAGGCTGCGGATCCAGCAGGAGCAGCGCGTGCCTTCAAGGATGAAATCAAACGAATTTGGGGGTAAACCATGGCACGTCCAATTGGAATTTATGAAAAGGCAACCCCAACACACTTTACTTGGCTAGAACGTTTAAATTTTGCTAAGGAGTTAGGCTTTGATTTTGTCGAGATGTCTATTGATGAACGTGACCAGCGTTTAGCAAGACTGGACTGGAGCAAGGAAGAGCGCTTGGCAGTTGTCAAAGCGATTTATGAAACTGGTGTTCGTATTCCTTCTATCTGTTTTTCAGGACATCGTCGTTACCCATTGGGATCAAATGATCCAGTTCTAGAGGAAAAATCTCTGGAACTCATGAAAAAATGTATCGAATTAGCTCAGGATTTGGGAGTTCGTACGATTCAATTAGCTGGTTACGACGTTTACTATGAGGAAAAGTCACCCCAGACACGCCAACGTTTTATCAAAAATTTGAGAAAAGCCTGTGACTGGGCTGAAGAAGCTCAGGTGGTACTTGCTATTGAAATTATGGATGATCCTTTCATCAATAGCATCGAAAAATACTTGGCTGTAGAAAAAGAGATTGACTCTCCCTACCTCTTTGTATACCCAGATATTGGTAATGTATCTGCATGGCATAATGATGTCTACAGTGAATTTTATCTTGGGCATCATGCCATCGCAGCTCTCCATCTCAAGGATACTTATGCAGTGACAGAAAGTTCAAAGGGCCAGTTCCGAGATGTAACTTTTGGGCAAGGTTGTGTCAAATGGGAAGAAGCTTTCGATATTTTAAAACAAACCAATTATAATGGACCTTTCCTAATCGAAATGTGGTCTGAAAATTGTGAAACTGTAGAAGAAACACGCGCAGTCATTCAAGAGGCGCAAGCTTTTCTCTACCCACTAATTAAGAAAGCAGGTTTGATGTAAGATGAATCAAGTAATAAACGATATGCGTAAACGAGTCTGTAATGCCAATCAATCATTACCAAGACATGGACTTGTTAAATTTACCTGGGGAAATGTATCGGAAGTTAATCGCGAACTAGGTGTCATTGTTATTAAACCATCAGGCGTAGATTATGACGAATTGACACCTGAAAACATGGTGGTGACGGACTTGGATGGCCAAGTTCTAGAAGGAGATTTAAGACCATCTTCTGACCTCCCAACTCATGTGCAGTTATATAAGGCATGGCAAGAGATTGGTAGTGTGGTACACACCCATTCGACAGAAGCAGTTGGTTGGGCACAGGCTGGACGTGATATTCCTTTCTATGGAACAACCCATGCAGATTATTTCTACGGTTCAATCCCTTGCGCTCGTAGTTTGACCAAAGATGAAGTAGAAGTAGCCTATGAAAAAGATACTGGCTTGGTTATCGTAGAAGAATTTGAGCGTCGTGGTCTCAATCCTGTTGAAGTACCAGGTATTGTTGTACGCAATCACGGTCCATTCACCTGGGGAAAAAATCCAGAGAATGCTGTTTATCACTCTGTCGTACTAGAGGAAGTATCAAGGATGAATCGCTTTACAGAACAAATCAATCCAAGAGTTGAACCTGCTCCTCAGTACATTCTAGAAAAACACTACCAACGTAAGCATGGACCAAATGCTTATTACGGTCAAAAGAAATAAGAAATCGAATTGAAAAGAGGCTAGGACCTTTCGATCCAAGCCTCGCTTTTGTAATTGTAAGTATTCGTTATTAAGAGACTACTGTTGATAATTGAAATGCGTTAGTGAATGTGATACTATTATAAAGTTGTTTTCAAGGCAGTTGATTGATAGAGGAGTATGAAATATGGTACTGGATAAGGCAAGTTGTGATTTGCTTCAATATTTGATGGATCAAGAAACGTCCAAAACGATTATGGCGATTTCAAAAGATTTGAAAGAGTCAAGAAGGAAAATTTATTATCACATTGACAAAATCAATGCTGCTTTGGGTGACGAGGCGCTTCATATCATTAGTATTCCACGAATTGGTATTCACTTAACGGAAGAGCAAAGAGATGCTTGTTGTGAACTATTATCGGAAGTAGATTCGTACGATTATATCATGAGTGCGCATGAACGTATGATGATAATGTTACTATGGATAGGTATTTCTAAAGAACGTATTACGATTGAAAAATTGATGGAGTTAACAGAGGTGTCTAGGAATACTGTTCTCAATGATTTGAATAGTATTCGTTATCAACTAACTTTGGAACAATATCAGGTGACCTTGCAAGTGAGCAAGTCACAGGGATACCATCTTCATGCCCACCCTCTTAATAAAATTCAGTATCTTCAATCGCTTCTATATCATATTTTTATGGAAGAAAATGCCACTTTTGTATCTATTTTAGAAGATAAGATGAAAGAGAGGTTAGATGGTGAGTGTTTGCTTTCTGTTGAAATGAACCAATTTTTTAAGGAACAGGTTCCTTTAGTTGAACAAGATTTAGGGAAGAAAATAAATCATCATGAAGTAACTTTTATGTTGCAGGTTCTACCTTATTTGCTGTTAAGCTGTCATAATGTTGAACAGTATCAAGAAAGACATCAGGATATAGAGAAAGAATTTTCTTTGATAAGAAAAAGAATAGAGTATCAGGTGTCTAAGAAATTAGGAGAACGGTTGTTTCAAAAGTTTGAAATTTCTTTGTCAGAACTTGAAGTTTCTCTTGTAGCTGTTCTTCTCCTCTCCTATCGTAAAGATTTGGATATTCATGCAGAAAGTGATGATTTTCGGCAATTAAAACTTGCTTTAGAAGAATTTATCTGGTGTTTTGAATCACAAATCCGAATGGAGATTGAGAACAAGGATGATTTGTTAAGAAATTTGATGATCCACTGTAAAGCCTTGTTATTTAGAAAGACTTACGGTATTTTTTCTAAAAATCCTCTAACAAAACAAATTCGATCCAAGTATGGAGAATTATTTTTAGTCACTAGAAAATCTGCGGAAATTTTAGAAGGAGCATGGTTTATTCGGCTAACAGACGATGATATTGCCTATTTGACGATTCATATTGGAGGATTTTTAAAGTATACACCATCGTCTCAAAAAAATATGAAAAAAGTTTATCTTGTTTGTGATGAAGGTGTTGCGGTTTCGAGACTTTTGCTGAAACAATGCAAACTTTATTTTCCAAATGAGCAAATTGGCACTGTATTTACAACAGAACAATTTAAGAGTGTGGAAGATATTGCACAAGTTGATGTAGTGATTACTACTAATGATGATTTGGATAGCAGATTTCCGATTTTAAGGGTTAATCCTATCCTTGAAGCAGAAGATATTTTGAAAATGCTAGACTACCTTAAACACAATATATTTCGTAATGAGAGCAAAAGTTTCAGTGAAAATCTTTCTAGTCTTATTTCGTCTTATATTGTAGACAGTAAGTTGGCTAGTAAGTTCCAAGAAGAGGTTCAAACACTTATAAATCAAGAAATAGTAGTTCAAGCTTTTTTGGAAGATATTTGAAGGACAGTCCAATGATGAACACAAACCTGTGTTTTTCTTGGTCTTTTTTAGTGTTTTGAAGGGTGGTATACTAATCTCAAAGATAACAATTATATCCAAAGGAGGCAACATATGCCAAACGTCAAAGAAATTACAAGAGAGTCATGGATTTTAGCTACTTTCCCAGAGTGGGGAACATGGTTGAACGAAGAAATCGAAGAAGAAGTCGTACCTGAAGGCAACTTTGCCATGTGGTGGCTAGGCAACTGTGGTACTTGGATTAAGACACCAGGTGGTGCTAACGTTGTCATGGACCTTTGGTCAAACCGTGGAAAATCAACCAAAAAAGTGAAAGATATGGTCCGTGGGCACCAAATGGCAAATATGGCAGGTGTTCGTAAGTTGCAACCAAACTTGCGTGTTCAGCCAATGGTTATCGATCCATTTGCTATCAACGAACTAGACTATTACTTAGTTTCACACTTCCATAGTGATCATATCGACCCATACACAGCTGCAGCAATTCTCAACAATCCTAAGTTAGAGCATGTTAAGTTTATCGGTCCTTACCACTGTGGACGAATCTGGGAAGGATGGGGTGTTCCAAAAGAACGTATCATCGTTGTTAAACCAGGTGACACTATCGAATTAAAAGATATGAAGATTCATGCAGTAGAATCATTTGACCGTACTTGCTTGGTAACTCTCCCAGTGAACGGTGCTGATGAGACAGGCGGTGAACTTGCTGGCTTAGCTGTTACAGATGAAGAAATGGCTCAAAAGGCTGTTAACTATATCTTTGAAACACCAGGTGGAACCATCTATCATGGTGCAGATTCTCACTTCTCAAACTATTTTGCAAAACATGGTAAAGACTTTAAAATTGATGTTGCTTTGAATAACTATGGTGAAAATCCGGTAGGTATCCAAGATAAAATGACATCTATCGACCTTCTTCGTATGGCAGAAAATCTGCGTACCAAAGTCATTATCCCAGTTCACTATGATATCTGGTCTAACTTCATGGCTTCTACTAATGAGATTCTAGAACTTTGGAAAATGAGAAAAGATCGCTTGCAATACGATTTCCATCCATTTATCTGGGAAGTCGGCGGTAAGTACACTTATCCTCAAGATCAACACTTAGTAGAATACCATCATCCACGTGGTTTTGATGATTGTTTTGAACAAGACTCTAACATTCAATTTAAAGCTTTGCTATAATATAAAAATATTCTTTGGAGGTTATCCGTATGTTGCATGATACGGATAATTTTCATATAATAGTAAAATAGAATGTGTGATTCAATAATCACCTCAAATAGAAAGGAAATTCTATGTCAAATCTATCTGTTAATGCAATCCGTTTCCTAGGTATTGACGCTATCAACAAAGCCAACTCAGGTCACCCAGGTGTGGTTATGGGAGCGGCTCCGATGGCTTACAGCCTCTTTACAAAACAACTTCGTATCAATCCAGCTCAACCAAACTGGATCAACCGCGACCGCTTTATTCTTTCAGCAGGTCATGGTTCAATGCTTCTTTATGCCCTTCTTCACCTTTCTGGTTTTGAAGATGTTAGCATGGATGAGATTAAGAGCTTCCGTCAGTGGGGTTCAAAAACACCAGGGCACCCAGAATTTGGCCATACAGCAGGGATTGATGCTACCACAGGTCCTCTAGGTCAAGGGATTTCAACTGCCACTGGTTTTGCCCAAGCAGAACGTTTCTTGGCAGCCAAATATAACCGCGAAGGCTACAATATCTTTGACCACTATACTTATGTTATCTGTGGAGACGGAGACTTGATGGAAGGTGTCTCAAGCGAGGCGGCTTCATACGCAGGTCTGCAAAAACTAGACAAGTTGGTTGTTCTTTATGATTCAAATGACATCAACTTGGATGGTGAGACAAAGGATTCCTTTACAGAAAGTGTTCGTGACCGTTACAATGCTTACGGTTGGCATACTGCCTTGGTAGAAGATGGAACAGACTTGGAAGCAATCCATGCTGCTATCGAAACAGCAAAAGCTTCAGGCAAACCATCTTTGATTGAAGTGAAGACTATTATTGGATACGGTTCTCCAAATAAACAAGGAACCAATGCCGTACACGGTGCCCCTCTTGGAGCAGATGAAACTGCAGCAACTCGTCAAGCTCTCGGGTGGGACTATGAACCATTTGAAATCCCAGAACAAGTTTATGCTGATTTCAAAGAACATGTTGCAGACCGTGGTGCATCAGCTTATGAAGCATGGACAAAACTAGTCGCAGATTACAAAGAAGCTCATCCAGAACTGGCAGCAGAAGTAGAAGCCATCATCGATGGACGTGATCCAGTTGAAGTGACTCCAGCAGACTTCCCAGCTTTAGAAAATGGTTTCTCTCAAGCAACTCGTAATTCAAGCCAAGATGCCTTGAATGTTGTGGCAGCTAAGTTACCAACCTTCCTAGGTGGATCAGCTGACCTAGCTCACTCAAACATGACTTATATCAAGACTGACGGACTTCAAGACGATGCCAATCGCTTGAATCGTAACATTCAGTTTGGTGTTCGTGAATTTGCAATGGGAACGATCTTGAACGGGATGGCCCTTCACGGTGGACTTCGTGTATACGGTGGAACTTTCTTCGTCTTCTCTGACTATGTGAAGGCAGCTGTTCGCTTGTCAGCTTTGCAAGGCCTTCCTGTGACTTATGTCTTTACCCACGATTCTATTGCGGTAGGGGAAGATGGCCCAACGCACGAACCAGTTGAGCACTTAGCAGGTCTTCGTGCTATGCCAAATCTAAATGTCTTCCGTCCAGCAGATGCGCGTGAAACGCAAGCAGCTTGGTACCTTGCAGTGACAAGTGAGAAAACACCAACTGCCCTTGTCTTGACCCGTCAAAACTTGACTGTCGAAGAAGGAACAGACTTTGATAAAGTTGCAAAAGGTGCCTATGTTGTCTATGAAAATACAGTCGACTTTGATACCATCTTGATTGCGACAGGTTCAGAGGTCAATCTTGCTGTCTCAGCTGCCAAAGAATTGGCTAGTCAAGGAGCAAAAGTCCGAGTAGTCAGTATGCCATCTACAGATGTCTTTGATAAACAAGATGCAGCATACAAGGAAGAAATCCTTCCAGATGCAGTTCGCTGTCGTGTTGCAGTCGAGATGGGTGCAACTCAAAACTGGTACAAATATGTTGGTCTCGATGGTGCCGTTCTCGGTATTGATACCTTCGGAGCCTCTGCCCCAGCACCAAAAGTATTGGCAGAATATGGCTTTACAGTTGAAAATCTTGTAAAAGTCGTTCAAAACTTGAAATAATCCTAAAAATCAGGGCGTAAGCTCTGGTTTTTTCTTACTAGAAAAGTAAGGTACAATCTTGTAAAAGTAACTGAAATTTGATATAGTAGTCCTATGTAAAAGACAAAGGAGAATATAATGGAATCACAATATACATTTTTAATCATTCTTGTGGCTATGGTGGGCTTGATGTTCTTTACGCAACGCTCTCAAAAGAAACAAGCACAAAAGCGTATGGAAAGCTTGAATAAATTACAAAAAGGCTATGAAGTGATTACAATCGGTGGACTTTATGGAACAGTCGATGAAGTAGATACAGAAAAGAAAACAATTGTTCTTGATGTAGATGGAGTTTACTTGACTTTTGAACTAGCTGCTATCAAGACCGTATTGCCGCTGAAAGAAACAGCTTCACTCGAAGGCGCAATTGAAAAATAAGACGAGATCACGAACTCCCGTTTTTCTATAAAAGAAAGGAAATGGGATGAAAAAATTAGTATTTGTCTGTCTGGGAAATATTTGCCGCAGCCCTATGGCCGAGTTTGTGATGAAATCGATGACAGATAACTACGAAATCCAAAGTCGAGCGACTTCCTCTTGGGAACATGGCAATCCGATTCATAAGGGAACTCAGGGGGTTTTTCAAGAGTATGATATTCCTTATGACAGAGGCAAAACATCGCTTCAGATTAGTAAGGAAGATTTTGAAGCCTTTGATTATATTATCGGAATGGACGCTTCAAATGTTTCGGATCTACGTCAGATGTGTCCAGTAGACTGTCAAGATAAGATTTACTCATTTGCATCTGAAAGTGTTCCAGATCCTTGGTATACAGGAGATTTTGAGGAAACCTATCAGCGTGTTCAAGCAGGTTGTCAAGCTTGGTTAGAACGTTTAGAAAAGGAGAGTGAAGGTGGAAAATCTTAAGAATTTTTACGAAAAGTATCATGTCTATCTGACTCGTCCACGTTTAGAGCTTTTGGCAGTAGTTACCATTGTTTTCTGTGCTGTACTCGTCTTTTTTCTAAATATTCCCGGAAAAGGTGTTCTAAAGCTTGATAATGGAACGATTGTTTACGATGGCAGTCTTGTCCGTGGTAAAATGAATGGCCAAGGAACCATCACCTTCCAAAATGGAGACCAATATACAGGTGGTTTCAACAATGGAGCCTTCAACGGAAAAGGTACCTTTCAATCTAAAGAAGGCTGGACCTACGAAGGTGATTTTGTAAATGGTCAGGCTGAAGGAAAAGGAAAACTAACAACAGAACAAGAAGTCGTTTATGAAGGGACTTTTAAACAAGGTGTTTTTCAACAAAAATAAAGCCTCCTTATCAAAGGAGGTATTGTTAGAATGTTTAAGTAAGCGCTTACCTGCAAATCCCTTTCTTTCCAAGTCTCTCTTCCAAGCAAGTTTGTGAAATAAAAAAATATTTGAAATAAATTTCACAAACTCTAAAGAAAAAACTTGATAAGCAAAGAAAATGAGAAAGATTTCACAAGGAACTAAAAATTCTTTGTGAAATGTTTATGAAACTGTTTACAAAGTTGAAATAATGCGTTATAATAAACTTGTGAAAAAATTAACAAAGGATATCGATCCTTGAAAGCTATGGAGGAAAATATGGCTGATAAAAAAACTGTGACACCAGAGGAAAAGAAACTCGCTGCTGAAAAGCATGTTGATGGATTGGTGCAAAAAGCTCTAGTTGCCCTTGAAGAAATGCGTAAACTCGACCAAGAACAGGTCGACTACATCGTAGCTAAAGCGTCAGTAGCAGCTTTGGATGCCCACGGAGAATTGGCTTTACATGCCTTTGAAGAAACAGGACGTGGTGTATTCGAAGATAAAGCGACTAAGAACTTGTTTGCTTGTGAACACGTAGTAAACAACATGCGCCACACTAAAACAGTTGGTGTTATTGAAGAAGACGATGTAACAGGTTTAACCCTTATTGCTGAACCAGTTGGTGTTGTTTGTGGTATCACTCCAACAACAAACCCAACATCAACAGCAATCTTCAAATCATTGATTTCATTGAAGACACGTAACCCAATCGTCTTTGCCTTCCATCCATCAGCACAAGAATCATCTGCTCATGCAGCACGTATCGTCCGCGATGCAGCTATCGCAGCTGGTGCTCCTGAAAACTGTGTGCAATGGATTACTCAACCATCTATGGAAGCAACAAGTGCCCTTATGAACCACGAAGGTGTTGCGACAATCCTTGCAACAGGTGGTAATGCCATGGTTAAGGCGGCTTATTCATGTGGTAAACCAGCTCTTGGGGTAGGTGCCGGAAACGTTCCAGCTTATGTTGAAAAATCAGCAAACATTCGTCAAGCTGCACACGATATTGTCATGTCTAAATCATTTGATAACGGTATGGTCTGTGCATCTGAACAAGCGGTTATCATTGATAAAGAAATTTACGATGAATTTGTAGCAGAGTTCAAATCTTACCACACTTACTTTGTAAACAAAAAAGAAAAAGCTCTTCTTGAAGAATTCTGTTTCGGCGTGAAAGCAAACAGCAAAAACTGTGCTGGTGCGAAATTGAACGCTGACATCGTTGGTAAACCAGCAACTTGGATTGCAGAACAAGCAGGATTTACAGTTCCAGAAGGAACAAACATTCTTGCTGCTGAATGTAAAGAAGTTGGTGAAAATGAGCCATTGACTCGTGAAAAATTATCACCAGTTATCGCAGTTTTGAAATCTGAAAGCCGTGAAGATGGTATTACTAAGGCTCGTCAAATGGTTGAATTTAACGGTCTTGGTCACTCAGCAGCCATCCATACAGCTGACGAAGAATTGACTAAAGAATTTGGTAAAGCTGTTAAAGCTATTCGTGTTATCTGTAACTCACCTTCTACTTTCGGTGGTATCGGGGACGTTTACAATGCCTTCTTGCCATCATTGACACTTGGATGTGGTTCTTACGGACGCAACTCAGTTGGGGATAACGTTAGTGCCATTAACCTCTTGAATATCAAAAAAGTCGGAAGACGGAGAAATAACATGCAATGGATGAAACTTCCTTCAAAAACATACTTTGAACGTGATTCAATTCAATACCTTCAAAAATGTCGTGACGTTGAACGTGTCATGATCGTTACTGACCATGCCATGGTAGAGCTTGGTTTCCTTGATCGTATCATCGAACAACTTGATCTTCGTCGCAATAAGGTTGTTTACCAAATCTTTGCTGATGTAGAACCAGATCCAGATATCACAACTGTAAACCGTGGTACTGAGATTATGCGTGCCTTCAAACCAGATACAATCATCGCTCTCGGTGGTGGATCTCCAATGGATGCTGCTAAAGTAATGTGGCTCTTCTACGAACAACCAGAAGTGGACTTCCGTGACCTTGTCCAAAAATTCATGGATATCCGTAAACGTGCCTTCAAATTCCCATTGCTTGGTAAGAAGACTAAATTCATCGCAATCCCAACAACATCTGGTACAGGATCTGAAGTAACACCATTTGCCGTTATCTCTGATAAAGCAAATAACCGTAAATACCCAATCGCTGATTACTCATTGACACCAACTGTGGCAATCGTAGACCCTGCTTTGGTATTGACAGTTCCAGGATTTGTAGCTGCGGATACTGGTATGGACGTATTGACTCACGCGACTGAAGCTTACGTATCACAAATGGCTAGCGACTACACTGACGGTTTGGCGCTTCAAGCAATCAAACTTGTATTCGAAAACCTTGAAAGCTCAGTTAAGAATGCAGACTTCCACTCACGTGAGAAAATGCATAACGCTTCAACAATCGCTGGTATGGCCTTTGCAAATGCCTTCCTAGGTATTTCTCACTCAATGGCTCATAAGATTGGTGCGCAATTCCACACAATCCACGGTCGTACTAATGCTATCTTGCTTCCATACGTTATCCGTTACAACGGTACACGTCCAGCTAAGACAGCAACATGGCCTAAGTACAACTACTACCGTGCAGATGAAAAATACCAAGATATCGCACGCATGCTTGGACTTCCAGCTTCTACTCCAGAAGAAGGTGTGGAATCTTACGCAAAAGCTGTCTACGAACTTGGTGAGCGCGTAGGTATCCAAATGAACTTCAAAGCACAAGGAATCGATGAAAAAGAATGGAAAGAACATTCTCGCGAATTGGCCTTCCTTGCTTACGAAGATCAATGTTCACCAGCTAACCCACGTCTTCCAATGGTTGACCATATGCAAGAAATCATCGAAGATTCTTACTATGGTTACAAAGAAAGACCAGGACGCCGTAAATAATTGTTATCAGCCTAGAGGCAGGAATTTCCTGTCTCTTTTTTTGTAATTCTATTTGAAAAATGGTATAATCATCGCATATATTTATTTGAAAATCAAATCTTTTATAATCATGCGAGGGAGAAATGTAAGAGATGAATGAGCTAGGGGAAAAGGTAAGGATTCTTAGAGAGGAGAAAGGGCTTAGTCGTCCAGTTTTTTGCGGGGATGAGTCTGAACTATCAGTGCGTCAGTTGGTGAGAATCGAAAAAGGAGAATTTCGCCCGACGATAAAAACCCTAGAATATATTGCAGATAGATTAGAAATTCCGTCCTACGTCTTGATGCCAGATTATAAGGAATTGCCTAAACGCTACCAAGAATTAAAGTACTTTCTTTTACATCATCCTGACTATGGAGACAAGGAGTTGCAGGAACAAAAGGAAGAATATTTCGATGAGATTTTTGAGTGTTTTTATGATGATTTGCCACGTGATGAGAAAGTGCTAGTGGATTGTCTTCAAGCAATAGATGAGGTGAGGGCGACTAGTAATTCCTTATACGGAAGCAGTGTGATTGAGGGCGGTCTTCAAGATTTACTATCCAGAGATGTATATAAAGCCGAGGACTTGTTGAAACTGAGACTGTATTTCAACTGTCAGTTAATGGATGGTTTAAATATGGGTGAGATAAAAGAATCTGAGCATGAAACCATTCTTTGTTTTCATGACAAACTAAGTTCTCAGGTTGATAAGATAGAGTTCGATTGTTTGGACTTGCTTAGAGATTCCTTGTTAGCTTCTTTAGCTTGTATAGAAATTATGGGGCTGTTTCGTTATTTTAAGAGAGCAGTTGAGACCTTAAATAAAATAGGGCAGAAAACACGAGATTTCCAAAAGCAACCGATTGTCTTGATGGTGGAGTGGAAATATTATCTTCAGACTGATTATGATACAGCAAAACAAAAGTATGAAGAAGCAAAAATGATGGCGAGGATGTTTGGCAATGAGAAGTTAATCGTTAGTTTAGATAATGAATGGAGCCAAGATTTAGAAAGGTATTGTTAAATGCTTTATAGGAGTGACATTTCTGTCATTGAGGGAATGCCGCTTTTTTGTTACAATGAATTTTACTTGATATACATCCAGAAGCAAACTAGGCAATAGAGAGAAAACTCTAAGCTAGTAGGCCCGTAGGGGAAATCAGTGCTGATGTAACTTGAAGGATTTTCTGTAAGTAGGATGTATGACGATAACGGTTTTAAACAAGGGGGAAAGAATGTCCATTTTATCCATTAAAAATATTTCAAAGTTTTACACTTTGGACGGTAAACATCAAGAGCAGGCTTTAAAGAATATAAATCTGCAAATCGCAAAAGGTAAAATTACAGCGATTTACGGTCCATCAGGCTGTGGCAAAACCAGTTTACTAAATATCATCAGCGGTTTAGATAGACAATATGAAGGAGATTTAGAGTTTAAAGGGGAATCCCTCCGTGACTTATCAGAGATTGAACTAACTCAATTTCGTAAAGATAAGATTGGATTTGTGTTTCAAAACTTTAACCTCATTCCACATCAGTCTGTCTTGGACAATGTCAAGCTACCTCTCTATGTCAAAGATTTATCTGACAGGGAGATGACAATGATTGCAAAGGAGCAATTAAGTAACTTAGGCATGGAGCCTTTTGTGGCTAAAAATGTTAAACAACTTTCTGGTGGGCAAAAGCAACGTGTAGCAATAGCGCGTGCACTGGTAAATCAGCCTGATATGATTGTAGCAGATGAGCCAACGGGTTCGCTGGATTCTCAATCCCAAGAAAAGGTATTGGAAGTGTTTAAAAATTTAGCCCAAACAGGGAAAACAGTATTGATCGTAACCCATAATCCAGAGGTTGCTGAATATGCAGATGTGATTATCAAAATGAAGGATGGTGAAGTCGTTGAAGAAGTCAAAAAATAAAGGATTATCATTGAAAAATAAATTCAAACTTTCTTTAAATAACTTTCTGGAAAGAAAGTGGCGTAACCTATTGATTGCGCTAGCAACCTCAATCGGTTTTGTAGGAGTCTTAATTTCTTTCGGCTTGGGAAATGCATTGATTTCGATGATTGATGAAAATACGAATGGAGGTCAAATTCCTTCTCAAGTTCAGATTGCTTTAAACACAAAAAATGTTGGACGAGGCTTTTTGAACCAAGATGATAAGAACTATATCACGGATACAGTTGGAAAAGAAGCTATTAAATATTTGGAGAGTCCTTTTGGGATGATCATGTCAAATATTACTATAGATGGGCAAGAAATGGATCTGAGTCAAACGATGCCTTCTTATGCTCAAGTAGTGAGTCTCTATGAGGATACAAGTATCTCTGTTAGTAGTAATGAGACGGATAAAGTATTGGCTGGCTCCCTCTATACTGATGCAAATGAACAGGGCTTGACGATTCCAATCAGTTTACTAAAAAATTGGAATGAACAGACAGGAAAAAATCTAACAGCTAGTGATGTTATTGGCAAATCAGTCTCAGCCAGCATTGTAGAAAATGCTGCCGAAGCTAGCAAGACTGCTCAATTTCAAACAAAGATTGTGCGTGTGATCAATGATGAAGATGATATGGAGAACAGCAACAGTTTTATGCCGTCTAATCAAATGGAAGCAATCTTGAAAGAAGCTGGATTTACAAAAGCTGTATCTTATTTTATCTTGGAACTCAAAGATCCATCACAAACAAAAGCGATAACAGAAGAATTGCAGAAAAACAAGAAGTATACTGTTCTTTCTCAACAGAAGGTTCTTGATATTGTGATTACTTTTATTCGTGTCATTCAGGGATTATTGATTGTACTTTCATCACAAGCTATTGTGGTAGCAGCGGTCATGATTGGTATTATCATTTACATCAATATCATGCAACGTTCTAAGGAAATAGGTGTCATGAAGGCAGTTGGTTATCAAAATCGTGATGTCAAAGGAATTTTTATTTACGAGGCTATCTGGATTGTAGGCATCGCCTTGTTACTGGCCTTTTTGGTTGCACAAGGGGTGGGAAGTTTGGCGAATGCGGTTGTAAATCACTTTTACCCATCCATCACGAAAGTTTTTGAATTAAATCCTCTATCTATTTTAGGAACTCTAGCTTTCGCTCTCTTGCTTGGTTATGTATCAGCTTACTTCCCCGCACGTAAAATTAGTAAAATGGATCCTGTAGAATCGCTACGATATGAATAGTAAGGGATTCCTTGATTTACAGTTTAAAAAAGAAACTAACATAGAAAAACAATGCCCGTACTTGCAATTAAACTTAAATAGTTATATAATAGGTTTGTTGAAAGGTGATTTGTAGTGATTCAAGTTACTCTTTTCACAATAAAAATTTCATGATTTTCATAAGGAGGAAATCACTAATGGTAGTTAAAGTTGGTATTAACGGTTTCGGACGTATCGGTCGTCTTGCTTTCCGTCGTATCCAAAACGTAGAAGGTGTTGAAGTTACACGCATCAACGACCTTACAGATCCAGTTATGCTTGCACACTTGTTGAAATACGACACAACTCAAGGTCGTTTCGACGGTACTGTTGAAGTTAAAGAAGGTGGATTTGAAGTTAACGGTAAATTCGTTAAAGTTTCTGCTGAGCGTGATCCAGAGCAAATCGACTGGGCTACTGACGGTGTAGAAATCGTTCTTGAAGCTACTGGTTTCTTTGCTAAGAAAGATGCAGCTGAAAAACACCTTAAAGGTGGAGCTAAAAAAGTTGTTATCACTGCTCCTGGTGGAAACGACGTTAAAACAGTTGTATTTAACACTAACCATGACGTTCTTGACGGTACTGAAACAGTTATCTCAGGTGCTTCATGTACTACAAACTGCTTGGCTCCTATGGCTAAAGCTCTTCAAGACAACTTTGGTGTTGTTGAAGGATTGATGACTACTATCCACGCTTACACTGGTGACCAAATGATCCTTGACGGACCACACCGTGGAGGTGACCTTCGCCGTGCTCGCGCTGGTGCTGCAAACATCGTTCCTAACTCAACTGGTGCCGCTAAAGCTATCGGTCTTGTAATTCCAGAATTGAACGGTAAACTTGACGGATCTGCACAACGTGTTCCAACTCCAACAGGATCAGTTACTGAATTGGTAGCAGTTCTTGAAAAGAACGTTACTGTTGATGAAGTAAACGCAGCTATGAAAGCAGCTTCAAACGAATCATACGGATACACTGAAGACCCAATCGTATCTTCAGATATCGTAGGTATGTCTTACGGTTCATTGTTTGACGCAACTCAAACTAAAGTTCTTGACGTTGACGGTAAACAATTGGTTAAAGTTGTATCATGGTACGACAACGAAATGTCATACACTGCACAACTTGTTCGTACTCTTGAATACTTCGCAAAAATCGCTAAATAATTCATG
This sequence comes from Streptococcus mitis, assembly GCF_002860865.1. Lineage (GTDB taxonomy): Bacteria > Bacillota > Bacilli > Lactobacillales > Streptococcaceae > Streptococcus > Streptococcus mitis_AT. The sequence goes on from NZ_PKIE01000009.1 coordinate 45,997, forward strand.
AGTCGATAAAAAAGCAAGGCCTTTTGGTCTTGCTTTTCTTATATGGAAAAATGGATGACGCTATCATCCATTCTTTTTTAATTCTTTTTCAAAAGTATCTGATAGGGTAGTGAAGCTTAATCCCTCTAATGTAAGTGGATGGGTAAAGGAAAGTCGAAAGGCGTGGAGCATAAGCCGACTTGTTTTTGATTTACTATTATAGAGAGGGTCCCCCAGGATAGGAAGATTATGATGCGAAAGGTGGACACGAATCTGATGGGTTCGCCCGGTCTTTAGTTTGCAACGAACCAAGGAAGTTTTGTTTGGAAATTGCTTTAATCTGCTTACATGCGTTTCAGCATATTGCCCATTTTTTGTATCAACTATTCGCTTTCTGCGATCATGGCGATCACGTCCGATTTTGTCTTTGAAAACAAGTTCTTTGTTGCTGATATTTCCGTCAACGAGTGCCCAATATTCTCTAGAAATCTCTTTTTTCTCCAATAAGCGGTTGAGAATGGGGAGGATAAAAGGATTTTTGGCAAAGAGAACCAAGCCACTGGTTTCCATGTCCAGACGATGAACGACATAGCAGGTTTGGCCAACATAGGCACTGACATGGTTAAGAAGGGCGATTTCGCTTGGCTGATTACCATGCGTTTTCATTCCCTCGGGTTTGTTTACAATAATCAAGTGTTGATCTTGATAAACTTCCTGAATAAGGTTTGGGTTGCCCCAAGGAATTTCTTTTTCGGGATAATCTTCCTCGTCAAAAGTCAATTGGCAAACATCTCCAGGATTTACCGTCTCGTTCCAATGAACTTCTCGCTGATTAATCAAAATGTGTTTCTTGATTCTCAAAAAATGACGGATTTTTCTAGGGATGAGGAGTTGCTCCTCAAGTAATTGCTTTACCGTCATTTGAGGTAGAGAGTCTGGCAATGTAAATGTGAATTTCATACAGATATTGTAACAAAAAAAGCCCTATTTGGATAGGAAATAGCTAAATTCTTGTCTTCCTATGATGAAGATGATAAAATAAACGCATGAAATTAGATAAATTATTTGAGAAATTTCTTTCTCTTTTTAAAAAAGAAACAAGTGAACTAGAGGACTCTGATTCTACTAGCTTACGTCGTTCTCGCAGTGATCGAAAAAAATTAGCCCAAGTAGGTCCAATTCGAAAATTCTGGCGTCGTTATCATCTAACAAAGATTGTCCTTATACTAGGTTTGAGTGCAGGCTTGCTAGTTGGAACCTATTTGTTTGCTGTAGCTAAGTCAACCAATGTTAACGATTTGCAAAACGCCTTGAAAACTCGGACTATCATTTTTGACCGTGAAGAAAAAGAGGCTGGTGCTTTGTCTGGTCAAAAAGGAACTTATGTTGAATTGACTGATATCAGTAAAAATTTGCAAAATGCTGTTATTGCAACTGAAGATCGTTCTTTCTACAAAAATGACGGGATTAACTATGGTCGCTTCTTCTTGGCTATTGTCACTGCTGGACGTTCAGGTGGTGGTTCTACTATTACCCAACAGCTGGCTAAAAACGCCTATTTGTCGCAGGATCAAACTGTTGAGAGAAAAGCGAAAGAATTTTTCTTGGCTTTAGAATTGACTAAAAAATATAGCAAAGATCAGATCCTAACCATGTACCTTAACAATGCTTATTTTGGAAATGGTGTGTGGGGTGTAGAAGATGCGAGTAAGAAATACTTTGGAGTTTCTGCATCAGAAGTGAGTTTGGATCAAGCTGCAACTCTGGCAGGGATGCTCAAAGGACCGGAACTGTATAATCCCTTGAATTCCGTACAAGATTCTACCAATCGGCGCGATACTGTCTTGCAGAATATGGTTGCAGCAGGATATATTGATAAAAATCAAGAAACCGAAGCTGCAGAAGTTGATATGAATTCGCAATTGCACGATAAGTATGAAGGGAAAATCTCAGATTATCGCTATCCTTCTTACTTTGATGCGGTGGTTAATGAAGCTGTTTCCAAGTATAATCTAACAGAGGAAGAAATCGTAAATAATGGCTACCGCATTTACACAGAACTGGACCAAAACTACCAAGCAAATATGCAGGTTGTCTATGAAAATACAGCGCTATTTCCGAGAGCAGAGGATGGAACATTTGCACAATCAGGAAGTGTCGCTCTCGAACCGAAAACAGGAGGAGTTCGTGGAGTTGTCGGTCAAGTTGCTGACAATGATAAAACAGGATTCCGGAATTTCAACTATGCAACTCAATCAAAACGTAGCCCTGGCTCTACAATTAAGCCTTTAGTTGTTTATACGCCAGCAGTTGAAGCAGGTTGGGCTTTGAATAAGCTCTTGGATAACCATACCATGAAGTATGACAACTATAAGGTAGATAACTATGCAGGAATCAAAAAGAGTCGAGAAGTTCCCATGTATCAAGCCTTGGCAGAATCGCTTAATCTACCTGCTGTTGCTACTGTTAATGATTTGGGTGTTGATAAGGCTTTTGAGGCAGGCGAAAAATTTGGACTCAACATGGAAAAGGTAGAACGTGTTCTTGGTGTCGCTTTAGGAAGCGGTGTCGAAACCAATCCTCTTCAAATGGCTCAAGCATATGCTGCCTTTGCAAATGAAGGTTTAATGCCGGAAGCTCATTTTATTAGTAGAATTGAAAATGCTAGTGGTCAGGTTATTGCGAGTCATAAAAATTCACAAAAACGAGTGATTGATAAAGCTGTAGCTGACAAGATGACTAGTATGATGTTGGGGACATTCACCAATGGTACCGGTATTAGTTCATCGCCTGCAGACTATGTCATGGCAGGGAAAACTGGAACAACTGAAGCAGTTTTCAATCCGGAGTACACAAGTGACCAGTGGGTAATTGGCTATACTCCGGATGTAGTGATTAGTCACTGGCTTGGTTTCCCGACCACTGATGAAAGTCACTATCTAGCGGGTTCTACATCAAATGGTGCTGCTCATGTCTTTAGAAACATTGCAAATACCATTTTACCTTATACACCAGGAAGCACCTTTACAGTTGAAAATGCTTATAAGCAAAATGGAATTGCACCAGCTAACACAAAAAGACAAGTACAAACCAATGATAATAGCCAGACAGATGATAATTTGTCTGATATTCGAGGACGTGCGCAAAGTCTAGTAGATGAGGCTAGCCGGGCTATCTCAGATGCGAAGATTAAGGAAAAGGCTCAAACAATATGGGATTCGGTAGTCAATCTATTTCGCTAAGATGCTTGTCAAAGCCTAGCTTTCTTGTTATAATAGATAAGATGGAGGCGTTATGGCACTAAAAAAAGCAAGCCTAGCTTGTGCGGTTTGTGGTTCGAGAAACTATTCAATCAAGATTAGTGGAACCCCCAAGCCTACACGACTAGAAGTAAATAAATTTTGTAAGCATTGTGGCAAGTACACTACACACAGAGAAACGAGATAGGAGAGAGCGATGCGTTTTATTGGAGATATTTTTAGACTTCTTAAAGACACAACATGGCCAACTCGCAAGGAAAGCTGGAGAGATTTTCGTTCTATCATGGAATACACAGCTTTCTTTGTAGTGATTATTTACATTTTTGACCAGTTGATTGTTTCAGGTTTGATTCGATTTATTAACATTTTTTAGAAGAGTAGTGAAAGTACACTAAAAATCTTCTATTTATGAAAGGAAATATCATGGATAGTTTTGATAAAGGATGGTTTGTTTTACAAACTTATTCTGGTTATGAAAATAAGGTGAAAGAAAATCTATTACAACGTGCACAAACCTACAATATGTTGGATAATATTCTACGCGTTGAAATTCCAACACAAACAGTGCAAGTTGAAAAAAATGGAAAGAGAAAAGAAGTAGAAGAAAATCGCTTTCCAGGTTATGTTCTTGTAGAAATGGTCATGACAGATGAAGCTTGGTTTGTTGTTCGAAATACACCAAATGTTACAGGATTCGTCGGATCTCACGGAAATAGATCAAAACCAACTCCATTATTGGAACAAGAAATTCGTGATATCTTGGTTTCTATGGGACAAACTGTACAAGAGTTTGATATCGATGTTGAAGTTGGTCAAACTGTACGTATTATTGATGGAGCTTTTGCAGATTATACCGGTAAGATTACGGAGATTGATAACAATAAAGTGAAGATGATTATCTCTATGTTTGGTAATGACACAGTTGCAGAAGTAAACCTAAACCAAATCGCAGAATTATAACCCTGAGAGAGGCTTGTCCTCTCTTTTTTGTGCAGTTGAGGAGCTAAAGGGTGCAGAATGGATGAAATGTGCCAAAAGTGTTTCTGAATCTGTTAGACTGTACACAGAAAGGGGAACGTTATGTTTAAAGAATTGTATGGAGAAGTCCAGGGAATTGTATATAAGAGTAGAAATGAATATTACCTTCATTTGTGGGAGTTATCGGACTGGGATCAAGAGGGAATGATATGTCTACATGAATTGATTAGTAGCGAAGAAGGGCTAGTAGACGATATTCCTCGTTTACGTAAATACTTCAAAACAAAATTCCGGAATCGAATTCTAGATTATCTCCGTAAACAAGAAAGTCAAAAACGGAGATATGATAAAGAGCTTTATGAAGAAGTGGGTGAGATAAGTCATCGTATAAGTGAGGGAGGACTCTGGCTAGATGACTATTATCTCTTTCATGAAACACTAAGAGATTATAGAAGTAAACAAAGTAAAGACAAACAAGAAGAGTTAGAACGCGTCTTAAGAGATGAACGCTTCCGAGGGCGTCAAAGAGTGTTAAGAGACTTACGTATTGTGTTTAAAGAGTTTGACATCCGTACTTATTAGGAATTCATGCAAAAAAGTAAAAAAAGTTTAAAAAAGTAGTTGACAAAAAATAAAAAGTCGGTATAATAGTAAGAGTTGAAAATAACAACTCTGGTCCGTTGGTCAAGGGGTTAAGACACCGCCTTTTCACGGCGGTAACACGGGTTCGAATCCCGTACGGACTATGGTATGTTGCGGTAGTAATACTTGATGAAAAAAGTTTAAAAAAGTTTCAAAAAAGTGTTGACAAGCGAAAGCGACTGTGATATACTAATATAGTTGTCACTTGAGAGAAGTGAGTGACAAAGACCTTTGAAAACTGAACAAGACGAACCAATGTGCAGGGCGCTACAACTAAGGTTGTAGTACTGAACAATGAAAAACAATAAATCTGTCAGTGACAGAAATGAGTGAGAACTCAAACTTTTAATGAGAGTTTGATCCTGGCTCAGGACGA